>JAFDYS010000019.1 GCA_018267315.1 Bacteroidota bacterium | reverse complement strand
TGCATCATCGGTGATGAATGCGTGATTCATTCCAATGCTGTCATCGGCGGCGACGCCTATTATTTTAAAAGATATCCTGACCGCGGATACGTCAAGATGCATTCCTGCGGCAGAGCGATCCTCGGAAACCGCGTGGAAGTGGGGGCATGTTCAACGATTGCACGCGGAGTGAGCGGTGATACCATCATTGGTGACGGTACCAAATTCGATTCGCATGTTCACATCGGACATGATACACATGTAGGTAGAAATTGCCTCTTTGCCGCACAGGTGGGTGTGGCCGGTGTTGCCATCATTGAGGACGATGTGATTCTATGGGGGCAGGTGGGTGTGAGCAAGGACCTGGTAATCGGTAAAGGGGCCGTGGTACTGGCGCAATCCGGTGTGGGCTCTTCACTTGAGGGCGGTAAAACCTATTTCGGTTATCCGGTGCAGGAATCACGCGAAGCATGGAAACAAGTGGCCTATTCTCGGCGACTGAAGGAGTTGTTTGACAAATAACCCATGGTATCCAATCATCGGAATACTAATTTCCCTCCCGCTTCTGCCCGCTGAACATTCTAATTTCCCTGTTCAGGCAGTGCTGTTTTAATATTTTTACACTGCTTCATTCCTTACCCATCCGATAATCGGCCATGTTTTTACTCTCGCTTGTTTGGTTGGTATTATCCGTCACTGAAATGCCACAACAAAAGGATACAGTCTTTGCCGGAAATGCCGGCAATGTCCGTTTCATTTCCGATGCACAACTGGAGCACATTGAAGCCGCAACAGATCAACTGGCCGGTGCCGTGAATGGTACTTCGCGCGAAGTTTTTTTCTCCCTGAGCGTGGTGAGTTTTCATGGATTCAACAGCGGACTGCAGTCGGAGCACTTCAATGAAAACTATCTTGAAAGCGATCTGTTTCCGGTGGCCACTTTCAAGGGCAAAATCATAGATGACATTGACCTCATGCAAAATGGTGCGTTTGAAGTGCGGGTGAAAGGTCTGCTCACCATCCACGGCGTTACAGTGGAACGCATCATCAGCGGAAAGGTGGTGATTAACGGAACTACCATGAAAGTTGAATCCACCTTCCCGGTTTTACTGGCGGATCATAATATCACCATTCCGAAGATTGTTGAAATGAAAATTGCCCGGCAGGTAACGGTGATGGTAAATATGACTCTTATACGAAACAAGTCCTGATTGAAATTTCGCTTCTTCATATACGCTGTGTTGCTGCTGCTCTTCCAGCAGCGCGGTCTCGCCCAAAGCCCAATGCACCGCCATTATGATATCAGTTCACTCTCAGAGAATGCTTCTCTGAACTGCGCTGTGGTAGATCAGTATGGAATGATGTGGGTAGGTACCTCGCGCGGGCTTTATAATTTTGATGGCTCTTACTTTCATACCCAATCACTGCGTGACAGCAGCTCTGCAGCCATTACGGCGCTGGCTACCGTGGGTGACACACTTTGGGTAGGTTTCAGTGACGGGAAGCTATTACACCGATCCATCAGAATCTGGAAGAAAGAAACAACTTCGGATACGGCCTTCCGCGCCGGAATCACCAACATCGTGGTATCAAATGAAGGTGATCTGTTTGTCTCTACTTATGGTGACGGACTTTACCTGAGGCAAGAAGGAACATGGATTCACTACGCCGCACCGCAGCAACTGCCGGCGAATGAGATCTATTGCATGAAGCGCTCTGATGACGGAGTCATCTGGATTGGCACCGATGAAGGATTAAGCGAGTGCCGATTTGATAAATCACAGTTGCGAACGGTTACCTATTCTACGAAGGATGGGCTGAAGGATCAAATTGTGAAGTCCATTTACATTGACCGGAAACAACAGGTATGGGCGGGAACCTACTCCGGCGGTATATCACTTTTTAATCGCGCGGCGCACCGGTTCATCACCTTTCCTATTTCAAACAACTGGATTTACGGCCCGGTTACCGCCATTGCCGTACAAAGTGACCGCAGAGTATTTGTGGGTACGCAAAACAATGGAGTGATCAGTTTCTCCATCGACAACATGCAGCATCCCACGGTATTTAATGAATCGGGCGGCTATGAAAATTCCAAAGTGACTTCTATCCTCATTGATGAGGAAGGAAATTTCTGGGTGACCACAAAAAACAATTCCCTTGACATGTTTCCCGGCCTCTTCCAGTGGGAACCGGCGCTGGGACAGGAAGTGCTTTGCATGAACTACAATACCGCTGATCGTGGTGTGTGGTATGCCACACTGGAAGGACTGCAGTACCTCACATTTGATTCATCAGGAGCTTCCCCGAGGTCAATAAGTTTAATGAGCGGAGGCAGAATACCTGTTATCACCACGATTTGCCTGGATGCAGAAAAGAATTTATGGGTGGGCACGCTCGATGAGGGGGTATTTCTTTTACCGCGCGGAAACGAACCGGCCATTCAGTTCAGGGAAACCAACGGACTGGCCAATAACAATGTACTCTCCATTTCGGCGGGTGACGAATTCATTTGGTTTGCAACCCTGGGCGGAGCCAGCCGCTGTACCTTTCGCCATATTGACTTCAGAAAATCAAAACCGGTATTCGAAAACTTTACGGAAGAAAAAGGATTGAACAGCAGTTATGTCTACCAGATTCTTGACGATTCAAAAGGACGCACCTGGTTCGCTACAGACGGTGAAGGATTGAAATGCTTTGTCAACGGAAAATTCACCACCATCGAAAAAATTGATTCGCTGAAAGTGAAGACCGTTTATTCACTAACAGAAGATCGGTTGGGAAACATCTGGTTCAGCACCCCATCTTCAGGCATTTTTCGTTTTGACGGAAAGAACTATGACCACTTCGGGGAAAAAGAAGGGGTGACCGATCTCGCCATCACCGCCATAGTGGCCGATAAGAACAATGATATTTTACTGATAGAAAAAGACGGGCTTGAAGTGTATGAACATGAGAGCGGACAAATACGCCGCTATCTCGACCGCAGTTTCTTTGAAGACATTGAGCCGAACATCAACGGCTATTTCCGTGATGCTTCAGAAAACATCTGGATTCCGTCAGCCAAAGGCGTTTTGAAATATTTTCCGCCCGATTCAACATTCAGCGATCAGGCGCGACTGGAACTTACGCGCGTGCAATTGTTTCTGCAGCCGTTTGATTTTCTATCGAAGAGCAAATTCTCGCACAGCAACAATCATCTCACCTTCGAATTCCAGGGTTTTTGGAATTACAATCCGTCGCAGATCCGGTATCGTTACAAACTGGAAGGATATGATCTGGATTGGATCAGAACGAGGGATGAACGCGTGATCTATCCTAATCTTCCGGCAGGCCATTACACTTTCATGGTGCAGGCCACCATCCATCACAACTTCAATGATGTCATTACGCGATCCTATGCATTCACCATCAACCCGCCTTTCTGGAAAACATGGTGGTTCATCACTATCTCAGCAATGATGGCCACCGCTATTATTTATTTCCTGGTAAAATGGCGGGAGCAGCAGATCGAACGGGAAGCGGCGATGAGGCGGCAGGCCATCGAGTTTCAGCTTGAAAACCTGAAGACGCAGATCAACCCGCACTTCCTATTCAACAGCTTCAATACCCTGTCAACACTCATTGAAGAAGACCAGCGATTGGCCGTGACCTACGTGGAGAATCTGTCCGATTTCTACCGTCATTCACTTAAATTTAAAGACACGGATCTCATTGCGCTGAATGAAGAAAAAGAATTAACGGATAACTACGTCTTTCTGCTCAAGCAGCGCCACGGCGACAGTCTGCGGATCAATTTTCATCTGCGTCCTGAGGATTTGAATTACCTCATTCCGCCGCTGACGCTGCAATTGCTTATTGAGAATTCAGTCAAACACAACATTGTTTCAAGGGAGAAACCGCTCACCGTAATCATCGAATCGCACGGGCAGGAACTTACGGTAAAGAATAATCTGCAACCCAGAACATCACCCATCACTTCTACCGGCATGGGCATGAAAAACATCAACGCCCGTTTTGAATTGCTTGGCGGAAAACCCATCAGCGTAGCCAAAACTGATTCCCATTTTATTGTAACTGTTCACTTAATAAAAAATCAATCGTCATGAAAACAGTCATTATTGAAGATGAAGCCGCAGCGTCACGTCGCCTTAAAAAAATGATCCTGGAACTGAATCCCGAAACGCAAATTGTTTACGAGAGCGATTCGGTGGAGTCTTCCGTAAAATGGTTAACGGGCCATCCCGCTCCGGACCTGATCTTTATGGACATTCAACTGGCCGATGGAACATGTTTTGACATTCTCAGGCAAACGGAAATCACAGCGCCGGTTATTTTCATCACGGCTTATGATGAATACGCCATCCGCGCTTTTGAAGTAAATGCCATTGCCTACCTCCTCAAGCCGGTGAAACAAGAGGACCTGCAAAAAGCGATTAACAAATGGAAGAAGCTGAAATCACCTCCGGCTCCCGACTATCAAAAACTACTTGAATCAATACCCCATCAGGGAGAGTTTCAGAAAAGACTGCTCATTAAGATCGGTCAATCCATCCGCGCTGTAGAAGTAACCGATGTGGCATACTTCTTCACACAGGATAAAATTGTAACTCTCGTAACTGCTGAGAACCGCCGTTATCCAACTGACTACACACTGGATGAGCTCGAACAACTTCTTGATCCGAAACAGTTTTACCGAATCAACCGCCAGTTCATCATCAACAGCACGGCGATCCGTGAAATGTACGTGATCTCCAAATCACGGGTTAAACTTATCCTTAACCCGCCGATTGAAATGGATACAGCCGTGAGCGCTGAACGCTCGCCCAACTTCAAAAAATGGCTTACGGGAAAAGCGGAATAGAAACCGGTATTCACATTTCAATCATTAAAGGTTTGATTTGCGTACTCAAATCATCACATGAAACAAATCATTGTACTGGGTGCCGGCATGGTGGGAAGAGCCATGGCGGTGGACCTTGCGCAAAAACATTCGGTCACGGCAACTGACATCAACGAAAATAATCTTGCCCTGCTGCCGGCATCAGTGAATCCGGTAAGAGCTGATCTTTCTGATCAAAACAGAATCTGTGAACTGATAGCGGGCGCTGATCTGGTTATCGGCGCCGTGCCCGGCTTCATGGGTTTTCAAACCGTGAAGACAGTAATTGAATCCGGGAAAAACATCATTGACATTTCATTCTTTCCCGAAGACTGTTTTGACCTGGACGACCTGGCCAGGAAGCACGGCGTGATGGCCGTGGTGGATTGCGGTGTGGCGCCGGGCATGTTCAACATCATTCTCGGTTACCATCATGAACGGATGCGGATTGAAAATTTTGTGGCCATCTGCGGAGGATTACCCGTCAAACGCACCATGCCGTTTCAATACAAGGCGCCGTTTTCTCCGGTGGATGTGCTCGAGATTTATACGCGGCCGGCAAAAATTGTAGTGAACGGAAAAGTGGTGGTGGCTCCGGCGCTCTCCGATGTGGAGGAAATGGAGATTGAAGAAATCGGAACGCTCGAAGCATTCAATACGGACGGGCTGAGGTCGCTGCTCCGCACGGTGAACATTCCGAACATGAAAGAAAAAACATTCCGCTATCCCGGGCATGCACGGATGATGGAACAGTTGCGGTCCATGGGTCTGTTCAGCGAACAGGAAATTACTGTGCGGGGACAAAGGATAAAACCTGTGGAATTCACCGGCGCGCTCTTCTTCCCGCAATGGAAATACGCGCCGGGAGAAGAAGAGTTTACCGTGATGCGGATTGTGATAGAAGGAACTGAAAACGGGAAACCGCGACGGTACCAATATGATTTGCTGGACCGTTACGATCATGCCACCAAAACTTCTTCCATGGAGCGAACCACGGGTTATACCTGCACGGCAGTTGCTAACCTGGTGCTCGACGGGCTGTATGCACAAAAAGGAATCTCACCTCCCGAGTTTCTCGGAAAGGAACAAAAGGGGTTTGATTACATCATCAATTACCTCCGGGACCGGCGCGTGTACTATAAGCTGAAAGCAGATTGAATTGTTTAGTTTCGCCACGCTTGAAGAAACTCTTTGCCATAACGAGTGCTTTTGTTTTCCTCTTCGGGGCGGTTGGATATTACCTGGCCTTTTCACTGGCTGATGAAGTGGTTAAGGCGGATGCAGCAGGACAGATGCGAATGGCAACAACAGAAAAGCGGATCATCCGGTTATCGTTTTCCAAAAATGAATTGCGGAACGAAGTCCGGTTCACGGATAAAAATGAACTGGTGTACCGCGGCGAGCACTATGATGTGGTGAGCAGAAAAGAAGACGGGGCTCAGGTTATACTGAATTGCTACCACGACGAGCGCGAAACATCTCTCTTCAGTTGGTTTCATAAGACGCTCGATCATCACAACACATCCTCATCTGCAAAATCAAGTGCGAGATCCTTAACCCCGGACTGGCTTCTTGCAAGTCAGGACTTAAGCTTCGTTTCCGTTACAGAAGAATTTATTCCTTCCCATTTTCACGGCGTACAGGTTTCAGCTGATACTGAAATTCCCACACCGCCTCCCAATGCCTGAGTGAGTGATACTTCACTGATATGCGACTGAATTCAAAAATCAGTCCGCGTGATTCATTATTCATTCACTTCCTCTCATTGCTTTGAAATACATATTGCTGTTCTTGCTGTCTGCCGGTTTTTGCATTGCTGCCAATGCACAGAGCGCACTATCGGGTGTGGTGAGCGATATGGGAAGCGGGAAGCCGCTGAGCCATGTTACTGTTTACATTCCTGAACTGCAAACAGGAACTCTTTCAAATGAGGACGGAACATTCACACTGAGTTCACTGGCTCCGGGCACGTTTACTATCTCGTTTTCCTATGTGGGATACAAAACCGTGATTATGACGGTTGTGATTGATGCCGCTACCCCGCCATTACAAATTGAGATGGAGAATACAGGGATTGAAGGAGAATCGATAGTGGTGTACGGAACACGGAACTCCGATCCGGATCGCACGGCAGTGAATATCTCAACCATGTCACTGGCTGAAGCGCGTGAGAGAGGAAGCTACTCGATCAGTGATGCGCTTTCAAAGTTGCCGGGCATGTCGCAACTCTCGACCGGCAGGGGTATTTCAAAACCGGTGATCCGCGGGTTGTACGGCAACCGCATCCAAACACAGTTGCTGGGCATGCGCTTCGATAATCAGCAGTGGCAGGATGAACACGGACTCGGGTTGACTGATGAAGGCATTGACCGGATTGAAATCATCAAAGGACCTGCTTCCATCATGTACGGCAGTGAAGCCATGGGAGGCGTGTTGAATATCCTTGAAGAAAAACCATCTGAGAAAGACCGGCGTGAACAGGACCTGAGTGCACGTTTCTTCAGCAACACCGTGGGAGGCGCGGCTGATTACGGATTCAGGAAGTGGCGTGATAATAAAATCATGCGGCTGCGCCTCGGCGCCGAATCACACGGTGATTACATAGATGGCAACGGCAACCGGGTTTACAATTCAAGATTCGACGGCATTTCGGGAAAAGGAACTTATGGCTTCAGGAAAACACAGTGGTATTCCACGAACAACCTGATGGTATCATTCAACCGATTCGGTTTTCTGATGGATTCCGAACTGAACCGGATTGACACCACAGCACCACGATGGAGCCGCAATTTTTCAGGACCGCATCACCAGGTGTTCTTTACCATGGTCACTTCGCAGAACACGATCTACAAAGGACAAACGCAGTGGAAAGTGAATCTCGGTATTCATTCCAACCTCAGGCAAGAGCAGGAAGGAGGAAACCGCATTTCGCTGGAGATGTTGCTCAATACCTTCAGCGGTGATGCGCAATGGATCAGGGACATCAGCAGCACATCTGAATTCACCGCGGGTATTCAACCCATGCTTCAGCTCAATAACAATTTCGGGTCGCGGGTGATTGTTCCCAATGCCACACTCGCTGAAAACGGAATCTTCGGTTACTGGAGGAAATCATGGAATCATTTAGTGTTTGAATCTGGATTGCGGTTTGACCTGAAGAGCATTACCGCATTTGAGACTTCTGACTTCACGTTTGCAGAAGACGATGCTGCCGGAAAGAATCTTCTTTTCTTAAGTCCTAATGGTTCTGCCGGCATCGCATATCAGTATGCCGGGCATTTTACTGCCAAGCTCAATGTTTCATCCGGCTATCGTGCGCCAAATCTGGCTGAGTTGTATTCAAACGGATTGCATGAAGGAACGCTGCGCTGGGAGATCGGTGATGCTCAAATGAAATCAGAGAACAACATCAATGCTGAAGCATCGGTGATCTATGAGACCAAAGTTTTCTCCGGCTCTGCTTCCGCTTACCATAATCAGTTCTTTAATTACATCTACCTGAACCCCACCGGGGAGAAGTATTACGGTTTCGACATTTACAGGTATGTACAAAAGGACGCCTACCTGCAAGGCGGCGAGCTGACACTGGATGTAAGTCCGGTCAGAATCCCTCTGGATTTCTCAGCCGGTTATTCCCTTATCAGGGCGAAGACCTCGGATGATGAATACCTGCCGTTTATTCCATCGGATAAAATCGGCGGATCGCTGAAGCTGAATTTGATGGAGGATAAACATCCGGGTGAAACCTTCATCACGCTTGGAGCTGACTATTACTTCTCACAAGATCGTGTAGGGCAGTTTGAAACGCCAACCGGTGATTATGTATTGGTGAATTTGGGTGGCGGCGCAGTCATTCATCTCACCAATCAAATCATTGAAGTGTCACTCATTTGCAATAACCTGCTGGATGCAGCTTATTACGATGCCTTGTCGCGATACAAGGATTACGGAATACTGAATCCCGGGCGCGACGTGAACCTCAACATTCGAATTCCATTTTAGTCAATCATTATTTCATAACTCAAAACCAATGTTCAAACAATGAAGTCAATTAAGCAACTTTCATCAAGCCACCTGGTTGTGGCTGTTTTACTCAGTGCCTCATTGGCATTTTCTTCCTGCAAGAAAGATGAACACATACCGCCGAACATCACTTTTAAAACCACAGCCGGTTACACTTCAGCCGATGCAACCGTGGCACAGGGTGATGCCATTCTATTTGGCATTGATGTGCAGAAAACGGAAGATGAGCTGAGCACATTTGATGTGTCTGTATCATTCGACGGGGGCTCGGCATCAAGCATTCAAACCGAAGCCATCAGCGGAACCGAGCAGGATGGTTTCGACCGCGATGTGAATGTCACTACCCGCAATCAGGCAGGCACGGAGAAGTACACCTTCACTGTCACAGACCGTGATGGCAACATCACTCAAAAATCGATTACGCTTACCGTGCAATAAACCGCTTTTAATGGCATGAATAACCTGCCAGCCAAGTGCCGGCAGGTTATTTTTATTCTTTGCCATTCAAAAGGAGACGGCTACAACATTCCTTTGTCGATTTCGTTTCGCTAACCTGTGGAATTGTGCTTATTTTGACATCCCTCTACAATGATTTTTGAAGCCAAATGGGTTCAGTAAGCGAAAATTATCAGCTCCTCATTCAAAAACTGGATGAGTTTATCCGCAAGTTCTATATGAATCAGCTGGTGCGGGGGCTCATTTTCGCATCGGCACTGCTCCTGGCCGCATTCCTCGCCATTGAAGTGCTGGAATACTTCTTCTATTTCTCTGCCGCCGTTCGCACCGTTTTGTTCTACGGATTCATCGGCGCCACTGTGTTGGTGTTAGCGCAATGGGTATTCATTCCGCTGCTCCATTATTTCCGACTCGGAAAAATTATTTCGCATGAAAAAGCGGCCGAGATCATTGGCCAACATTTTACGGAAGTGAAGGATCGCTTGCTCAACATCCTGCAGTTAAAAAAGCAGTCCGAAGGCGCCGATGACGTTTCATTGATTGAAGCCAGCATCAATCAGAAGATAACTGCCATCAGGCCGGTTCCCTTCACTTCGGCCATCAACATTTCATTGAACCGGAAACACCTGCGCTACCTGGTTGTTCCTGTCTTGGCTCTGGCATTCATTCTGTTTTCCTCTCCCAATATTTTAAAGGACAGCACGCTGCGGTTACTTCACCACAGCGATTACTTT
The DNA here is from genome assembly GCA_018267315.1 of Bacteroidota bacterium. GTDB lineage: Bacteria > Bacteroidota > Bacteroidia > Chitinophagales > UBA10324 > JAFDYS01. The sequence continues at coordinate 55,148 of JAFDYS010000019.1, read as the reverse complement.
GAGCGCAAGGCGCCGTTTCATTTTACCATCACAAATGACAAACTTCAAACGGTTCAGTTCCGGGATTATGAGTTGCATATTGCAGTGGACGGGGAAGCACTGCCCAATGAAGCATTCATTGAGATCAACGGCTTTCAATACCCGCTCACCAAAAAATCACCGGCTGAATTCATCTATACCATCGTAAAGCCCTCTAAGGATGTGCAGTTCTATTTTTCGGCAAATGGTTTCCGCTCGAAAGATTATGATTTGAAAGTGCTGGCCAAGCCCGTCATCCTGCGGTTTGATGCTGCACTCAGTTACCCGTCTTACATCGGACGGAAGAATGAGAAGTTGCAGAATATCGGAGACTTCACCGTTCCCGAAGGCACGATAATCAACTGGCAATTCCTCTCGCAGAACACCACGGAATTAAGCGTGCGCTTTGGCGACTCCAGCTTTGCTGATGTGACCCACAAGGGTGATGAATTTAATTTTACCCGCCGTGCGAAAAACGATTTGCCTTATACGGTTTTCATCAGTGGGTCTCAACTGCCAAAAGCTGATTCCATTGCCTATTCGATTACGGTGATTCCCGATCGCTACCCTGCCATCACCGTTTCACAGTTGGCAGATAGCACCAACCGCAAGTATCTCTATTTCGCAGGCGACATTTCTGATGATTACGGGTTAAGGAATCTCTACTTCAAATACAGGATTGAAAACGAAACTTCGAGCGGCCAGGAGAAACCGGTTGAAGTGTCCGTGCCTTTCAATACAGGCAAGTACTCGCAGTTCTCGTATTACTGGGATCTGAATACGGTGACCCTGCAACCCGGCGATCACCTCACCTATTATTTTGAAGTGTATGACAATGACGGCGTGAACGGCAGTAAATCCACCCGCTCACAAATCATGTCTTTGGTGAAGCCCACAGAAAAAGAAATGGAGAGACAGACGGATGAGCAGAATGAAAAGATCAAGGACGATCTGGAATCATCCATGAAAGAAGCGGCAGAACTCAAAGAGGAGTTTGAGAAAATGCAAAATGACCTGCTGAACAAAAAGAACCCGAGCTGGGAAGACAAGAAGAAGCTGGAAGACCTGATGCAGCGGCAGAATGAATTGAATAATCAGATTGAAGACATCAAGAAATCGTTTAAAGACAATCTGCAAAACCAGGATGAGTACAAGCAGTTCTCTGATGAGACAAAAGAGAAAGCGGATCAGCTTCAGAAGCTCATGGATGAAGTGCTCACGCCGGAGATGAAGGAGATGATGCAGAAACTCGAGGAGATGCTGGAGCAAATGAACAAGGATAAAACGCTTGATCAGCTGCAGGATCAGAAACTCAGTAATGAGGAACTGCAAAAAGAGCTCGACCGCATGCTGTCACTCTTCAAGCAACTCGAGTTTGAAAAGAAGATGGGAGATACAAAAGATAAGCTGGATGATTTGGCGAAGGAGCAAAATGAATTAGCCAAAGAAACGGAGAAGAGCGATAAGAAGGATCAGAAGTCCCTTGATTCGTTGAGCAAGAAGCAGGAAGATTTGCAGAATGAATTCAAAGATGTGGAGAAAGATCTCAACCAGCTTGATTCACTGAATCAGGAACTCGACCATCCCAACGACATGCCCGATATGGATCAGGAGCAGCAGCAGACCAAACAGGAAATGCAGAACGCGCAGCAGAACCTCGAGAAGAACAACAGTAAAAAGGCCAGCGAGAACCAGAAGAACGCCGCTCAAAAGATGCAGCAGATGAGCAAGAAGATGGAGAGCGCCATGCAGAGCATGCAGATGCAGCAGAATGAAATGGACATGCAGAAGACGCGGCAGATACTTGAGAACCTTGTGAAGATTTCATTTGATCAGGAAGAGCTCATCAACAAAACCAAAGGGGTGAACGTGTACAACCCGCAATACCTCGACATCATGAAAGCGCAGAAGGATGTGCAGGATGATTTACAGATGGTGAAAGACAGCATCCAGGAGTTGAGCAAGAGTGTGTTTGAAATACAGAGTTACGTGAACCAGCAGATCACCGACATTGATAAAAACATGGAGCAGGGGCTTGACAACCTGGAGCAACGCCGCCCCGCCAATGCCGCCTCCAATCAGCAATTCATTATGACTGCTGTGAATAACCTCGCTTTGATGTTTGACGAAGTTTTGCAACAATTGCAGCAGCAAATGTCGAATCAGATGGCCGGTAGCCAGATGTGTCAGAAGCCGGGCGGACAGAAACAAAGCATGCAATCAATCCGGCAGATGCAGCAGCAGTTGAATGACCGCATTCAGCAGCTCGGAGATAAAATGAAGGAAGGAAAAATTCCGAAGGATGGCCCCGGCGGCAGTAGTGAGCAGATAGCGAAAATGGCGCAGGAGCAGGCCAAGATCCGGGATGCACTCCGGCAAATGAATGATCAGTTCAACAAGGATGGAAAGAACTCCATGGGGGATTTGAACCAGTTGCAGAAAGAAATGGAAAAGACCGAAACGGATTTGCTCAACAGGCAACTCACGGATGAGATGAAAAAGCGACAGCAGGAAATTCTGACACGCCTGCTGGAAGCTGAAAATGCCGAACGACAAAGAGAAACGGACAATAAAAGGGAATCGAATACCGCAACGGACATGGCCAAGAAAATGCCTCCGGAGATTGAGGAATATCTGAAGAAGAAGCAGGCAGAAACCGAGTTGTTCAAAACCGTGCCGCCGGACCTGAAACCTTTTTATCGTGATTTGGTAGAAGAGTACTACAAATCGCTTCAACAGTAAAAAACACCAAGTTAATTACCTGTTATGGTTGGTTCACAAACTAGCCGCGAACTGGAGTTCGCTTCAGTTCCGGAAAACGTAAACAAAGTGGAAGCATTTGTGGAAGTCCTCAAGACTGACCTCCAGCTCTCTGAAGAAATGGAGGCAAACATTCTCGTATCTCTCAGTGAAGCGGTGAACAATGCCATTGTGCATGGCAACAAAAACAATCCGGCCAAGAAGGTTTCCATCAAAATGGAAAAGGACGGCAACCTGCTTTCCTTCGTGGTGGCGGATGAAGGCGAAGGATTTGATCCCGGTGTGATCATCGATCCAACTGCACCGGAGAACCTTGATAAGCCCAGCGGCCGAGGCATCTTTCTCATGCGCTCTCTTGCTGATAAAGTTGAGTTTATTGACGGCGGCCGCAAGGTAAATATCGCTTTCAATCTCGCCTGAGATTTTTCCCATTCTTAATCCTGTCCTTGTAGCGGAAATGAACTAACTGGCATTTGCTTCAGTTATCTTTGCAATTCCAATTGCATTGCTTCGCTGCTTAATGGTGAAGCACGTTTTTTAAAAACACAATTATTTCACTCAATCAAAACTGAACAACTATGGCATTTGAACTTCCCCCTCTTCCTTACGGATTCGATGCGCTCGAACCACACATTGATGCGCAAACCATGCAGATTCATCATGACAAACATCACGGCGCTTACGTCACCAACCTGAATAAAGCGCTCGAGGGAAAACCTGAAGCCGGATGGAGCATCGAGCAAATTCTGCAAGGCATTTCCAAACTACCGGCTGCCGTGCGAAACAATGGCGGCGGTCATTACAATCACACCATGTTCTGGTCGCTCATGAAACCCGGTGGTGGCGGATCACCTAAAGGCGATGTGGAAGCGGCCATCAACCGCGACTTCGGAAACTTCCAGACATTCTATGATCAGTTCACGAATGCCGGCATGACTCGTTTCGGCAGCGGTTGGGCCTGGCTGATCGTAAATGCTGATAAGAAGCTGCAGGTTGTTTCTTCACCCAATCAGGATAATCCGTTAATGGATATAGCTGAAGTGAAAGGCACACCCATTCTCGGAGTGGATGTTTGGGAACATGCTTACTATCTTAAATATCAGAACCGCCGTGCGGATTATCTCTCAGCATTCTGGAATGTGATCAACTGGGATGAGGTGAATCACCGGCTCGCTGCTGCGAAGTAACTGGTCACAAAGGATCAGATAAAAAATAAAGCGCTCTTCTTTCGAAGAGCGCTTTTCATTTTCTAAGATGCCGGCTCAGAATCTCGAATGCAGATAGTGCGGCAACATGTTTCTCCAGGTCGGCCAATCGTGAGGAGCATCTTCACCCCAGATGTCGAGCTCATACCAGATGTTTTTGCCGTAAAGCGTTTCGGCGAGGCGGCGTGAGTGGTTCGGGTCTTCATACGCCCCGCTGCCGGTAAGTATGTGTATGTGCTGACTCTTCCTGATTTGTTCAAGAATGCTGTGGTCAGCAAGATTGGGCAGGTAGTGACACGGACTGTTGTAATAAACCTCCATGTCGAAGTAACCCTTCGTGTATTCCGTTAGATCATACACACCGCTCATGGCGATGAATCCGTTAATAATGTCCGGTCGTTTGAAAAACAGGTTGGCGGAATGAAGCGCTCCGAAAGAAGCACCGCTCACATACACCGGCGTTTCATCGCTGGTTTTGCTCTTGATATACGGAATCACTTCATTGTATACATAATCATTCCACTGCCGGTGGCGCACTGCTTTCTGGTAGGGATCCATTTCATTGTTGAGCCAGCTTTCCTTATTCAGACTATCAATGGAAAAGACTTTCACCTTTCCGGAATCCACCAGGGGCGCCAGGTCCTCCATCATTTGAAAACGCTCGTACTCGAGGTAATCGGCGCCGGCCGTTGGCACGAGCAGAAGGGCAAAGCCGTAGTGGCCATAGACGGCCACCGGCATTTCTTTATTCACTGAAGGACTGAACCAGGATGTTGTTTCACGTTGCATGCTTCGGTATTTTTTGAAGTGGCAAAGATAGCCACAGCGCGCCAATCCCTCTATGACATTTGTCCTTTTAAGTAATTTTGAAGCATTCGGCTTCAGCAGGTTATACGGCTGCCCTTTTTCTTCTTGAAAAAAATTCTGAACAAGATTATTGATGTATCGCTGCTCAGGCGGGTCATGGGTTTAATTAAGCCCTATCGCAAGCGTTTTTATGCGGCCGTAATGATTGCTGTAATCACCGCCATGCTTACGCCGATTACTCCCATGCTCATCCAGATTACGGTGGACAGGCACATTATGGCCGGGGACTGGAATATGCTCGTGACCATGACGGCCGCCATGATGATTCTGTTGCTCATCCAGGGAGCGCTGTCATACAACTTCACTTACAACACCAACCGGCTCGGGCAATCCATCGTGAGGGATTTGCGTACAAGGGTGTATCAGCATGTGCTGGGTTTGAATCTTCGCTACTTCGATCGTACTCCCATCGGCACATCGGTAACCAGAACGATCAATGATGTGGAAGCCATCAACGACATTTTTGCCGAAGGCGTGATCACCATTCTCAGCGACCTGCTCACGCTTATCGCCGTGCTGACGATGATGTTTTACTCTTCCTGGCAGCTCACCCTCGTTACGCTTTCCGTACTTCCCATTTTGCTGATTGCGGCTTACATCTTTAAAGAAGGCGTGCGCAAATCATTTACGGAAGTACGAAACCAGGTGGCGCGGCTCAATGCCTTTTTGCAGGAGCACATTACAGGAATGACCGTGGTGCAGGTTTTCAATGCGGAAGAGCGTGAGATGAAAAAATTCATGGCGATCAACCGTGACCACCGCACGGCTAACGTTCGCGGCATCTGGTATTACTCCATCTTCTTTCCCGTGGTGGAAATCATTTCGGCGATGGCGCTTGGCCTTTTGGTTTGGTATGGCGCGGGTGAAGCGATTCGGGAACGCGCCAGTGTGGGCACCATCATTTCCTTCATCATGTATATCAACCTCATGTTTCGTCCCATCAGGATGTTGGCCGATAAATTCAACACACTTCAAATGGGTATGGTGGCCAGCGAACGTGTTTTCAAATTGCTTGACAACGACGATAAAATGCCGAATGAGGGAACAACGACTGCCGATCACATCAAAGGAGATCTCGCTTTCGAGAACGTTTCATTCGCCTATGATGAAAAGAATTTTGTTCTGAAGAATGTTTCTTTTGAAGTGAATGCGGGAGAAACATTGGCCATCGTGGGCGCCACCGGTGCCGGCAAAACTTCGATCATCAATCTGCTCAGCCGTTTTTATGAAATACAGGAGGGCGCCATCAAACTTGACGGCATAAATATCCGTGACTATGAATTATCCGCGCTGCGCAGCCGGATCGGATTAGTGCTGCAGGATGTATTCCTGTTTTCAGGGAGCATCATGGACAACATCACACTCCGAAACCCCGCTATTACGAAAGAGCAGGTGCATCAGGCCGCTGAGTTGTGCGGCATTGCAGAATGGATCGAGCGACTGCCTGACCAGTATAACCATAATGTAATGGAGCGCGGCGCCACGCTTTCCATCGGACAAAGGCAACTGATTTCGTTTGTACGCGCCCTCGTTTACGATCCGCGGATTCTGATCCTCGATGAAGCCACCTCGTCCATTGACACCGAATCAGAACAACTCATTCAGCAGGCAATTGAGAAACTCATCACCGGAAGAACTTCGATCATCATCGCCCATCGCCTATCCACCATTCAGCATGCGAACAAGATTCTCGTGCTGGATAAAGGTGAAGTGAAAGAAATGGGAAGCCACGAAGAGTTGCTTGCCATTGACGGACACTACAAGAACCTTTATGAACTTCAGTTCAGAAAAAAGGAAGCCGTGGTGCAGGGCATCGTTTCTCCTACCCGCTGATTTTCTTGTCAAGGAATGCTTTTCGCTCTGTGTTGCTGGCATTAGAGCGGTGAAAACGGAAATCAAGCTGCGCATAGGGATCATTCAGTAATCTGCGGAACGTAGAACGCACGCCATCCTCATTGTCATCAAAGTCGCCATGTTTGGTGGCCGAGCAAAACTGAAACGGCTTGTTCACAAGCAGGTTGGGTGACGTGATCCAATTTGTTTCCGGATCAAACACCTCACGCAGCGACTGATCGCGGGCAATGAATTCCTCCATTCCTAAAATCGGTTTGCCATATCTTTTATCAGGGGTGATTCTTTCAAATGCGTTTGACACGAGGTACAGCAATGATTTGTTGTAAATGCCTCCGCAGTTGTCATTCTGTTCGGCCTGATCCGTTAAAGTGTACAGCGTGAGTTGCTGCATCTGCTCCGACTGCAGCAGCGGCAGGTAATCACTCTTGAAAAGTTCAATGGTGCAGGCCGGTGCCCACAGCGTGCAGCTCTTCAGCACATGCCCCATACCTCTCCGGCCTTTCATTGTTCCTGACTTAATGTTACCTCTCGTGCAGAGCAGTTGAAGCAGCGGCGCTTCAAAAATGCTTCCGGCGCTGTGCGACACGGCGTGCAGTTCAATGGATGAATCATTCTTCAGTAGTTCGTCAATGTAGGTGCAGGTGATTTGTGCCGCACCATCTTTGAGTGAAGTGGAAGCAAGCGCATTTTCTTTGATCTCTTCCCAGATGGCCGTACCCGGTTTGCGGGCGAGAATCTCGATACCGTCATCAAGCCGGTCGAGAAAGAAGTCGCCGATTTTTCCCGTAGCACCGGTGGCCCGCTTCCTCAGAAAATCCTGCAGGATGTTCTTGACGGAATCCCACAAGCCCGTATGCCAGATGAAAAACACCGGGTATATCTCGTGATTCATCAGTACCTGCCGGTAATCGGCTAACCGCTGCAGCGCCGTTTCTTCGGGCACCAGTCCGCCGTGGGCATACAGCAGCAATCTTTTCTTCTTCCACTTTTTGGTGATCTCGGCGAACTGATTTCTGAAAATATCAGCCACCTCCGTTTCATCATTACCGTAGGTATCCGTGGTCTTTAGCTTTCCGTTGTTGCCGATGCTGATGAGGTGCGGACGGAAATCAAGAAACGTATTTCCATCCTGGGCGGATGAAGCGGCAGCATGGCGGCTTGCCGCTGAAGTTTGTTCAGCAGAAAGAATCACCGGCGCGCCGAGTCGCACCACCCAGCAGTCATAGCCGTACTTCAGCCAGTCGTCATAATTAAGATGCGCATAGCCGCCTTTGCCCCAGATTTTGCCCCAGCTGTTTTGTATCCAGAATCCTTTTTCGTCATAAGCTACAATCACGAAAGCATGACCGGCGGCATTCTCGCCATTGGTGCGGATGATGCCGTCACTGCCGGTTTCATCCCAGCCGTCATCGGCATCGGCGCACACATACAGGATGCCCGCTTCGTTGATAGCGCAGTGCATGCTCACGAGGTCTTTATGATTGACTCGGTAGTAAGCGCCGAGCGGCCGCTTGGCTGCATCCGTCGCAATCTTGCGGTTGTACACGCCGTCATAACTCTTTCCCCAGTTTCTCAGACTGCACACGCCGTGTTTGTGCCATCCTTTGATGGCGCCGCGGGCGCTGCTGTAATCGGTGTCTTCACCGGCGAACTCATCATATTTTTTTGCGATGGAGAAAAACATGAAGGGACTCACCTGTGTTTCATCCGGCTGCACCGCCCGCATGCGCAGCAGGTAATGCGCCACCGTGGCTAGGGCAAATCCCGTGCAGGCGCCCTCCTGGCCCTGATCGAGGATGGGTGCTTCTGCTTTCATGAAATTTTCGAGAGGAAGTACGGGAGGGACTTCTTTGAGTGTGGGTTCAAAGAGCTTGTCGCGGAAGTCAATCACGTCCGGGCGGGCGTTTTTCTTCCATAGATTTTTTTTCGTGGTGGCCATAACATGTGTTTTTGAAGGATGGAAATTTGAATGAAGTTCAGAAAAGTTTTGGACTTCACTTTCCATTTTGTGGTTGGTGTCCTACCAGGGACATTAAGCGAAGGTCAGTTCGAGCTTGTCGAGAACTTCACCGTAGCCGTGTCTGGCTTCCGAAGGTTGCCGACACGGCGCATTGAATAACGCCGTGTCCTCTTCGAGAGACACGGCTGAGGGGCGAAGAAAAGTTTTGGAATGTGAGAGAAGTGTTTGTCCGGAGTCGCTGCGGGGTCTTTCGAAGAAGACCCTGCGGATCGAAACACTCAGCACGGGGTCTCATGCTGAAGACCCCGCGAGGACATAATGAAGTTCAGAAAAGTTTCTGACTTGGGATTTCACCTACTCAGCCCGCGTTCACCGTAGCCGTGTCTGGCTTCCGAAGGTTGCCGACACGGCGCACTGATAACACCGTGTCCTCTTCGAGAGACACGGCTGAGGGGCGAGGTAATTGCGGCGAGTGTGATAAGGGAGTGGTTGGCGGGACGCCAACCACGGACAGTAGAAGTGTTTGTCCTGAGTCGCCGCGGGGTCTTTCGAAGAAGTCCCTGCGGATCGAAATATTCAGCGCGGGGTCTCATGCTGAAGACACAGCTATGACATCAAAGAGATGGGATCGCATGGAAGAATTCCGGAGCTGAATGGCTTCAATAAAAATCTCTACAAGTTGCAATTCAGAAAAAAGAAATCGCAATCTGAATATTTCAATGAAGCACACATTTTCAGGATTTCCTTACAGAAAATTTCCGGAATCAGAAACGTTTCTGTTTTTGAAAACAAACAACATTCCTGTGGGCAACACAAGAAGCAAGAGCGGCATCGCCGTAATGAATCCGCCGATGATGGCAATCGCCAGCGGCTGATGTAATTCTGCTCCCGTGCCAAATCCCAGAGCCAGCGGCATGAGCGCAATGATGGCGCTAATAGCTGTCATCAACTTTGGACGAATGCGCGTGCCGATGGCAAAGTTCACTGATACCCGCACATCCATTGTGATCCGCGCTTTCCGGAACTGATGCATGGTGAATACCGCATTTTCCGCTATGATGCCGACGATCATGATGATGCCGGTGAAGCTGCCGACGTTTAGTGCAGTCCCTGTCAAATACAAACCGAAAAGGCAACCTGAAATGCCAAACACTGACACAAACAAAATAAGTAGTGACGCACGCCAGCTTCGGAAGATCATTAGTTGAACACACAAAACGAGTGCAATGGCAAGAAATAAAATCATCAGCAACTCGCGGAAACTTTGCTGCTGCTGTGCGTAGGCACCACCGTACTCAATGTAAAATCCCTGTGGCACGTGCACGTCTGCGCTGATGCGTTGCTGAATGTCGCGCATCACGCTGCCGAGATCGCGTTGGTTGAGTCGCGCGGTTACTGCGAGCATGCTCTGCAAATTTTCTCTTTGAATTTCTGCTTCGCCCCCGGTGAGCTGCACATCGGCAAAATCACTCAGCGGGCGAAGCGAACTATCCGGAAGCTGAATAAATTGATTGCGCAGTGTCTGCACATTCTCGCGCACGGAAGCCGGATAGCGCATGTTCACCGGAACGAGTTGCTCGTGCTCGGGGATGCTTCCGACCTGTTCGCCCTGCAACATCGTGTTGAGTTGAAAATCCAGATACTGCGGCGTGAGATTGTGGCGGGCAAGCATTTCCTGTTTCGGAGCAAAAACTATTGACGGCCCGCTGATGATAATTCCGTCAAATGCATCTGCAGCGCCTGGCACGCTGTCTACGATATTCGTGACCTGATCGGCAAGTTGCCTTAGCTCTGATTGATCATCGCCAAAAATTTTTATTTCAATCGGACTTGCCTCGCCAAGCAAATCACCAAGCATGTCAGAGAGAATTTGCCCGAAATCGATTCGCAGAGCGGGTTCCGATGCTTCAATCTTCGTTCGCAAATCATCCATCACTTCAGTCACACTTCGGCTCCTGTCTTTCTTCAACTGAATGAGATAATCACCTTTGTTCACTTCGGTCACAAAAAATCCCATCTCAAGTCCTGTGCGGCGGCTGAAACTTTTCACCTCGGGAACAGAGGAAACTATTTTATCCACGTTTTTTAGAATGGCATCAGTTTCCTGCAGCGACGTTCCCGGCGGCGAGAGATAATCAAGAACAATTGTTCCTTCGTCCATGTCAGGAAGAAATCCTGTTTCAAGATTCAGGTAAGTGATGATTGAAGCTATAAGTAATGCAACAATAATCAACACGGAGATGATCGGCTTCGTAAACCAGCGGGCGAGCCAATTCAATCTCGACTGATCGCGAGTCTTCGTCGTTTTTTCAGTCTCACGATCGCGATAGAAGAATTGATAAAGCACCGGAATCACGAGCCATGAGACAAAGAATGAACAAACGAGTGCAATGCACATAGAAGCAGCAAGCACTTTGAAGAACGCGCCGGCTAATCCACTGAGCAGTGCAAACGGAACAAAAATGATCACAGTACTCAATGAAGATCCGATCACGGCCGGAAACAAATAATGAATGGCATCTTCCAAAATCAGCTTCACCTTCGAAGAAGGATTCTCTTCACGAGCACGATAGATTTGTTCAATCACCACCACAGCATCATCGATGATCAATCCGATGGAAGCGGTGATCGCACCCAGCGTCATGATGTTGAGTGTGTAATTCATCAGGTACATGATGAGGATGGTGAGTGAAAGCACGATGGGAATATTCAGCAGCAGAATAACACTCGAGCGAAATGACCGAAGGAAAATCAGCATGACGATTAGGGCAAGAAACAAACCGATGAACAATGCATCGCGCACGCTGCCGATGCCGTCATTCACGAATTCGGCCTGGTTGTAAATTTTTTTCACGCGCACATCATTCGGCAGTGAAGCATTCAATTGATCCACTCTGCGCAGCACACTGTCAGAAAGTGCAATGAGATTGGCGCCGGGCTGGCGATAAACATTCACGAGCACGCGATCCTGACCGTCAGCATTCACCACGGTGAATTCATCCTGCGATGTGATCTCGACATCGGCCACATCTTTCAGCCGGAGAATTCTCTTGCCGTCATTTCTCAAAACAAGATTTTCCAGATCTTCTTTGTTATGAAGCAACGATTCGGTGAGCGTGAGATAGAGACGGCGATAGTCAGGCGTGAGACCGTTCGACTCTACGAAGCCCGTGTTGTCAAAAACATTTTTTATGAACTGCGGCGTGATGCCGAGCGGGATCATTTGTTCCGGATGGAGCACAACACGATATTCTTTCGAGCGGCCGCCAAGGACGCGAACGTCGCTTGCGCCGGCTGACTGCAGCAGAAACGGCCTTACCTGATTAATGGCCATTTGCTTTAGCTCAATCAAATCGCGATCGTTGCTCTCGAGTGTAAAACTCATCACAGGCAAAATCGCCGGATTCATTTTCTCCATGGTGAAATTCACGGTGGAAGGCAATCCCGCAATCTGATTGATACGTCCCTGCAAACTCGCGAGATCCTGATCGATGTTTGAATGCCAGTCGAAGTAGGCGTTGATCTCGCAACTGCCGCGCGTGGTGGTGCTGCGGATGAGCTGAAGGTCTTTCACCTGCTTGATGGCATTCTCCATCGGCTTGGTGACGGTGATGAGCATTTTCTCCGCGGGCTCTTCACCGTTTTCTGCAATGAGTTTGATTTTCGGGAAAGTGATTTCAGGGAAAAGTGAGGTTTGAATTTTCAGATACGCAAAAATTCCGGCCGCCATCACGAGCAGCATCACGAGCGTGATGAGTTGGCGGTGAGAAATTGAGAAGAGTGTGTGTTTCACAATTTATTCAGAAGATGTTTCATCTCACTTTCACTTTCGCCGTGTCACTGAGTCCGTAATTTCCCTCTATGATGATCTTGTCATCGGGTTGAAAGGAAGGCGATAGAATTTCAATCATGCCCGCATTCTGCAATCCCATCTGCACATTCACTTTCACCGCGGTGGAATCGTTCATGAGTTTCATCACCCAAAATTCCGTCTGCGTTTCATTGCTGAGCACGGCACTCTTCGGAAGCACCATTGCTTTTCTCAGAGTGGTTTTCACAAAACTCACTGACACATTCAGGTCTTTAGGAATTGATTTTGATGAGTTCATCTTCAGCAAACATTGTTGCGTTTGCGCTGAAGGATCCACCTCAGGAAGTTTTTTCCAAACCGTTGCCGTCACTGCAGTTCCGTCAGCAAATCGCACGAGACCTGAATTTCCCATCTGAATAAAAGAATTCATCTCGAACGGAACATTCACTTGCACCACAATGCTCGACGGATCCACCATGGTGATGAGCGCTGATCCTTCCTGCACGTACTCGCCTGGCTGAGCGTGAATTTCAGTGACCACATAATCGTAGAATGACTTCACGTGAATCAATCCTTTCGATTGAAATGAATCCGTGACATGACTGTATGCCGCGGCTTCTTTCGTTTGAAGCGTCATCAATTCGCTGCCTACCGACGCAGCATCGCCTACATTCACGTTCAGTGATTTTACGTAGCCGGAAATCGGAGATTGCACATTTGCTTTTTTGAGATACCGTGTAGTTCCGAAGAGTTTCAATGTGTCGCCGATCATCTGTTGTTGCACGTGCGTCACCTTCACATTGGCAACTGCGCCTCCTTTAAAACCTGCAATGTCATGCGAAGTCATTTCATCATCGTCCGCTGCCTGATGTTTACATGCGGGAAACACGAGAGAGAAAATCAGCAGGGAAAAAACTGCTTTCACCATAAGAGATAATTGTGTTCGCTAATGATCTGCTGTTGCTTCATCTCGGCATCGTTCAGATTTTTTTGCAGATCACGGTAACTGCGAATGAGGAGCAAATAATCAATCATCGAAAGCTGGCCTGATTCCATTTGATCGCGGCGCATTGAGAGGAGCTTGTTCATGTCCTTAATTTGATTTTGCCACTGTGAAATAATTTCATTGCTGCTTTGTAATTTTTTATCCAGATCAGCGAGCTGCATGGAAAGTCGCAGTGAATAATTGCTCTTGTAAAAACTGTAGGTGGATTGCTGAACGGAGAATTGCTGCATTTGCAGATTCTTTTTGCTGCCATCATAAATATTCCACGCGAGCGAAACACCCGCACTGAATCCGAATTTCTTCACTGAGAAATCAGCAGGGATGGCCATGTAGCCTGCGTCGCCATGCAAATTCACTTTAGGAACGTAATTGAAGTGCAGTAAATCTTTCGATGCTTCGATGGAAAAACTGTCGAGTGAATACAAAAGCAGATTAGGATTCGCATTAGTGGAAGCGCCCTTCCAGACCAAATCAGGTTTTTCGATTTGTAGTGTTGTGGTGTCTGCAATTCCGCAGAGCGCATTCAATGCAAAAAGATTGGAGCGGTAATCATCCTGCATCTGTTTCAGATTTATCTTCTCCGTTTGAATCTGCAACTGCAGAGTCAGGTAATCGGTCTCAAGATAGATTCCTGAATTCACCAGTTCCTTCAAAATCTTCTCTTGATTTTGGAGAGAAGAAATGGTTTGCTGTTGGAATTGCATTTCGGAAATCGAGTGATAACTCGTGAGATATTGATCGGTGATTGCTTTCTCCAATTCACGCTGCGAAATTTTTTGATTCGCACTGATCATCTGCGATTGGATATGCACACTGTTCAGCTGGCCGTTCACCATTTTACTTTGAAAGATCGGCTGGTTCGCTCCCACCACAGCAGCATACTGTCCCCGGTTGCTGATCTGTTCTTCATAGCCAATTCCATTGATGACCGGTGCAATCTGAACAAGTCCATCGACCGACACAGAAATTTTTTTCTGAGCCAACACAAGCATGCTGTCAATTCTATTCTGCTGCTGCAGATTCGAATAATCTTTCAGCAGCGGGCTGTTTGCAATTCCGTTTTGCAGATAAAAATTCAGATCGCGTGACTGCGAGAAAATATTCTGATACGATGAAAGCAGCATTACAAATAATGCAAACCGGCGATACATAACTTTTGCCTTAGGGTAAAGATGAAGTAATTCATTGCGGCCAGGGCGAATGATACAACCCGATATAAACACTTCACCGAAATGTGCTCACATCAATCCTTTTCTTCATTTAGGAATTTCCCTTGTTCATCAAAAATCAAATCCGTGCCTTTGATCTCTGCTTCGTACGTCTTCACTCCTTTAGCATCCGTGACTATTGATGCTTCTCTGATGGCGGCGCCGGAATAATTTTTTGAAACGTAGTCTGCAATTCCTTTGGGTAAATTGTTCACTGGAATTTCGTTTTCCGTTTCCATCAGGTTACCCTCTTTGTCAAAGGTGACTGCCATCTCCATTTTGGCTTCATTGTATTCCGCTTCATAGTTTGCATCCTCATGGTACCAGGTGTGTTGCTTCACCTCAGGATACATTTTATGAAAGGCAGAAACAACTGAAGGAGGAACGGCATCCTCTTTTACCTTCTGCCCGTCAGCACAGGCTGCGAACAGGATGACGATGAGAAAAGATGTGATGATCTTCATGGATAAAATGATTTTGAGAGAGCAAAGAGAAAAAATGATTCTGGAGAGATTCTGTAGAAAATGAAAAAAGTCAGGTTAAGAATTCAGAATTGCTTCAGATTTGAAAGTGATTTTTGGATGCAAGGTGATGGAGGCAGAAACAAACCGGCTCAAACAATTTTCAGATTTTCGCAGTGTGAAAATCCTGATCGTCGAAGATGAAAAGGCACTAGCCGATTCCATCGCTTCATTTTTCAAAAACGAAGGATTCATCTGCGAGCAGGCAAACGATTACCATCAGGCATTTGACAAGGTGAATTCATTCGACTACGATTGCGTGCTTCTTGACATTACGTTGCCCGGCGGAAACGGGCTTGAGTTAATCAATGAGCTGAAAGAAAATCATTCCAATGCCGGCATTATTGTGATCTCCGCGAGAAACTCTCTCGATGATAAGGTAAAAGGACTCGATCTCGGCGCTGACGATTATCTCACCAAACCGTTTCATCTAACGGAACTGAATGCAAGAGTTCGCTCCGTGATCCGGCGAAGAAATTTTGAAGGCGGGTCAAGCATTCAATACAATGAAATCAAAGTTTCTCCGGAAGAAAACACGGCGCAGGTGAACGAAAAAACTCTTCAGCTCACGAGGAAAGAATTTGACCTGCTGCTTTTTTTCATCTCGAATCAAAATAGGGTGATCAGCAAAACAGCCATTGCTGATCGCTTGTGGGGCGATGACATTGAGTTGGCCAACAACTTTGATTTTATCTATTCGCATGTAAAAAACCTGCGGAAGAAATTGATTGATGCCGGTTGTAAAGATTACCTTCAAACGGTTTACGGCATGGGATACAAATTCGGGGAGAAATGAAACTGCTCACCAAAACCACACGCTTTTACCTGCTGATTTCTGTGCCGATTTTTCTTGTTGCAGGAATGATCTTCTTTTTTGTCATGCACTATTTGCTTGATGACGAAGCAACTGAACAATTGTATATCGAAAAGCAGAAGGTGTTGAACTATCTCGCTGCTGCCCATGAGCTACCGGATTTGTCTTTAGGAATCGGTGATGAGATTTTCATTCAGCCAACTCAATCAACATTTACCGGGCGGTTGAATGACACGATGATTTTCGTTGCTTCGGAAAAAGAAAAAATTCCTTATCGCCAACTCATCTTTCCTGCAACATTTAAAAATGCTCCCTATCAAATCACCATCAGAACCACGCTCTACGAAAACGATGAACTGCTGGAAGTGATCATGTTCTCGATGCTAACGCTGCTTGCGGCACTTTTTATTTCGCTCTTGCTTGTGAACCGGCAACTTTCAAAAAATTTGTGGAAACCATTTTATGAAACACTGAATCGATTAACCGGTTTCCGACTTGCGGACACCAAACCGCTCCTGCTCTCGAATACTGACATAGATGAATTTGCTGAATTGAACAGGTCGCTTCTTCAGCTCACTTCAAAAATGCAGCGTGACTATTCTGCCCTGAAAGAATTTACCGAAAATGCCTCGCATGAATTGCAAACGCCGCTGGCAATCATAAAATCGAAAATTGAGTTGCTGATGCAATCTGATGGAATCGAAGAAAGCAGTGCAAACCAATTGCAGCAAATCAACGAGAGCATTTCGCGACTATCACGACTTAATCAATCGTTGTTGCTTCTTTCAAAAATCGAGAACCGCCAGTTTACAAATACCGACTCCGTTTTGATCAATTCAGTGGTGGAAGAAAAATTGTTGGCATGGAGTGATATTATCCTTCATCAAAACATCCGGGTAGAAACTTCCCTTGATCATGAGCTCAGGTGTAATATGGATGCAGCGCTTGCAGAAACTCTTATTGGAAATCTTTTAAGCAATGCGATCAGGCACAACGAAGGAGGGCAAGTTCGCATTGCGATCGAAAAAGAATCACTTATCATTTCGAATACCGGAAAGAAGCCATCGGTTCCGACCTCAGAATTTTTTCATCGCTTCAAGAAGGAGAATACGGGTAATGATTCTTCGGGGCTGGGATTGGCCATCGTGCAGCAAATTTGCAATGTTTACCACTTCAAAATTAGGTATGACTATTCCGAAGGGTGGCACCGGATTCGGCTTGATCTAACAAGCCATTTCATACCTGATTGATGATTGACGTAAAGCCATGCCGAATCCTTTATTCATATTTTTCTTCAGCCAAAATCAATCATTAAGAAAACATAATTTTTCCATCTCATAACCCTCATGGGAATAATGATCCCTGTCCAATCGGTTCAATCAAGAGGGGAGAAATCAATTTATGACCGCTTTGGGCCGCTGTAAATATCTTTCGAAGAAGACCTGCAGATGGAAGCACTTAGCGCAGGGTCTTATGCTGAAGACGCCCAGAGGACATAAGACCCTGCGGATCGAAACACTCATCGCGGGGACTCATGCTGAAGACCCCGCGAGGACATAGTTTTTTTCTACCGTAGCCATGTCTGGCTTCCGGAGGTTGCCGACACGGCGAATTGAATAACGCCGTGTCCTCTTCGAGAGACACGGCTGAGGAGCGAATACAGAAAAGAGAATCTCGTCTCGCGCGCGTTTGTCGTTAAGCTATTGCGGAGCGAACGCGTGCGCCTTCGCATCAATTCTCTACTGCACACGCGCTCGAGTTCTTTACTTTAGCTGCAATGGCCGAATTACTTCACCTTCACTTCCCCCGCTCCCCAGTAGCTGTGATACTCGCCGTTGTACATCGCATCAGCGCTCACCGGCCCTTGTTTGAATGTTCCTTTTGACACGGCGCGTACGACGTAATAGAAATTCTTTTCGCCGGAATTTGCAGTGCAGAAGAATGTGATGCGGTCGTCGCGGATGTCGAGGTAATCATAGGCAGATACGTCCTTCACCCACGTGAGGTCAGGTATGGAACTGATGCGCGGATTCTCGATTTCAAATCCTGCGGGCAGCAGATCGGTGACGGCCACGTTATCCACGTTCGCATTATAGTCGAGTGTCTGCACGCTCACCTTCACCACCGCCAGGTCATTTTGTTTCACGTCAGCGGGATTGATCGAATGCCCGAAGCGATCGAGATACTGCCGCCGCACCCTGAGGTAGCTGTCTTCTTCTTTGATCTTGCCGGAAACATCAATGCCGCTCACTTCCCAGAAGTAATAAAGTGTGCCGGTGCCTTTGGACTGAATCACTGCCGTCTGATTCGCCAGATCGCTGCTGATGGTGAGATCGGCGCCGGTGAAGTTGCCGACCTGTTTGCCGCCCACGGTCACCGTGGCCGTTACATTGCTTTGCGCGGCCTTGCGGGCAATTTTACCGAGAGCAAGGAAAGAGAAGGCACGCTCCTGCGTGGAGTACCAGTAGTTCTTCCTTAACTTCTGAGAAAGATGCTGACTCATCACAGGTATCTGCACATTATTCGGATCCACTTCTTCGAGAACATATAACGCCAGTGCTTCATCACGTAATTCGGAATAGAAGCTTCCTCCAAAGGCACGCTGTGAGCGGATGTTCGCCCATGCTTCCGGCAACAGATTCTTGTAGCTGCTTTGGTTTCCTGCCAGCGCATACACGGCAGCAAGCATGTATTTGGAGTCGGGTGTGAGGAGCTCCGGATGCGCTTTATAATAATTCAAGGCCGACTGATCGAACTTCCCGACGGTGGCCAGCACGAACATGGAATAGAATTCTTCACGTGATGCGATAGCATCCTTCCGGGCAATCCCGTTTACATCCACGTAATACCAGTCTTCCGTAGCGTAGGACTTTACCTTCTGCTGCAGGTAGGAATAGATCTTATCAAGAATGGACTGGTTCACATCGAAGCCGGCCTTCTTCGCTTCGGTGAGGAAGTGCGCGGCATACGCCGTGCCCCACCAGCTTTCATAATCACCGCCGGGCCAGTAAGCGATGGCGCCATTGTAGAGTTGCATGCTCTCCAGTTTCCTGATCGCCTGCTGCACATTGTAATCGGGATTGTAAACGATCGCCTTGTTTTCCTGGCCAATGGCCTTTGCGAGATCACGGTAATAGAGTTGCGGGAAGGCAGCAGAAACCGTTTGCTCCACGCAGCCATAGGGATATTGAATGAGGTACCGCAGGTCCTTGCTGAACTCCGTCATGGGTGATTTGCTGATCACGAGTTTCGCGCTCATGCTGCCGGGCAGCATGTTGGCTTTGAGCTCCACGTTCTGCGTCTGCGCATCATTCATCACACCGCTTCCGCTTTGCTTGGTGAGCGTGGAAGCCGGACGAACCGCTATTTCAATCTGATCGGTGAATTTTTCGCCGAGTCCGTTCACCGTGATGGTCACCGTTCCGGTACCGAGTCCTTTATTAGCTAGCACAGCGAATTCAACTTGTCCTTCTGCATTCGCTTTGACGGATGTGTTCTGTGATGAACTTCCTGAAACCGTCAACGGGCCGGCCACAGCAATGTCCACTTTCACATCGGCATTCTTTGTCGTGGTGTTGGCCAATGTAATGGGAACCTTCACTTCATCATTCGGGGAAAAGAATCGCGGCAGCGCCGTGCTGATCACAATCGGATCGGCCACCTTCATTTGTTTTTCCGCCGAACCGAAGGTGTTGGCTTTATATGCTACCGCCATCACACGCAGTGCGCCGGAGAATTGCGGAATGTTCACGTTGAAAGAAGCATTGCCGCTGCCATCGGCTTTGATGATGCCGCTCCACAGAGCCACGAGGTTAAACCGCTTCGCGGAAAAAGGATTCACGCGGTTCTTCATCGCTTCGGCCATGTCACCGCTGAGTGCCGCCGACGAATAAGCGGTTGAGTATTCCGGAAAGAGGAAAGGATACAGATCATACGAGTTGACCTGCAATGCCCGCTGCGCATAGAAGAAGTTGTAAGGATCAGGAGTAGTTGTGTTCTTCAGCTGAAGGATTCCCTCATCCACCACGGCGATGGTCACCTCAGCATTCGGTGCAGTTTTCACCTGAATGCGCTGCTTTGTTTTTGATCGTGACGTTTCGGCTGCCGTGATTGTGACCGGAATTTTTGTTTCTGTTTTCGTCACCGGAAGCGGAACATAGCCGCGCGCCACCATCAGCGGCAATTGATTGCCCGACATTTTGCGGATGGCTGTAGCCGTGATGAATACATTGGGCAGGAATTCATTCTTCACCGGAATGGTGATGCTGGCGGCTTTGTCTTTTGTGTTGAGGTAGTGGTACTCAAGCGTGGTGCCGCGTTCCACCGTGACAAGAATCTTTCCTTCAAACGGCGACTTCAACAACACTTCGGCTTTATCACCCACATTGTAACTCTCCTTGTCGGGTTGTATTTCCACTTCGCCTTCATTGCTCACCTCGAAAGAAGTGTTGCGCGTATCATACCAGCCGTAAGCGTAGAAGTTTTGAGATACATAAGTTGAAGCTCCCGGGCGTGAGATACGAACTTCATATTGACCCGAACTATACGGAGTGAAAGACATTGCTCCGCCGGATGCAGACAAGCTGAGTGATTGCCGTGAAACGAGAATCTCTTTTCGTTGTGAATTGTAGCGATAACGGCCGCCCAATTCCTCGATCACAGTTTGCCAGTCATACCGATAAATCTCCACCTGCGCCTGCGCACTCACCGGTTGCGCAGATTCATTCAGAGAAATAAATTGGAATGAAAGCGGCTTGCGCGTATCAACCCAATTGTCGAAATATTTGATGCCGTAAAAGACATCCTGTGTCTTCATTTCGAAGGAACTGGTTTGGTGGACCGGTCTTCCGGTTTCATCAAACACCGTGGTGAAAATGCTTCCGCCGATAATGCCGACATCGGTATATGAAGGCAGCTCAAACACCTCAGTTGCTTGTCCGTTTTCATCCGTTTGTCCGTTACGGATGGAACTCAGCAGCGAGAGATCGCCGGAGGTTTGAATATTGAAATTGTATGAAGAGAATTTTTTTGCAAAGAAATCCTTGCGGTGCATCTGCAGTTCCACCTCGTAATTCCGGTTTGCCGCCGGCGGACCGAAGAGATTATTGGCGGTGATGCTGGCTGTGATTCTTTCTCCTGTCTTTGGTGACGGTTTGTCAAGTTGCGTTACCACCTTGATTCGATCCGGCACAAATTCTTCCACGCTGAATTGTTTGGCGCCGATGTACACATCATTGGCGGTGAACACTTCCATAGTGTATGTGCCGGTGATACTGGTGGATGGAACCGAAAGAGAAACTTCAAATGATCCCTGCGCATCGGGCGTCTTCCTGAAGGACTGGAATTCTTTTCCCGAAGGCAAAATCAGTTTCACTTTGAACGGAACATCTTTCACCACCTGCCAGTCTTCCGTGCGGATGATGGTGTTGAAATGGATGCTGTCGCCGGGTCGGTAGATGTCGCGGTCGCCATAGATGAAACAATCGAGATGCGCATCGTTCATGTATTTGCCTCCTACTTCAAACCGCGAGGTGCTTACATAAGAGTCGCCGAGGATCATGAAATTAAAATCATCACCCAGTGAGCAGGTGACCATGCCTAAGTTGAATTTGCCGAGGGTGGCTTTCGCATTCTTCAGCGTAGCCACACCGTCTTTGTCCGTGGTGGCGGTGGCTACTGCCTGGTTATTAGTGCTGATGAAATTCACCTTCACTCCGCTCAGCGCTTCTGTGGTGAGAATGGAATTCGCAAACACATACACTTCATCATCACCCTGCCGGGCAATGAGGCCGATATCAGACAGTGAAACGATTTTGGTTTCCTGCAACCACTGCCGGTCGTTGTCTTTCACGGTCACCAGATAAAGTCCTTTGAACTTGTCTCCGTAACCGATATCGGATGGATTGAGACTGAGCAACCGCACGTTACCCTGCTTCGGGAGAGAACTGACGTTGTAATCCTTTTCGAAGATCACATCGCCGTAATTGTAGAAGTCATAGTAGCGGTAATCATGGTAGCTGCTGCTGTAATCGTATTCTTCATCATCCCCTTCATCACTCACTTCTTCGTAATAATAGCCATAGCGATCGCCTGCCCGCATGAAGGATAGAATGTTGTTTTCATAAATACGCACCACCTGCACTTTCACCTTATTCACTGAAGTGATGTTGACGGCGAGATTTTTGGCACCCCGCGAAGAGAGATACAATCCTTTTCCGTCAGCAAAAGCAATGGATGGTTCCACCTCGCCGAATGACACGCTTTGCCGGTAGTCTTCATCAAGACCGTATCCGAAAATACCCTGCAGCGCTTTGGAGATGGTGATGGTGTAGGATTTGTCGGGTTCAAAATTTCCTTTCAGCACAAAACCATTATCAAGTTTCTCCGCTGTGACGGAAATAGAAGGATTGATGCTGATGAGCGAACTGAGGATTTCATTCATCACCGGCTGATTGGTGAACACATTCACTCTGCCGTTGCCGTCAACAAAGGCAGATGTCATCTGCGTGATCATCAGTTTCTCCTTCATCGGCACCTCGGCCGTGAATTCCATTTTCTCTTTGGTTTGGTAAGTGCTGCCCGGGCAGGTTAGTCCCGCGTCCACCACAATTTTCACTGGAATGTTGTCTTTCGATTCGCCGCGTACATCAGCCATAGAGATTCCAACGGAATAGTCCGCATCGCCTCCGATCACATCGAACGCCACTTCCTTTTCATTCACCAGCACGTGCAACTTGCTCTTGAGGTCGGCCGGTTTCACCCTGCAGTTGAAGACTACGTTGGCGCGTATTTCCACCGCACCCGGATTCTTCTGCGACAGCGCATAGAAAAACTGCGCACTGCCCAGCATCAGGTACGGCGTGTGGAATTTTACAGTGCGGTCTTTGGGCAATCCGAGTTTTTGAGGGGAGTGTTTGAAGAGGTCAGTAGTTAATTCGGCCGTGAAGTCAGTGCTCGGTGCAAACGGCTCCACCGGTGAGAAGATGAGCTCATTTGGCGCATTCCACCGGAACTTGCCTTTCACTTCAGGAGTGAATTTGATGTAAGGAAGCGTGTCCCACTTCTGCGTGAGTGAATCGGGAACGAGGTCACTCGCGAATGTGAAAGAGAGGTTTTGATCAGGTACAATTTCTTCCGTGAAGTTGGTGTGATCGAGTTTGAGAACATTGCTGAGATTGGTGCAGCCAAAAACAAAGAGCGTGCAGAGGGCTGCGATGAATGAATGTTTGAGTTTCATGGATTGGTGAATGGTATTTATGAAATAAACATAGCGGATTTACTTTTATTGTGACCGGGTATTTTCAACCAGTCAGCCGGGTTGCCAGGGAGATGAAAGCCTGCGAGTTATTTTTGACTCTGCCGCATCCCGAATCAGGAGACTACCTTCGCGACACACCTTATGCGCAAGATTGACATCCACACACACATCATCCCTGAACATTTGCCTAAATGGGGCGAGAAGTTCGGCTACGGCGGTTTCATTCATCTCGAACATCACAAAAATTGCCGGGCGAAGATGATGGTGGATGATAAGTTCTTCCGCGAGATTGAAAGCAATTGCTGGGATCCGCAGCAGCGCATCAAAGAATGCGATCATCATCATGTGGATGTGCAGGTGCTGAGCACCATTCCCGTCATGTTTTCATACTGGGCCAAGCCGCAGGACTGTCTTGATGTGTCGCGCTTTCTGAATGATCATATCGCGCAAGTGGTGAAGAACTTTCCGAAGCGATTTATCGGACTGGGAACTCTGCCCATGCACGCGCCTGAACTGGCGGTTAAAGAACTGGAACGATGTGTGAAAGAACTTGGGCTTACCGGCATTCAGATCGGCAGCAACGTGAACCAGCTCAACCTGAATGAGCCGCAGTTCTTCGACATTTTCAAAGCGGCTGAAGAACTCGGCGCCTGCGTCTTCATTCATCCCTGGGAGATGATGGGCAGAAATGACATGCAGAAATACTGGCTGCCGTGGCTGGTGGGAATGCCTGCCGAAACCTCACGTGCGATCTGCTCGATGATTTTCGGAGGCGTATTGGAAAGACTGCCGAAACTTCGCGTAGCATTTGCTCACGGCGGTGGATCATTTCCTGCCACCTTCGCAAGAATCGCCCATGGATTTGATGAACGACCTGATCTGGTTGCAGTAGACAATCCTAATCATCCCAAAAATTATCTTGGAAAATTCTGGCTCGATTCACTCACGCATGATGAGCGCATGCTGCAATACATCATTGACTTCGCCGGTGAAGACAAAATCTGTTTAGGGAGTGATTATCCGTTTCCGCTCGGAGAACTGAAACCGGGAAAGCTGATTGAAGAAGCCGATCTGAAAAAGAAGTTGAAGAAAAAGCTGCTTTGGGAAAACGCATTTGAGTGGCTTGGAATTCCAGAAATAAAGTAAACCGCCCAATCCTATTTCTCTATCAAACTCAAGATCACTTTCGTCACTGAATCCTGCTGCGTCCAGGGGATGAAGTGATTTTCATTCGGAAATTCTGTAATGGAAAGCGGAGCATTCAGGATTTTCCTTTTCGCAAATTCTACATTCACCGGCGGCACCAGTCCGTCTTTATCGCCATACATGTACACCGTGGGTGAAATGATTTTTTCCCAGTCATTTAGTTTCCGCAGCTCATCCACATGTGTCTTCTTCTCGTAGTAGGCCGAAACCCAGATGCGGGGGATCATGCTTCTGATCATCCTCAAATCAGCCAGGCGATTGATGGCGAATTGCTTTTCATTATCGGGATCGATAGCCGGAGCAAGCAGCACCATTCCTTTCACTTCATCGGGGTAATCCATCGCCAGTTTCACTGCAATGGGGCCACCATAAGAATGGCCGAGCAGCACTACGGGCTGGTTCGATTTGTTCAGATCGAATAGCGGCCGAATCATTTCCGCCTGCTCTTCAATGGAAGTGACGGGTTGCCCTTCCCCTGATTTACCGTAGCCGGGCCGATCAAGCGAAACCAGATGTGCTTTTGAAATGAGGTTGCTGTCGCCGAAATATTTCACATAATCGTACCACGAACCGGGAGCACCATGGATGAAAAGCACCATGGGCAACGTATCGCTGCCGATGCTGGCGTAAAAAATGGTTCGTCCGTTAACGGTGTACTCCCTGTATTGTGGCTTCATCTTTTTTTGGCTGAAGTAATCACTGAGTTCCTTATCGCTCCAGGAAAACTGATTCATCATCACGTATGAATAGGTGACAGGCGCCAGTAATAAAACGGCTACGATGATCATCCAGTTGCGCGGCCGCCGAAAGAAGTTTTTCATACTGATGGAGGAGGTTCTTCAAAGCTAAAACAACCTCTTCAGACGATAGTTTCGTCTTTATATTTTATTTTTCGCTGAAGCAATTTGCTCATGCTCGAGTTTGTAAAGGATCTTTTTGGAGTTGCCCGGGATACGCGCGGCGTGGTAAAAGAGGTGCAGGATCAGAAATCCAAAGCACGCGGCGTGAAGAACAAGATTCTCGCCGAAGTGGAATTCAACATGGATTTGATCCTCGATCACTACCTGGATAAAAATGCGCCCGAAGAAAAGGTTATTGAGAAGCTGCGGCTCGACCAAGTCACTAAGGCCATGGAAGAGGGATTTGATTTCCGCAAGGTGAAGAAAGGAACCATCACCCGTGAACTAACGGGCGACAATCCGTTTCTGAACAAGTACATCGGCTACGACTGTGAAGCGCTGCTGCGCAAAATCCGCCATCACATCGAACAGATCAAGCTATTGCCCGAGTTGTACAATCTGAAAGAAGATAAGAAAATAAATGTGAAATCCCGCCTCGAAAATCTCGGAAAGAGGTATCTGCTATTCGCCCGGTTCCTCACGGCGAAATGAGTAGAATCATAGGAACTCTGATAGTTGCAGCCAGCGATCGGTTTTTGCTTCGAGTTGTTGCATTATTTCAGTGAGCTCAGCAGAAAATTTCTGCAGTGCAGCAAAGTCATTGTTACCGCCGCTCATCATTGAAGTGAGTTCGGCTTTCCGGTGTTCAAGTTGCGGGATTTCTTTTTCGAGTGTTTCAAACTCCCGTTTTTCAAGATAGCTCAACCGCTTTTTTTCTTTCACCACTTTCGTGGGGGCTTCCGTTTTTCTCTCAACGGGTGCCGCAGGAGTTTCAGATTCCTTCCGGGCAAGGTATTCATTATAGTTACCGGGGAAATCCTTCACTATTCCATTTCCTTCCAGCACGAGCAAATGATCAACCAGCTTGTTCATGAAATGGCGGTCGTGAGAAACCACGGCGAGGCAACCCGGAAAATCAAGGAGAAAATCTTCCAGCACATTGAGCGTGATGATGTCGAGGTCATTGGTCGGCTCGTCAAGGATGAAGAAATTCGGATTCTTCATCAATATGGTGAGGAGAAACAATCTTCTCTTTTCTCCGCCGCTCAATTTGGAAACGTAGGTGTAGTGCGATAATTGGGGAAAGAGAAACCGCTCCAGCAATTGGGAAGCGCTGATGGTTTTTCCCTTTGTGAGCGGAATGAAATCGGCGATCTCGCGCACTGCTTCAATCACCCGCTTGTCTTCCTTAAGTTGAATTCCTTCCTGTGAATAGTAACCGAATTGCACGGTGTCGCCAATCACGATTTTGCCCGAATCAGGTTTCTCTCTTCCGGTCATCAGCCGTAACAAGGTGGATTTGCCCGATCCGTTACGCCCCACAATGCCCACCCGCTCGCGCGACTTGAATTTGTAAGTGAAATCACTCAGCAGTTTCTGTTGGCCGTAACTCTTGTGCACGTGATGGAACTCAACGATTTTTCCGCCAAGCCGCTGTATGTTGATCTCGAGTTTGAGTTCATCCTCTTCCGTTTTTGATGATGCTCTTTCCTTCAGGTCATAAAAAGCATCAATCCGCGATTTTGCTTTAGTGGTTCTCGCCTTTGGTTGGCGGCGCATCCAGTCAAGTTCTTTGCGCAGCAGATTTCTCGCGCGGTCAACTGAAGCTTCTTCAGCGGCTTCGCGCTGCGCTTTCTTCTCCAGGTAATAGGAGTAGTTTCCTTTGTAGCGGTACAATTGATGGTCATCCAGTTCAATGATTTCATTGCACACATTCTCCAGAAAGAACCGGTCGTGCGTCACCATCAGTAAAGTGATGCCCGGCTTCGAGAGGTATTTCTCCAGCCATTCGATCATCTCCAGATCGAGGTGATTGGTCGGCTCGTCGAGAATGAGGAAATCAGGATCATCAATGAGCAGTTTAGCGAGTGCCACTCTCTTCTTCTGCCCGCCTGACAAAGTTGAAACCGGTTGTTCGAGTTGTGCAATATTTAACCGTGAAAGAATTTGTTTCACCTGCGCTTCATAATCCCAGGCCTTGAGCAGTTCCATCTTCTCCATGACGGCATCAAACTCATGTTTCTTTTCCGGATGAAGAAGACAACGTTCATATTCCTTCACGGCGAGCAGCATCGGATGGTCGGTATCGAATACAGCTTCAAGCACATTTTTATCACGCGATAATTCCGGTTCCTGATCGAGAAATGCCGTGCGGATTTCTTTGCGCAGGTAAATTTTCCCTTCATCCGCTGTTTCAATGCCGGCAGCAATCCGAAGCAATGTGGTTTTGCCTGTTCCGTTCTTGGCCACCAGTGCCACCTTTTCTCCTTTGTTGATGCTCACTGAAAGGCCATCAATGAGCACGCGGTCAGCATAGGACTTTGAAATATTTTCAAGGGTGAGAAAATTCATCCGGCGGGCGAGTCAACAAAGATAGCGGGATGAACCCAACGATTATTTTACAGCAACTTCTTCTTTGATCATTTTCAGGAAGTGATCAAAGAGATACCGGCTGTCATGCGGGCCGGGCGCCGCCTCGGGATGATACTGTACAGAAAATGCACGGCGATTCCTGAGGCGCAGTCCTTCAATGGACCGGTCGTTGAGGTTGATGTGCGTGACCTCCACATCTTTCGAGGACTTGATGGCATCGGGATCAACGGAGAAGCCATGATTTTGCGACGTGATCTCGCAGCGGCCGGTGATGATGTTTTTCACCGGGTGGTTCAGCCCGCGGTGACCGTGGTGCATCTTAAAAGTGGGAATACCATTCGCCAGTGCGAGCAATTGATGACCGAGGCAAATGCCGAATACCGTTTGATCATCATCGAGCGCCTGCCGCACGGTGTGAATGGCATAATCCATCACGGCGGGATCGCCGGGTCCGTTGGAAATAAAGTACCCGTCAGGATTCCAAGACTTCATTTCCGCGTAAGAAGTTTTTGCCGGGAAAACTTTCACATGCATGCCGCGTGTGACCATGCATTTCAAAATATGCGACTTGATTCCCAGGTCGAGCGCTGCTACTTTGACTGATGATGCAGGATCACCCACCTCGTAACTCTCTTTGGTGCTGACGATGGATGATAGCTCCAGTCCGGCCATGGATGGCACCTCTTTCAGCTTTTTCTTCAGCACATCAACATCAGTTGTCTCTGAAGAGATGATGGCATTCATGGCACCGCGGCTGCGGATGTGGCGAACGAGTGCGCGGGTATCCACTCCTTCAATCGCCACCTTGTTTTCCATTTTGAAGTAGTCTTCAACCGATCTGCTGGCCTGCTCTCTTGAATAAAAGACATTGAAACTCTTGCAAACCAGCCCGGCAATTTTGATGGATTTGGATTGCACCTCATCTTCCAGCAATTCATAATCGCGCACACCGTAGTTGCCGATGTGAACGTGCGTGGCAACGAGAATCTGGCCGAAGTAAGACGGGTCAGTGAATATTTCCTGGTAGCCGGTCATGCCGGTATTGAAACAGATTTCCCCCGTGGCCGTGCCGATGGCGCCACCGGCATAACCGTAATAGACGGTTCCATCCTCAAGCAATAAAACAGCAGGAATTTTCACGGGTGACAGTGACGGCAAAAGTAGCGGATAAAGGTCTTATGACGAAGAAGGGGATGCGGAGCGGTGCCACCTTTTATTCACAATGAGTGCACGAAAAAAAGAGAGCGGAGCTGAAGGAATATATGAGGGTGCTCGAACTCATATCCTTCGCTGCAGATTTTTGCAACCTGCAGACTGCTCCGCTCAGATCATGCAAAATGATTCTGATGAATTTTCATCTACTCTTTGACAAATTGAAGCACTGCTCTGTTTTCATTATCCATTATTCTGAGCATGTACACGCCTGAAACAAGATGACCGGTGTTCAGTTGCCATTGATTCATGCCCGGGTGAGCCGTGGCTTCTTCATTCAAAAGAATCCTGCCGGCCAGATCACATACCTGCAACAAAACCTCTTCATCGCCGGTGGACAGAAATTCAATGGTTGAATAGTTGTTTACCGGATTCGGAAACAGTCTGACCGATTCTGCAGAAACAACTGATTCAGGACTAATACCATGCTCGCGAATGAGAATATTCTTCTCCGCAATATAAGTGCAGCCATAGTGATCGGTAACGGTGTATGTAACCGCATTTTTTCCAATTAGTCCAAGGGCGGGATCCAGCCATTGTCCGTTCAGGCCGGATTCGGCAGTAAAACTTCCGCCCGTAGGATAACCGGTTAACCGTACCAGCTTCTGATCACGGAACAATTCAGTAGCACTGACAATCTCAACAGGTCGAACTGAAGAGGCATCAATCCACATTGAATTGCTGGTTTCCGATATGCCCCGATCATTGGTGATTACTGCGGAATAGTTTCCGGTCTCATCCGCAACAAGCCGGCTGGAACTGCCGGTTTGCACAAGCAATCCATCGCGGTACCATTGATATAAGAATCCTTTCCCTGACGGTGCATGAATCACTTTTTGCATGCCGTTGCACTGAGGCGATGGTTCTTCGGTGATGGTGAGTTTATTGGAATAGATACTGCTGGTATCTACAATCTTCATGATAAGTCCGTCATAGATACTTGCTAAATACAATTCAAGATTCCTGTCTTGTCCGAACGAAACGAAACTTTGATCCGGATAGCGTGTTAGCGAATCAAGGACCCAGCCACCGCTGCCATCAGGGATAAGCATACGCAGTACGCCGCTGCAGTAATCCGTGAAGATGTAATTCCCATACATGAAATCGGAGTTGGCTCCCCGGTAAACGTATCCGCCGATTGCGGAGCAGTCATTCAAGTAGGTGTCGTGCTGAAAAGTGGCAATAGGCCAAACAAAGTCAATGGAAGTGTCGCAATCCGAAGTAGTGTAGGGATAGAAACCTTCATAGCAATGCCACCCGTAATTTTCTCCTCCGGTGCTGTTAGCGGGCTGAAAATTTATCTCTTCCCAGGTTTCCGCACCTACATCACCAATCCACAGGTCGCCAGTCACCTGATCAAATGAGTAGCGCCATGGATGGCGAAATCCGAAAGCCCAAATTTGATCGAGTCCCGGGACGCCCACTAAAGGATTATCCTGTGGTACCGTGTAAGGCAATGCATCCACATTGATGCGCAGCATGTGACCCAGGAAATTGTTTTTACTCTGTGAGAAATTCAGCGGATCACCCGTGGCGCCACCGTCGCCAAATCCAATATACAGGTATCCATCGGGGCCAAAAACGAGGTTTCCACCATTATGGCTTGGTTGCGGCTGTTTCTGCCGCATCACAATTTTAAAACTGTTCTTCTTTGCTTTGTTGGGATTGTTAGGGTCAACCTGGTACCGTCCAACAACTGAATTACCGTCAAGTCCCGTGTAATTCACAAAGAAGTAGCCGTTGATTAAATAATCAGGATGGAAGGCCATGCCAAGCAATCCCTGAGATGAATAGGTGCTTCCGACTTTATATGTGATATCAAGAAACGGTTCTGCGGATTTGTTTCCGAGTGAGTCGCAGATCCAGATTTTGCCTGCTTTCTCCACAATGAAAAGCCGGCTGTCGCCGCAGGTTTTAATGTCAAGTGGTTCATCATATCCTGATGAAAAAGTGTCAAGTACCAATGGCGACTGTGCCCTTGAACCGGTAAGCACCATCAATAAAATGCAGGTAAGTAAAGCGGGTTTCATAAAAGTGGTGTTTGAGGGGCACAATGTAGATGCTCGGTATTCTCCAAACAATCCATCCGAATATTTAGCCCGAAGTAGTTACAAGTCCTGATATTTTAGGGTATTCCATGTCACATGATATTTATATAAATGAGTAGCACCATCCAAAATCAGAATGTAAACCGATGTCAGTCCATTGTAAAAAAACCGGATGATGATATGTGAATGTGATTTTTTGATACTTTCACCAAGTTAAATTCATACACCAACTATGAGAATATTTACTCTGTGGATTTCATTGTGTCTGCTTACGTCGATAGCTGCAAAAGCTCAGGCGCCCGCGTTTTGCGATCTTCCTAACCGCGAGAAGGAACTTCGTGAAGAATATCCAGCCATCCTTATTGAGGATCAGAAGTTTCAGGAATTTATCGCGCAATGGGTCCAAAACAATAAGGACAATGCTGATGTGCGGGATAATGATGTTTACATCATTCCTATTGTATTCCACATCATCCATGATTACGGTACGGAGAATATCAGCGATGATCAAGTGTATGACGCAATGAGGATTCTGAATGAAGATTACCGAAAGCTGAATGCCGATACTTCAGCGATCATTGACGATTTCAAAGCTGTTGCATCCGATGCACACATTGAATTCCGGCTGGCGAATAAAACCCCGGGCGGATCCTGCACCAACGGAATTGAGCATATTCATTCCCTGGCCACAAACAATGCCGGTGAATCAGCGAAACTGAATCCATGGCCGCGGTCTAAGTATCTCAATATTTGGGTAGTGAGAACGTTGCCGGCAGGCATCGGTGGTTATGCATATCTGCCTTCTACCGTTTCTATTCCGTTCCTCGCTCCCTATGATGGTGTCATCATTCTCTCTACATTCATCGGAAGCATCGGCACCGGAAGCCCGCATTATTCGCGAGCACTCACTCACGAAATCGGACATTCGCTCGGGCTCAATCACCCGTGGGGACCGAATAATTCCAACGATGTGGAATGTGGCGATGACGGAATTGATGATACGCCCATTACCAAAGGATCAAAAACTGAGGTGTGCAACCTTAATCTTTCCGTTTGCACACCAGGCGTTATTGAGAATGTGCAGAACTATATGGACTACTCATATTGTAGCAACATGTTTACTGCCGGGCAGGTAACCGTGATGAACGGAACGCTGAACTCACCTTCTGCTGAAAGAAACAATCTTCCTACCGAATCAAATCTCGTAGCTACGGGCACGGATGATACTATTCAAACAGTTTGTGTTCCCCGGGCGGACTTCTATTCAAATTACAAAACCGTGTGCTCAGGCACCAGCATCACTTTTCATGATGTATCGTGGGGAGGTGTAGTAGATAGCCGCGAATGGAATTTCGGTGACGGCAATCCGGCCACTTCTACCGATAAGGATCCGGTGGTGACATTTTCCACGCCCGGATGGAAGACCGTAACGCTTACCGTCACCAACTCCGCAGGCAACGCCACTGAAGCGCGTGAGAAATACATTTATGTGAGCGCAGATCAGGGCATGCACCCGGTTGGCTTTTTTGAAAATTTTGAAGATCCCAATTCATTCGACAATGACTATTTGGTTCAGAACCGGGAAGGCAATGATTCATACTGGCAGCGGCTGACCGGCGTCGGCTATTACAGTTCAAACTGCGTTTACCTGAATAACTACAAGAATATGGTGGGTGATATTGATAATCTGATCACGCCTTCGTACGATATCAGCGTAGGTGGCCCGGCTTACCTCAACTTCCGTTTTTCCAGCGCGACAAACGCCACCAGCTCTGAGTTTATTAATGATATACTGAAAATTTATTCTTCCACGGATTGCGGCAAAACATGGACGGTACGTAACACCACGCAGGGTATTGCCCTGGCGAATGCAGGCTATTCTGTCAGTAACTTTGTGCCTGTTGGCCCGGCGCAATGGTCACAAAAATCCATCCTGCTTCCTGCAGCCGTTTACGATTCAAATGTTCGCTTCCGTTTTGAATTCACCACCAACGGCAATGGCAATAATATTTACATTGATGACATTAATGTTTCCGCATTTCCCGTGGGCATTAATGACCCGGATGCCTCTTCATTTGAATTGCATGTTTTCCCAAACCCGGTCACAGATGCTTCCGTTGTTTCAGTGTATCAAAAGCTCGGTGGCACTGTGAATGTGAAAGTGGTGGATCAGATGGGACGGATCGTGAATGTTCTTTATTCAGGATTTCTTTCTGAAGGGGAACACCGCTTCGAACTCAGCAAATCATCATTGGCTGCCAGCGGACTTTATTACCTCGTGGTTGACGACGGACTTACATTATCCCGCGAGAAACTGGTTGTGCAATAGAATTTTCAGCTAATACATTTATACAGATCCCCCGCATAACAACGGGGGATCTTCATTTAAGGTAAGTATTCAACAAACTTACGGGTGGCCCAATAGCCAAATCACAATATCTTTGGCACCCTTCACCAATCAATTGCCATGAGGTTTTATTTGTTTGTATTGTTTATTGCAGCTTCGTATGTCACGAATGCTCAGGATGCTGAACTGAAGTATTGCGGTTCCACTGAAAAGAGCCAGGCCCTTCGCAAAGCTGACCCGTCAATCTGGATTCAACAGGACCAGCTGACGCAGTTTGTTAAAAACTGGATTCAGGAGAACCAAAGTGATCTGCGGGATGACAACGTGCTCACCATCCCGGTGGTGTTTCACATCATACATGACTACGGTGTTGAAAATATCAGTGATGACCAGGTGCGGGACGCTGTGCGTATTCTCAATGAAGATTTCCGCAAACTCAATCCGGATACCACGCAGATTGTTGATGCCTTTAAAAACGTGGCCGGTGATTCGCAGATTGAATTCCGGCTGGCGAATAAAGCGCCCGATGGTTCCTGCACCAACGGCATTGAGCACATTCAATCATTCCACACGTATTCGGGCGATGATAATGCAAAACTGAATCCCTGGCCACGCAATAAGTATCTGAACATTTGGACCGTTAAAAGTTTGGATGATGGCATTGCCGGCTATGCTTATTTCCCCGCCGATGTGAATGGAAACAGCAATGCAGGCATTGACGGAGTTATTATTCTTTCCAGCTATGTCGGCAGCATTGGTTCCGGAAGTTCACTCACTTCACGCGCACTCACGCATGAGATCGGACATACCATGGGACTGCCTCACACCTGGGGTTACAACAACAGCCCGGGCGTTGACTGCGGTGATGATGACATTGATGATACCCCCATCACCAAAGGATGGACATCCTGCAACCTGAGTGGCGCCAAATGCAATGTGAATATTATTGAGAATGTGCAGAATTACATGGAGTATGCCTATTGCTCAAAAATGTTTACGACGGATCAGGGACTTACCATGCAGGGTGTACTCAACAGTTCCACGGCCCAGCGAAACAACCTCTGGACGACCAATAATCTGATCGCAACCGGTACCGATGATGATATTGAAACGGTGTGCGCACCCGTCGCCGATTTTTATTCGCCGGTGAAGATGGCCTGTGTCGGCGGCTCCATTACGTTCTATGATGTTTCTACAAACGGGATGGTGACTGATCGCACCTGGACATTCCAGGATGGCGATCCTTCAACTTCTACGGAAACGGACCCCATGGTGAGTTTTACGACTCCCGGCTGGAAAACGGTAACGTTATCGGTTTCCAATTCGCAGGGAGAGAATACGATGACCCGCGGATACTACGTTTACATCAGCAGCGAAACAGCGGATCACTTAGCAGATTTTCATGAAAACTTTGAAGACCCAAATAGTTTTGTGAATGATTGGCTGGTATATAATCCTTCTGCCAACAACTCCACCTTTTTGAGAACATCCACGGCAGGTTACCAAAGCACTTCCAGTGTGAAACTGTCAAATTATCACAGCCAGGACGGAGATATAGATCAACTCATTTCTCCTTCGTATGATTTGAGCAGCGGCGGAACCCGTTACCTGAATTTCATGTACAGCTGCGCTTCA
Source organism: Bacteroidota bacterium (assembly GCA_018267315.1). Taxonomy (GTDB): domain Bacteria; phylum Bacteroidota; class Bacteroidia; order Chitinophagales; family UBA10324; genus JAFDYS01. The sequence goes on along the minus strand of JAFDYS010000019.1, from coordinate 20,146 downwards.
GCCACGGCCTCCACATCGAATATCAATGACCGGTTGAGCATTTACACTTCATCCGATTGCGGGAAAACCTGGCTTATCCGCACCTCCATCATCGGGCAAAACCTCGCGAATGCCGGGTACTTTCCCAATTCCTTTGCGCCCGGCAATTCCAATCAATGGGTTGCGAAATCGGTGTTGCTTCCTTCAACACTTTATGTTCCAAACCTCCGTTTTAAGTTTGAATACAGAACGAATGGCTATGGAAACAATTTGTATCTCGACAACATCAATGTGAGTTCATTCATGGTAGGCATTGATGATCCCGATGCCAGCTCGTTTGCGATGAACATTTCACCAAACCCTATTTCGGAAAACTCCGTTCTGAATATCCATCAACTCATGAACTCCGATGTCACCATTCAGGTAGTGGATATGCAGGGTCGCGTAAATGAGGTGGTGTACCGGGGTAAACTCAGCGAGGGGGATCATCAATTCAACCTGGGCAGTCTCATGAATCAACCTGCCGGCTTGTATTTGCTGATTATGGATGACGGCGTCACCATTCAGCGCCAAAAACTGGTGGTGCAATAAGAACCGGCCATCAGCTTTTCTTCACCACCTTTCTGATTTCTGAAATCAGCTCATCCACGCGGAATGGTTTACTGATATAACCATCCATGCCGCCTTCAATGAGTTTGGCCCGATCATCGGCCATGGCATAGGCCGTGACGGCAATAATCTTGGGGCTTTCGGCCTTCTTCATTTCTCTCACCTGCTTCATGGTTTCTTCGCCGCTCATACCCGGCATCTGAATATCCATGAGAATGAGATCGTAATTTTTCTTCTGTACCGTTTCAATCACTTCAAACCCGTTGCTCACGGCATCGCACTTGTAGCCCTGCGTGGCCAGCACATCGAGCAATAGCTTTTGGTTGATGTAATTATCTTCTGCAATAAGAATAGAAAGCGGAAGCTCTTTCGAAAGCTTTTTCATGTAGCACCCTCACTTGAAATGTAGTGCAATGTTAAGATTTACGACTCAAAAAACCTCTTTGATCTTTTTCACATAGTCCAGCTTTTCCCACGTGAATGTTTCGTATTTCTTGCCATTGAGCATTTTGATTCCGGGTTTTCTTCCCATGTGGCCGTAGGCGGCCGTTTCGCTGTAAATGGGATTCTTCAGCTTAAGCCGTTCGATGATGATGCCGGGACGCATATCGAAGATTCCCCTGATTCTCTCTGCGATCTCACTGTCACTCCAAACGGAGCCATCTTTCTTCTTCAGCTTGCTTGTGCCATAGGTGTTCACATAAAGACCAACAGGTTCTGCCACCCCAATGGCATAAGCCACCTGCACCAGCACTTCATCACACACCCCGGCCGCCACCAGGTTCTTGGCAATGTGGCGGGTGGCATAAGCCGCTGAGCGATCCACTTTCGACGGGTCCTTTCCTGAAAATGCACCGCCGCCGTGAGCACCCTTGCCTCCGTAAGTGTCCACGATGATTTTTCTTCCGGTGAGGCCTGTATCGCCATGCGGTCCGCCGATCACAAATTTTCCGGTGGGGTTCACGTGATACGTGATGTTTTTAGTGAACAACTTTTGTATGTGCTTCGGAAATTTCCTGATCACGCGCGGAATCAAAAAGCTCTTCACATCCCGTGCGATCACGTCCACCATTTTCTTGTCTGCCGCCAACCGGTCACGCTCCGATCCTGAACGCGGCTTCACAAAATCATCATGCTGCGTAGAAAGCACGATGGTATCAATCCGCATCGGGCGATGGTTGTCATCATACTCCACAGTGATTTGACTCTTGGCATCCGGCCGCAGGTATTTCATTCTCTTTTTTTCCTTCCGGATCAGGGCCAACTCCATCAGGATGGCATGGGCCAACTCAATAGGCAGCGGCATGTAATTTTCTGTTTCACGGCAGGCATAGCCGAACATCATTCCCTGGTCGCCGGCGCCCTGCTTCTCAATAGACTGCCGCTCGACGCCGCGATGAATGTCGGCGCTTTGTTCATGGATCACATTCATCACACCGCATGAGTAGGCATCGAACATGAGATCGGAACTGGTGTAACCGATGCGCTCAATTACGCTGCGCACTACTTTCTGCAGATCAATGTAGCTGTTAGTGCGGATTTCTCCGCCGATGATAGCCAGCCCTGTTGTAACAAAAGTTTCGCACGCTACTTTGGAATGCGGATCTCTTTCGAGCATGGCATCGAGTACGGCATCACTGACCTGGTCGGCGATCTTATCGGGGTGACCTTCCGAAACGGATTCGGAAGTAAAGAGGTAAGGCATGAACTGTTTTTTAAGGGCGACAAAGATAACGGGAAAGGGTTTGCCTTGGCGAATTTCAAACCGGCATTTTCGAATGGGCTAAAATGGCAGCGGCTCACCTTCGGTTTCCGTACACTTTCTGAATGATGACTGAATCACCTCCAGCAACCTGCTTCCGGATTTATTTTCAATTTTTCGGCCGTCAATCATTTTTACACGAACCAATTCGCCCATGGTGCCGGTGGTAAATACTTCATCCGCATTATAAAATTCAGTGAGCGAAAGATTTTTCAGATGAACCGGAATTTTCAATCCTGCTGCAATCTCAATAACTTTTTTTCTTGTGATGCCGGGCAGGCAGGCATCGGCGTTTGGTGTGAATAGCATTTCATTTTTAATCATGAAGATGTTGCAGTCATTCGTTTCAGAAACAAAGCCCAGGTTATCCAGCATCAGGGCGGCATCGGCTCCGGCAACATTCGCTTCCAACTTGGCCAATATGTTATTGATAAGATTATTATGGTGAATTTTTGAATCAATGCTCATCGGCGAATTTCTTCTCACGGAAGATGTGATGAGCGTGATGTCTTGCTCATACACCGGTTTCTTCCATTCAGCGAGCACGATCAGGGTGCAACCGTTTTGATTCAGGCGCGGGTCCATACCGCTCGTGATCTTCTCACCGCGTGTTAGTGTAAGACGGATGTGAACGCCGTCTCGCATGCTGTTTGCCCTGAGTGTTTCAAAAACAACTTGCCTGATTTCTTCTTTCGAAGGAATGTCGGCGAACATCATGGCATGGGCGCTCTCCTGCAACCGGTTCAGGTGATCATGAAAGGCAAAAATTTTTCCATGGTAAACTCTCAGTCCTTCCCACACGGCATCACCGCCCTGCACAGCCGAATCGAATACCGAGATATTCGCTTCGCCACGCGGAAACAATTTTCCATTGATGGAAATCAATATGTGTTCATTCTGCGGATTGTATTGCTGCTGCATCTTAGGCTTTCAATGAATGGAGGTAAAGAAAATCATAAAACGGTTTCGCTTCTTCATATACCGCTTTCAGTTTATTGGGCAGGGTGCTTTGCGTTTTTTCAAAAGGTGCGAAGCCCGTGGACTGATGTACGTTGCCATACCAGTATTTTGCCCATACCCCGTCTTCTGCCCGCGCTCCGGCTTTCCAATGCAACATGGATGGCTGAAATTCCAATCCTAATTCCTCACACAACTTTTTCAATGCCGTTTCAGGATTTTTCAATACGAAAGCGGAGTCAAGTACCGTGGCCTGTTGTTGGTTCTGCTGGAGAAACTGAAACAACTCATAACTCTGTTTGATGCCGATGTCAGCCAGCGAAGGGTGCTCAATCACTTTTGCATACGAGATTAATACATCCACCGGATCGCGGATAAGCAGAATGTTTTTACATCTTGAAAGAAAGTGCAGGGGAAGATTCACGAGGTGGTGCGTCATCTGCTTAAAGAAAATCACCGGCTTATCGAATGAATCACTCATCATCCATTCCAATACTTTTCTTCCGTCGTTTTCCTGTGCAGCCAGCACTTCATTGCGCCCGGGGTGAAGGGCACCGCTCACACGCAGATAGTGTGCATAGAGTGGCTCATCCACCACTTGTGTGTCGCTTCGCTGTGCGAACGAATACATCAAGGCGGTAGAAATGTTGCGCGGGCCGCTCAGCAGGTTGATCCGAAGCATGGGAGCATAGGTATTGCGTATACCGGTTTATCTTTTGACAGGAAAACTTTCGCCCGGTAAATAGATGGATAGGTGAATGCCGCGCGCACCGAGGAGATGATTGGTGCCGGTATGCCGGTCATGCGGATCCTGGATCACAGCCACGGCACTGTAACCCGCCACACGCGCCCGGTGATTGTGGACGATGATAGCCGTGGATTCATCAATGCCGATGCACTGGTATCGCGGGTTTTCCATCACCGCCGAAAGCAGACGGTTGTAACGGCTTCGGGCAATGAAGTGCATGTCAACAATCACAGAATCGAGCAGCCCCAATCCTTCTTTCAGCTCCAGGTTTGAATCCGCCAGAACCGGGAAAGTGGACTGATACGCCGTATCGCGCAACTGATTTCCGGTAATCATCTTTTCACTCATAATGGCAGCGCCCGCACTGGTTCCGCCTACCGTAGCACCGCGGCGATAAGCTTCCTGAATAATTTTCTTCACCTCACTGCCTTCAATGAGTGACATCATACGCGACTGGTCGCCTCCGCCAATGAAAATGATTTTAGACCGGGACAGGGAGTCAAGTTTCTTTTCATCATGGATTGCTGCCGAATCGAATCTTACACAGGCCTGTCCTGACATGCGCTGCAATTGGTCGTTGATCCAATGGTAGGCGCTGTCATATACGCTGCACAATGTGATGGCGGTAATGAGGTCACCTTTCTTCCAGCCGGAAACCCCGATCATTTCCTGCATCAACGAGTCATCACGGTCACCACCTCCGATAATGAACAGAGTGCCTTTCGGCTCATGATCACTGTCCTGCACCGGTGTATGTTTCTCATGATGTGAACAGGAAAATAAAATCAGCAGGAGCAACGAGTAAACAAGGGGCGTCCATTTCATTCTACAATGATTTAATAGCTATGATGCAAACTCTGTGTTACTGCACATGCCCCGCTATTTGAGGTGCTCATCAAACCAGTCTTTTCTTCTCTCATACCGGTCGCGTATGTATCCGGGAATGTCGAGACCGTGAAACTGATCGGGGTAAATGATGAGTTGCGTTTCCACATTGTTCACTTTAAGCGCCTGGTACATTTGTTCTGAATTGAGCAGAGGAACATTGAAATCTTGGCTGCCGCACATGAACAACGTGGGTGTTTTGATTTTGTCAGCATGAAGAAATGGATATGAGTTGTTCACGTAGTTTTGAAAGTCACGCCAGGGTGTGCCGAGTTCTTCGATGTACTCGCGTATATACATGTCGGTGCCAAACCCCGCAAACGCATTTCCGATGCTGGCTCCGCTGATGGCACATTTGAACCGCTGGTCTTTTGCAATCATGTAATCTGTGGCGATACCGCCATAACTCCATCCTTCTACAGCAAGACGGTTGGGATCGGCGATACCGCGCTTAACCAGTTCATCCACGCCGCTTAAGTCATCCGCAATGTCAATATCACCCCAGTGCGCAAACAGAGCGGTGGCAAATTTTTCTCCTTTGGTGGTGCTGCCTCTGGGGTTCATCGAAACGGTTACATATCCCCAGGCCGCATAGAGTTGCCAGTCCGTCGCCCATTCATTTTGATTCTGACTCGTGGGCCCGCCATGAATCTGCAGGATCATCGGGTACTTCTTTCCTTCTGCATAATCATGAGGCAACACATAGAATCCGCTGATCATGGTTCCGTCTTTGCTTTTTGACTGAAACTCTTTGGTAGTGGCGATGGCGTGTTTGGCCAGCCATTGGTCATTCTGATGTGAGAGTTGTCTTTTTGTATTCCCTTCGACTGCATAAATTTCACCGGGCTGGTTGGGATCTGTGTATTGAATGGCCAGTTTTTCTTGTTGCACATCAAAACTGTAAACCGTGTAACGGCCGGGTAGCACCTGCTGCACATCGCCTCCGTTCACTGATATTTTTCTCAGATCAAGATTCTGATCATCTTCTGCCACGAAGTAGATTAGCTTTCCATCAGCAGAAAATTTTTGATTCCAGATGTTGCGGTCATAATTCGCTGTGAGCACCGTGGCGTCTCCTCCGTTAGCCGGCGCAATGGCCAGGTGCTGCGTTCCATAGTAAATCAGTTTCAGCGGTCCACCCTGGAAGTAAGCGATCCATTTTCCATCAGGGCTCCACGAGGGTGCGCTTTCATAGGAGGGATCACAGTCTGCGCCTTCTGATTTTGAAATCTGTTTGGGCGCCGCATGCGGTTTGGCTTCAACCACCCACACATCATAGTTATCATCGCGGTCCCAATCTTCATGCATGCGTTTGCTTACGAATGCAATCTGCTTTCCATCAGGGCTCCAGGCCGGAAGTTCTTCTTCATAATCACCATCAACTACCCTGAAGGTGTCACCCGTTGCCACATCCATCACGAAAAGGTGCTTGCGCTCCGTGGTGAGGTAGCCGCTGTAATCTTCTTTGAAATAAAAACGGTCAATCACAATCGGCTTCACCGTTTCGGTTCCTTCCATGTATTTGGACGTGTCAGTTACATTTACAATGAGGGCGATTTTTTTTCCGTCAGGGCTCCAGACATAGTCTTCCACGCCGCCAAAGAAATGCGTGATCTGTTCCGCTTCTCCCCCCATGCGGTTGAGGAGCCATAATTGTTTTGTCGCTTCTTCATCATCCTCCTTCTTTTCAAATTTCCTGGAAGAAAGAAAACTGATGTACCTGCTATCCGGGCTCCAGCGGGCATGTGATTCATCTTCTTCCGTGGTGTGAGTGAGTTGAATCGTTGTAGCACCATCCCATGAAGTCATCCATACATCAGACTGGTAATAGTCTTTTTCAATATGGGTGGAACTCACGGAATAAGAAACCCATTTGCCGTCGGGCGAAATTTTCGGATCACTCACATCGCGTAAACTGTCGGCGCTTGCAATGGAAACAGGTATTTTATTCTGCGCCGCAAGCCAGGCCGGCAGCAGCATGAGGCATCCTGCAAAAATTTTTTTAATCACCGTTCTGAGTTTTAGAATAAGAAATTAATAGCCGGGGTTTTGCTCGAGATTCGGATTAACCTGTATCTCACGCTGAGGAATGGGAAACACCATTTTCACATCATCAAAGGGCATAGTGCCCACCGTGCCATGAAGGCGCTTCACATCAAACACCTTTTGTCCTTCATGCGCCAGTTCAAAGCGGCGCTCCGTGAGAATGTCATCCAGAGTAACCGAAGCGGCTGCATCAAGTCCGGCGCGCGTATGGCTTTTATTATAATCATCCACAGGTGCTGCCCCTACCTGAGTTCCCAGACGGGCATTGCATTCGGCGCGTATTAAATACATCTCAGCCAAACGCACTACCGTTACATTGCCGAACTCATTATTGAATTTGCCGGTGCGCCACTTGCCACCCACTTTGTAGTAAAGGTCTTTTCGCAGGTCGTCCGGATCATAGGAATCGAGGAATGATTGCTCGACCTGAACGTCGCCGCGGCCGCCATTGAGGGCCGTGGAAAAGTAGAGGTTCATGGCATTGATCCCGTCCTGGGTTGAGACCTGGATAGAGAAGATATCTTCGGTGGTGTTCTCATCCTGCCCAAATTCATCGGCATAGTTGGCCACCAGTTTGAACTTGCCGGATGCAATTACCCGGTCGGCTTCGTCGCGGGCCCCTTCATAGTGCTCCTGCTGCAGATACACCCGCGACAGGATGGCGGATGCCATATAAGTGGTAGCATAAACTGAATTCTTTTCAGGCAACAGATCCTTTGCATCGCTCAGATCACCGATAACCTGCGCATATACTTCTTCAACTGTATTTCTTGACACCGCGGAATTGTCTTCTGCATTCTCCGATGGCTTAAGCACCAGGGGAACACCCAATTGTTCGTTAGGAGTCCCGGGTTTGTATTGCTGACCGAAATAGCGAACGAGTTCGAAATAAAGAGCGCCGCGGATAAATTTCGCTTCGCCTTCCACGCGGGCCCGGTCGGCTTCATCCACTACATCCAGGGCCGTGAGCACATTATTGCAAATGTTGATTGCGTTATATGCTTCATCCCAAAAATATTCCACATCCGTATTGGTGACCAGGATGGCCCGGTTGAAAATTTCCTGCGGACCAATGTAGGTACCGAGCCAGATGACTTCACCTTCACCGCCGTACAACTCGGAGTTACGCATGATATTTCCGCCATACAGGTCTTCCAGAGATATTTCATCGTAGGCCGCATTCAATACCTGCTTCACGCCTTCATCAGAACTCAATGCAACATCATTGCTGAGACTTTGCGCCGGTTCCAAATCCAGCACCTTGGTGCAGGAAGAAAAAAATACAGCGGCGATCAGGAGATTTGCTATTGAAAATTTATGGTTCATAAGGATCTTATTCATGGTTGAAAGAAATTTCATTCAGTTAAAGAAGATTACAATCCGAGACTTAAACCCAGCACAACAGTTTTGGGCTGCGGCGCGCTGTAGAAATCAACTCCCACATCAACGGGATCGGAATACGTGTTATACACATCCGACGAAACTTCAGGATCCCATCCGCGATACCCGGTGAAGGTGATGAGATTGTAAGCTGAAACATAAAACCGCAGTGAATTGATTTTTACATGTTCAATAATCTTAGACGGCAATGAATAACCCAACGTGAGTGTCTTTAACCGGAGGTATGAACCATCGCTGATGTACCGGCTTAACCTGAACTGGTTTCCGTTTTCAAAAGTGAGCCGGGCCTGGGGCACATCTGTTACATCACCCGGTTGCTGCCACGCATTAATGATGGCGGTGGTTTGGTTATCGAAATAAGTACCATTGGATTCCATCCAATGATCGCCATTTAGGTTTACATCATTCCCGTACACACTTTGAAATGAAAAGTCGAGTGTGAAACCCATGTAAGACATGGAATTGGTCATGCCGGCAATGAAGTCGGGATTCGGATCGCCCAGCACCACAAAGTTGGCCGCATTGAAGTCATTAGTGGTGGCGCGTGACGGATTTTCCGGATCGTTGATGTAGAAAAGTGCATCACCGTTATCAGGATCTACACCGGCATACTCCACGCCGTAAAAAACACCGAGCGGCTCATCCACTTTTACCACATTCATGGCTTCGGATCCTCCTTCATCAATTAAATCCTGGCCGGGCGCCAGTGCCACCACCTTATTTCTGTTAGCTGCAAAATTGATTCCCGCACTCCATTTGAATTTTGAAACCAGTATGTCGCCATTGATGGTAAGTTCAATTCCGGTATTCTGCATCTTACCGATGTTTTGTGTCTGTACAAGGAAGCCGGTGGTGGCCGCAATGGGTACATCGAGTAACAAATCCGAAGTGTTTTTGAAGTAGTAGTCCAACTCGCCATTCAGCCGGTTGTCAAAAAATCCGTAATCAATGCCGATATCAAATTGCGCGGTCTTTTCCCATTTGAGATCGGGATTGGCGATATTGTAAGGATATAACGTGGGTAATTGGTTGTAGGAAGAAGCGCTGTACAATCCTAGATACTGGAAATTCCCGATGCCGGCATTGCCGGTAACACCATAACTGGTGCGCAGTTTCAGGAAGCTCAGCGTGCTGTTGTCACTGAGAAAACTCTCATCTGTCAGAATCCAACCGGCGGAAATGGATGGAAAGAATCCATAACGGTTTTCAGTACCGAAGCGGGACGACCCGTCGAATCTACCGGACACGGCCAGCAGATATTTTTTATTATAACTGTAGTTAGCCCTTGCGAAATAGGAAAGGAAGCGGTACTGATCCAGCACACTGGTGCCATACACGATTTCGGCTGCGCTGGCCAAGGTTTTAAGATCATCATTAGGGAAACTCTGCCCGTCCACCTTGCTGTAGAAGCCGCGGTATGGTTGATATTCCACACCGCCTGTAACTTCCGTTTCATGCTTCTGCTTAAATGTCCGGTTGTATTTCAACAGCAACTTCACATCGTAATTCTCCACCGTGTTCGTAAACACTTCACCGTATCCGCCAACTGATTGACCATAGTTAGAGCCGCTGCCTGAGTAACGGTCCTGTGAAAGGTTAGTGATGTCGCCACCCGCTTCAACCCGCATAGAAAGTGATGGAATGAAATGATATTCCCCGTAGATGTTTCCGATGGTGCGGAAGGTGTAGATATTGGAAGTGGTGAATTCTGTTTCAACCAATGGGTTGAAGTAAAGTGCTGTGGGTTCGGTGGTGTAATGCCCGGTGGAATCGCGGAGTGGTGTGATGGGTGCCTGCGCCACAGCCTGCAATGGAGTTTCAAAGTAATTGTCATTGGGAATATCATTATTCAGACTGCGGCTGAGTTGAAGTGAAATACCCGCCTCTGCCTTGCTGCTGATCTTGCAGTCAATATTGGTGGCGAGACTTGCGCGGTTCATGAAGTTGTTGATCATGATGCCATCCTGCTGCGTGTAACCGCCGGAAAGGAAGTACTGAATTTTTTCGGTGCCACCGGAAATCGAGAGGCCGATATCACGCGAGGTGGCCTTTTGAAACGCTTCCTTCTGCCAGTCAGTATTCACTTCGTGGTTTTGCCAGTCCGTGCCTCCGGAGAGCCGGTCGAGTTCATCATTCAGATACGACTGATAATCTGCAATGGCTTCTTCCTCGCTGGCGTAACCGCTGACTCCGTTGGCAAAATCATATTTCCCTCCGTTCACGGCGGCCTGCTGCAGGTAGGTCACATATTGTTCGGAATTCATGAACTCGCGCAGGCGCGTGGGTTTACTCCAGCCCTGCTGATAATCGAAGTCAACATTCATCTTACCCTGCTTCCCGCGCTTGGTGGTAATCAGCACCACTCCATTCGCTCCGCGGCTTCCGTATATGGCAGCTGCGGATGCATCTTTAAGAATTTCGATAGACTCCACATTATTGAAATCAAGATCATTGAGCGGATTGAGCGAAAGGTTTTCTTCATCATTTACCGGCGCTGTGTTGATGGGAATTCCATCCACCACATACAACGGTTCATTGTTGGCCGTAATCGAAGAATTGCCGCGCACCCGTACGCGAATGGCGCTGCCAACCTTTCCATTGTTGGCTTCAATGAAAACACCTGCTGTTTTTCCCTGCAGCGCCTGTTCAACGGAAGTGACCGGTGTGAGTGCAATTTCTTCTCCCTTCACAATACCGATGCTGCCGGTCACCTGCGACTTAATCTGTGAGCCGTAACCCACCACCACCACTTCATCGAGAAATTTTTCCGAACGCTCCATCGCAACATTGATCACAGTCTGATCGCCAATGATGACTGATTTCGCAGAAAAGCCAAGGTAAGTGAATACGAGTGTTCCGCCACCGGCAGGAACGGCAATGGTGTATTTGCCGTCCATGTCAGTAGCCGTGCCGCTGGTGGTTCCTTCGAGCGCGACCGTGACACCCAGCAACGGGCTATTATCTTTTTGATCCGTGACCGTTCCTGAAATGATTTTTGTTTGAGCGGAAAGTGTGGTGCTGATACTCCACAGAAGAATGAATAGGGTGAGTTTTCTCATGATCAATTTACGGGTTCAATTCGAAAGATAGAAATTTTGCAACAGGCGTTGTTTCTGCGAATACAATCTTCAGTAGGTTTACACCGGCAGTACAGGATGAAACAAAAAATCGCGGTAATCGGATGCGGCATTTCGGGATTATCATCGGCACTCATGCTAATCCGCGAGGGGCACGAGGTACAAATCATTTCGAAAACTTTGCCGCCGCACACCACTTCAAACAAGGCAGCCGCGTTCTGGTCACCGTATTATGCAGAAGGGGAACGCGTGATTCGCTGGGCTGCCGAAAGCTATGAGGAATATGAAACACTCTGCCTCATCGGCGAATCGGGCGTTTCCATGACAAAGCTTCACCGTTTCAGAAAAAAGGATTTTGTGGAGGCAGAAGACTGGGAGTCTGCCATTCCGGAAGGCGCTTACCGTGCATTACCTGCCCAACAAATTCCCCCGGGTTATGAGGAGGGATTTGAAGTGGAGGTTCCGCTGATTGAAACACAAATCTTCCTCCCCTGGCTGATGGATGAATTCAGCGACACCGGCGGACAAATAATACAGCGTGAGTTGAAATCACTGCATGAACTCAGGAACGATTACGACCTGATCATTCACTGCACCGGCCTGGATGCGCGCACATTGGTGAACGACAATGCCATGATTCCGGTGAAAGGACAGATTGCAATGGTTGACCTTCATCTGAACATTCCTATCATACTCGATGAAAGTGAGCCGACCTACATCGTGCAGCGCAAAGATGGAATGATTGTCGGCGGCACGAGGGAGGAAAATGTTTTCAGCGAAACCACCGAGGAAGAAACGCTCACTGATATTCTAGAGCGCGCATCGAAATTCATTCCCGCCATCAAATCGGCCCGTAGAATTACCCAATGGGCCGGATTGCGTCCGTACAGAAATGAAGTACGCCTGGAAAAAGAAGGACACATCATCCACAACTACGGCCATGGTGGCAGCGGATTCACCCTGGCCTGGGGCTGTGCAGGGGAAGTGGTGAAACTGAGCCGGCTGTCCTGAATCATTTTTGCGGAACCGGTGGTGGTCCGTCAGGAAGCATGGCCTTGAAAACGCAGTCGCCTTTCTTCTCTGTAAATTCTTTTCTCACGGCAGCAAGCAATTCGGGTTGCTGATACAGGTCAAGCATCGTCATGGCCATGGCCTTCGCAGCATACAACATTCCTTTATGGCCGATGCTCAAGCCGCAGCTGGAAGTAACAGCCCATGAATGACCGGGAACGTTATCGGGTGTTGTGGTAACAATCAAACTAATGTCAGGCGTGCACCAGCTCACATCGGCTACATCGGTGGAGCCGGTTTCGGGATCATCCACGGTTTCTTTGAACGGAAGCGGAACGCCTTTAATACCGGTGGTGTCAATACCCATGGATCGCTGGATTTCTTTTGCGAAAGAAATTTCTTGCGGTGTATAAGTAATGGGACCCAGCAGTTGAAGGTTACTGTTAAGCGCCATGTTGCCCGTCCGGTTCACCAGCATTTCATAATCGCCCACGTTCAGTGTGATCTTGTATTTCACATCCGCCATCAGAGCGGCCCCTTCGGCAATCTTTTGCACCCGCTCATAAATTTTTTCTACGTCGGCTTGCTTCCGGTCCCTGATCCACATCCACACGGCAGCGTGAGCAGGCACCACATTGGGCACATCTCCGCCATCGCTGAAAACATAGTGCATGCGCGCCGTAGGCCGAATATGTTCGCGCAGCATCTCCACGCCGTCAGCGAATAACTGGGCAGCATCGAGCGCACTCTTTCCATCCCACGGGTTCGATGAGGCATGAGCGCTGATGCCGCTAAACTCCACCGTAAAATCCACCATGGAAAGGGAGCCATCCAGGTCCGCCTTCGTTTGGTAGTCCGGATGCCAGTCGAAGCAGGCGTCTAAATCATTGAAGAGCCCATCGCGTGCCATATAAATTTTTCCGCCTATTGATTCTTCCGCGGGGGTGCCGTAAAAGCGTACCGTGCCTTTGATTTTTCCCTGCTGAATCAATTCCTTGATGGCTATGGCCGCACCCAAACTTCCCGGAGAAAACAGGTTGTGCCCGCAGGCATGTCCTGCCGCTCCTTCTTTCAGAACTTCTTCCTTCGATGAAACTTTTTGCGACATACCCGGCAAGGCATCATATTCCCCGAGTATACCGATGACCGGCCGGCCTGCACCATACGATGCAATGAATGCAGTGGGCATTCCTGAAACACCACGTTGCACGTTGAAGCCCTGTTGCCCGGCATAGTCCATGAGTATTTTGGAAGAACGGTATTCATGAAGGGCCGGTTCGGCATACTTCCAGATGGAATCACTCAGTGCAATCAATTCCGCACTGTGCTTGTCAACGGATGAAATGATGGCCTGCTTATCCGGCGAAAGCTTTATTGATTTCTGTGCAAACGATGTGAGAATGACCAGGTTTGTAATCAGAAAAAGAAGGACGGACTTATTAATGAAACTCATGCTCGATGGTTCGGGTTTAAGGGTTACGACGAAAGTAATGGAAGAAAAAAACATCAATTGCTTTAGATAGTGGCACAGTTTTTCGGTTGCACGTACCGTTTTAAATTAATTTTCCTGAATGAAGCAACGATTACTCTACGCCTTCATCCTCTTCTTCCTGCACAGAACCTCTTCATCGCAGGCCCTTGTTTTTGCCGATCAGTTCGGTGGAAATGATTCGCAGACTGCTATGTCTATTGCAGCCGATCATAATGAAAATGTTTTCGTAGCTGTAGTTTTTTATGATGAGCTGGATGCCGACCCTGGCCCCGGTGAAACACAACTGGAAGCAGCAGGCAACGCCGATGTGGCATTGATCAAACTCACCCCATCGGGCCAATTTGAATGGGTGATTCATCTTGGAAGCGATCTGTTTGAAACGGCCCGCAAGGTGATGACCGATAATGAAGGCAACGTACTCATCTGCGGATATTTCAAAGGCACCATTGATTTTGATCCCGGTCCTTCGGTTCACAATCTATCTCCTGCAGGAAACGAAGATGGATTCCTCGCCAAGTATGATAAAGACGGAAATTACCTGTGGGCTTACCGCATCGGCAGCAGCGGGTATGAAGAATTCTACGGAGCGGATGTTGATTCAGCAGGTAATGTTTATTCGCTCGGCTATTTTCAAAACACCATTGACTTTGATCCCGGGCCCGGCGTGAATAACCTGACAGCTGTTGGCGGCAACGCCAATTTTTTCTGGAAGCTGGATAAGGACGGAAATTTCATCTGGGCAAAACAGATTGCTTACACGTTTGCTGAAGAGTTGCTGCTCGATGAAGAGGCATCCGTTTTTGTGTCGGGAAGTTTTTACGGAACCGTAGATTTTAATCCGGGGTCGGGCATACAACCTGACGGCCTCCGGCTTTGGCAATGATGTTTTCATCATGAAGCTGGATAAGGATGGCAACTTCCAGTGGGCCGGAAAAATGAGCGGCTCATCGGATGAATCTGCATTGTGCATTGGTTTTACTGACAACGGGAAAATATTATTGGGCGGACGATTTCAGGGCGTAGTGGATTTTGATCCCGGCAACGGAACCAGTAATCTCACTTCCACGGATTATTATGATGCCTTCATTGAATGCCTGAACAGCGACGGCACTTTTGCCTGGGTGAAGAGTTACGGCGGCGCCGGATGGCAGGATGCCTCTTCTGTGGCTGTGGATGCCACGGGCACCATTCATCTCGCCGGACAATTCGAACAGACGGCCGACTTCGATCCGTCAAATAACACTTATTCACTTACATCAAACGGATACACCGATGGCTATCATCTGGCATTGGATGATGCAGGAAATTTTATTGCCGTATTCCAGGTGGGCGGCGTGCTGGATGACTGGCTTCAGCAAATGGTGCTGGATAATGAGGACGGCATTCTCACCTGCGGACAATTTTCATGGATAGTGGATTTTGATCCGGGTGTGGAAGAGAACCTGCTCACCAGCTACACGGGCTGGGATGGATTTGCAGCGAAGTACTGTACATCATACACCATTGAAAATTTTGTTTCCATCTGTGAAGGCGACAGCATTTTTGCCAGCGGCGCCTGGCAGACAGAGCCGGGAGATTACTATGATTACTTCGATCCTTCCATCGGTTGCGACAGCACCGTGATCACCCATCTCTCATTCAGTCATCCGGTTGTTGACCTCGGTGCTGACACTTCCATCTGCGGCACGAATACGATGCTGCTGGATGCGGGAAACTGGTCATCCTATTTGTGGAGCACGGGCGATACCACGCAAACAATTATGGTAAACTCTGCCGGAAATTATTCAGTGAGCATTACGGACGCCTCGGGTTGTATAGGCAGCGATACCATTAGCATCACCCAGGGCATTGCACCTGTTGTAAACCTGGGGCCTGATGCGGAATTCTGTGAAGGAACCACGATGGTGCTGAACGCCGGTAACCCCGGATCACACTATTTGTGGAGTACCGGTGATACCACTAAAAAAATAACAGTAGTAAATGGCGGAACATATTCCGTCGCCGTATCGAATAACGCCGGTTGCACCGGATATGATACGATCGTCATCATCCAAAATCCATTGCCACTGGTTGATCTCGGAAATGATTTTGCTTTCTGTGATGGAGAAACGGTGTCGCTCGATGCAGGTAATACCGGTTCGGAATTTCTATGGAGCAACGGTGAAGTTTCTCAATCCATCCTGGTAACCGATGGCGGTACTTATTCTGTAAAAGTCACAGATGCCAACGGTTGTACAGCAAGTGATACCGTGGTGGTCACGGTTCATGCATGGCCTGTAATTGATCTCGGCAGTGACATAACCTTGTGTGAAGGAGATTCAGCGCAACTTGATGCAGGTAATACGGGCAGTGAATATTTATGGAACACGGGGGCCACGTCACAAACCATTTATGTTTCTGCATCGGCACTTTATGCTGTGACAGTGACTGATAATAATAATTGCACAAATGCCGACACCGTTGATGTTACAGTTCATCCGCTTCCGTCAGTTTACCTGAATGCCGGTGATACCACAGTGTGTTTGTCGAGTTCGTCCATGCCATTGCCTGAAGCATTTCCTTCCGGAGGGTACTACACGGGCGATGGTGTATCTGAAAATAATTTTAACCCCGGTGTCGCAGGATTAGGTGATCATACCATCACCTACGTCTACACAGACAGTTTCGGTTGCAGCAGCAGTGATTCCATGGTGATCACTGTGGTCATTTGCACACAAACTGAATCTTGGGTTGATGAAAGCATCCGTGTTTATCCAAATCCTTCTGACGGATTTTTTGTGTTCGAGAGAAAAGCACCGGCTTATGAAGTGATTTCCGTTACAGATGTTGAACGGAAAGAACTCAAGCAATTCACGCTTCGTGATGAGGAGAAAACGATGCTTGATCTCCATGATCTTCCCGCAGGCATCTATTTTCTTGTGAATGACAGGAAGGGAATAATCGGGCAGATTGTATTGTGTGATAAGTGAAGCGCCGAAAGTTTGAGCATGTTCCACAGCACTACGACAGTCAAATTAATTGATTCGCCAGCAGGTTCATTAAAACAACTCACCCTGATTCAGGGATTTTTTCTTTTTACGCGGGGCTTCCGGCGCTTCTTCGCACAGCATTAATTCAGCGGGATACGGTTGCATGGCTTCCATCAACCGGTCCGGCGGTGTATCAGGTTGCATCCATCCTGGCAACAGTTGATCACTCAAAATAAATGGCATGCGGTGATGATGCAGCGCCACCAATTCATTGGGCTCGGTTGTGATGATGGAGTATGTGAGAATGCGATCGCCGTTGGCAGGGTTTGTCCACCAGTTATAAAGCCCCGCATAGTAAAAGATATACTTCTCTTTGAGGGAAAAGAAATACCGCTTCTTTGTTTTCTTGTCCTTCTCATAAAACCCCGTTGTTTTCACGAGGCATCGTTGCTTTTTTTGAAAGGGCGCGCGCCACGTGGGTTTTTCCAGGATGGAATCGCCGCGGGTATTGAAATTATTGTCGCACCTCGGATCATTGTAGCTCGTGGCCCACACCGGCAGAAACCGGAAATGTCCCTCACGCAAATCACTTTCCCCCAGCAGCCGTATCAGGCCGCGCTTGCCCGGGTATAAGGCGGATTCAGTGGCTGTGGTGCGTATCGTTGCTTCACCCGCCGTAGTTTGCAGATCATCCGGATACGGTTTACCCGGATGATCGTGACGCCATCTGGTTCTTGCTCGGTCATCCAACTGCTCGTAGCTGTAGCACATATAGCAAAAGTAACTACGTAGTTTCGTGTATCTTCATTTCATCAATCATCCTGTCAAATCATGCCCAACAAAACGGATTGGAATACCGCAATAAAGCCGCTGATGAAAAAGTACGGAAAGAAGAAGCATCCGCTCGACTATCAAAACCTTTATCAACTGATTGTGGCCGTTGTTCTGTCAGCCCGCGCAACAGACAAATACATCAACCAGGTTTCGCCTGCATTCTTTGAGGCCTTTCCTGCCTTTGACCCATTGAAAAATGCAGATGAAGAAACACTCTACCGCTATATCAAAGGCATCCCCGGATACCGGCACAAAGCGAAGTGGCTGCTGGCAATGGCGCAGAAAGTGAGCGATGAAAAAGATATCACACTCACCATCGGGGCGCTCACCGCTCTGCCAGGCATAGGAAGAAAATCGGCGAACGTTATCATGCGAGAAGCGGGCGTGAAACCGGAAGGCGTGATCGTGGATCTGCATGTAGTGCGTGTAGCGCCGCGGCTGGGCATTGCCAAAGGAAATGACCCGGTGAAGATCGAGCAGCAGCTCATGAAAAAACTTCCGCAGAAATTTTGGGATGCCGGCATGGCCATTTCATTTCTCGGTAGAGAAATCTGCCGGCCCACCAATCCGAAGTGTGAAGAATGCCCGATGAATGCGGTATGCGTTTATTACAAAAAACTGAGGAAGAAAAAATAATGGACATTTATCTGCCTCCAAATAATACCTATCGGATTTCGTGCATCAAAAAATTCATATGATCCGCACCGTGCCAGCACTTTTGCTACTTATGGGCAGTGCCCTTTTCATTTCGTGCAGAAAAGAGGATACGACAATCACGAACAGTGGAAAGCAATGGCTGATTTTTGATACTTCTAATAGCGCGCTTACAGGCAACAACATCACTTCTCTATGGATTGATGAAGATAACCAGTTGTGGGCTACTGCGATTGACGAAAAGTTGAAACTTGATACGGTAGTGTTTATGGGGGATACCATTGTTCTGGGGCATTCGGAGTACAACAACCAGATTATTTTTATCAGTAAACTCGAGGCACAGAACATCTTTGATACGCTGAATTCCCCATTCCTGAAGAATGGTAAGATTTCTTCCATCGCTCATCATAACGATGCTGTTTATGCAGGCATGAGCATCGGCGATGGATTGTGGGTTAAGCGCGGAACTGAATGGAGCGCCTTTTATCCGCCAGGCGGCACAGCGTATTATTTTCAAGACTTTTGTATTGATGCCAGCGGCAGGCTTTGGTTTGGAGCAGGAAATGGTGGCCTTTATTCATTCGATGGCCAGAGTTTTAGTCAACTCAATGAACTCAACTCATACATTCCTTATCCCGCTTATGTAATTGATGTGGCCTACCATAAAACTGTTCAATGGGTAATGACGTCAAATGCACTTCTTTCAAACCAGTTTATTGCGCTCTCTGAAGGTGGAGGTGCCATGGCCATTGATTCCAAGGGTACGGTGTGGCTGGCAAGGCAGATTATTGATATAAATAACAGAGGCGAATTACTTGCATTCGATGGAGTCGATACTACACTATTTCAGATGCCTGTTGCGCCAAGTATTGCAGATATGGCCGTTGATCTGAATGACATAATATGGATAGCTACTGATGACGGGCTGCTCAAGTTCGATGGCACTGCATGGACTCACCTTGATATGTCGAACTCACTCCTTCCATCCAACCACCTTACAAAAATCCGGTGTGATGAATTCAACAACATCTGGATTGGAACGTCCGATCGCGGACTCGTCGCCTACAATCCGGTGGGTATTTTATTTTAGGTTCACTCAAACGCTTTGTCCACGATCTCCTGCTGTTCCTTTGAGTGGAACCTGGCATAACCCGTGGCGGGTGCAGCACCGGCTTTGCGGGTGAGTCCGTAAAATTCTTTATCGCGCGGTTTCCAGTTCATCTTCAGGTAGGCGTAAGCGCCCATGTTGTACGGCTCTTCCTGCACCCAGATGAAGGTGGCGGTGCGGTACCGGTTCACGATATTCTGCAACTGCTTTTCCGGAAGGGGATGCAGTTGCTCTACACGAACAATGGCCACATCGCTTTTCTTTTCCCGCACTTTCTTCTCCAGTAAATCATAGTAGATCTTCCCCGAGCAGAGCAACACCTTTCTCACACGCAGCGGATCCGACACGGTATCATCATCTATCACCTCGCGGAATCTTCCGGATGTAAGTTCATTCCAGTTACTCACACACTGCGGATGGCGCAGCAAACTCTTCGGGCTCATCACGATGAGCGGCTTGCGGAAAGGCCGTGCCAGTTGCCGCCGCAGGGCATGAAAGAAGTTTGCCGGCGTGGTGATGTTGACGACGGAAATATTGTAATCCGCACTGAGTTGCAAAAAACGTTCGAGTCGCGCGCTCGAATGTTCGGCGCCCTGCCCCTCATAGCCGTGCGG
>JAFDYS010000018.1 GCA_018267315.1 Bacteroidota bacterium | reverse complement strand
AAAACCGCAACAGGGAATGCGGTGATTCATGGGAATTGTCGAAACGATCAATTCTTCACTTTCAAAAATCGGTTTTGCTTTTGTGCAATCCACTTCGTGAAAAATGAGATCGTAAACCAGCCGCGTTTGTGAATACTTGAAATTGATCTCGATAATTTCCTGTAATCCTTTCGGTGCAAACAGGTGAATAGGCGCTTGCCGTTGGAGCAGGTGATAAGACGTGAGCAATCCGATGAGTCCATAATAATGATCGCCGTGCAGGTGGCTGATAAAGATGTGTTCGATTTTACTCCGCTTGATCTTGTAATCACTCAGCCGAACCTGCGTTCCTTCGCCACAGTCAACCAGGTAATATTTTTCGTGATGGTTCACCACCTGCGATGTGGGCCGGCGGCCATGAGCGGGCAGTGCGGAGTTGCTACCGAGAATGGTTACATCAAACGTCATGCTCATGAGTGTCGTTGAAGTCGCGCTCGATCTCTTCCATAACGATCAGATCTTTCGCTTCCTGCAACGTAGGCGTGATGTTGAGCACGGAGTCGAGCTGCGAGATTTGCAGCAACCGTTTTACCTGGTCATTGGCGCCGGTGATTACAAAAGTGCCCCCTGCATTCTTGCAAAGCCGGTCACTAATCAGGATGGCGCTGAGGCCGCTGGAGTCAACATATTTAATGGCTGTCATATCAAATATGATGTTGCGGAATCCTTCGGCATTCAATAAGATCATTTCTGATTTCAGCAGCGGCCCCACCTGCGAATTCAACCGGTCATCACCCAGGGTGAACACACAAAACTTCTCCTGCTTGTCAACACTGAACTTCATAGGTACTCGAATTGTTTATGGCTGCAAAGTAATCAAATTTCATAGGAGGAAAGAATCCTTTGCTGGTGTAACAAATCAAAAATAACTTTGTAATAGCATTATGGCAGACATCATGAAAATGGAGTGTTGAAAAGAATAGCCAATACGTCAGCGATTTGTAAATATTTTCAACTCTTGTTACTTTTCACCTGTCACATTGTTTTAAAGATTGAATTGGCTGACGCTTTGATAAACCAATAATTATGGAAGCAAAATTTTCACCGAAGGTTAAGGAAGTGATATCGTACAGCAGGGAGGAAGCTCTGCGGCTGGGTCACGATTTCATCGGAACCGAGCATCTGATACTCGGCCTCATCCGCGACGGAGAGGGAATGGCGATCAAGGTTTTAAAATCAATGGATGTGGATGTGGTCCTGCTTCGCAAAGCCATTGAAGATTCCATTCGTGATAAGGCCATGCATCATCACAACGTAAGCGTTAACAATATTCCGCTTACCAAGCAGGCCGAAAAAGCTCTCAAGATCACGGTGCTGGAAGCAAAGGTGCAGAAGTCCGATACGATCGGCACGGAACATCTGTTCCTCTCCATTCTTAAAAACAAAGACACGGTGGTGACAGAAATCCTCAGCCGCTTTGAAATTGATTACGATGCATTCAAGGCCGAACTGGAATTTCTGCAGAGCGATATGAAGGGTGAAATTCCGCAGGAACAGCACGAAGAAGAAGAGGGCTACGAAGAAGAAAAATCACGCAGCTCCTCCGGAAGAAAAGCGCCGGCGACCAAATCGCGCACACCGGTTCTTGACAATTTCGGAAGAGACATTACCAAACAGGCGGAAGAAGGCGCACTCGATCCTATCGTAGGCCGTGAAACGGAAATTGAGCGCGTTTCACAAATCCTCAGCCGCAGAAAAAAGAACAACCCGATCCTGATTGGTGAACCCGGTGTGGGAAAGACGGCCATCGTGGAAGGTCTGGCCCTGCGGATTCATCAGCGCAAAGTTTCCCGCGTGCTATTTGATAAGCGAATTGTGATGCTGGATCTTGCTGCGCTGGTGGCCGGCACCAAGTACCGCGGGCAGTTTGAAGAGCGCATGAAGGCCATCATGAACGAATTGGAAAAGAACCGCGATGTCATTCTTTTCATTGATGAAATACATACCATCGTAGGCGCCGGTGGCGCCACCGGGTCGCTCGATGCTTCCAATATTTTCAAACCGGCACTCGCTCGCGGCGAATTGCAATGCATCGGAGCATCCACCCTGGATGAATATCGCCAGTACATTGAGAAAGACGGAGCGCTTGACCGCCGCTTCCAGAAAGTGTTGATTGATCCGCCCTCGCCGGAAGAAACCATCATCATTCTGAATAACATCAAGAGCAAGTACGAGGACTTTCATAACGTTACCTACACCAATGAAGCCATTGATGCCTGTGTGAAACTCAGCAGCCGGTACATCACGGATCGCCTGCTGCCCGATAAGGCCATTGATGTGATGGATGAAGTGGGAGCGAAAGTGCACCTGAAGAATATTCACGTTCCACAGAATATTCTCGACTTCGAGAAGAAGATTGAAGATGTGAAGAATGAAAAAAACCGCGTGGTGAAAAGTCAGCGGTATGAAGAGGCAGCGAAACTTCGCGACACGGAAAAGAAACTGATTGAAGAACTGGAACGCGCCAAAGCCGACTGGGAAGAAGAGACCAAGGTCAAGCGTTATCCTGTAACCGATGAAGACATTGCTGAAGTGGTGGCCATGATGACCGGCATTCCGGTGAAGCGGGTGGCGCAGAGTGAAAGTTCCAAGCTGCTCAACATGGCTGAAGAACTCAGCGGCAGCGTGATCGGACAGGAAGAAGCTATTCAGAAGATCACAAAAGCCATTCAGAGGAACCGCGCAGGATTAAAGGATCCAAGGAAACCGATCGGCTCATTCATTTTCCTGGGACCCACCGGCGTCGGTAAAACAGAATTGGCCAAAGTACTGGCACGGTACCTGTTCGATACAGAAGATGCGCTCGTGCGTATTGACATGAGTGAATACATGGAGAAGTTTTCCGTGTCAAGACTGATCGGTGCGCCTCCGGGTTATGTGGGATATGAAGAAGGCGGACAACTCACAGAGAAAGTTCGTCGCAAGCCGTACTCAGTAATTCTGCTGGATGAAATTGAAAAAGCGCATCCTGATGTTTACAATATATTGTTGCAGGTACTTGATGACGGCTTGCTTACTGACGGGTTAGGGAGAAAAGTGGATTTCAAGAATACCCTCATCATCATGACCTCGAATATCGGGGCGCGCCAGTTGAAGGATTTCGGACAGGGCATCGGATTCACTACCACAGCCCGCCAGGAACAGGAAGACCTTCATTCGAAATCAGTGATTGAAAATGCGCTCAAGAGAACATTCTCTCCGGAATTCCTCAACCGCATTGATGATGTGGTGATCTTTAATTCACTCGCGAAGGAACACATCTTCAAGATCATTGATCTCATGCTTGCCGAACTTCGCCGCCGCGTCATATCACTCGGCTTCAAACTGGAACTGGCTGATTCCGCAAAAGATTTCATCGCCGAGCGCGGCTTCGATTCCAAGTACGGTGCGCGACCGTTGCAGCGGGCAATTCAAAAATACGTGGAAGATCCGCTGGCTGAAGAATTGCTCAATGCAGAAATGAAGCCGGGCGATACCATCGTGGTGGAAGTTGATGAAAAGAATGCGGAGAAGTTGAAGACCATCGTAAAGAAAGCCGTTGCCGAAGAAAAGGTTGACGGTTGAAATATGAAGGCAAGTTGATTTTTTAGGCCCCGCTACAAGCGGGGCTTTTTTTTACTGCTGTTGCAGATATGTTATATTTCTCAGGTGATAAATCTGCTTAACCCATTTCCCGATAGTTTGCTTTGTGTGGCATTTGTAGCAGTTTGTATATGCATCACAGGCGCCGGGCTTTATTTATTACGGCGAGTAACTAAATTGGAATTGCTGAAGGAAACTCATGACGTTACCGGTGTAATCTTCGGCAGTGCCGTCACAGTATTATTTTAATATTCCTTCTCTGTAATACCCGCCATGCGCCACTATGTATTTGTTGCTTTGCTTACTTCCGTTATTTCACTCAGTTTATTTCTGGTATTTGTTCTCGATCACCCGTTTGATGGTCCGTCACAGGTAAATCCTGACCCGTTAGTTATAGCGTATTCGCAGGACACTCATTAAATTGCACTCCGTCATGCCCGACTACACCGGATCGGAAAAATTTATTTTCGATAAGATATCAGGGGAGTTGCCTGAAAATCTCACGTATCATGGTGTTCATCATACCCTCGATGTTCTCGAAGCCGCTATGCGTATCGCTGAAGCGGAAAAGTTGGGAATGGAAGAAGTGAAATTGTTGCGAGTGGCAGTTTTTCTGCACGATGCGGGCTTTGTTCAGGTTTACAAGGGGCATGAAGAAGTCGGCTGCAAAATGGCGCGTGAGATTCTTCCATCATTCGGTTTCACCGGTGAACTAGTTGGGCAGGTTTGCGGAATGATCATGGCCACGAAACTTCCGCAGCAACCTCTTACCGCAGCAGAGCGGGTAATTGCGGATGCAGATCTCGATTACCTGGGCCGAAGTGATTTTTATACCATCGGAAGCACACTCTTCAAGGAATTCAAAATTTATCTCGGTATTAAAGATGAAGAGGAATGGAACCGGGTGCAGATCAACTTTCTGCGTGCACACCGGTATCACACGGCCTATTCAGAGCAACTGCGCGCTCCGGAAAAAGAGAAGCGCTTGCATGAGTTAGAAGCGATTGTGAATTCGTATTCACTTTAGCTGTGACTTATTTCCATCAGGCGTTGATTCATGTTACGGATGCGCTGGCAAAGAATGCGCATCACGCCCTTTACCACTTCCGGCCGGGATTCCATTAAATCATAGAATGGCCCCTGGTCAATTTTCAGCAGGAATGAATCCGCCATGGTCGTGGCGGAAGCCGATCGGGATTCCGTATCAAGCAGCGAGAGCTCGCCGAAGAAATCCTTTTCATGAAACTCAGCCAGCGTTTGATCGCCGCGATGAATGCGCACAGCCCCGCTGAAAATGATGTACATGCAATTACCCAAATCCCCTTCGTTAAAAATCGAGGTTCGTGCAGGCAATTCGATTTCTTCAATGAGATGAGCGATTTCGGCCAGAATCGTTTCGGGCGTATCAGCGAAAATGCTAAGCGATTTCAGCAACATCACTTTCTCAATCAGCAGCAGTTTCGATTCTTTCATATACAACCTTAATCGCGAATATAGTTACGCTCAGGCCAATGTGGATTTACCGATCAGCCATTCAGCGGTTTGTTTAAGCAACGGATCCTTGGAAAACCGGAAAACCCCGATGGATTTTTTCACAGTGGAGGGTATGTCTTTATTCAGGAAATACATCACCACGGATTTGGTCCATGAATGATACTGGTGATGAAGATCGCGGAAAACTTCGTCGGCCACTACGGCTTCACTCAGTCGCGGCTCGGGATGGGTTCCTTCCAGCAAGGAACATTTTTGCTGATAGGAGGTATCTTCAAATAGTGCAATGAAGTCTTTTGAAAGTTCGCGGGCGGTGGTGATGGATACAATTTCAAGTGCATTCGAGATGCTTTCACGACTGCCGAGTTCAAAACCCGCTTTCACTTTTGCCATTGATACCCGGTCATAGATGAATGAGAACAGATACATCAGGCGGTCTCGCAGCATCTGCATCTCTGATTCGAAGGCCCTGATCACGGTGGTGTCGGCTTTTTTGTTTTCAAGATACCGGATAATATAAGCGATGTAAGCGCCGCTGTTCAGATAATCACGGCACATGCGCAGGTATTTTGAATTGTTATGCTGATCTGCCGTGAAACCGCTGTGGCTCATAGCGCGGAACAACGTATCGGTCATGGAGGGAATTTCATCCGCAAGCATATCGAGAGCATCGGTCGCTGATTTCCCTCCAATGCGGCCCAGCAGCAGGATGAGTTTTTTCTGAAGCATCTCGTCATCACATGTAATAATGAACTGCCTCACCTGTTGTACAGATGCCGCACCATTTGACTGAAGGGCATCAATAACTTTGGATTGCCATGGTGCGAAACGGATGTACCCGAGCAGCTCTGCGGCGGCCTCCATTGTTTTTTGCTTTCCGGCAGCAAGGATGGCTGCCTCTTTCACATGTACATCGCTGTCATTCATCAGTACCCGGAGCATGTCGAGCAACGGAGGTGATTTGGCATCGCCAATAATTTCCGCCGCCTTTTGCCGGAGCGAATGATCTTCTGATTTCACCCATGATTGCAATAGCTCTGTGGCAAACGATTGCGAAGCATCTTGCCGCTTGATGGATTGGGCGATGGTGGCCGCCACCACATCCGGATTGAGATGCCGGAGAAACGTGGCGGAGTTGAAACTCTCATCCATTTCTGACAGCGCGGCAATGGTTGCAGTGAGCACCTGGTAGTCCGAAGCCGAGGATGCGAGTATCCGCAGGTTGGGTAAAAATTCTTTCATGTTCCACTGCCGGGCCAGCACTACAGCTTTCAGTTGAACGAAAGGAGAAAGATTTTCCACCGCGCTCTGCAAAAATTCCTTCCGGGTTTCTGCCGGCAGATCTTTGGCCAGGTTCAGCGCAAGCACGGCCTCGCCGGGCTCACCCCTGGCGATTTTGTCTTGCATGATTTGCAGTGATTCACGATCGGTAATTGATATTTCACGCTCCTGGATGGACCGGTCCCTGATGGCTTTTTGCAACGTTTGATTGTAGATCCTTCCGAACCGCAACACAGATACGATCCATCCGATGATGAGAATAAAAAGCAGCAGACTCATCACGCGGTAATCCACTTCAGGATAAACGAAAAAGAAAATGGCGAGTAGTGTTCCGATGAAGAAAAAAGCAAACGGATCCGTGATGCCTTTGATGATCGTATGACCTGAAAGCCGCTCATGCACCGGCAGCGGCTGCATGGCTGCCAGCAGCACGGGCGACTGAATGGCAGCTCTCAGTACATCAATGGTGATGGTGATGGTGGCGAATGCATAAAAAACGGTGAGTAATGAATTTTGCATGGATGCCGGCAATACAATCAGCGACATGGCAAAGAGCAGGATCGGTGTAATGAGCAGCGAAGTTCTGATACCCAGATTATCGGCAAGCCGATTTGTAACCATTAATTTGAAGAGCAGGGTGATGGCTCGGCTGCCCGCCAGAAAAACAGCAATGTAAATGGCGAGGTTCTCGCTTTCATTATGTGATGCTTCCTTCACATATCCGAAAAATAAAAAGTTGAGCAGGATGAATGCACTGTATGAAAAAAAGGAGATAAGAGCGGCCTGCCGTATCAGCGGATTTTCACGAACCAGGTGAAGCGCCCCTTCGGCGGTTGGATTCATGTGCTCTTCTTCATGTTCTTTTTTATGCTCTTTTTTTTCAAATGCTCCGGTGGCAATCAACCGCCGGTAGAAATAGATAGAAACAATCAAGGAACCGAAAGCAATCCAGAGCAACGGTTCCTGCCCGATGAGTTTTCCGAGAAAGCCCGATGCAAGGAAGCCCACCAGTTTGGCCGGAATATCACCCGCACTGATGATGGAGAATAATCGCTTGCTCTGGCGTACATCAAAGATGAGTGCGGCAGAGCCCCAGAATTCAAGATTGTTGAGCAGGTAAGCGACATTAAATCCGGCAAGCATGAGGTAGTAAAACCAGACCGGCTCATCAAACAACAGCCCAATTCTGAAAAACAGAATGAGGGCTGCGTTAATGCCCACCACCATCAAAATAAGGTGCTTGGTCTCGAAGCGGTGCTCCAGCCGCGAATACACGGCGCCGCAAATCCAAAGCAGCACCGCAGACAGTATAAATGCGTAAGCAAGAGCATTAGTCGGCAGATGCTCCAAGAACAAAGAAATCGAGCAGTAAAAAAAAATGGCAATGGAAATACCCTGGAAGAACTCGAAAGTGAATAAGCGGTTCACCAATTCCCACTCATTCTCGCGGATGAGCAGCGTGCGCGTGATGAAACGGTTTGCTTTCAATGTTGGATCAGGAAAGTTGCTTGAGTGCTCGATACAGGTGCGACAACAAAGGTGAAATTTGTTTACTGATTATGAAAATCTTTTCGCCGTGAAGTTTGGCAATACCACGATTGTGGTTGCAACTTTGCCTCATGAATTCATTCCGGAAAAAATGGTGGTACGGTTTCTTTGCGATGAAATGCCCGAGATGTCACCACGGCAACTTATTCACCCGTCGCAATCCATATGATTTGAAACATCTCGGAGATATGCCTGAGCGGTGCCCGGAGTGTGGTCAGATTTATTTTCCTGAAGTGGGCTTCTACTGGGGTTCTATGTATATCAGTTATGCCGTCACGGTTTTTTTCTCGCTGGTAAATGTGGCGCTGCTGTGGCTTATTTTCGGATTTGATCTCTGGCTGATCATTGTAGGCAATGCCGTGTTGTTATTCGCAGGGCTTCCGCTTTACTACCGTTATTCGCGTGCCATCTGGCTCAAGGTTTTTGTTCCGTTCAGTGAAGAAGCGTTCAATGAAGCGGAAGAAAAATCTGCCGGGCATGCATGATCATTTTGCAACCGGAGCGCGAATAATAATTTCCAAACACATGTGCAGAAGCGCTGTGAATTGTTGTGCGTAACTTTTCTTTTCTCTTTTTCCCGATCCCATTTTTGATTTAATTTTCTTTGTCGCTCTTTCAAATCCAGCACTCTTTTTTTTACGTAAGACTTGAGCAGCGAAAACCAACGACCCCATGGCAGAACCAATTGATGATGCGAACAAAATTGCCGGCCGCGCAAGATTGCTGCGAAGAAAACAGGAAGGTGATCTGAGCACTTTTCTTTTTGGCCGCGTACCGCCGCAGGCCAAAGACCTCGAAGAAGCCGTGCTGGGTGCCCTCATGCTCGAGAAGGATGCGCTTACGGCCGTTATTGATATTCTTCGCCCGGAAAGTTTTTACCTCGATGCCAATCAGAAAATTTTTCTGGCCATCCGTGCCCTATTTGAGCGCTCGCAACCGGTGGATATTCTCACGGTGACCGAGGAGTTGCGCAAACGCGGCGAACTGGAAGTGGTGGGCGGTGCTTATTACGTGACTGAACTTACCAACCGGGTCGCTTCAGCCGCGAACATCGAGTATCACGCCCGTATCATTTCACAAAAGTTTATTCAGCGTGAACTGATCCGTATTTCATCGCAGATTGTGAAGGAGTCATTTGAAGACACATCTGATGTATTTGAGCTGCTGGACTATGCCGAGAAGGGAATTTACGATATCACCGATCAGAATCTTCGCCGCAACTACAGCCCCATCAGCAGTCTGGTGAGTAAGGCCATTACCCAGTTGCAGACCATCAAGGATCACAAAGATTCGGTCACCGGTGTTCCATCCGGTTTTGTGGAACTCGACCGCATCACCAGCGGCTGGCAACCTTCAGACCTCATCGTGGTTGCAGCGCGCCCCGGCATGGGAAAAACAGCATTCGTGCTCAGCATGGCCCGCAATGCGGCAGTGGAATTCAACAAACCCGTCGCATTCTTTTCGCTTGAAATGTCATCACTGCAGTTGACCAACCGCTTGATTTCTGCCGAAACGGAAATTCCTGCCGAAAAAATCAGGAAAGGAAACCTCGAAGAACATGAATGGACGCAACTCGTTCACAAAGTGGATGCACTCTCTGATGCGCCGCTTTACATTGATGACACACCTGCGATCAACATTTTTGAGCTGAGAGCGAAAGCGCGCCGACTCAAGATGCAACATGACATACAGATGATCATCATTGATTACCTGCAGCTCATGAGCGGTACCGGCGAAAACAGGAATTCGAACCGCGAACAGGAGATCAGTAATATCTCCCGGTCGCTCAAGACCATAGCCAAAGAACTGAACATCCCGGTGATCGCACTTTCACAGCTCAACCGTTCAGTGGAAACACGCGGCGGTGACAAGCGCCCGCAACTTTCTGACTTGCGTGAGTCAGGCGCCATCGAACAGGATGCGGATATGGTCATCTTCCTTTATCGCCCCGAGTACTACAAGATTACGCAGGATGCTGAAGGAAACTCTACCATCGGCACGGCGGAGATTGTCATCTCCAAGCACCGTAATGGGGCACTTGCCACCATCCCTGTCAGGTTTATTGACCGCCTCGCCAAATTTGCCGAACTGGAATCATTCATGCCGCCCAGCGAAGGTCAGATTCGCATTATCAAATCCAAGATGAGTGAATTGCCTGAAGAAGATGCTTCAAATTCCGATGAGCCGCTGCCCTGGTAATCGTGGTTTGTCGTGTAATTGAGAAAATGGAATCGAACGTGATGGACTATATTCTATCCACCATTCACCATTCATCGTTCGCATTAACTTCTCACTATTTCGGCGCCAGCCGGTAGAGAAAAACCGCAATGGTTCCGTACACCACATTGGGGATCCATACTCCGATGATGGCAGGCAGATTGCCATTGGTGCTGAATGTTTTTGACACCTGCTGAAACATGATGTAGGAAAAGCTGAGTGCGATGCCGATGCCAATGTGCAAACCGCTGCCGCCCCGCACTTTCCGGGATGAGAGTGACACCCCGATCAAAGTGAGAATTGGTATGGCAAACGGAAAGGCCGTGCGCTTGTACTTTTCAATTTCATAGAACGAAATATCATCGGCGCCGCGCATTTTCAGTTCCTCAATTTTCTTGTCGAGCTCTGTGGCGTTGAGGGCTTCCATCGCATTGTCATCCCGCTTGAGGTCGCTGGGCGTGAAGTTGTATTTGATGAGCGAATCTTTACCGAAGCGGAGGGTTTCCTTCAAACTGTCATTGGTCCGCTCCGCGTAATTTTTTACCAGCCACTTTTTGTTTTTTGCATTCCATTGCAGGCGGTCCGCACGCAGTTTGTAAATAAGTTTTCCATTGTTGAATTTCTCGTAAGCGAACTTATAGCCGCTGCTGTCCGTCAGGTTGAAATTTTCAATGTACATGAATTCATTCTTCGCAATCTGGAAATGAAGATTGTTGTCGGGGTTGTGAGGTTTCCATCCGATATAGGCGTCTTCAAAAGCGAAACGCGTTTTGTTCGCATCGGGGATGATCCACATGTTCGCATAGATGTTAAGCGCCGTAATCGCCAGTGCGGAAATGAAATACGGCACCAGCAGGCGATTGAAGGTGATCCCCGAGTTGAGCACCGAAACAATTTCAGACCGGTAGGCCATGCGCGAGGTGAAGAAGATAACCGCAATGAAAAGAAAGAGCGGCGTATACAGCACCGCGAAGTAGGGGATGAAGTTGAGGTAGTAATCAAAAATGATTTCCTTCAGTGAAATCTGTTTGCTCAGAAAATCTTCCAGCTTCTCCACCACATCAAACACGATGGCAATCAGAATAAACATCGCCAGCGCCACAATGAACGTGCTGAGGAATTTTTTGATGATGTAGCGATCGAGGGTTTTGAGCATAAAACTTTTAGTGAATACTCAATGGCAAAGATGATACAATTCGTGCACGGGTAGCATGGAAGAATGGTACCACATCATTTTTGGCAAACCTCATGCGTGTCGTGATCTTTCGAATTCATCATGGAAAAAAATAAATATTAATTCTATCTTGTGCTTATTCCAAACCAAAACACTAAACACATGAGAAAACTTTTAGTCAGTACCGTTCTGATGCTAAGCATCACTACCATTCTGTTTGCTCAGGGTACCATGGTGAAGCCCTACACCATGTATCAAAATGAAATGATCAAACCCAAGATCGGGCAGGAGGCGGCCTTTGAAAAGGCCGTGATGGCGCATATTGCCAAGTTCCATACTGCCGATCCCTATAAGGCCCGGTTGTCGCGTCTTGATATGGGAATGGGATCCGATGGCTGGTACATGTTCTCTATGGGACCTACTAATTACACGGCGCTGGACGGACAACCCAATGGCAACAATGCGGCCCATGATGATGACTGGAATAAAAACATTGCTCCGCTGGTGAGCGAGTATGGCGAAACTACTTTGTGGCGGCTTAATGAAGATATTTCATTTACGCCGGCCAACTACATGCCCGAAAAGGTGGATGTATGGCAAATCAAGGTGAAGCCCGGCATGCGCTACAAATTTGAAGAACTGTGCAAAAAGGTCAGCAAGATTTATGCTGATAAAAAGTATCCGTTCTCCTTCCGGGTCTTCTACAATGACCTGTTTGCGCAGTCATCGTACAATGCCGCCATCGTTTTCAGTTTCAACAAATGGGCTGATCTCGATCTGGATATGGCCTACAAAGCCGATTACGAAGCGGTATACGGTGCGGGCTCCTGGGATAACTTCTGGGAAGACTGGCGCAGTTGCGTTGATAAAACGGATGAAGTGATCCGTAGCTTCGTGAAGTAAACTTTATTATTAAGATCATTCAACTCCGGTGGCAAAGCAGTTTGCCACCGGAGTTTTTTTATGGAATGAAATATGGATTCTAAAGTCTCGTCATCACTTTTTTCACCATCTTCTCCTTCCACTCTGCATAACTCCCTTCCTCAATTTTCTTTCTCGCTTCTTTCATCATCCAGTGATAGAAACACAGGTTGTGCACGCTGGCGATCTGGCAACCGAGAATTTCATTCGACAAAAGCATGTGTCTTAAAAATGCTTTGGAATGATTGCGGCTGACGAAATTGTCCAGATCATCGAGTGGTGAAAAATCGCGCTCCCATTTTTTGTTGCGGATGTTGATGATGCCTTCTTTGGTGAACAGCATGCCATTGCGGCCGTTGCGTGTGGGGATCACGCAATCAAACATGTCAATGCCCAGTGCAATGCACTCCAAAATATTATCAGGCATTCCCACACCCATGAGGTAGCGCGGTTTTTCAACCGGCAATATTTTACAAACCACTTCCGTCATCCCGTACATTTCCTCAGCAGGTTCACCAACGGAAAGTCCGCCGATAGCGTTGCCTTCAAGATTTTGTGCTGCAATAAATTCCGCAGACTCAATGCGCAGATCTCTGTATGTGCTTCCCTGCACAATAGGAAACAGTGATTGCGCGTGACCATACAAGGGTTGCGTTTCATTAAAACGCCAGATGCAGCGTTCGAGCCAGCGATGGGTAAGCTCCATGGACTTTTTCGCCTGCTTGTGATCGCATGGATAAGCCACGCATTCATCAAACGCCATCATGATGTCGCCGCCAATGATGCGTTCTATATCCATGACACCTTCAGGAGTGAATAGATGTTTGGCGCCGTCAATGTGTGAATGAAACTTCACGCCCTCTTCCGTGATTTTCCTGCGATCGCTGAGTGAGAAAACCTGGTAGCCGCCGCTGTCAGTGAGGATGGGTTTGTTCCAGCCATTGAATTGATGCAAACCGCCTGCTTCCCGGATCACTTCCATGCCGGGGCGAATGAAGAGGTGATAGGTGTTGCCGAGAATGATTTGTGCACCGATGGTTTCCTCCAACTCGCGGAAGTGCACGGCCTTCACGCCTCCGGTAGTTCCGATGGGCATGAACGCAGGTGTTTCTATTTCACCATGATCTGTTCTGAGCAGCCCCGCGCGTGCGCCGGAATTTTTATCGTTTGAATGAATCGTAAACTGCATGTGGAAATCCTGCCGGAAAAGCGGCAGACTGCTTTGCTACATTAGCGCGCGAAATTAACGGATTAACTTGCTGATCACCTTTTCGGTAATTGTTGCCATTCAACTATTTTATTACCTGTATTTCTTTCGCCGGTTTGCCGATTATGAGCAGCAACCTGTCAACACGGTATCACTGCCGCCGGTTTCAGTGATCATCTGCACGCACAATGAATTGAATAATCTGAAGAAGAACCTTCCTTCCATTCTGGAACAGAAATATCACACGTTTGAAGTGATCGTGGTGAACGACAACTCATCCGACGAAACGGAATTGCTGCTGATGCAGATGGAAGCCACCTATCCGAATCTGGTGGTGCGCCACATCCGGAATCAATCACAGCATTTGCGCGGAAAAAAATACCCGCTCACCATCGGCATCCGCGCCGCCCGATATGATCATGTGCTGCTCACCGATGTGGACTGCTTCACATCCGGCGATCATTGGATACGCGACATGGCGGGCATGTTCAGTGAACGGAAAGAGATTGTGCTGGGTTTTGCGCCGTACAGGAAGCACCCCGGATTCCTCAATAAGTTCATCCGGTATGAAACCTTTTTTTCCGCATTGCAGTATTTCTCTTTCGCCCTGGCAGGATTCACGTATATGGGTGTTGGAAGAAATTTAGCTTACCGCAAGCAACTTTTTTTCGATCACAACATCTATCCTAAATATCCGCAGCTGATTTCCGGTGATGATGATCTTTTGATTAACGCTGCTGCCACGAAACATAACACAGCTATTCAAACCAGCAAATCGTCCTTCATGTATTCAGAGCCGAAACTAACATGGGATGAATATTGGTTTCAGAAGCGACGCCATGTAAGCACAAGTAAATACTACAAGGGGAAGCATAAATGGCAGTTGGGTTTACTGGCCGCTGTGAATGTTTTATTTTACCCGGCCCTCATTATTTGTATCATCTATTCCGGTTATGCAGTGGAGGCGCTCCTGCTGTTTCTTATTAAGCTCTTTATTCAGGGTGCTGTGTATAACTCGGTGATGAAAAAACTGGAGGCATATGACTTGTTCTTACTTTTTCCGCTGATGGATTTGGCATTCCTGATTTATTATTTGAAATTAGTCACCCACATCAACAACCCGAGTACCGATCGATGGAAATAACAAAGGAAGAGCAGGGCTCCAACTTTTCGCCTCGCGCCAAGGAGGATCTGGAATTGGTGAAGCAGGCCACTGCCGGTGATCAGCGTGCCTACGCCAAGCTGATGAGCCGTTACAAGGACTCCATCTATTTTCTTTTACTCAAGATGGTGCACAATGAGGATGATGCGAACGACCTCACCATTGAAGCATTCGGCAAAGCGTTCAGCAACCTGCACAAATACACACCGGATTTTGCCTTCAGCACCTGGCTCTACAAGATCGCCCTTAACAATTCCATTGATTTCATCCGCAGGAAAAAAATTGAAACACTTTCCATCCACGACGCCGTGGAAAATGACAAGGGCGAGTCGTTTGAGATTGACATCCGCAGCACAAGCCCCGATCCGGAAGAGCGCTACGTGCGGCAGCAGCGCGGCAAAATTCTCCGCGACGTGATTGAAAAGATCAACCCCAAGTACCGGTTGCTGATTGAGCTTCGCTTCTTTGAAGAACTTTCTTACGAGGAAATTGCACAGCGTACCAGTCTTCCTCTCGGTACCGTAAAAGCGCAATTGTTCCGCGCGAAGAACCTGCTCTATCAGATTCTGCACTCGCGGCGGGAGCGGATGTGATTTATTTTGTTCCCTTCATTCATTGCATTGAAACTCGTTGAAAAATATTTCCCCGGGCTCGCTGCTGAGCAGAAGAAGCGATTTGACCTGTTGCCGGCAATCTATGGTGAGTGGAATGCGAAGATCAATGTGATTTCACGCAAGGACATTGAACACCTTGAAGAGCGCCATATACTTCATTCACTAGCCATTGCCCGATTCATATCATTCAAACCGGGAACCCGGGTGCTGGATGTTGGTACGGGTGGCGGCTTTCCCGGTATTCCATTGGCGATTTTTTTTCCGGAAGTGAAATTTCATCTGGCGGATTCGGTTGGAAAAAAAATCAAGGTGGTGGAAGAAGCAGTCAAATCAACCGGATTGAAAAATGTAACGGCTGAAAAAGCAAGGGCAGAAGATTTGAAAATGAATTTTGATTTCATCGTTAGCCGCGCCGTGGCTCCCATGAAAGAAATATTTGACTGGACCAGGCATTTAATCGCGCCGCAAGATCAGCATGCCATCGCTAACGGATGGATTCTGCTCAAAGGAGGTGATCTGAGCAAAGAGATTATGGCACTGAAACGAAAATGCAGCGTGGTCGAAGTCTCGACTTATTTCAGCGAGTCATTTTTTGACAAGAAAGCAGTGGTCTATTTCAGCAGCCGTTAGGTTCCCATTTATGCCGATGTATTGGGAAATCCATCCTTCAGGACCGGGGAGATCGCTTGATGCTGACCAGATGTAAACCGAAATCAGCCACTTGTTAATCACCTGTTGCTTTCCCTGCAGACGGGGAATCAGGGAAACTTCGCATTAAGAACCGAAATGCGTACTCAGTCATAAGCTTTGGTGAGAATCTGAGGCAACCGGAGGGAAAAAGTGTAATGTATTTGGATATTGAAATATTTTAAGGTCTGCCGGGTCATTGGCCTGATCGGGATCGCCAGAAGCTTTGATATGTATCTTTCAGGGCGATTGAAACGTGGTAATCAAATGAGGAATTACAAATTCCCCGGACAAACGGCTCGGGTCGCTTTGATTAGCACGGCCTTATTCCTTCTGCTTGCTTCTTATGCCGGCGCAAACACTTATTGCGTCGACTGCGATCAGGATTCATTGAGAATGGAGTTAAGGGAACCGATTTCCGACTCCGTACGAATCTACATCCTTGCCGAGTTGATAAATAGTCAAGTGATTCCCGCGTCGCTTGATGATGGACTGGTATTTCGTGACCTTCATTTGCTTGACTCGCTGAATCGGAAACTAAACCTGATTGACTTCAGTCCCTATTCGCTGATAAAACAAGGATTGGAACAATGGAGCAAAAACGAAAGTGAGAAGGCCATCAATACGTTTAAGGAAGCGATCCGCATTCTGGATCAGCAAGATCGAATATTCGGGACCAACAGTTTGCTTACAGGCATCCGCGAATTTTATAATGAAAAAAGTTGGCACGAAGAGCGATTAATTTTTTACACTGAGAAACTTAATTACTATTTGCAAAACGGGCCCTGGCAGAATACGGCTGCCTGTTATCATGGCATTGCAGGATACTATTCATTCAAAGCAGATTACAACCGGGCAATAAGTAATTACCTGAAGTCCGCTGAAGTTTATGAGAGGTTTTCTTTGCTTGGATACAGTAACGAGATTACCGTTGCGGGAATGATGTATTCGAGATGGGGGAATTATGATAGGGCCCTTTATTATCTGAAGAAGGCATTGCCGATAAACAGAAAGCTGCAAGGGGGTAATTTACCAGGCGGGCTGATTGAGCTGACGATCGTGTATAGAGAAACAAAGGAATTTGAAAAGGCACTTAAATCCGGTATTGAAGCGTATGAGTACTCTGTTAAGCTCGGCGATTTAGAAAGAGCAGCCATTGCGCAAGCCGAGCTTGCATGCCTGTTTACACTTACCGGTCAGGATGAAGCCGCTCTGAATTCATTGCAAAAGGCAAGAATGTTCGGCGATTCATCACACCTTACCATCGCATCGGCTCGGGGCAATTTTGAGATCGACTTTTATCAGTTTGCATATTACTTAAGGAAGAAGGAATACCAAAAAGCCGAAGAATACCTGGTTGAAGCATACCGGAAAGCCAATAATGCCGGGGCTAACGAACTGAAGCTAAAGTACGGATATCAGCTGTTTAAGTTCTATTCGCTAGTAGGAGAGCAGGAAAGAGCAACTGAGAGAGCGGCGCAGTATTTTCAATTAAGGGATTCGTTGGTAGAGTCAGAAGGGGCTAATCACATTGCCCAGTATGAAATTGAACAAGAGGAAAAGAAGAGCCGGGAAAAGATTCAATTGCTTGACGAACAAAGGAAGAGTCAGCAGCGAAATTATCTGATAGCAGGATTGGTCCTCGTTGTAATTGCAGGCGGCTTACTCAACAGGCTGTTATTTGTGCGAAAGACCAAGAGACAACTCGAAGAAAAGAACAGGCAGGTAGAATTCGCGAAGAACCGCGCCGAGCAGAGTGAAAAATTCAAGCAACAGTTTCTGGCCAATATGAGTCATGAGATTCGAACACCGATGAATGCCATCCTCGGCATGACCAACCTCGCGCTGGAATCTCCTTCTGCCGAAAAGCAGAAAGAATATTTAGGGGGCATTCAGAAATCATCGGACATGCTGCTGCACATCATCAACGATATTTTGGATGTGTCAAAAATTGAAGCCGGCAAGATCGAGATCGAGCAAATTGATTTTTCATTGAAAGAGGTGGTTGAACAAGTCAAACGAACGCTGCAACACAAAGCCGATGAGAAACACATTCAACTCATCACCTCAATTGACAAAGCAGTTCCTGATGTGTTGGTGGGCGATCCGGTACGACTGAATCAGGTGCTGATGAACTTGTGCGGGAATGCATTGAAGTTTACGGAAAGAGGAAGCGTGCATCTCTCCGTCATTGCGAGGAACGAAGGGCAGACATTGAGTGAAAGCGTGACGAAGCAATCCCCTGCACTAGGTCATAACTCCGGAGGATTGCTTCGCCCCGCGAAAAGCGGAGCTCGCAATGACGCCGCCCTTTTGTTTGAGGTGGAAGACACCGGCATCGGCATCCCGAAAGAGAAGCTGAACTCCATCTTTGAGTCCTTCACACAAGCGCACTCAAGTGACTCACGTAGGTTTGGCGGCACCGGACTGGGACTCACCATCTCGAAGCAATTGATTGAACTGATGGGCGGTGAACTGAAAGTGGAAAGCGAACCCGGCAGCGGAAGCACGTTTTCATTCACACTGGCACTGCCGGTGGGATCAGAACAAAATCTTGAGTCAAGAAAAAAATCAGAAGAGGAATTGGATGGCAGCATGTTGAACGGTCTGAAGATCCTGCTTGCCGATGACAATGAATACAACCGCGTAGTGGCGACAGACACGTTGAAATCAAAAGCCGATGTAGAGATAATAACCGCAACAAACGGAAGAGAAGCTGTGGATTTGCTGAAGCAAAATGATTTTGATGTCGTGCTGATGGATGTGCAGATGCCCGAGATGGATGGCTTTGAAGCAACCAGAGAAATCCGCCATCCACAATCCGCCATCCGCAATCACAATATTCCCGTGATCGCTCTCACGGCAAGTGTAATTCGCAGTGACCTTGACAAGTGCAAAGCGGCAGGCATGAATGATTACGTACCCAAACCCTTCAAAGCATCGCAACTGATACATGCGATTGCAAGCATCACGGGGCGTTCGAAGTCAGCGCAACCCCCTAACCCCCCGAAGGGGGAACTGCTTCCCGGCGCTGAGCGAAAGGGTTCTCCCTACAGTGAGTCAGAGGGTAGCGCGGATAAAACTTCAAACCTCAAACTCAAAACTTCAAACTCCATTGATCTCACTTACCTGAGAAACTTCTGCGAAGGTGATGAGGAGCGTATGAAGAAATACATCTCGATGTTCCTTGAATCCATTCCGCCATTCAAAGAAAAGCTTGAACAGGCAGTTGCAGCCGATGACTTAGCAGAAATCGCCAAACAGGTTCATGCCATGAAACCGAAGTTCGTGATGATGGGGATGAAAGAAGCTTATACATTGTCAATTCAGGTTGAAACCGATGTTCAGAAATCAAATCAGCAACATCAATTTAACCCTGCCATGAGAAGAATCCTTTTAATTTGCGGCCAGGCAGAGAAAGAACTATCGGAGTCGTTAAACACCCCATAATGTTTCAATCAGTAATTGTTGATGATGATCCTTTTTCACAGGAGATGATGAAGGATTTACTGAAAAAGAATTTTCACAATTACAGCAATTCTCAGATATGCAAGACCGTGAATGAAGCTGTTGACATGCTCTCCGTTCAGCAGCCGGATCTTATTTTCCTCGATATGGAGCTTCCTGATGGCAAGGGATTCGATGTACTCAACCGCCTGCCGCATATCAACTTTGAGGTGATCGTGACCACCATGCACGATGAGTATATGCTTGGCGCCATCCGGCATAGTGCGCTTGATTATCTTATGAAACCGGTGAATAAGTCAGAATTAAAAGCGGCCCTTGAAAAGTTTGAACGGAAAATTGCCGAACTGAAAAAAGATAATCGCCAAACCGCACCTCAGCGATTAAGTAAACTCGCATTACCGACACAGGATGGAATGGTGTTTCTCAATATTCATGATATCATCCGGCTGGAATCGGAAGGGGCATATACAAAGTTCATCACCATCCAGGGTGATCGCTACCTCACCAGTAAATCCATTGGCAACTACGAAGATCAGTTAAGCGGGCATTCCTTTTTCCGGGTGCATCACGGACACCTGATCAACCTCAACCACATCCGCAAATACGTCAGAGGGGATGGGGGGTATGTGATCATGAGCGATAACTCTTCCGTTGACGTTTCGCGCCGCAAAAAGGATGACTTTATGAAAGCCATCGGCTTATAATCGCCGCCTGTCAATCCTACTCTGCCACATATGAATTAGCGCTTTTCTCCGCTGCCGGAGGCCATTACATTTGATCAGAAATCATTTTTTTTATGAAGCAGTTAATCACAGCGGGTGCGCTTTCAACCTTACTCTATTTCCTCGCAGCGGCTTCCGCAGCATCAGCTCAGGACTTGGCAGTGAACAGTCAAAACCCAACCAGGGAAATTTCAGCTGGTGTTGTTTCGCTGGATAATTCACGTCTGATTCATGGTGATTATAATACCTACCTGAGTTACAGTTTAACCGGGAATTTCAATGAGGCATGCATCCTGCTGAAGAATGATGAAAAGGCCGTTACGAAAAGGTTTTATGTAGGGGCGGATGAAAACGGTTACATCATCATTCCGGCATATTCCCTTCCTGAAGGAACATATACCTGCACCTTGGTAGTGGATAACGAAAACAGGGAAGTGCGCAACATCAGAGTGGTACGCTGAATAATTTTTTATACAAGATATGGACTGCTATTCCTAAGACAATTACTGCCCGTGATGTGAATCATTGGTAGATTTTTTCTCGGTAGCAAAGCCCTCGCCGCGAATGCGGGTGGGCTTTGGTTTTTTAATACCGCGGGATCTGACCCATAGAAAGAAATTGACTTTTGCGGACTGTTGTGTTTGTTTACCTTGCTGTGCCATAGTCAGCCACTATGAAACAGGTTGCCGGCGACCAGCTATCATTTCAACTTGCTCTCACGCTTATCCCGCAGGTCGGTGATGTAGTTGCCAAAAATTTGGTGAGCTACTGCGGCGGAGTTGACCGGGTGTTTAAGGCGAAGAAAAAGGAGTTACTCCGTGTTCCCGGCATTGATGAAGTTCGGGCTGAAAGCATTCTCCATTTCGATGGCTGGCAGGATGTAGAGAAAGAGATAGCTTTTATCGGGAAAAATCAGATCAACTGCTTCTTCTACCTCGATGAAAATTATCCGGTGCGGCTAAAGGGACTTGCCGATGCTCCTGTGTTGCTTTATGCCAAAGGTGAAATGAATTACAATGATGGCCGAATGGTGGCGATTGTCGGAACCCGACATGCTACGGACTATGGAAGGCATCTTACGGAAGAACTTGCGGAAGGATTGAAGCCCTATGGTGTCACCATCCTCAGCGGACTCGCATATGGAATTGATATCGCCGCTCACCGGGCCGCTATCAAGAATGAAATGCAAACCATCGCCGTCCTGGCGCACGGGCTCAATCGTGTTTACCCGGGTGTGCACAGAGCCATGGCTGTTAAAATGCTGGAATGCGGCGGACTGATTACCGAGTATAAAAGTATTGATGCTTTTGAGCCACAGAATTTTCCTACCAGAAACCGGATTGTAGCCGGCATGGCCGATGCGGTGGTGGTGGTTGAATCTGCCGTCAGCGGAGGTGCGCTTATCACGGCAGAAATTGCAAGCAACTACAACCGGGATGTGTTTTGCATTCCGGGAAACGTGGGGCAGCCATATTCTGCCGGCACCAATTATTTCATCAAAACGAACAAAGCAACACTCATCGAAAGTGCAGAGGATTTAGTTGCTGCCATGCAATGGAAAGATGAAAAGAAAGTGGCGGTTAAGCAGAAATCACTGTTTATTGAATTGGATGAAAATGAAAAGAAGATTACAGGTGTCCTGAGCGGTGCAGGAGAATTACACGTAGATGCAATTAGCGAACAGTCACAATTGTTCGGGAGTACGCTGGCCGCTTCTTTGCTCAACCTGGAATTCAAAGGCGTGGTCAAATCACTGCCCGGAAAGGTTTACCGTTTGCTGTAGAGATAGGTGGAATGCGGTGCCGGGTTTGCTTTTTCTTTGCAAAAAAATTCTGATCATGGATGTGGTAAAGAAAGTGGCGCTTGTCGCTCATGACAATTGCAAGAAAGATCTCGTAGAGTGGGTGGGCTGGAACTGGCGGCTGCTCCTGAATCATAAACTCATTTGCACCGGCACCACCGGACGATTGGTTGAGGAATCTATTGCCAAACATCTCACGAAGGGTCAAACGATGAAGTACCCGATTACGAAATTGAAATCTGGTCCGTTAGGCGGGGATCAGCAACTGGGTGCCATGATCGCAGAAGGTGAGGTGGATGTGCTGTTCTTTTTCTGGGATCCCATGCAGCCGCACCCGCATGATGTGGATGTGAAAGCATTGCTGCGGATATCCGTGCTATATAATGTTCCTACTGCCTGCAACCG
Source organism: Bacteroidota bacterium (assembly GCA_018267315.1). Taxonomy (GTDB): domain Bacteria; phylum Bacteroidota; class Bacteroidia; order Chitinophagales; family UBA10324; genus JAFDYS01. The sequence goes on along the minus strand of JAFDYS010000018.1, from coordinate 36,359 downwards.
TTCCACAGCGGATTACATGATTTCTTCGCGGCTGATGAATGAAAATTACGAGCGCAAGATCACTGATTATTCGTCTTATACCGATCGCCCGCTGGCTCCGTAAGTAAACCGCGGGGGTTTTTCTTATACAATCCAATGCGGCTACTTGGCCCGGATAGCATAAACCATGTCCTTCATTTTCCACTTTTCAAACCAGGGTCCATCCATGTTGTCTTCGAAGTACAGGAACTTCTTTTGCGCCGGATCATAGATCAGGATGTCGCCGCTGTCTTCACTCACCTTGATATATTGTGATGGGAAGTAGAAGAACAGATAACAAAAGGATTCAGTTTCTCCGCTCAGTTGATTCTCCAGCGATGCTTTCTCCGTAAGTTCATACGGATAGGGGTAATCACTGAGCACTTTATCGCTGATAAGCGGTTTGTCTTCCAGTGAAATGCTCCCGTCATTGTACGCCTTATTTATGAGCAGTGTCTTGTCAGCAATCTGGTTCGCCAACCCGTCACTGATCACATACTTCACCGAGTCTTTCACTTCGGTTTTGATATTTCTTTCCAGGATGATCTGAACGGATTGGTTCAGCAGGGCGATCAGCATTTCGCATTCCACCATGCCGGCGGTGAGTTCCGCCCTTTCAGGTGAAAAGCGAAAGGAGCCGATGATCTTGGGGCCGGTAAGGGCCGGAGTAAACAGGAGTTTCGATTGTTTGTAACCGCCCTGTGACAACACCACAATAAATTCCTTCTTCTTGGTGATATCATCGCTGTTCAGCAAATGCATGATGCTGCTGCGGTCATCTTTGGCCTGAGCGAACAAAAAGAAATTCTTATCACTCACCACCAGAGAATCGAGAGCGGTGGCAGGTGCAAATGAAATGGCGCTTACCGTCCACACCCGCTGCACAGCGGCCTGGTACCACTCATCAAATTGTTGATCACCGGTAAGCAGGGCAAACACACGGCTGCTGCCGAAGGCCTGCATGGCTGGCGCACTGGCGCTCTTGGTTACAAGCTGCGCCCGGCTTTGAATGAGGCATGCCAGAAAAAAGAAAAGCAGAACTGATTTCTTCATAGAGGAATATGATTGTTCAAACATACGCATTCACAAAATATCATCCGGGGTGTACGGAACCAGGACCTTCCTTGTTGTCAACACGCTAAAAAAATCAGAAATGAAAGAAGGTGAGTCTGAAAAAAAACGGCCGGTTCATTCATGAACCGGCCGCCTGGTGCCCAAGGGGAGACTCGAACTCCCATGCCCTTGCGAGCACTGCGCCCTGAACACAGCGTGTCTACCAATTTCACCACTTGGGCAGGGCGGGGCAAAGGTATTTGATCAAAGCGAAAAGTGAAAAGGAAAAGTGATGCGGAAGTCAATTACTCTCAAGTCAGTGCTGCAGTTGATAAGGTTTCATTGCGGGAATCCAGCGGGGCACCTTCGATTTGTATTGCCGGTAATCTTCACCGAATCGTTCCCCCAGATTTGGTTCTTCATACATCAGAAAATAAATATTGTTAATGATGAAGAAGGCAATCGCCCAAATGAAAATGGACAACGACAATATTGCTAATGATTCTCCCAGCAAAACCGTCAGCACACCGGAGATCATCGGGTTCCGCACATGAGCATATATGCCGGTCACCACCAGTTTTTTGGTGGGGCTCCATGGAGCAAGTGTTCCTTTCCCTATTCTGATGAATGCTGAAATGGTTAATACTATCACCAGCAAACCGGCAAGTATCAGGATGCTGCCACCGATCAGGGCATAGATGTTATTAATTGAAAAATCATCTTCGATCCATAGAGGAACGAGGATCAATACGGTGACCGGAAGAATGAGAGAAAATAGGTGCTTCAGCAGGTTGATCATTTCCCGAAACAATTCTTAAACGGAAACATTGAACTCACGCAGCGCGGTGTTCAGTGATGTTTTTTTATCCGTTGATTCTTTTCGCTGCCCGATGATGAGTGCGCACGGAACCTGGTATTCGCCGGAGGGAAACTTTTTCGGGATGCTTCCGGGAATCACCACTGACCGTGCCGGTACCCTGCCACGAAATTCTTTGGGTTCGCTTCCTGTTACATCAATGATTTTGGTGGATGAAGTGAGCACCACGTTGGCGCCGAGAACTGCTTCCTGTTCCACGATCACGCCCTCCACCACGATGCAACGCGATCCGATGAAGCAGTTGTCTTCAATCACTACCGGGGTGGCCTGTACGGGTTCAAGCACGCCACCTAAACCCACACCACCGCTCAAGTGGACATTCTTTCCTACCTGTGCGCACGAACCAACCGTTGCCCACGTATCTACGAGCGTGCCTTCATCCACGTACGCGCCTATGTTCACGTAGGAAGGCATCATGATAACACTCTTGGCGAGATAGGATCCGTAACGCGCCACGCCATGCGGCACCACGCGAACTCCGAGATCCTGGTAATCATTCTTCAGTGGAATTTTATCATAGAAAACGAGCGGACCTGATTTCATTTCCTCCATCGGACGGATGGCAAAGTAGAGGAGGATGGCTTTCTTGATCCATTCATGCGTAGTCCACTGCCCGTCTGTTTTTTCCGCCACGCGAATGCGCCCCATGTCGAGCAAGTCAATCACGCTCTCAATGAAATCCTGAATTTTTTTATCCTTCAGCAGTTCTCGATCACTCCACGCATCTTCAATCCAATTCCTGAGCACATCCATAGTGAAAAATGTTTCGATAAAGGAAAGAAAAATCAATGGGAGTATTGTGGACATATATCAGTTGGCTTCGGCATTTCGTTAAGTAATGATCACCCAAACATGCTTCTGCTTACCGATGCCCGGACCTTATAGCTTTACCGCTGAAATAATTCATATGAAAAAGTGGTTACTGATTCTTCTGATCCCCGCCTTCATTTCCTGCCGCCAGGGTCGCCAGCAGGTGATCAATTATTACCCGGGCACTCAAAATGTGCATGAGAAGTATTGGGTGAAAACGGACAGTCCCGAGGTGAAAGATGGTGTGTACCGCCTCTACGGACAGAACGGAAAATTGCTGGAGCTGCGGAACTACCGCAGCGATCTGTTGTGCGACACACTCATGAAATATTATCCGTCAGGAAAACTAAGTGAGACGGCTGTGTTTGATGAGGGCATATTGAACGGGGAACGAAAGGTCTTTTTCGAAACTGGGCAATTGATGATCAGCGAACATTACAAGCAAGGTGATTTTGAAGGACCGTATCATTCGTGGTTTGAAGATGGCAGGAGTAATGAAGAAGGACAGTATGCTTACAATGCAATGGACGGCTTGTGGAAATACTATTACGAAGGCGGTACACTTAAAGAAGAAGTCTTCTTCCGGAACAATGAAGAGAACGGCCCCTACAAATCATATTACAAAAGCGGTAGAATCAAGGATGTTGGCGCGTACGAAAACGGCCGCCAATCCGGCAACTGGAAAACTTTTTATGAGAACGGCAACCTGATGACGGAAGCGAACTATGCGGATGCCCGGCCGGATGGCGAGGTAAATCACTACGATGAAGACGGGAAGTTGCTGAGAACGGAACTTTGGAAAGACGGGGAAATGGTTGCGGCAAATAAGCGTTAGTGAAGCAGTGTTTATGATTTCAAGGGTGGCAATCATGATAAACTGCCGGGACCGAAATCATGGAAAGAGTGAAATTCATCCAAAAAGTTCCCGAACAATTTCCTCTTTCGATTTTTTAAAATGTTCAGCAACATCAGACAGGATTGCAGATAGCGTTCCGATTTTTATTGGACTATGATAGGGAATAGTTAAATGATGTTGTCCGTTCTTCATCGTGGTTAGGCGTACATGGCTTCCCACCTGCCGGGTCTTCACATAATCGAGTCTTCGCAAAACCTTAATCAGGTCATCGGCAGAAATGTCCCGGGGAATTCTCACACGGTAAGCAATTCTTCTTTTACAAAATGAAGGCGAATCAGCTTGGGGCGAATTGACTCTTCAAAGTGAGTGAGCACTGCCTCTTTTACATTTTTTTTGATTTCAATTAGTGACTCTCCTTCGGTAAAAATGCCTTCTCCTAAAGCTTTTGCAGTATAACCACCCTCGGGGGCTTCTTCGACAAGAAATATGATTTCAGATTTCATCGGCGAATTTTTTCAAAGTTACTCAATTGAATGCTTGAATCAATCCCCCGCTTCCTTGTCTGCAAATTCTACTTTATTATTCTTGCCCGCTGAGATCACATGCTCATCATTTTCATGTGCCTCCACCTGTACGGGAAGTGATTGAGACTTACCCATGAGGTTGCACATCTTGTAAAGCAGGCGCGCGCCCACGTTGGCATCCCAATCATCCAAACCGGGCACCACTTCATTCAGGTCGCAGCCGATGATCTTTCGTCCCGAGTCCACCACGCGGCGGATCAGGTAAACCGCCTGCTCAAACTCCATTCCGCCGGGCACGGGCGTACCGGTATTCGGGCAGAGCTTCGGATCCAATCCGTCAATATCAAAGCTGATGTAAACCTGCATGGGCAATGATGCTACAATGTCGTCACAAATCATTTTCCAGGTTACGCCTTCAAACATTCTGCGCTTCATCGCTGCATCGAAGAAAACTTCGACACGGTTTTTGGAAGACTGGATCACCTGCATCTCTTCTTCACACCAGTCGCGTATGCCCACCTGCACCAGTTTGCTCACCTGGGAAGCCTTCAACGCATTGAACATGATGGATGCATGGCTGTAGGTAAGATCTTCATAGGCATTTCGCAAGTCGCAATGGGCATCTATCTGCAGAATGCCGTATGAGGAATACACTTCGCCCAGCGCTTCAATGAAACCAAGTGGCGTGGAATGATCGCCTCCAAGCAGCACGGGCAGCTTGCCGGCACTGACGATGTCGCGCATTTCTTTCTTCACCTTTTCCTTCAGCCATTCACCACCCTCGTTAATTTCATCACGCAGTTTCATGCGTTTCTTTTCATCGGCCGGGTTGCCGAGCTGCTCCAGATATTTTTCTGCTTTCTTTCGTAGTTCTTCACTCCGTTTTGAAATTTTCTTATCGGCTTTCTTCATAAAAATGCCCCGCTTCCATGCATCAGGCACATCGGCATCATACAGATCAACCTGCGCCGATGCCTCGAGAATGGCCTTCGGAGCGCGTGCCGTACCGGCACGGTAACTCACGGTCACTTCCCAGGGAACAGGAACCACTATTATGTCGGATTCTTCCTCATTAAACGGAAGTCCGTACAGGTTTTTACCCGAGGCGACGCCGCTGGGATCAAACTGTTTGATCTTTTCCTCTTTATGGTTCATGATATTTTATTTTTTACCGGGAAAACAATCCACAAATGTAGTGATTCAATAAAGCGATTGCCGCCGGCCCCGTAAACCGGAAACTACTTGCTGTGTTGTATTTTTGCTCTCACTTTTTGCCTCATGAAGAAGATTCACATCGTAGGGCTTATCATCATCGCCGTGGCTATCGGTTTTATTATCACACTGGCCAGCGATTACAGTCAATACGAAACATTTACGAGCGCCCGCGGAGAAACCAAGAAAGATTTTCAGGTGGTGGGTTACCTGGTGAAGGATAAGGAAATGTTTTACGATCCGCAGCACGATCCCAACTACTTCACATTTTACATGAAGGACAAGGACAGCGTTCAGTGCAAAGTGATTCTCTACAGTCCCAAGCCGCAGGATTTTGATCGGACGGAGCAGATTGTGGTGACAGGCAGAATGAAAGGTGATGACTTTGAAGCGAAAAGTGTTTTGATGAAGTGCCCGTCGAAGTATAAACAAGATCAACTGGTTGTTTCGCAACCGAAAGCCGAGAGTTGATGGATATTAAATTTGAAGGAGAGCATCTGCTGGCCGGTCAGATCGGGCAAATCTCAGTTTACTCGGCATTCTCATTTTCGATTATTGCTTCCATCGCATTTTTTCTTTCTGCATTCACACGTGATAAAGAAACCGCGCTAAGCTGGAAGCAGACCGGAAGGATCGCATTTCTGATTCACGCTGCGGCTGTGCTGAGCATCATCGTTTCTTTATACATCATTATCCAGAATCACTGGTTCGAGTATTACTATGCCTGGTCGCATTCAAACAAAGCGCTGCCGGCCAAGTACCTGCTTTCCTGTTTTTGGGAAGGACAGGAAGGCAGTTTCCTGTTGTGGATGTTTTGGAATGCGGTGCTGGGAGCCATTCTCATTTTTCAGAAAGATGAAAAGCAATCTACCGTTCTGGGTGTGTTTAGCGTGGTGCAGATCTTCCTCGCTTCTATGCTCCTCGGCGTTTATATATTCGGTTACAAGATCGGAAGCACGCCGTTCTCTCTGCTCCGGAATGAAATGCAGAATGCTCCCATCTTTCAGCGGGCGGATTACCTGAGTTTCATTCAGGATGGAAACGGACTCAACCCCTTGCTGCAGAATTACTGGATGGTGATTCATCCGCCGATTCTCTTTCTCGGATTCGCTTCAACACTCATTCCTTTTTCATTTGCCATGTCGGGGCTGCTCACCAAAAATTTCGGTGGCTGGACAAAGGATGTGTTGCCCTGGTCGCTTTTCTCCGGTGCCGTGCTGGGCACCGGCATTATGATGGGTGGTGCCTGGGCGTATGAATCACTCACGTTCGGCGGCTATTGGGCATGGGATCCCGTGGAGAATGCTTCGCTCGTTCCGTGGCTGATTCTCATCGGCGGCATTCACACCAATCTGGTGTTCAACAAAACCGGGCGGTCACTTCGAACAACGTACATCTTCTATCTTCTCACCTTTATTCTTGTCCTTTACTCCACCTTCCTCACGAGGAGCGGAATCCTCGGAGAAACTTCTGTACACGCATTCACTGATCTCGGCATGAGCGGTCAACTCGTGGTGTACATGGCGTCTTTGTCTCTGCCTGCCATCGCATTGCTTGGAATTTACTGGAACAAAATTCCTTCTGTCAAAAAGGATGAACAGGTACTGTCGCGTGAGTTTTGGATTTTCATCGGTTCTCTGGTGTTTCTGATCTCAGCCATTCAAATCACATTCACCACTTCCATTCCGGTATGGAATAAATTATTCGGCACCAACTGGGCTCCCCCATCCGATGCCATTTCACACTACAACAGTTTTCAGATTCCGGTGGCGATTGTAGTGCTGCTGCTGGCTGCTTCTTCGCTCTACCTGAAGTTTAAGAAGTCGGATTTAAAAATGTTTTGGAAGAGAATCGGCGTCATCGCTGCTGTGAGTGTACCTGTTGCGGTGGGGATTGAATTTTTCGGAAAGTTCAGCCGGGTGGACTTGCATATCCTGCTCTTCGCAACAGCCTTCGGGGTGATGGCCAATGCCTATTACCTCTTTACCGTGCTGCGCGGAAACATGAGGGTAAGCGGGCCGGCCGTGGCGCATTTCGGTTTTGCGCTCATGCTGCTTGGCGTATTGATCTCGTCTGCCAAGAAGCAAACTATTTCATTCAACTCCCGCGGCATTGATTTCGGTGAAAGTTTTACGGCTGAACAAAACCGGGCGAACATGCTGCTGTATAGAAATGAACCGGTGAAGATGCAGGATTACATAGTAACCTATGTGGGTGATTCCGCAGCGCCGCCCAATTACTACTACAAAGTGAATTATGAAGTTTTTGATTCACTCACCGGAAAAGTGAAAGAACGGTTTACCCTGCTGCCCAACGCACAGATTAACCCGAAGATGGGATTGATCGCCAATCCGGATACGCGGCACTATTTTTCTAAAGACCTCTACACGCACGTCACCTCCGTGCCGGATAAAACAAAGAAGAAGGAAGATCAGGCGGAATTGAAGTTTACCGATCACACAGTGAAAATCGGCGACACCGTTTACACCTCTAACAGCTACATCCGGGTGGAGCACCTTGACCGTGTGACCACATCGGATAAGGTGAATATTTCAGGAAGTGACCTGGCGGTGGAAGCGGTGCTGGCCATCAAAACACTGGATGGCAAATCGTACGAAGCCAGGCCACTCTATTACATTCATGATTACCGCGGATTTTATTTTGATGATGTGATAAAAGAATTGGGGCTTACTCTTCGGCTGAACAACATACTGCCCGAAAATCAGTCCATCGTGCTTTCAGTGGCCGAAACAAAGCCAGAGAAGGATTTTATTGTGCTCACGGCTATTGTTTTTCCCTATATAAACTTACTGTGGTTGGGCACGGTTATCACCATCATTGGTTTCGTGATTAGTATTGTGAGAATTTGGCAGAAGAAAAGAGCTACGGCAGCCAATCAATAAACCGGAAACACCATAAACTCTAACTTACTTCAAACACCTATGAGTAATTACAAGATCGCCATATTGGGAGCCGGCAATGTTGGGTACCAGCTCACGTGGCATTTGAATAATAACGGGCACCGGATTGTGCAGGTGTACAGCCGTCACTTGCCTGCGGCCAAGTGGGTGGGCAACCTGATGGACATACCGTTTACCTCCGACATCAATCAACTTGCCACGGATGCCGATTTGTACTTCATCGCGGTGAATGATGATTCTGTTCCGGAAGTGGCCCGGCAACTCCGCCTCGGTGACAAAGTGGTGGCGCATACATCGGGAGCAGTGCCGATGAATATCCTGGAAGGAGTGAGCTCCAACTACGGGATTTTTTATCCGCTTCAAACATTGTCGAGAAATATCTCAGTTGATTTTTCCGTGATCCCCATTTGCATGAACGGGGTGAATGATTACACGCGGCAGATGCTGCAGGATGTGGCATCCTCACTTACCCGCAAAGTGGTTATCGTGGATGATGAGAAACGCCTGGCCATACACGTGGCTGCCGTGATTGCAAACAATTTCACCAATCACTTGTTTTCCATTTCGCAAATCATCCTGGAGCGTAACGGGCTGTCATTTGAAATACTGAAGCCGCTCATCAATGAAACGGTGCGCAAGATTCAAAACCATGAACCGCTGAATGTGCAAACCGGTCCGGCCATTCGGGGTGATGAAGAAACTATCCGGAAGCATCTGGGATTTCTTCAAAACGATGAACGGTTCAAAGAAATTTACCGGTTGATGAGTAACAGCATCCTGGAGCTGAGCGAAGCGCATGCAGAACCGGCCGGAGCGAAAACCAGCTGAAGCTTCACGCCTGCCATCCGCGAAAAGCAGAAGACGGCGGTGATTATTCTGAACTATGTACAAGATACATTTTACGTTTGAAGAGAAGGAGAAACAGCCCTGTGTGGTGGACGCTGAAGAAGGAGATACCATACTTGAGGTGGCGCTGAAAAATAATATTGAACTGCATCATAACTGCGGCGGTGTTTGTGCGTGCAGCACGTGTCACATTTACCTGGAGAGTGGCGAAGAGTTTGTGGAAGAGATAAGCGATAAGGAAGAAGATTTTGTTGACCGGGCCCGCAATCCCAAACTTTCGTCACGGCTTTCATGCCAGTGTTTGCTCAATGAAGGTCAGGGCGATCTGGAAGTCACCATCCCGGATCAGTCAGTGATTTTAGGTGAATGAAGAGCCTGTAACGGTTATTAGAAACAACAACCAGCGTAATACGTATGCATGAACCACCAATTCACTGGAGCGATCACGATGATATCGCCCAGAAATTGTACGAGAGATTCGGTGATGAATTCAATGAAGGAAAAATTTACCGTGTCCGTTTCACCGACCTGATCGAATGGGTGCTGGAGATTCCGGGCTTCGCGGGCAAACGGGAAGAATGCAATGAAGGCCACCTGGAAATGATCCAATCCTCCTGGGTTTACGAATGGCGCGATTATCAAAAGAAATAAAACAACAACCTGCTGCATGCCCTCCGACCACGAATTGAAACAACAGCACTACTTGTCACTCTTTAAACAGGCCACCGCCATAGTGATGGATGTTGATGGCGTACTCACCGATGGCTCATTGGTAATTACTGAAGAAGGCAATCAGCTGCGCACCATGAACATCCGCGATGGATTCGCCATCCGGCGTGCCGTGGACAATGGAATGAAACTGGCCGTGGTTTCCGGCGGAAGATCACAAGGTGTGCTCAGCAGATTATCCGCCCTGGGAATTGAAAATGTGCGCATCAGCGTGGAAGAAAAAGTGAATGTGTTGAAGCGGCTCACGGATGAGCTGAATCTCGATTTGGCAACCACCATTTACATCGGTGATGATATTCCGGATTTGGAAGTGATGAAACTGTGCGGCATTCCCTGTTGCCCGGCGGATGCTGCGTCGGAAGTGATGGCCATTAGCAAATACATCTCACCGCTGAAAGGCGGCAGCGGATGCGTTCGTGACATCCTGGAAAAAGTACTGAAGCTGCAGGGTAAGTGGAATTGAGCGGCTTCCCGCAGCCGGGTACATCGTATCATCATGCAAAAACTGATTGCTTTTCTCCGGCTTATTCGTTCGCTGAACCTCCTGTTCATCGTCCTCACCCAATGCTCCGTTCAATACTTCATCATTAAACCCATACTGGCACAGGCAGGCGCCGTACCAACACTTGATGAACTGCACTTCATACTGCTGGTGGCAGCCACTGTGCTGATTGCTGCCGCCGGTTATGTGATCAACGATTATTTTGATGTAAAGGTGGATGAGGTCAACAAGCCCGGTCGCATTTTTATTGACCGCGTGATTACCCGGCGTGCAGCCATGCTGTTGCACCAGATGTTCACCGGTACCGGCGTGCTGCTGGCGTTGTATGTGGCCTGGCATGCCGGCAATTTCAAACTGGGTTTCATTCACCCGATTGTAGCGGCCTTCCTCTGGTTTTATTCTACCGGTTACAAGCGAAAATTATTGCTGGGAAATTTACTGGTGGCCTTTCTCACGGGTTTTGTCATCCTCATAGTGGCGTTGTATGAGAAGAGCTTGTTCAACCCGATGAATGCCGCCGTGCAGCGCGCTGCTTACAGCACTATCGTTATTGTTTTTGCCTACTTCATTTTCGCATTTCTGGTTTCGCTGGCGAGAGAGTTGGTAAAGGACATGGAAGATGTGGAAGGCGACCGCTCGTTCGGCAGTAAGACGGTTCCGATTGCCATGGGCGTTTACCGGACCAAAGGGTTGGTTTACGGAATTCTCGTTTTCATCCTCATGCTGTTGATTTATATCCAGTGGATAGAAATCAGCGGCGGCGATTTTATTTCGGCGCTTACCGTTTTTACCACCGTGGAGTTTCCGGTGCTTGTTTCACTTTACCTGCTCAGGCAGGCGAGTACCTCAGCACAGTTTCATTCGGTGAGTTCAGTGATCAAAGTGGTCATGTTCATGGGTATTCTCACCATGCTGTATTTCTACCTGCTGATACGGGGTTAGGGATTTTTTATTTCCAGCAACTCGCTGATAATTTTCATGGCAGTCTGATTGAGCTTTTCCACAGCAAGCGGAATGTTCCACTTTGACCGGTCGCGCTTTTCCACGGTATTGGAAACGCAGCGCAACTCAAGAAAGGGAACGCTTTCCATGAGGCAACAATAGAATAACGCCGCACCTTCCATGCTTTCAACCCGGGGATGGTATTTGGAAGTAACGGAAGTAATGTTTTTTTCATTGCCATGAACTTTATTAACGGTGATGCCAGTCACGCGGGGCAATGAATCAAGTGTATCACTTTTAACAGTTGACTTGTTGAGGAGTGATCCGTTCATAAAAGGAAAAGTATCGGGTTCAAGAAGACCAAGTTCAAAGGCATCAAGAAAATTTTCGCCATCCTCTGCTCCCAGGTCGGCGAAGCGCTCTTCAATCACATTAACGACCGTGCCATTTTGCAGTGTTACATCAAAACTGCCGCAGATACCGAGTTGCAACACAAGGTCCCAGTTAGCCGGAACCAATAATTTGGTAAGGCGGAATGCCGTAAGAGTGCTGCCAACGTCGGTCACAGCCAGGTCAATGAGATGATTGCGCAAGGTGCCTGCTGCTTCCAGTTCTTCGAGCATGCGATCCAGGGGCCTGATTTCCTCGCGCGTGGGTGAAATAATTAGGATTTTCATGACTTGTGCCGCGGTTGCAAAATACGGTATAGAGCAGAAAGACAGCCCGCTTCAGGTGCCCCCGTTTTTATCAACATTCAGTTAAAAATGATCCCGTAATTTTTCGGGCAAAGCTATCTTCGTCGCCATTATTATCTGATGAACACGATTGAAAACGAATTCCTGAAAATTGCGGTGAAGCCCAAGGGCGCCGAACTCGACAGTCTCTTCCACAAAAAGAACAACCTCGAATACCTCTGGGAAGGGGATCCAAAATTCTGGGGAAGAAAGTCGCCGGCCTTGTTTCCTTTTGTTGGCGCGCTGAGAGAAGGTAAATTCATTTACGGCGATAATGAATACCTGATGAACAAGCACGGTTTCGCCCGTGAATGTGAGTTTGAGCTGGAAAGCCAATCACCGAACGAACTGCACTACCTTCTTTGCAGTAATGAAGAAACGCGGAAGAGTTATCCTTTCGAATTTGAATTCCGCATCAGCTATTCGTTGCAGCGAAATGCGCTTCACGTTACTTATGATGTTCGAAATACGGGCGAAGAAGAAATGTTTTTCTCCGTTGGGGCGCACCCTGCATTTCGTGTTCCGCTGGCAGAGGGAACAGCTTATGACGATTACTACATAGAGTTTGAAGAAGCCGAGACGGCCAAGCGGCATGTGCTGAATGGCGATGGGTTGATTGAAAGTTCAGAAGACTTCCTGGTCAACTCCACCCGTATTCCGCTGTCGAAGGAACTCTTTTACCGCGATGCATTAGTGTTCAAGCAAATTCATTCGGGCATGGTCACGCTCAGGTCCCATAAAACGGAGCGCGGGGTAAATGTCTATTTCGACGGGTTTAACTTTTTAGGGATATGGGCGGCAAAGGATGCTGATTTTGTTTGTATCGAACCCTGGTGCGGTATTGCCGACTCCGTTACACACAGTATGAAGCTGGAGAAGAAAGAAGGGATACATGCACTCAAACCCGGTAAATCATTCACTGTGGTGTGGTCAGCTGAATGTTTCTAACAGTGCATTGTGTACACTGCCTGTAACCAATTCCCGTCAATGGGTAGCAGATATTATTTTTCGGAACCCCTGCCGAAATTTTCCGGAATATTTCATTCATCAAAAAATTATTTTATGATCAGGATTCCTTCATCTCTTTGCAGGTTCTTAAGTCAGTTTGCATTCCCGCCGGCGCTTTTCAGCTTCATTATCCTTTTCTTTCTCCAAACAAAAATATCAGTCGCATTACCACCTCCCGATGATTCGGTGAATTGTGAACCCGCCATGTCTATTCAATGGCAAAAATCTTTCGGCGGAGCCAAGAAGGATATTCCATGGGATCTCTGCACTTTATCATCGGGCGGTTGCGTGGTGGTGGGGCAATCCGCTTCTACTAACGGTGATGTGAATCACAGCCGCGGCGTTACGGATTACTGGGTCATCAAGCTGGACTCACTTGGAAATATTGTCTGGAATAATTCATTTGGAGGAACCAGCAAGGATGAAGCGTATGCCGTTGAAGCATGCACAGATGGGGGATTCATTGTAGCCGGCGGAACCCGCTCCAAAAATTTAGATGTAACCAACAATCATGGCGCATACGATTTCTGGATTGTGAAACTGAAATCAAACGGTAGTTTGGATTGGCAGAAAAGTTTTGGCGGGCCTGACATTGATGTGGCATATGATGTGAAACAAACAACCGATGGCGGCTACATTGCCGTTGGATATGCTAAATCAAAAACGGGCGATGTGACCAGTCAAAAGGGCAAGGGTGATTACTGGATCGTGAAAATGGATGGGCTGGGAAACATGCAATGGCAAAAAAGTTACGGGGGGTCTCAATATGACTTTGCACATGCAGTCGCACTCACTGCGGATGGCGGTTACCTCGTTTCCGGCTATGCCCGGTCGGGCGACGGTGACGTTAATGGAAATAATGGTGAAGAAGATTTATGGCTGATCAAACTCGACGGTAACGGCAACCTTATCTGGCAGTCACGATACGGAGATGAAGGCGGCGAGGGAACCACCACGCTGGCACTGATGAATGATGGCATTATTTACTCTGTCGGCATCAGTCATTCAAATGAAGGATTGTCGCAGGAAACCAACGGAGCACATGATTACTGGCTGGTGAAAATGGATTCAAGCGGTGTGTTGGAATGGACACGTTGTTTTGGCGGCACCGCCTCGGACGACCCGCAATACATGGCGCCCTTCGGCACTAACCAGTTTATTCTTGCAGGCAATTCCTCCTCAACTGATAAGAAAGTTTGCACCAATCATGGTGGCGACGATGGCTGGCTGCTTGCTGTTGATAGCAGCGGAAACATGCTGTGGCAGATTTCGCTGGGTGGAACATTGAATGAGAGCGCCAATGCGGTGGAACCCACCACAGACGGCGGCTTTTTGGTGGCCTGTAACAGCAATTCAAATAACGGAGATGTTTCAGGTAATCACGGCAACGATGATTACTGGATAGTGAAACTGCGGCCCGTAGCACAGCGCATAGTTATTGTCTCCGATGATGCGGTGGATGTGGCGCAAACGTCAACGATCAGGTTCTATCCTAATCCGGGCACCGGGAACTTTACGGTTGAGTTCAGCGATGGCGCCGATATGGAAAACGGAACCGTTGAATTGTTCAGCATGGACGGGCGGCTGGTTTTTTCTTCATCACTTGAATTTGCATCGGGCAAGGCGCCGCTAACCATTGACCGAAATGTTGCCGGCGGATACTATTTCGCGAAAGTGACAGCAGGCAACCGGGTATATGTTCACCCGTTGTTGCTGAAGCGCTGAAGAAAATTCAGGCAAACGGGCTGCTTATTGCAAACTCTTCTTCCATGCATTGATGAGGGCGTCTTCATTGGTACCGAGCATTTGCAGCATTATTTTTTGATCAGTCTGCGGAAGCAACGCGACTATTTTTTCTCTGCCATACGTATCGGAAATATATCGCACCAGGGTTCCGGCAAGTCCATACCTGGCAGCGCCGGTCCAGAAACGGGCGAGTTGTTGCGGTGCTTCACCCGAAGCGATTACTTTTTTCACCTGTGCTGTCCTTTTCTCATCCACTTGGCCACTCACATAGGTAGCCAGTCCCTCAATAAACCAGGCAAGACTGTCCAGCCCGGTAAAATCGTGGTTGGGATTAATCTGTGCGTGATACACATGAACCAGTTCATGCGCAATCACCTGCTGTAATTCTTTTTTGTCAGACGCATTGTGCTCGCATGCTTCGCCGTTCCACACCCGAGGCGAAAGCATCTGGAGTTTGTCGCCCATGCCGGCGGCCACCATCCAGCACTCGGAATGAATGGAAGTATCGCCCCAGTCCTGCTGCCATTGCCTGTCCAACTCTTGCCGCGTTGCGAACAGGTCAATGCTGAAGCGGTGTAAAAAAGGTTTTCCAAAGTAATTGCTCACCACCTGAGCGCTTTCCCTAAAAACGGGAAGCAGGTCTTTAACGGTTGAAGAATCAATCAAAACATAAGTGACATCGAATGATGCATCACTCAGTTTGATTCGGCCTGATGAGGATGTAGGTTGCGCATCGCAAAAGAAAGTGATGCTCAAGCAAAGAAGCGTGAAGTAGTATTTTCTCATGATGTGCTTGAGTCGCCATGATTGAAGGAAAGGTTACACGCAGTTCAAAGGATGCTCACGACACTGATTGACGGATTTTAATCAGATACGTTCGCCTCATGGCTTCGCCGTTTGCTTCGTGTCGGTGCTGGCAATACAGAAGTGTCCTTTTAAAACGGGCTGGACAAATCCGTGTTGTTGATGAATGAAGAATCAGTGAGCGCTTTGAGGAATGCGACGAGTGCATGCTTCTGTTCTTCGTTCAGTTGCAGGCCGTTTTCCTTGCCCGGCTTGGTCATGATGGGATCAACAGTAGGTGACAAGTGCACGCCGCTGTTGTAAAACTCCACCACTTCTTCCAGTGTTTGGTAGCGTCCGTCATGCATGTAAGGCGCGGTGAGTTCACAGTTGCGCAGCGAAGGGGATTTGTATTTGCCCATGTCTGCCGGATCGCCGGTGACTTCATAGCGGCCCCAATTATCAGCGGTGTAAGTTGCATCGAGTCCGTTGTTGCGGAACTGCTGGTCGGTGAAGAGTGGTGACGGGTGGCAGTGGAAGCAGTCACCTTTCTCCGTGAAGAAAAGCGTGTATCCTTCCAGTTCTTCATCCGTCAGGAAAATTTCATGACGAAGAGACCGGTCGTAGCGCGAATCGGAAGTTTCCGCAGTACGCAGGAATTGTGCAATGGCATATGCTTCTTCTTTGTAAGTGATGGTGGTGACACCGAAGGCCTGCCAGAAGAGTTTCTTGTATTCCTCATTTGCATTGAGGTCATCGAGGTTTGTTTTCAAAAAATCTTTCACTTCAAACAGCATGGCATCTTCCAGCGTGCTGTCGAGCATTCCGTTCCATAAGAAATACCTGCTCCATGCCAGGTTCTGATGCTGAATCACATTCAAACCCGGCTGCGGCGAACTGAATGCATTGGCCTGCTGGTGGCAACTTGAACAGGAATTGGTGTGTGTGGCATCCACGATCTTGTCATAATACAACTTCCGGCCTAAAGCAATTCCTTCTGTAGTGAGCGGATTGTCATCCGGCAGCGTGACGATGGGAAAATAGGCAGGGACCTTCATCTCCACCGGAGTGGGATTGTAAGGACCGTAGTTGTCCTCCGGGGTGATCTCATTCTTGCTGCATGAAATGGCAAACAATAATGAAAGGAAGACGATGAATGCATTTCTTTTCATGACCGTTTTATTTGATGTTGAGTGTGAAAACATCGGCTCCATTGGCGGCCAGTTTACCCATAGCGGATTGATTGCCCATGGAGTAATTCGGATCCACATTGAAATCATAGACTTCAGGATGGTTAAACCATTCATTCACATTCATGGCCAGTGTGAGTGAAATCGAATTGTTGTTTACGGTGACGGGGAGGTCGAAGGAATAATCAATGCGGTTCATGCTCATGCCGAGGTGCATGGCGAATCCCGGCAGGTTGCTTCCGTCCACGAAATGGCCTTCAAACTTCATGAAGTGGTAGCCGCCGCCCATGGCATCAGGCCAGGCCATGGCGATAAATTCCATGGTGTTGGGCAGTCCGCCTGTGATGTTGTGTACCGAATCAAGTCCCAGCGAAAAACTCATTGAGGTGTATGAGCCATTGGGAATTCCTTCCATATTCACCGCACCGAAGTCCGCATCACGCGCATTGAGGTAATAAGCATTGGTATCGGCATAAAAAGTTTTGTCGGCACGGATGAATTTGAAATCGGAGAGAATGAATTCAAGGTTGGTTACTTCATATTCGTTACCTGCGGCATTCATGCAATACACCGTGTCAAAGAGCAGTTCTTTTCCATCCACGTTGTACAAGAGCTGAAAGCTGACCTTGCCTGTGGTGGCAGCCGGAGTGTTGTTTTCATCTTTTGAACAGGAAGCGAGGAGGAGCATAGCCGGCAGAAGCCAATAAACCATCGTTTTCATCGCTGAAAGTTTGTGTGAAACTACGTAAGTGAGCAGGCCGCAATAATGACGGTCGTCAGGCAGCTGGTTGCGGATTGTCAGTTGCCCGGTTGCCGGCAACCTGAATCAGGTAGCGGTTTCAGGTTTTTGAGTTTAAGGTTTCGCAACCGCACTTCGTCACTCGTTTTTCCATGTTATTTTCATTGCATCAATCTTTCAGTGGATGAACCTGAAACTACTTAATGCCTTGCTGATAATTACCTCGCTGTTTGGCTATCTTGAATGGGGTGGCAGTCAGCATACATTCCTTTTCAAAGCGGAAGGCGAGTTGCTCGCAAAATTTTTTACAGATCCAGTTTCAGCACTTCACCCGTTCACCGTGCTTCCACTGATTGGTCAGCTCTTGCTGCTTATTTCACTATTGCTGCGCAACCCCAAACCTTGGCTTGCGTTTACCGGCATGGCGTTGATTGGTCTGCTGATGCTGATGGTATTGCTTGTGGGAATTTTATCCATGAATTTGAAAGTGGCAGTTTCTTCTTTGCCGTTCATTATTCTTTCTGTGTATGGAATAATGAAGTACCGTTCGAAGAAAAAGCAGGAAACTGAAAAAACTGCAGCGAGCTAAAATTCCTTCCCACTCCTCCAATTCATTGCGTATTTCGGTTCCACACCCATGTTCAATTCAGAGGTGGACAGATCAATGAAAATTACCGGGGAAGGATTTTTCATATTGGCAGATCGCTTTACAAAAGATTGTTTAGCAAGCAGGTCTCCTGGAACCACTGCGCAGTTGATGAACTTAAAGTGGGCAGAATCAAAAAAGGCCGGCAATTCTGCCGGCCTTTGCTCAATGTCAGATAGTAATTTTTGACAAGCGATCAAAGCCCTTTCATCAGCAAATCGGTTAAGTTGCCGAGTGCTTCATCGCGGGCTGATTGATCATCAATGCCCGCAATCAGTAATCCCACCCAGCAATCATTCACCAGTCGTGCAACGGCCCTGGCGCGTTTGTCGTCAAGTCCCATTTCTTTGCAGATGCGTGTAAGCACCCGCTGACGTGAGGTATTCACCCGGTCAACAAATGACCTGAGATTTTTTCTTTCGAGAGCCATGCTGCGTACACCGAGTTCTGATTTGCCGGTGTCACTGAAGATATAAGTGCGAAGCATATCCAACCTTTCGTTGGCATTCTTGCCTGACTCATCAATCTTCTTCAATTCAGCATTCACATTGTTTTCCCACGCTTTCATGATCAGCCGGATGTATTCATCAATACCATTGAAGTAATGATAGAATGATCCCTTGGTAATTCTTAAGCGTGCGCACAAATGATCAATCATCAGTGCGTAAGCTCCTTCGGTGCTGAGGATTCCAACTCCCCGGTGGATCCAGTCATTTTTGGTAAGTTTCATTGCTTTTTAATTTTTTGGTTAAAGGTTTGGTGTGCGTACAGGTAAGCCGCCCCAATGCCGGTTTACCTGACAAGTAAGTGATGCTAAGGTAATGAATCCTTCTTCACATTAATTGCGCTTTCCCGTCAACTTTAATATGATCACAGTTTGTCTCAGCATGTCTTGTGACCAGAGTCATGAGGGTGAGAAAGGTTCTTATTTATCTTGCCGCCCTTCAGATAATCATCATGAAACGATTTGCGATTTTTATTTTATTCCTGTTGCCGGTTTGCACACAGGCCCAACAAAAGAATTTATATAACCTGCTTCATGAAGCGTTACAGGAAGCCGACCGGGGGTTCCCCACTTTTATTAAAGACACCACGCAGCAATACAATCTCATCCGCCTCAATGATGATGTGGTGGATCAGTATGCCGGCGTCGACCGTGCGTACCTGAGCTTTGAAAAGGACCATAAGTCAACGCTCATGAATGGTCAATTGTACACGCTCAATGAAATGGAAATTATTGGAAACAATGTGGGCGCAGGCGATAAAACCTGGGAAGAGGTGAAGGATAGCATGTTTAACTGGTATAAGAAGAATGTGGACTTTCTCATCAGCCGCTACGATGCCCTGCTGTCACATACTGAAATAGTTGTTCGCCCTGAAGATGAATACAGCAAATTATATCCTCCTTTCATCACTTACTTTTATCACAAAGCCGTTCAGTTACCTCCGGGCATAACAGATTATGTGGAAATCAAACGCCAACTTGATGTGGCGCCTTATTTTTCTGTTGAGCTGAGAAGACCCATGCTGGGCAAGGCCTATAATCTCGTATTTGAAGTGCACGGTGCAACCGCGCAGTAAACATGATTCGCAAATACCAGTTCGGGAAGTTTCACGATAATGCATTTCACCCTTTGAACAACTATTGAAACAATCAAATCATCACCATGAGAAAATCAATTTTATTGCTGGTACTTACACTCGGATTTACCGCCTTGAGTTTCGGCAATGCCGATGAAAATCCCTGTTCACCGGCACCGCCTGAAGGGGGGCAGGATGCATTTACAACAGCATTCATGCAATATGTAAATGCGAGCTACTATACTTCGGATGTGATTGAAGCATTTCATGATCTCCATGTTGCCAAATCCACCAGGAACAAAGACTTTCCCGGTTATCTTTACTATGAAACCACAGTAGAAATTCCTGATTTTAATGGAGGCAAAGCAGTTTATGGCGCGAAAGACCAGGTGGCAATTGCTTACTTCAGTCATTCGTACAAAGAAAGTGAAGTAACGGAAGGGCAGATTAATTATACCATGACACTAAAGTGGATTCGGGAAGCGCTTGGCGCGAACTATACGGAAAAACAAAAAGACAGCGGCGGAGATAAGTCTCATTATTTCTACTTACCGGGTGCTGACACCAATGATGAAAAGGCCTTTCATGTTATGGTGTACACCTATCGTTACGAAGCGTCGCATAATGGTATGAGCGTTGGGTTCAAGATCAATGCCGTAAAGAAATAGCCGGCTTGCATTGCCGAACCGGATTACCTGGCCCCCAGAAGTTTCAGTGCTGCATCTACAGATTCCACCGGCAGTTTGCAGGATTTGTTTTCACAGATGTAGATCAGATTTTTTCCTGTCACGAAGCGGTTTTCCAGGAGTCCCAGTTGGCTGCCTGCACCGGTGGCACCGGCGAACAACACATTCGGAAAAAATTGCGCTGCGATTTCATTGCGGAGTGAGAGTGCATCGGCGCCGGTAATCACTACTTCTTTGTAAGGTGATGTGTAATTCAGCAACAGCATCATCCAGTTACTGTATCCGGAAGGATATTTGACGATGCCATTTTGCACGTTGTTCAGCATCTGTGCGGCCATTTGTTGATATGAATCATCGTCGAAATAATAACCAAGTGCAAACAGCGCTTTTGCCATGCTTGAATTGGAAGCGGGAATCACGTTGTCGTTGATTTCCATTTTTCGCGCAACCAGCGGCGCATCCGCATCTGATGTGAAGAAGAACATTTTTGATCTGTCATCATAATAATGACGGATGGCGTACACAATTACTGTTCTGGCGCGCTGCAGCCAGGTTTCATCAAACGTGCATTGGTATAGGGCGATAAATGCTTCAGCCGAGAAAGAGTAGTCTTCAAGAAAGCCGGACGTGTTGTTTGGTTTGCTTCCTTCTTTGTAACTGTGAATGTATCCCCCGTCATTTTGCCACAGCGTTTTCCAGTTGTGACCGGCATTCTTCAAGGCGCTCTCCAGAAATTTCTGATCGCCAAAAGCATTGTATGCATCGCAATACGCTTTCGTCATTAGGGCATTCCATGAAGTGAGTTGCTTGTCATCAAGCCCCGGATGCACTCGTTTGTTTCTTACTGAAAGCAGTTTCTGTTTGTCTTCAGCAATTTCTTTTTTCAAATTTTCGACCGTGATCCCGAATTGCTTCGCGATTTGCTCATCAGATTTTTTCCGCAGCAAAATGTAGTTGCCCTCTTCCCAATAACCGGTTTCATTCACGTTGAAACAGGCGGCGAACAAATCGTAATGGTTGCCCAGCAATGAACGGAGTTCTGCTTCGGTCCACACATAAAATTTTCCTTCTTCCCCTTCACTGTCTGCATCGAGGGCTGAATAAGATCCTCCGTCGGCAGCGGTCATCTCACGTTGAATGAATGCACACGTTTCATACACCACCTGCTTATAGAGTTCATTTCCTGTGAGCTCATAGGCGAGGGAATAGAGTGACACGAGCTGCGCATTGTCGTAAAGCATTTTTTCAAAGTGCGGAACTTTCCACAGCGTATCGGTGGAGTAGCGCGCGAATCCTCCTCCGAGCTGATCATAAATACCGCCCCAAGCCATCTTGCTTAGAGTGAGTAATACGTGTTGCAGAATCGCAGGGTCATTTGCAGCTACAGCATACCGCAGAAGAAATTCATAATTGTTGGGCATGGGGAATTTAGGTGCGCGGTTGTTGCCGCCTTCCACCGTGTCAAAATATTCGCTCCAGCCATCAACCGCATTTTTTAAGGTGTCAAAATGAAAAGAGACCTCTGTATCATTGAATTTCACCACCTCAACCTGACAAATTCCATCCATCAGTTTAGAAGCATAATCTTCTGCATCCTTCGGGTTTGATTCGTAATAAGCGGCCAGTTGCTGCAGCAGACTCACCCATTTGTTTTTGGGAAAGTAAGTACCGCCATAAATGGGTCGTCCGTCGGGCAGGGTGATGCAGTTGAGCGGCCAGCCGCCGCCACCGGTCATGAGTTGAACGGCTGTCATGTACACCTGATCCACATCGGGCCGTTCTTCACGATCCACCTTGATGCATATGAAATGCTGGTTCATCACATTCGCCACAGCCGTGTCTTCAAAACTTTCGCGTTCCATCACGTGGCACCAGTGGCAGGAAGAATATCCAATAGAAACGAGCACGAGTTTGTTTTCCTTCTTCGCCCGCTGCCATGCTTCATAACCCCAGGGATACCATTCAACCGGGTTGTGGGCATGTTGCAACAGGTAGGGACTTGTTTCGTGAATCAGGTGATTGGTGTTGGGATGGTTGTTATTCATGGTACCCGATTGGAATTTACATCCGAGGAAATTCAATGTAATGACAAAAACGGTCAATGGCCGGAGAATCCGGATGGTATCGCTTCTTGAATCACATCTCACTCCTGGAAATTGTCAGTGCAAAAGTGAGAAGTAAAATTCAAGAATTGGGGAAAGGCAATTCCAACTTAAATAAAAAAGGAAGGCGTCATTTTCATAACGCCTTCCTTTCTTCCATGTTCTTATTGAGTCATTACTGTTGTCTCACACTGCCTGAACCGCTGATGCTTTTATGAACGGTGGAAGGAGACCCGTTGTAAACAACGCTGCCGCTGCCGGCGATGGATGCCTCGAGTGTGTCGAGCACACCTACCGAAATGCCACCGGAACCGGCCACGGCCGCTGAAACATTTTTAGCCACAAGTTGTGCAGCTGATACACTGCCCGATCCGGCCGTACTGAGAGAAGCATCATTAACCACTCCTTTCACGATCTTCACATTGCCTGACCCTTCGGTGCTGGCATCCAATTTTTCAGCAGCAATGTTTTCAATCCTGATCTCACCAGAACCACCGAGGGAAACTGAAACCAATGTACCCTGAATGGAAGTGGTCTTGACTATGCCTGAGCCCTGCACTTCCTGCCGTATGTTTTCTGCAACGGCATTACCCACCGTAACGATCCCGCTGCCATAAACACCTTCCTGCACCTTACCGGCTTTATATTCGGCTACATCCACGATGCCGGATCCGCTAACCTCCAGCTTAAGCAGATCAGTAAGGATGTTGTTTTGAACTTTGATCGTTCCTGAGCCCGACACGGTAAGTCCGTTGATCTTCGGCAGGGTGATGTTCACAATCACATCGGGTTTGCTTTTCCAGAAATCCTTTGACCAGTCCTTTGATTCAATTTCGATGTTAAGTTGATGACCATCCACCTCTGTTGAAATGCGGTCAAGCCATTCTTGCGGAGCCGAAACCGTTACGCTGAAATGGTTATCCTGATTTACATAAACCGTGGCAGGCATCCGCAATTCGACGGCCGTAAAGTCAGCGGCATCTCGTGTTTGGGTCACTTTGGATTGTGCCAGCGCGAAGGCGGACACGGCAACGGTGAGTACAATGGCAATTACAATTTTTTTCATGAGTTATGTGATTTGAATTCTTTGTATAAATGTGTTTTGCTGATTTAGTTCATGGCAGTAACGGTACCCGTGCCGACAATCTCAACATTCTTTTTCAGCGGAGAACCGGCGTAGCGAACGTCACCGCTTCCTGCAATTTCTGCATGCAGTGATTCGGTGGCACCGGTGCAGATTTTTCCTGAGCCCGTTATGGAAGTTTCTACCGTTTTTCCCGTAAGATCAGGAATATTAATTTCTCCGTTTCCATTCACTTGCAGGTTAAGTGAATTGGTAGTTCCCTTAAGATTCTGAATAGTGCCCGATCCGTTGACGGTGGCGGAAAGCGTTTCGGTCTTCAGTCCTGATAGGTTAATGTTTCCTGATCCATTTATCTCGAGTGATAGCGAGGCACTGCTGAGTTCACTTTGGGATTGAATGCTTCCTGATCCGTTAATCTCCACGGCAAGCACCCGGGGCATACTGATTTCGATATTAACCGGTTCGGTTACCTGATCGTAACCGTTTTTTGAAAAGCGGATAACCAGTTCCCCGTTATGAACCTCCGTTACAATTTTGCCGAGCATTTCCTCACTTGATGAAATGCTAAATGAAAAGTCGCCACAGATTAGATTCACTTCAGCGGGGATTTGTAGTGAGATGGCACTGAAACTTTTCAAGTTTCTATGCTCGGTGGAGAATTGGTCAGGTAATCCTGAGTTGGCATATGCGCCGACACCAAGCATGAGCATGATGAATGGCAGCAATAAAAGTTGTTTCATGGGCTTGAATTTTGGAAGTAGGAGGGGGGAAACAAGGAGATTGTTACAGGTAATCAGGAATATTCCTCAATGGTTCCTATGGCTTGTTTGGCTGTATTAAGAATTTTTCGCCACTAATGCGTTATTAATCACGGCAGATATGGGGATATGATTTTTTCAGTGTATTGAAACCGATTTGGATTTCTTACGTATCATTGCTTCCTCATTCTGTCACAAATTTCACCAACAAAACCAATTTTCATGAAGCAATCAGTACTAAGCGCTGTGGCGCTAATGCTGTGCATGCACTTTGCCATGGCACAGGAATCTATTAACCGTTGTGCAGCCACTGAAGTGGACCAGCGGTTACGATTGGAAGATCCGAACTACTCAATCAACCGGGATCAGATTGAACAATACACACAAAATTGGATCGCTGCCCATCCCGAAGGATTGCGTACAGTGGTAACTATTCCGGTGGTTTTCCACGTGGTGTATAACACTACTTCGGAAAACATCAGCGATGACCGCATCCTGGAGCAATTGAATGTGCTCAACAATGACTATCGCAAACTCAACAGCGATTTCTCATCAGCACGCGCCGTATTTCAGGCCGTAGCTGCAGATTGTGAAATCAACTTCTGCCTAGCGCAGCAGGATCCGAGCGGTAATGCCACCACGGGTATCGTGAGGGTAAGTACCACCAAAACTTCTTTCAGCTCAAATGATGATGTGAAGAAGACTTCGAAAGGTGGTGATGATATCTGGAATCGCGACTCATATCTTAATATTTGGATCTGCGACCTCGGTTCCGGTTTGCTGGGCTATGCTCAGTTTCCCGGCGGCAGCGCCACCACAGATGGTGTAGTTGTTGATTATGCAACTGTTGGCGGACCCAATGCGCCCGGCACCATGAATTCTTATGACCTGGGACGGTCGGCAACCCATGAGGTAGGTCACTGGTTAAACTGCTACCATATTTGGGGTGACGATGGCAACGGCTGCAATGGTTCTGATCAGGTTTCAGATACACCGAACCAGGCTGATGAAACCTATGGCTGTCCCTTACCAACCATCAGGATCAGTTGCACCAACGGACCCGATGGCGACATGTATGAGAATTATATGGACTACACGGATGATGCCTGCATGGTTATGTTTTCTGCCGGTCAAAAATCAAGAATGCAGGCGCTGTTTGCACAAGGCGGATCACGTGCTGCCATGTTGAATTCAATCGGTTGTACGGCACCCGGCGGCGGCGGCACATGTAATACTCCAACCGGCTTGTTCAGCACCGGCGTCACTTCTTCATCGGCTACCCTTAATTGGGGTGCTGCCGTGGGAGCCATCAGCTACAATGTGGAATATAAACTATCCAGCAGCGGCACATGGACGGCAACCACTTCAACCACTACATCAAAATCCATTACGGGTTTGACTGCCAATGCTTCTTACGATTTTCATGTGCAATCTGTTTGCAGCGGCGGAACGACTTCTTCGTTTTCCGCAGTGGCAAACTTCTCTACTCCTCCGGCAACATGCTCTGATATTCTGGAACCCAACAACTCAAAGAGTGCTGCCAAAGGAATCAGCACCGGAGTTGACAATAAGGCGCTAATCGCCACCTCTTCCGATGTGGACTTCTATTCGTTCTCGAACGTAGGTGCCCCCAACATCAAAGTTTCAATGACCACACTGCCGGCTAACTATAACCTTACGCTGTTTAACCCCAGCGGAACGAGTGTGGCCACTTCAAAGAATTCCGGAACTACTGATGAATTAATTACCTATAACACGGCTGTTACGGGAACCTATAAGGTGAAAGTGAACGGAGCAAGCGGTGCATTCGATGCATCCAACTGTTATACACTTCGTGCAGATGTAAGCTCTTCACCCTGGAGAGTGGTTGAACAGTCACTTGACCTTTCTTCCATTACCCTGGCACCGAATCCCGCGCAAAGCCGCATTCAGGTGAGCTACAACAGTGATGAAGATGGTGCCGTTCGTTTCAACGTTTACAACATGATGGGTCAACTGATGACCACCATGACGACGGCTGCCGCTGAAGGTTCAAACACCATGGACCTTGACCTCTCTTCATTCAGGAACGGATTCTACCTGATTGAAATGGTTAATGGTGACAACGTGG
Organism: Bacteroidota bacterium; assembly: GCA_018267315.1. Taxonomy (GTDB): domain Bacteria; phylum Bacteroidota; class Bacteroidia; order Chitinophagales; family UBA10324; genus JAFDYS01. The sequence continues at coordinate 9,902 of JAFDYS010000018.1, read as the reverse complement.
TGAGATCGAAGTTTGAAGTAGCGAGATAAATTATCTGAAATCATTCAAAAAGCGTGGCATCATGGTGATGCCACGCTTTGCTTTTTTAATGGTTACCGGGTACTCTTTTCGTAAAACGACACCAACTTTTTATTCAGCGATTGCACTTTTACGCTCCAGTTGCTTGCTGCCAGGTTTTGAGGAAATGGTTCCTGCGCATAATAGGGGAAGGGCTCTTTCAGCAACTTCAGCCGGGGATCATAAATGACGATAGCATTATTCAGGTAGCCGCGCTCACTGGTTTCCTGGTTAGGGCGGGTTTCATCATAGGCCACGGGTTGGTGAGGATTGCCTTCTTCAGCAAGCAGGGAAAATGATTCTTTCAGTGTTATAGAAGGAGTTATTTCAAGACCGTCATTCAGAAAGTACCCTTCGTGTTTACCCAGCAGCCACGCATCAGTTGAATCAGCATAGATGAAATAGACGTTGCAGAAATTAAATGATTTACGAAAAGCTGAAACGATCTTTAGATTTTCCTCACGCTGCGTTACCATGATGTTGTTGGCTGCCGTTGCATCGCCGGCATCGCGCAAACGGGCAATTGCCAGCGACCGCGATTGCAACCGCACTACCAACGCTCCTTCCTTCAACGCCCGGATGTAAAGTTTCGCTGAATCCTTCCACGTAGCGTTCATCGGGAATTCAGGTTGGGCCGCCGCGGCCGTTGCCATCAACGCGAGCGCGACAAAGGCCAGAAGTTTCTCTTTCATATTATCATCAAAGATATGCTGCAGGCATGTGCTGCTTAGGATGTGGCTGAAAACGCCGCATCAAAGTGTATGCTCCGCGGCTTCTTTACTTGCGACTTACCTTTGCCTTTCTACTTTCAATCCTTAAAACATTCATCATGTCGCTATTTGAAAAACACCGGGATTTGATTGCACGCGCTGTAAAAGCAGTTCATGAAAGAACTTTCTATGCGGCGTTTCCTGAAATTCCCAAGGCCTATGCGGAAGATGCCGCACAGAAGGGAAACGAAACATATGCCGGTTACCTGAACCGGAATTTTACAGCACTGCTCCAAAAGGATTCGGGTCACTGGGAAGGGGAAGAAGTTTCGCCCTATACGCAGGAGCCGCTCGGGATAAAATATCCTGTTTACCATGTTGAGGAGCTGGTGGCGGCATCAAATGATGCATTCCGGTCATGGAGAAAGACGGCGATTGAGGACCGTGCCGGTGTGTTGGTTGAATCACTGGAGAAAATGCAAGAGCATTTTTTCGAAATCGCCTTGGCCACGCAACATACTACCGGGCAGTCATGGATCATGTCCTTTCAGGCCAGTGGCCCGCATGCCGCGGACCGCGCGTTGGAAACCATTGCAGTCGGGTATGATGAACTCACCAAATTTCCTCATGAAGTAGTTTGGGAAAAACCGATGGGAAAGTTTTCAGTGAAGCTCGACAAGGAATTTATTCCGGTACCCAAAGGAATCGGGCTGGTGATCGGCTGCTCCACATTTCCCGTTTGGAATTCTTTACCGGGTTTGTATGCGAACCTCATTACCGGAAATACCGCTATCGTGAAACCGCATCCGAAATCCGTGCTCCCGATGGCGATTTGCGTGGCGCTCATTCAGCACACACTGAAGGAGAATGGTTTTGATCCGAATATTGTGCAGCTCGCCGTGGATTCATCCATTCTGCCAATCAGTATCAAGCTCGGATCACTTCATGATATCAAGCTGATTGATTACACCGGCAACACACAGTTCGGTAACTGGGTAGAGTCATTGTCGCATAAAACCACTTTTACCGAAAAGGCGGGAGTGAACTCCGTCATCCTTGATTCGGTGAAGGACATTGATGTTACGCTGCAGAATCTTGCATTTTCTGTTTCACTCTACAGCGGGCAGATGTGTACGGCGCCGCAAAACTTTTTCATTCCGGAAAAAATAAAGTCAGGGGATCAGGTACTCACCCATGAGGCAGTGGTGGTGAAGCTGAAAGAAGCGCTCACCGCTTTGGTGACAAACCCGAAGATGGGTGCCGGTGTTTTAGGCGCCATTCAAAATGAAAAAACATTGCATCGGGTGCACGATGCATCGGCGATGGGAAGCCGGGCCGTGCTGCCTTCTTCACCTGTCAAGAATGAAGAGTTTCCCCAATCACGAACCGTGTCACCGGTGTTGCTGGAAACTTCAGCCACTGATGTGAAGACTTTTGAAACGGAACTTTTCGGGCCGATAGCCATTGCCATCAAAACAAAAGACACGGATGAATCCATCCGGCTGGCGAAAGAGGTGGCGGCACAACACGGCGCCATCACGTGCGCGGCGTATTCCACCGATGAAAGTGTGATGAAAAAAATTGCCGATGAGATGAATGAGGTTTTTGTTCCTGTTACGTTCAATCTCACCGGGCCGATCTGGGTCAATCAGCATGCGGCATTCAGTGACCTGCATGTTACCGGAGGAAATCCTGCCGGCAATGCGTCACTCACCGATGCGGCTTTTATTGTGAAGCGGTTTGTGTGGGTGGGGAACCGGAAGATGAATTGAAGAGAGGTCTGAGGGAATGTTATTTTTTCTTCTCTTTCTCCTCAACTATCACGTATAGATCTTCATTGTCCTTCTTCATCATGTACTGCTCACGGGCGAACTGCTCGAGGGAGTCTTTGTTGGTGAGTAGTTCCTGTTTCTCACGCTTCACATCTTTGATCTGCTGTTCGTAATATTCTTTTTTATCACGATAGTCGGCCAGTTTCATCCGTAACTGAACCTGCGAAACAAGATCGTTGCGGTCAAAGAACAGCATCCAGATAAAGAAAGCAAGCAGCGTCAGAAAATATTTGTTCTTCATCCACGCAGGAATCTGCCGGGCGCGAAGTCGGGTGAAGAAGTTTTTCTTTTTCGGCTTAGCCATCAGAAGCAAAGTTGAAATGATTAACGTGTCGCACCGCTTTTTCTTATTTTCATTTTCCACAAGATTGAAAGCAGTTGTATCCACACGCCATGATGCCGGTAACCGGCAACTAACAACAAGCAACCGGCAACTTCCCCTTACTTGTTGATCATGGAAGAATCCACTTCAATCTTTTCCGGCGTGATGGACTCGATGGTGAATTCAGCAGAGGTGACTTTGAATGTGGTGCGGCGGTTGGCCTGATATTCCTCCTCGGTGCACTTGACGCCATTCACACATTTGTTTACCGGCTGTGATTCGCCGTACCCTTTGGCGGCGAGCAACGAACCATCAATGCCGTGCTGAACCAGATAATCCACTACGCTTTGCGCACGCGCCTGAGAGAGGCGCATGTTGTAGGCATCATTTCCGCGGGAGTCGGTGTGTGAGCCAATCTCCACTTTTACGTTTGGATTTTCTTTAAGCAATGCTACAATGGTATCAAGCACCTTGGCGGCATCGGGCCGGATGTTGGCTTTGTTGTAGTCGTAATAAATGTTGCTGATGTTCACCTGTACATTCTTGAAAATCTTTTCCAGCACCAGCCGCACGCTGGCAATTACCGTGTCTTTTTCTTCGCGGGCAAAACCATTCGTGTTCGTGATCTCGGCCTTTGTGAAATAGTCCTGCTTGCCTGCACTCAGTTTATATGTTTTGTCTGATTCAGCCGTGAACTGAAATTTTCCGTTGGCATCAGACTTTACCGTTCTTCCCGACTTGGTAATTGCGTTGCCGTCGTTATCCAGTGTGAGCGACTGAACATCGAGAGCCGCCATGGGCATGAATCCGACGACAGCGCTGTTGGGGTCACCTTCTATGGCAAACTTCTTCTCCACCACATCACCCTTCACGAGAATCACCTTCACCTTCGCTTCCACGAAGGAGTAGATGTCGTCTTTACCTTTTCCTCCAGGACGGTTGGAGGTAAAGAATCCTTTCGAGCGGATCTTGTAGTGATCTTCTTTGGCCACCTTGTCAAAAACAAGTGCAAAGTCATCGGCGCCGGAGTTGATGGGAGCTCGCAGGTTCTGCACGTTGCTCCATTGCTTGTTCAGCCGCGAGGCGGAAAAAATATCCAGCCCGCCCATGCCTTCCTGGCCGTTGGATGCGAAATACAATTTGCCGTCATCGCTCAGCACCGGGAAACCTTCGTCGCCATCGGTATTGATGTTAGGTCCGAGGTTTTGCGGATTCACCCAGTTGCCTTCGGCATCGCGCATGAGCACATACAAATCTTTTCCCCCATAACCGCCGTCAATATCGGAAGCCACATAGAGTTCTTTGCCGTCGGCTGTGAGAAACGGCTGCACCACATTGCAACTGTCGTTGAAGATGGGAACAGGAACCGGTTCACTCCATTCATCGCCGTTGCGAACGGAGTAATAGATGTGGCAATAATCATTGGTGGTAAGGGAACTGCCACAGCGGGTGAAATAAATTTCTGTGAAGTCTTTATTGAAGGTGGGGGTTCCTTCATTGTAATCAGAATTCAGGTTAGGTGAAAACGGTGAAGGCGCTGAAAATTGTCCGGCGGTGTTGCGGGTGGCGATATACAAGTCGCTGAATTTTTCTCCGGTCCAACCGTATGATTCGGAGCCCGTGGCATCGCTGCGGTCGCTGGTAAATACGAGCCCGTTCTTGTTGTAAAGAACGGGCGCATAATCGTATGCGATGGAATTGATCTCGCTTACACCCTGGATGGTGTAATTCGAGGGGGCGTTTTTCCACTGCTCGGCCATCTGGCACGTTTCCACTTCACTCCGCGCTTGTTCATCAAATGGAAATTTCTTCACGTAATCGGTAAACGCTTTTACCGCTTCTTCATATTTCTCATTCGACTTGAGCATGCTCGCATACATAAAAGCGGAACGCTGATCGTCATTGTCTAGGTTGCTGGCCGTCTTGTACCAATCTTCGGCAGGAATGGTTTGCCCGCTCAGCCGATAGCATTCGCCGATCTGAAATGCTTTTTTCTGCCGGATCACTGGATCGGATTCATTGCTGTATTCCGTTTTCAGCAGCTCGGCGGCCTGATCATATTTCTTCTCCTGGAAAAGCATGTCGCCCGTTTTTGCCTGCTGCGTTACCAGGCAGGAAACCAGTGACGCAACAGCAATGACCAGAAGGAGAACAAAAATTCTGCGGATCATTTTCGGTGCCATTATCGCAAAGTTATTTGAATGAATGCAAAGAGCCGCAAATGAAATTGGAACTGCCCGGATCAAACATTTGCGACATTTGCTGCGTACACAGGTGCTCTTATGAAACGATTTTTTTCAATTCTCATTTTGTTATTTGTCGGGTTATGGAGTAAAGCCATGACTTACTATGTATCACCTTCTGGCAATGACTCGAATGACGGCATGTCTTCAGCCACGGCATTTAAAACGCTTCAGCATGCTTCGGATGTAGTGATGCCGGGCGATTCGGTGAGCGTTCTACCGGGAACCTACAGTGGCTTCTATCACACCACAAGCGGAATGGCATCGCAGCGTATCGTTTTTGCAGCACAGCCGGGAGTGATAATTAATCAGCCCAATGTTACAACTGACGACGGCATTAACCTCGAGGGAGCGAGTTATATCACGATTGAAGGGTTTACAGTGGCTGATGTGCCGCGTACCGGCATCCGGGCGGTGGATGACACCGGGGTGATCATCCGCAACAACATGTGTGATCATTGCGGGGTGTGGGGCATTCTCACGGGCTTCAGCGAGAATATTCTGATTGAAGGAAACATCTGCACCAACACGGTGGAACAGCATGGAATTTATTTCGGCAACAGCGCGGATAATCCTGTAATCAGAAATAATACCTGCTACGGCAATCACGACTGCGGCATTCATATGAATGGCGATGTCAGTCTTGGCGGCGATGGAATCATCTCCAATGCACTGGTAGAGAACAACATCATTCACGACAACGGCACCGGCGGCGGCTCTGCCATCAACTGCGACGGCGTCCAGAACTCAAGGATTCAAAACAATCTTCTCTATAATAATCATGCAAGCGGTATTGCGCTTTTCAGAATTGACGCCGGGGGAGGAGCCAACAATAACGTAGTGGTGAACAATACCATTTTGCAGGCCGCAGATGCGCGCTGGGGGCTGCTGATTGACGGCGGCAGCACAGGTAACATTGTATTCAACAACATCATCTGGAGCGATCATGCTTTCAGAGGAAGTATTGCCATTGATGCGGCGAGCATTTCCGGCTTTCACGGCAATTACAATATTGTGACTGACCGCATGTCAACCGATGATGGGAATACAGTCATCACACTTGCGCAGTGGCAACAGGCAACCCAATCTGACAGCAGTTCTTTCATTGCAATTCCTGATGAGATTTTTCAGGATGTTGATGAGGACAACTATCATCCCAATTGCTGGATTGATGCATACAATAGAGGTGTTGATAGTTATTACTCCAAAGCGGCTCCTGCATTTGATTTGGAGGGAACCGGCCGCCCTTACTTACTGATGGATATCGGATGCTATGAAATCATTTGCGAAGGCGTGGAGCATCATTCTTCAAACGCGATTTCATGGAATGATCTTTTTGAAACCGATGCGATTTGGCTGATTGATCCCGCGGGGAGGAAAATCTTTACCGGAAAGAAATATGCTTTGGATGAACATTCGCTCGCAGGAGGAGTGTACTTCTTCAGGGCACTACATAACAACAGCTTCTTTACCGGGGAAACCCTTATTACCGGAATCAAGCATTGATGCCTCACAGTTGTAATTGAATAATGAACAAGGATAAATCCCTTATTACCTACGTTGCTTTTCTACGCGCCATTAATGTTGGCGGTCGCTTTGTAAAAATGGACGTACTCTCGAAACTATTTTCCTCTGCCGGTTTTCAAAATGTACGCACCTTCATTCAGAGTGGCAATGTGATTTTCGACTCGGCGGAAACAGACGCGGATATGCTGGAAGACCGGATCGAAAAGTTGCTGCAGAAGAAACTCGGTTATGAAGTGGATACGATGATCCGCATGCTGGATGAACTCGAAGCAATGGTCCGGCGCAACCCGTTCAAAAAACTACCGGACGATGCAAAAATTTCAGTGGCATTCATGTCAGCAGAGTTGAAAGAGAAAATCAAGACGCCGCTATTCTCTCCGAAAAAGGATGTAAAGATTATTGAAGTAAAGGGACGCGATGCTTTTTGTGTACATCACCTCATTGAAGGCAAATGGGGATATCCCAACCTCTTTATTGAGAAAACATTCAAGGTGCGCACCACGGTGCGATTCTGGTCGGCGTTGAAAAACCTGCTTGCGTTTGCTGCTGCCGTTGAAAGGTAGTTTCACGATGGCTGTCCCGGTGCATTGCGCCGGTAATCAAAATCCTCATAGAAAAACTCATCAAAGGTCTTGTCTGATATTTTCTCATCAGTGAGAATAATAAAGACCATAATAACCACGGCAACCGGCAATGGAAGTAACAGCCATGCTACAACTTCGACCGGAAACGCAAGCAGCACTCCCGCCAGATACAGCATCAGCAGACCTGTTGCTGTTCCTGCAGCCCATTCTGATTGGAAGCGTTTCATCAATAGGAAAAACGATCGGATGCTGTTTTTGGTTTGACTTTTTCAGTGCGTATGAAAAATTAATTGTGATTGACGAAATTTGTGTGACAGAAAACGACCGAACATGATTTACCGACGCTTTTATTCCGAAGTTGGAAAACTGATGTATGCTGTGGCCGCCGTGGATGGCAAGGTGCAGAAGAAGGAATATGACAAACTCAGGGAGATCGTTGAAAAGAAGCTGGTGCCGGTGGAGCATTCCACCGATCAGTTCGGAACGGACAATGCCTACTACGCCGAAATCGAATTCGATATACTCATGGATCGTGATGCCGGTTCATCCGCCTGCTTTGAATCATTCTGTAATTACGTGGAGGCACACAAGACGGCTTTTGATGCACATCTTAAAATGATGGTGGTGAACCTGGTGAAAGAACTGGCCCACGTTTACCGTGGCACCACCTCCAAAGAGGCAGCTCTTATCAAGAAACTGAAGCACCGGCTCGATGAAATTTTCACTGAACCGAAGGCGTAAACGATTGGAGAAAAATAAAAGCCGTCCCGGAAAAGCAGGACGGCTTTTTCATTCTCACCATTCACTTTTTAACGCATAAACAAAAGTTCGCGGTACTTGGGCAGCGGCCACAACCGGTCATCAACGATGAGCTCCAGCTTATCCACGTGGTAACGGATATCATCAAAGATGGGCTTCACCTTTTCGCAGTAAGCGATGGCGCGCTCACGGGCATGTTCAATATTGTTGGCGCCTTTGCGGTTCTCCGTCATTTCATATACCTTCTGCACAATCACATTCACGTGCTCGCTGATTTCTTTGGCCAGTTCCGTTTGCGCTTTCACATTGGAGCCGCCTATTTTCTGCAACGCTTCAATGTTGCGCAGCAATTCATTCTGGTAGGAAATGGCTGCCGGAATTATCTGGTTGAGCGCCAGCTCGCCGATCACGCGGCCTTCGATCTGAATTTTCTTGATGTATTTCTCCAGCTCGATCTCGTGACGCGCATTCTGTTCTTCTTCCATATACACTCCATTGCGCACAAACAAATCCATGTTCTTCTTTTCCACCAGCGCATCAAGTGCATGCGGTGTGTCTTTCACATTCGGCAATCCGCGGCGTTCGGCTTCCTGCTCCCATTCCTTGCTGTAATTGTTGCCTTCAAAGAGAATCTTCTTCGACGTACTCACATATTTCTTGAGCACTTCCATGATGGCTACTTCGCGGTTCTTTCCGCCTTCGATCAGTTTGTCAACGTCTTTCTTGAATTGTTTGAGCGTGTCGGCTACAATGGTGTTGAGCACCGTCATGGTGGCAGATGTGTTCTGCGATGAACCCACAGCGCGCACTTCAAACTTGTTGCCCGTGAAGGCAAATGGCGACGTGCGGTTGCGGTCAGTGTTATCCTTCATCAGCGCCGGAATCTTGTTGTGAATGTCAATGCGCAGGGCGGACTCGCTTTCTTCCGTGAACTTGCCGCTTTCCACTTTCGATTCAATTTCCTCCAGCACTTCCGTCATGTAAGAACCGATGAATACGGAGATGATGGCCGGCGGCGCTTCATTCGCTCCGAGGCGGTGATCATTGTTGGCTGATGCAATGGAAGCGCGGATGAGATCGGAATGATCATTTACGGCTTTGATCACGTTGATGAAAAAGGTGAGGAATTGCAGATTGGTTTTCGGCGTTCTGCCCGGCGAGAGTAAATTCTTTCCCGTATCGGTTGCCAAACTCCAGTTGCAGTGCTTGCCGCTTCCGTTAATTCCTGCAAACGGCTTTTCATGCAGCAGTACGCGCAATCGGTGGCGGCGCGCCACGCGCTGCATCACATCCATGAGCAATTGGTTGTGATCCACCGCCACGTTGGCTTCTTCGAAATACGGAGCGCACTCAAACTGTGAAGGAGCTACTTCATTGTGCCGCGTTTTAATGGGAATGCCGAGCTTGTAGCATTCGGTTTCGAAATCGAGCATGAGGGCATACACCCGTTCCGGGATGCTTCCGAAGTAATGATCTTCCAACTGCTGTCCTTTGGCCGGCGCATGACCAAACAAGGTGCGTTCACTCATCACCAAATCAGGGCGGGCTTCATACAGCGCTTCATCAATAACAAAATATTCCTGTTCCCATCCCAGCGTAGGAACCACCTTGGTTACATTTTTATCGAAGTAGTGGCAAACGGATACGGCCGCTTCTTCCACGGCATGAAGCGATTTAAGCAGTGGCGCTTTGTAATCGAGCGCTTCGCCATTGTATGAAATGAATACGGTGGGGATGCAAAGCGTTTTACCGGTACCTATTTCCATGATGAATGCCGGGGAGGAGGGATCCCAAGCCGTGTAACCGCGTGCTTCAAAAGTGTTACGCAATCCGCCTGAAGGAAAGCTCGAAGCATCAGGTTCCTGCTG
>JAFDYS010000017.1 GCA_018267315.1 Bacteroidota bacterium | reverse complement strand
ATCATGCCGCGCCAGGGGAAGCGTGGATAATCCGTGATAGAGCCGCAATGAACAGTCACCTTTTTCGACCCGGTAACCGGCATCAGTTGCTTCAGTGTTGTCAGCGCGTAAAAAATTCCGGCGCCATCACCTGCACGAATGGTGATGTGCGATGGCGAGATGTTCATGGAATACCCTTCCGCCGGTAAGTGCCGGCTGGTATCCCGTATGAGATAAATGGCTTTGGAAGAATCTCTGCGTTGAGGAACAACCTTCAACCTGATTCCATATTCCTTGCTGCTGTGTGAACTGAACAGGGCCGCACTCAGCGAATCTTCGCTGTTATTGCTAACCAGCACGGTTTTTTTGGTGATGCTAAAGTCGCCCGTTTCATCTTTGGCTAACACCGGAGCCGGTATCACCGTAGACAGAGAAAGGGATTGCGAGTATGCGCTGATGCATAAAGTAAGTAGCTGAATCAGGAATATAAACCGCATGCGTTGCGCGCTTATTATTTCGCCACGTTCTTCAAATCGTGCCACACCAGCGAGGCCGCTCCGAGTATGGCGGCATCACCTTCATTGAGTGAAGAGGGAATGATGCGAACCTTGCCTTTATAAATTTTCAGAATGTTCTCATCGAAACTTTTAATCGTCGGATTGAATATGAGATCACCTGCCCGCGCTAATCCGCCGAAGAGAAAGATCACCTCGGGACTGAAGAGCGTGACGGCATTGGCCAATGCCAGGCCGAGAATTTCACCCGTATAATCAAAAGCCCTTAATGCGGCGGCATCTCCTTTCTTCGCCTGGTTATAGATAAATGCTGAATCAATTTGCTCGGGATCTATGGGCGCGCGCTGGTCTTTCTCGGCAAGAAATTTCATGTACGATTTTCTGATGCCGGTGGCAGAAGCATAAGTTTCGAGGCAGCCGTGGCGGCCGCAACCACACAGGCGGTTGCTTCCCGCTTTCACAATCATGTGGCCCATCTCACCGGCAAAGCCATCATGGCCATAAACAATTTTGCCATCGCACACGATGCCGCTGCCCAGGCCGGTTCCGAGGGTGATGAAGAAGAAGTGCCTGATGTTTCTGGCTCCGCCGAAAATCATTTCACCCATGGCGGCAGCTTTGGCATCGTTGGTGATGGATACGGGCAGTCCGCTGGCTTCCCGAAAATGTTTGGCCAGCGGCACTACACCTTTCCACGGTAGGTTGGGAGCGAATTCAATGGTACCGGTAAAATAATTTCCATTGGGTGACCCCACGCCGAAACCATGCAAATCGGTGCCGGGTAATTTTTCAGTTTCTTTCAGAATGATGTCTGAAATGGTTTTTGCAAAATCAAATGCATCTGCATAATCCGGTGTGTGAAGACTGCCGCGGGTGAGAATTTTCCCATATTCATCAACCAAACCATACTTGGTATTTGTGCCCCCGATATCTATTCCCGCAACAATTTTTTCTGACATAAAGAATGTAAAGATGAAATAACCGGCACAAGTTAGTTCAAAGTGTACAATGAGTTGACGACACGGATTTGCCAGAGCTCACTCACATCCCCATCACTATTCCATCATGTGCACGGCATTTTGCAGGACGGAGCCGTTTTTGAAATAGATTTTCGGTGAAGATTTTTTGTTGCTGATGATCTCAATGCCTTCAAAAGGCGATGCACATCGCGAGGTGAGTATGGCGCCGTCAAGAATGAGTGTTGATTTCGGATAGAGGATCACTTTGCCGCCCGGCGGCAAGGAGGTCGTGCAGTGAATGGTGAGTACGGCATTGTTGCTCACCACAAGGTTTCCCAAAACATCCATACTGCCATTCCATTCGGCCGATGTGCCGCTTTCAATGGTGACGGTTTTGCTCTCATTAAAAGTGCACCATTCCGGCACGAGGTATTTGCGGGTCACTTTATCATCGTAAAAGTTCTTGTTGATTTTTCCAATCTGGCACGGGGTGTATGAAATCTTCCACGCATTGTAGTCCATCACATTGTTTGAAACATCCGTACATCCGGGCGGTTCATTCACATTCCAGCAGCCGGGATTCTTTGGTGTATCATCGCAGCCATCGTCCGTATTCCATGTGTGCTGCAAGCCGAGGCAGTGACCGAGTTCATGGTTGAATAAGGCCGCCGCATCCCAGGGTGAGTAGCGAAGGGTGTCTCCGTTTTTCATCACGGTGGGTGTCTTCCAGATGTTATAGCAACCCACAATTTTTGCCCACGGTCCCATGCCGATTCCGTCATTGGATGGACGGTAGGTTTTGCTCCTGACCGAATCGGGGTGATGTTCCATGAGGAAGACGTTGATGACGGTGTCTTTCTGAATGCCGTACACCTGATACTGGCGGTTATCATAGACACTGGTGAGATTCTTGGCTTTTTTGTTCATGAAGAAAAGGGAATCATCCCGGTGGAAATAGATGCCGTCATCCCGGGGGTCTCCGGGTCTTCCCGTGAGCACGTAATGGAAGGGGATACGCAGCACCGGCGTAGTGTTTCCTTTGGGTAAATTCATTTTCGTGTTTTTGTCAAGACGCGCATTCGCATTCGTGATCATGTCTTTGATCCATTGCCGGCCAATGGAATTGTCAGGAAAATTGTTTTGACCTTTTGAATCGAGCATCACATGGATGTTGATGCGCACCTGCCTGAAAGGAGTGAATTCAGGATGCAGCGTATCCGGTACGTAGGCGGCCCAGGTGCCGCAGGTTTTGTATTTGATGAAGCGGTTAACGGAATCCCGCTGAATATCGGCCGCAGTGGCAAACCGCTTCTCTGTTTTTTGTGCAAACGCAGCGTGCCCCGATGTGACGAGCAACAGGACCAAGCATGCCGCTGCCAGGGTGGGTTTTACTTTTCGGTTATTCAAAAGGACGTGCCATGAAAGTTTCATTACACAAAGGAAAACGAAATGCCTCAATCACAATGACGGAAACTGCCGCACAAAAACCTAACTGTTGTTAGCCAAACTAGCTACCTATCTATGGTGAGAAACTCTTGATAAAATGTTTACAATTTTCAACAACCGTACTATGAAATCTTAAAAGATAGAAATACATTTGATATAGCACAAAACACCCACTATGAAAATCTTCAGCAAATTTTTCGAGGAAGCCATTGCATGGCTTGCCGTCGGAATCATTCTCTTCATAGCTGTAAAACTGATTCTGTCATTTCTCGGATGACGTCCCGCCTGATCCAAAGCCGGGTGTAATCATTTCTGCAAGTCAATTTGCGCGGTGAAAATTTTGTCGCCAACCGTCACCTTCACCAGGTACATTCCATCGGCAACATCACTCAATTGAATCTCTTTCATCAACCTACCATTATCAACTGTCCATTGTCCCTTGTCAATTGGAATGGTTTGCCCCAGCATGTTCAACACTTGCACTTCGGCTTGCGATGTTTCCTCATCATCATGTTGAAGATCGAGGGTGAATGTTCCGCTCGTGGGATTGGGATAGAGACTGAGTGATGAAATGAGTGCTGAGTCTTCACCAAGTTTGCAGGAAGAATAGACATTCGCTTTTTTCGAAACAGCGCTACACCCATCACTGGTTGAAATTCTCACTCTGTAATTGCCGGTCTTTTTTGCTTTGAGTGTTTGATACACTTGCCCCACCAGGTCAACATTGTTACGGTTCCATTGATAAGTATAACCGATGCCGCTTGATGCCTGCAGTTTTACAAATCCTGTGTTGCAGATGTCGAGATCACCGAGTGGGGTGATCGTGGCCTCGGGAGAGGCGCAGGAGACTTCCGGCGTGTATTCCCAGATATCATTCAGGCTATAACTGATGCCTGCATATCCTTGGTTACCTATTGAGAAACCGACTGCGTCGCTCCGTGCTCCTCCGCCAAAATCAGCGCGCTGAGTCCACGTGTTTGAGGCAGGATCGAATTCCCAGAAATCACCATAGATAATGCTACTGTCATAATCCTGATAACTGCCTGTGCCGACATAACCTTTGTCTCCGATTGAAAACGCCATAGCATCAGCCCTTGCGCCACCAGGAAAGTCAGCTCTTTGCAACCATGAATCTGTAGCAGGAACGTATTCCCAGAAATCATCAGTACCTCCACAGTATTCACAATCAATGCCCAGCCCGACATAACCCTTATTTCCAATAGATAGCCCGATAGCATCCAGTCTTTTTGTTCCCGGAAAATCAGCTTTCTTCGTCCATGAGTCGCTGGATGGGTCGTATTCCCATAAATCATTGGTTAAGATTATGCAGCACTGATCATTGATGCCTGTAGCAATGTATCCTTTGTTTCCTATTGAGAAACCTACGGCCAATCTTCTTGCAGTACCACCAAAATTTGATTTCGGTTTCCACACATTCGTTACAGGATCATATTCCCAGAAATCCTTTGCGACGTGTCCATCGCCCTGACCTGTACCAATGTATCCTTTGTTCCCAATGGAAAATCCTACTGCCCACCTGCGGGCATTAGGACCCACATCGGCCTTCTGTGTCCAGGCATCAATATCCGGATCATATTCCCAAAAATCCTTGTACCAGGTTTGAGAGTTGCTACCGGTACCTATATATCCCTTATCTCCAATAGAAAAACCGACGGCTCCCCCGCGCCCATTCCCGGAGAAATCCGCTTTCTGTGTCCATGTGTTTTGCGCATGCGTTGCAACGGCAATCGCAATGATTGCAATCAAGAGTGTGAGATTTTTTTTCATGCTTTAGGTTTAAGAGTTTTGAGCTTATTGAATTATCTCGAACAGAAGAAGCAATCTTTGTTGGAGATTATTTCACTCCGTTCAATGAGAATAGTTGATTCACTCCACTCGCAATGACACCTTGTCTTTATTTCTGCAAATCAATTTGCGCTGTGAAAATTTTATCTCCGATCGTCACCTTCACCAGATACATTCCTTCCGCTTCTTCTTTGCTGAATTGAATTTTTTGCTGCAGTTTTCCTTTTACCATTGCCACCTTTTGTGATTGCATGATTTGACCAAGAAGATTGATCACCTCAATCGTTGCTTCTCCGGTTATCGCATCTCTCAACTCCAATTCAATCACAAACTTTCCATCCGTAGGATTGGGGAAAACAGAAAGTTGATTTGTGTTTGTATTGATGGAAGAAACTCCAACACCAAATTCATCCACATCTCCATCGCAGTCATCATCGATGTTGTTGTTGGTGATTTCGGTGGCAGCGGGGTTTACGTTGGGATTGCTGTCGTCGCAATCAGTGTTGTCGAGAACGAAGTTTGAAATCGGCTCGCAGGCATCTTCAGAGTTATCGGGATCACCGTAGTTGTCTCCGTCGTTATCGGCATAATAAGTGGTGAAGACTAAACCATCATCGATGGAGCCGTTGCAGTTGTCGTCAGCATTGTTGCAGATTTCGGTTGCAAGCGGATTGATTCCTGAGTTGCTGTCATCGCAGTCAGTGTTGTCAATAACAAATCCATTGGGTAACGTGCAAGCGAGTGTTGAGTTGTTTGGATCACCGTAACCATCGCCGTCACTATCTGCATAATAAATATTTTGAACACCATCGTCGATTGCTCCATTACAATCATCATCAAGGTTATTACAACTTTCAATTGCTATTGGATTTATCGTTCCATTTGAATCATCGCAATCCTGATTATTGTTCACAAGACCATCACTCACAGAAACGCAGGTAGTGTCGCCTGAATCAAGCATAGATCCATAGCCATCGTCATCGGTATCCATGTAAAAAACCCCGCATCCCATATTTCCTGCTGTTATCGCTGAATCAGGAATAGTCTCATAAGCGTAGTCTTTTACCGTGTAGGAAAAGGAATCAACAGTGAGACGAACCCATCCATAATAGAAATGATCATCTTTAAAAATTCTGACTCCGACATATTTGTCAATTACACCAAGCCAATAACCATAGCTGAATGAACTACCATTGGTCCAGGTACCTATATCACCACTCCATGTGGCGCACTCTGACCAAATCTCTAACTCTTTGCTATACGCTGCCATTACTCCACCAATAAACCATGTTTGAACATCTGAAATATCATCATACTCGTTTAGGTCATATACACTCAGGTCATATGCACTTTCCGCAAGCACGCAACTCAAGCAGTTTCCATATCCGGTTAATTTTTTATGAGAGAAAGAAGAGATAATGTCACCACCTCCTGAACAATATCCTTCCCAATAAGCACCTGCGTCCTCAGAACGGCTAAGGAAAAAATCAACTACCCCATCATTGTTCAAATCAATTTGGTAATCCATATCGCCGCTGCCGACAAAGTCAGGAACAACGTCAGTGTAAACGATCTGAGCGTCGCCAGCAAGTGCAGTTGCCATTGCACCGCCGGTGAGAAGTGAATAGCGCTTGAGTTTTTCAGAGAGGGTGAGTTGTTTTTTCATAGGATTGGATTTAGGTTGAGTTCAACTAGAGCATGAGATTGTAGCTGTATAGCCGACAAGAGATTCCTTGTTTTGAAAACACGGAATGTCTGTACCTTCGAAAAAAAATTTCTGATGAAAACAGCCAGCGGATTAAAAACGAAAAAGAAGAAGTCCGCCACACGGAAGCCGAAGCCGTTCCTGAAAGAAATTCCGAGAGGGACATTCAAGTCGGAGAAGGAATTTCTTGAACTGGCCGGCTTGTGGAAGGGAAGAAAAATCTCTCTCAAAGAAATCCGGAAGATCGCGTGGCGATGACGGTTCTCTGCGATACCGATGTCATGATCGAGTTTCTTTTCGACACTCCGGAAGTAGTGCAACAACTTCTGCGCTTTGGCTTTAACAACATCGCAATTTCTCCGGTAACAGTTGCAGAGATACAAGCGGGTGAGCGCGACAAACTTTCGCTTAATAACACCATGAAAAAGTTGTCCGCCATTCCTGTGATTCCCATTGATGCTGTCATTTCTCTCCGCTTTTCTGAATTGTTTCATCGCTACTGCCTCAGCCATCGCCCCTCCATACCCGATGTGCTGATCGCTGCCACAGCGCTCTCTTACAACATCGAATTGTTTACGCTCAACCTCAGCGATTACAAATTCATCCGCGGACTCCGGCTGGTTCAGCACCGGATCAAACCGGTCAGGCAAAAGAGATGAGTGAGTCATTGCACCCGCTTTTTTTTATTTCTGCAAATCAATTTGCGTTGTGTATACCAGATCCCCCACAATCACTTTCACCAAATACATTCCCCCCACAACATCATCATTCAATTGAATTTCCTTCACCAACCTCCCATTGTCAATTGTCAACTGTACGTTGTCAATTGAAACAGTTTGTCCAATCATGTTCAACACTTGCACTTGTGCATCGGATGTCTCTTCATCATCGAGTTGAAGATCGAGGGCAAAGGTTCCGATGGTGGGATTGGGATAGATGTTGAGTGATGAAGTGAGCTCTGTTACTTCACCGAGTTTGCAGGAAGAATAGACTTTTACTTTTTTCGATGTTTTCGGTAAGCATCCTCCTATACTAATTGTGACTTGATAATTTCCGGTTTTCTTGGACTTAAAAATTTGTTCCGTCCCATTTGATACATTAACTCCATTACGGCTCCATTGATATTCGAAATTGTTTCCTGAGTTCGCAACCAGTTTTACAAATCCGTTCTCACAGATATCGAGGTTTCCAAGGGATTTAATGGTAGCTTTTTGAACAGCACATCCATCCATCTTAACTTTTACAATCCAATAATCACCTTTACCATGATTGCCCGTCACGTCCTCATCATTGGAATAAGAAACACCGGCGATAATGAACGCACCATCGGAAGTTTGCTGAATGCAAGCAGGACCATCATCTTCACTTCCACCTAAAGACATTTCCAATTGAATATTTCCTGAAGAGTCGAGTGTAGTAACCCAGTAATCAGTTAAGCCGTGATTATCTGAAACATCTCCATTTCCTGAAAAAGATTGGCCGGCGACAATGAATCCGTTATCTGTTTGTTGAATGGAGCCACCATAATCATTATCGCTTCCGCCCAACGACTTCTCCCATTTAATGTTTGCCGATGAATCCAGTTTTACAATCCAGTAGTCGGAGTAGTAATCATGGTTGGAAATATCTCCATCGTCGGACCAGGAGTATCCGGCAACGATAAATCCATCATCGTTGGTTTGCTGTATCGAAGTGGCAACATCGGTACTACTTCCTCCGAGAGATTTTTGCCATTGGATGATTGAAGATGAATCCAGTTTTACGATCCAGTAATCACCGTGGCCATGATTGCCTGAAACATCGCCGTCATTCGATTCAGAGCTACCCGCAACAATATATCCGCCATCCGAGGTTTGATGAATGGAATAGCCATACTCATCATCAGTTCCACCCAACGATTTTTGCCATTGAATACTTGCAGATGAATCCAATTTTACAATCCAATAATCCCATGAGCCGTGATTACCCGAAACATCGCCGTCATTGGATGAAGAAGTTCCGGCAACAATATATCCCCGATCAGAAGTTTGCTGAACTGAATAAGCATAATCTCCTCCGCTTCCTCCCAAAGACTTCTGCCATTCAATGTTTCCGGAAAAATCCAGTTTCACGATCCAATAATCACCGTATCCATGATTACCTGAAACATCTCCGTCATTGGATTTAGAACTACCGGCAACAATGTAACCGCCATCTATTGTTTGCTGAATGGATTGGGCATCGTCATCAGCAGTTCCGCCCAGTGATTTCTGCCATTGAATATTTGCGGATGAATCCAGCTTTACAATCCAGTAGTCATGATTGCCATGATTACCTGAAACATCACCATTGTTGGAAGAAGAATATCCGGCAACAATGTATCCGCCATCCGTTGTTTGCTGAATAGATTTAGCAACATCATATTCGCTTCCTCCGAGACATTTCTGCCACAAAATGGAAGAACCATTTTGAGCCATTATTCGTCCACAGCAAAGGAGAAGAAACAGAAACCAAGAGTGTGTTTTCATTTCTGTAAATTGATTTGTGAAGTGAAAACTTTATCGTTAATAATCACTTTCACCAAATACATTCCCTCTGCAACCCCATCACCCAGTTTAACCTCTTTCACCAGTCTACCATTTTCAACTTTCAATTCTCCACTTTCAATTGAAATGGTTTGCCCGAGCAGGTTGATGATTTGCACTTCTGCTTGCGATGTTTCTTCATCATCGAGTTGGAGATCGAGGGTGAAGGTTCCGGTTGTGGGATTAGGGTAGATGCTTAGTGATGAAGTGAGTTCTGTTTTTTCATTGAGTTTGCATGATGAGTAAACAACCACTTTTTTCGAAACCGCCGCACAGCCGGGACCAGTTGAAATTCTCACCCGGTAATTGCCGGGCTTTTTTGCTTTGAGTGTTTGATACACCTGCCCGGGCATATCCACATTATTGCGGTTCCATTGATACGTGTAACCGTTACCACTTGATGCTTGAAGTTTCACAAAACCTGTGTTGCAGATATCGAGATTGCCGAGAGGTGTAATGGAGGCGGTAAGAGGAGTACAGGAAGTGTCAGGAGTGTATTCCCAGAAATCCCTGGAAGAACCGCCTGTGCCAACATATCCCTTATCCGCTATGCAGAATCCGACTGCTTGCTGGCGTTGACCCCCGCCGTAGTCGGCAATTTGCTCCCAGGTATCAGTAACAGGATTGTATTTCCAAAAGTCATTAAAGACAGTACTGCTGTAGTAATCGTAATAATCTCCTGTACCAACATAGCCATTGGCTCCTATGGAGAATGCAACAGCATTTTCTCTGGCACCACCGGCGAAATCGGCTTTCCTGGTCCACGTATCATTTCCCGGATCATATTCCCAGAAATCATCTGTAACACAGTAATCACAATCAGACCCAAGACCGACGTATCCTTTATCTCCAATAGATAAGCCAACGGCACTTAGTCTCTTCGTTCCTGCGAAGTTGGCCTTCTTTGTCCATGAATCATTGGAAGGATCGTACTCCCACAAGTCGTTCAGGTTAATCAGGCAGCATTGATTTTTATAACCGGTGGCTATGTATCCTTTGTTTCCAATAGAAAATCCGACAGCGGCCCATCTTCCAGCTCCTGCCAAGTCAGCTTTTTGTGTCCATGAATTGGTTGACGGATCATATTCCCAAAAATCCTTTGGAACTCCTCCCGATCCGTTGCCGGTTCCGATGTACCCCTTATTGCCAATTGAAAATCCTACAGCCCAAATTCTTCCATGGGGACCAACGTTTGCCTTTTGCGTCCATGAGTCACTATTCAGATCGTACTGCCAGAAATCATTGCTGTACGGGTAATCACCGCCAGTACCAATGTATCCACTGTTGCCAATGGAAAATCCGGTGGCACCTTCTCTTGCAGTTCCTCCGAAGTCAGCTTTCTGCAACCATGCGTTTTGAGCTTGGGATGTAAATGCAATCACAACGATCGCAATCGTAACTGTAACAATCTTTTTCCCCGCTAAGAAGCGGGATTTCACAATTTGAATAATTGTGTTGATGTTCGACATGATTATAAGTTTTAAGGGTGATTGAAAATTTTGAATTTACCGTCATTGCGAGTCCCCGCTTCTCGCGGGGTGAAGCAATCTCCCTGATGGTTGGAGATTGCTTCTCCCGACATGAAAAATGTCGGGATCGCAATGACGCGTTCCAACTATTTCTGATAATTGATTTGCGCGGTGAAAACCTTATTCTCGATCGTCACTTTCACCAAATACATCCCCTCCGCTTCTTCATTACTGAATTGAATTTCTTCTGCGAGTGTTCCCTTCACGATGGCAGCGGTTTGCGATTGCATCACTTGCCCGAGCAGATTGATCACTTCAATCGTTGCATCTGCAGTTGTCTCATCACTCAACTCCAATTCAATCACAAACTTTCCATCAGTGGGATTAGGAAAAACAGAAAGTTGATTTGATGCTGTGTTGAGGGAGGAAATGCCCACGCCGAACTCATCAATCTCACCGTTGCAGTTATCATCGATGCCGTTGTTGGGAATTTCTGTGGCACCGGGATTCACGTTGGGATTGCTGTCATCGCAATCGGTGTTGTCGGGTACGTATCCGTTTGGTTGCGCACAGGCAATAGTGACGATGTTTGGATTGCCATAGGTGTCGCCATCGGCATCGAGATAGTAGGTGACCAATACAAGCCCGTCGTCGACGGAGCCGTTGCAGTTGTCATCAATGCTGTTGCAGACTTCCGTTGCTAAAGGATTGATCGACGCATTCGCATCATTGCAATCACCATTGTTAGTGGAATAACCCTGACCCGGATCGCTGCAAAAGGGTGTGCCGGCATCTTGCGATGAGCCATAACTGTCGTCATCCGCATCAACATAATAAGTCACCGTAAGACCTTCATCAATTATTCCATTGCAATTATCATCCGTGCCATTGCAGACTTCTGTAGCCAAAGGATTGATCGCTGCATTGCTATCATTGCAATCAGTATTGTCAGTTACATAACCGCTCACGGGTGCACATGAACTCACAGAATTATTCGCGTCGCCGTAAGAGTCTCCGTCAACGTCAGCATAGTAAGTAGTTTGTAATCCCTCATCAATATTCCCATCGCAGTTATCATCGAGATAGTTGCAAACTTCGGTTGCAGAAGGATTAATCGCGGCGTTGTTGTCGTTGCAATCAGTATTGTCTTCAACGTAACCTGAAACAGGTGCACATGAACTTACAGAGTTGCTTGCATCGCCGAAGCTGTCCTGATCCGCATCGGCGTAGTACGTAGTGAAGACTAAACCGTCGTCAATTGATCCATTGCAGTTGTCATCAATACCGTTGCAGGCTTCAGTTGCTGCTGGATTGATGGCCGCGTCATTATCATCGCAATCGGTGTTGTCAGTTACATATCCTGCTATTGGCGTACATGAACTCACAGACTCATTCGCATCGCCATACTCGTCACCGTCTGCATCGGCGTAGTAAGTTGTCAGCACTCCTTCATCAATACTTCCATTGCAATTGTCATCAAGATTGTTGCAGATTTCGGTGACACCAGGATTAATCGCCGCATCATTGTCATCGCAATCGGTGTTGTCGGTTACGTATCCGTTCACGGGTGTGCATGAACTCACCGAGTTGTTTGCATCGCCGTAGCCATCATTATCAGCATCGACATAGTAATCGGTAACCGGATCAATAACGCCATCACAGTTGTCATCAATGCCATTGCAGAGATCTGCAGCGCCCGGATGAATGGAGGAATTACTGTCGTCACAATCGGTACTGTCAAGAACATAGCCCTGAGGAATGTTGCAATTGGTGACGACCTGGCTCACTGATGCATCGCCGTATCCATCGCTGTCGGCGTCGGCATAAACCACCACGTCTCCGGTGGTTGGCGGATCGTACGAATAAAAATCTTTGAACGCCGTACCGACGCCACCGCCCGTTGCAACGTATCCGGTGTTGCCAATGTTGAAGCCCACGGCATACGCTCTTTCAGTTCCCGGAAAATTTTCTTTCTGTGTCCAGGTGTCGGTTGCAGGATTGTACTGCCAGAAATCAGTATGAAGACTGGTGCCATCCCATCCGGTGCCGAGATAACCTTTATCACCAATAGAAAATCCGGTGGCCGCCTGCCGTGCCGTGCCGGGAAAATCTGTTTTCTGCGTCCACGTATCTGAAGCGGCATCGTATTCCCAGAAATCTTTTTTGTAACCACTGCTGTTGTCGCCGGTGCCGATGTATCCTTTGCCGCCGATAGTAAATGCCACGGCCGCTTCGCGCAGCGTGTCACCTACGTTTGCTTTCTGCGTCCATGAATTTGTGGTGGGATCGTACTCCCAGAAATCATTATGATGCGCGAGGAAATCACCGCCGGTTCCCATATATCCTTTGCCGTTGATGGCAAACCCGACGGCATACGCTCTTCCCGTTCCGCCGAAGTCCGCTTTCTGCGACCACGTGTTGGTGGCCAGATCGTATTCCCAGAAATCATTTCGCAGACTTCCATTCACATCATAACCGGTACCGATGTAACCTTTGGTGCCGATGGCAAAGCCCGCCGCTTTAAATCTTTTTGTCCCGCCGAAATTTGCTTTCTGCGTCCACGCTCCGGTTGATGGATCGTACTCCCAGAAATCTTTTTTGTAGTTGTTGCTTGCATCGCGCCCTGTGCCTACATATCCTTTTCCGTTGATCACGAAGGCAACAGCATTGTACCTAGCCACACCGCCGAAGTCAGTGAGTTTCGTCCACGTGCCGTCGTCAACAATACCGTCGCAGTCATCATCGATGCAGTTGTCAAGTTCTGTGGCGCCGGGATGAATGGCAGCGTTGGCATCGGTGCAGTCAGTGTTGTCCCACACGTAGCCCGCAGGTTGATCGCATGCCAACGCAGTGACGGATATGTTCGCATCGCCAAAGCCGTCGCCATCATTGTCGAGATAAAAAGTTGCTGAATCACTTAAGCCGGGTACACCTTCTACCCAATTACTGGTGCTGCCTGTTAAAGCAAAGTTGGTAAGTGTGCCGTTGTTGTTGTTCGATGTTAAATCATCGAGAGTTGTTTCACTCGTGTTTGTTCCAGATGCGATACCCTGATTGAAATTGTAGTAAGCAACCAGACCTGATTGACCTCCGCAGGTTGCGCCGAGCATATCGGTTTGAATTTCGGATTGAGTGCGCGCTACGTTCCAAATCTTTATTTCATCAATCAGTCCATTGTAATAGCGACTTTCAATTGTGTTTCCACCAAAATTTATGTTGAGTGGGTTAGAGAGAGGTTGTGTGGCAGTACTTATAGTTTCTGACTCAAGAAATCCGTTGATATACACTTGAATTATGGCTGTTGATTGAAAGCGAACAGCAGCAACATGTATCCAATTGCCTGTGGTAACTTCAGAAGTTGATTGAATTGAGACATCGGTCGTGCCACCGACTCCAAAGCAAAACTTGTTGTTTAGAATTGAAGTTCCGAAGTCAGAAAGTTCCCCCACAACATCTGCATAGATTAATCCATTTCCCTGAAAATATTGACTGCCGGTGAGGGATGTTGCAGAGGTTTTTATCCACGCTTCTATTGTAAAATCATTTTGTACCGGTCTCGTTGCGATAACATAATCATTAACTCCATCAAAACTGAGCGCATTGTTTTCATCAACAACTCCGTTGCAGTTGTTATCAATTCCATCGCCGGTGGTTTCACTTAGGTTTGGATGAATGGATGAGTTGGCATCGTTGCAGTCGGTGTTGTTGAGTGAATATCCTGCAGGAAGATCGCATGAATCAGCAACAATGCTGTTGTTTGAATCGCCGTAACCATCAGCATCAGCATCAAGGTATATAGTATCGCCAGTAATGCAGGGAGGAGTAAATTGCCAGAAGTCTTTGCTAAAAGTGGCATCTACTCTTCGACCCGAACCAATATAACCCTTGCTTCCAATCGCAAAGGATGCAGCGACATCTCTGGCTGCTCCCTCAAAGTCCGGCATCTGAGTCCAGGTGTCGTTTGAGGGATCGAATTCCCAAAAATCATTTTGAAAGTAGATATTGCTTACAGTACCTAAACCAAAATATGCCTTGGCTCCTATTGAGAATGCTGAGGAAGAGCCCCTCGCTACTCCGGGAAAATCTGCTTTCTCAGTCCAGCTATCTGATAATGGATCGTACTCCCAAAAATCATTGAAGCTATCAGATCCATTCCCACCACTGCCAAAGTATCCTTTCGATCCAACTGAGAAACCAACTCCTCCTGATCTGGCCAGTCCCGCGAATTCTGTTTTCTCTGTCCAGGTGTCGGTTGCTGGATTGTATTCCCAGAAATCTTTCGTGGAACCGACATTGTCCTCTCCGGTACCTATATACCCCTTGTCTCCAACAGAAAATCCCCTGGCGCCCCATCTTGCCGTTCCGCCGAAATCTGCTTTTTGTGTCCAGGTATTAGATGACTGATCATACTCCCAAAAGTCCCTCCGTTTACCACCGTTAGCATTGTTGCCTGTGCCAATGTATCCCTTGGTTCCAATTGAGAAACCGACAGCCATTTCTCGTCCGGCAGTTCCTACATTTGCTTTCTGTGCCCACGCATCTGCAATTGGATCATATTCCCAAAAATCATTTTTATAACTACCGTTCCAGCCAGTACCCATATACCCTTTGTCGCCGATAGAGAAACCCACCGGTCCATAGCGTGAGGCTCCTCCAAAGTCGGTTTTCTGAGTCCAGGTGTTTTGCGAATAAGCAGTGAAGGCAATGCTAGAGATTGCGATCGCAATAGTTAGAATTTTTTTCATGGGTTAATTTTTTGGGGGTTAATGGATTGTCGTTGTTCAATGTTTATTGGTTTCTTGGTCTCTTGGTTTGTTGGTTTCTTGGCTTATTGGTCCATCTGTTCATCGGGTTATTGGTTCATTAATTCATTGGTCAACAAGTCAATCGTCCACGAGTCATTAGTCATTGTTCAATCGTCCACGAGTCATAAGTCTGCGAGTCATTTGTCATCAGGAATAACTCCGAGCTCTTTCATCTCCTCCGGAGTCACCGTCGGCGGCATTTCTCCTTTGCGGATTTTGTACATCACCATCTCGGCCACTTTTGCAGCATCGTCTTTGGTTTTAAAACCATCATTACCCGGCATGGCGGGGATGCTGGTTTGATGGATCATCAGTTTGCCATCAACAAACACATCGTATCCGAAGGTGTTGTTGGGCGCATCAATGATGTTGTAAGTGATCGCCGCGTTTTTATTGGCATTGCCATCAGGAAATTGCGCGCCCTGCTCTTGCTGAGGCGCCGCCGGCGGCGCCGGTTGCTGCTGTGCCCGAGTAAGAGTGAATGAGAAGAGAATTGCGAGAGTAACTGTCAGGTGTTTCATGAGTTTTGGGTTCTTGGTTTCTTAGTTTATTGGTTTATTGGTCTATTGGTTTATCAGTTCATAGGTTCATTAGTCCATTAGTCCACATGTCATCCGCCCACGAGTCAATAGTCATTGGTCAATAGTCAATGTCAATAGTCCACAAGTCTTTCGTCTGCAAGTCATAAGTCTTAAGTCTTACGACTTACGTCTTAAGTCCAAAAGACTCATAACTCTATATGAAGCGGCTTCGGAAGAGCAGGCGGCGTTAGCTAAGCGTCGGATGCGGTTGAGAAGTCGTAACTTTCTCTTTGCCTCACACCGGGAGAACGTGGTGAAACGGAAGCTTAGTTGCTTCCGCCGGATGAGCATTCAAAAGAAGAATGACTCCCGGTATTTTCGTTACTGCCCCATGAATGTAGCAAGGGTTTTCTCATTTTTAAAACAAAAATTTTTCAATTATTCAAAGTCACGAAATGTCATTGGTTCATACAATCCCCGAAACCGGTGAATTTTTGTTGTGACCATTCAAATCAGTCACCATTTGAGGTTAGTGATTAATCTATCGCCTGATTCTTTCCCGCTGCCGCCATGGTAAGCAATGCAGTTGCTTTGCGATTGATTTCATCAAGATTCCATTCATCGTGCTGTTGAAAGAGGTGGAAGTACACGTCGCGCACTTGCCGGAATGATAGACGGGAAGACGCAGGCTGCAGCGCAGCGCACTCAGCATGGAGTGCTTCATAAGTTGTATTCGTTTTCATCATGAAATTTTTTGCAAAGCAATTCTGCATGATGAGTGCCTGCAATCCCTGAAGCAGGGGAATTATAATCCCGGTTTATATGCGGTGCACCGTTAGTTCGATGCGTGTTCCTTGACCGGGTGATGACTGCATGTGGAAGGCGGCATCAATATCGGCCGCGCGTTGTTTCATGTTTCGCAATCCATTGCCTTCGCTGTCCGCCGCGGGGGTGAATCCTTTTCCATCATCCTGCACGCTTGCATAAAGACCGTTGCCTTTACCTGCGATAAATACCGATAGCTTTTTGGCAGCTGAATATTTTGCTGCGTTGTTGATCGCTTCCTTAAGTATGAGGTACAGAGTGTTCCTCACTTCAAGAGAGCACGGCAAATCATGGAGGGCGGAGTCGGCGGAGAAGTCTAAGTCAATAATGCCCCGCGCGGTGCAAACCTTCATCGCATAATTGCGGAGGCGCGAGATGATCTTTTCAAACGTATCGTTACGCGGGTTGATCGCCCAAACAATATCACTCAGCCGGTCAAGCAACTCACGCGATTCCAGCCCGATGTTTTCCACTGACTGCAGGGCCTGCTCCGTGCGCCCGCTCATGAATTCCTGCTTCACCACTTCACTGTACATCGAAAAACCCGAGAGAATGGCGGCCACATCATCATGCAGTTCGCCGCTGATGCGGGTGCGCTCGGCCAGGGTGCGTTGCTGTTGCCTGAGCCGGATGCGGCTGATGAATAACCAGGCAGCGGTAACAATAAGCAGTGCAAGGGCGACGAGTGCATTGCGCAGGATGCGTTGCCGGCTTATAACGGCCGATTGCAATTCGCGGTCTTTGCTGAGCAGTTGTATTTCGTGGTCCTTCTTTTCCGTTTCATATTTCGTTTGTACCACGGCAAGCGTGCTGTCACTTCTTGCGCTGAAAACGGTATCGTTATACAACACATATTGCTGCAGTGCGCGGAAGGAAGATTTGTAGTCGCCCATTTCTTCATACGTATTCGCCAGATGCTGGTAATTGGTTGCGATCAGCTGGTAATCGCCAACATCCATGGCGAGATCCAGACTTTGCGAGGTGTACGTTACAGCCCGGCTGTAATTTTTGTTTTTGTAATGAAGAAAGCCAAGGTTGCTCAATACGATGGCGAGATCGCGGTCTTTTCCGATGGCGCTGTCGAGCCGGGCTGATTTTTCATAGTAATGGAATGCACTGTCGGAGCGGTTCTGATCTTCGTAGATGGCGCCGAGATTATTGAAGGCATTGGCGAGCTCCGACAGGTTGTTGAGAGACGTGGCGGAAGCAATGTTGCGCCATAGAAAGGTCTTCGCCAATTCATTTTGGCCCATGTCCGTGTAAAGACTTCCGAGATTTCCGAGTGCGCGCGATTCATCGGCAAAACTTCGGCGTGCCGTGGCAATCGCCAGCGATTGTTTGAAATTATTTTCCGCTTTCTCATATTCATGCAGGCGCTGATGGATGAATCCTAAATTATTATAGCAGATGATGAGATTCACTGAATCATTGTCATGCTCGGCAATTCGTAGTGCGGCCAGCTGATAAAACAAGGCGGAGTCATGAATGCCCTTGAGGTTAAATGCCGTGGCGATGTTGGTGTATGCTTTTCCTGCCGGAGCCGATTCGGGCAACTGCAACCGGTGACTCAGTGCAATCTTGTAATAGATCAGCGCGGAATCGAGTTCGCTTTGATTTTTTTTAAGGATGCCGAGATACATGTAGCCGTCTCCCAGTCCCCGATGGTATCCAATAGGTGTTGAAAGCCGGATGGCTTGCTTCGCCAGCAATTCGCATGAATCAGGATTGCTGTTACGCAATTCAAAACTCCTGCGGGTCAGTGCATTGATGTACGAAGTGTCGGCAGATGTTTGCGCCCATGCCTGAGATGGCGGCCATGAAAAAAGCAGGAGGGCCGCAAGAATTAAGGTGGCATGCTTTCTCACACCATAAATTTAATCATCATGTTCTATAGTTGCATTATAGCCATGAAATAAACCATTAAGGTTGCGTGAGTCTGTTATACCGTGACAGCAGATCATCACCGCCGCCTGAGGCGTCGGCTTCATTGGTGTTGGTGGTGGATTTGCCTTTTAGATTTCCTGCGCTGTCGCGCACCTCAATCACGATGTTATCAATCGCCGTCGGGTCAAACGGATTCTGCGGGTCATTGGGGTTGTTGTCAAACGTTACATCGTTAAATCCATTGACCGGCCCGCCATTGTTTTGAATAATGAAGCGCAATGTTCGGGTACGGCTTGCCGGGTCATCCGCCGGTGACTGAGCAACCACCCGGTAATTGTTATTTAGTTGCACGACGAAGCAGGATTTGTAGATACCGGTGGTGGAATCGAATCTAAGATAGGTAAATGGTTTCTGTAGTGGCAATGCCATGGTTGAGGAGTTTAATAATTGGTTATGAAAAATTTGTTAGGGGATCAACATCAGATGTTTCCATACCGAGTAATGTGCCGGTCGCGGAAACGGTTTTCACTGTAATTTTTTTGTGTGTTCCGGGAACGTACCCGCTTTGAGCCTGAGTGATTGTAAGTGGATTGTTGGCACCACCGGGACTAATGGTCAGTGTCAAGCGATCTCCGGAAGTGGTGTGATTCGTTAACTGAAAATTGGAGTTGTAGGTGTACACGATCACGTTAGTTCCATCTACGAATACATAGGGCTTGTTGTTGATAGGCATGATGAATGGTTTTATATTGAACTGATGATTTTTTTACGGTTGAGGTAGAGGTATTGATGGTCATCGAAAAACGTGTGTCGCCAGGCAGCGTGAATTCCGGTTGCATAGCTTGATGCAACGGTATTATTCAGTGGGTCGCATCCTTTTTTCAATGCCATCCTGATTTGCTGCACCGTAGGCAGCGTTCCATGTTTTTTGAAATACGTTTCCTGCATATGAAGAATCAGTCCGGACACTACAGCTGCTGCTGAACTTGTTCCGAATAACTTGCTGCTGATAGATCCTGGAGTGGGCAATCCGGCTGATACCGTTACATAGGTCGGCGCAATTACAAAAGTGCGCTGGTCATCTACTCCTGAAAGATATTGGTGTGAAATTCTTTGAGAATAAATGGCCAATTCCTGGCGAGCTACTTTGGTTGCAGGCTTATCATCCTGTCCGCCGCTTCCTGCTGAAATTACTTCAGCATAATGTGCCGGAAAGGCGAGTCCGTATTGGGGTGGCTTAGCGGACGATTGCTGAAACAGATCATAATAGTTACCCGCTGAAACCACCACGGGGATATTCATGCTTTCAAGCTTTAAAATTTTTTGATGCAGGGCGAACAATTCACCGCCGGGCGTTTCAATATTGTCAATGGAGTTGAACGATAGATTCACGACAGAAACCGGATAAGGGAATTTCTCTCCATCAAATCCTATATTATCAATTACCATCTGCAATGCCTCGCTGATGGCGCTCCAGGTGGTACTGCCCGAATCTTCTTCCGTCACCTTGATGGAAGTAATGGGCGCTGCCGGATACATGCCGGTCACGGTAGTGGTGCCGCTGATGAGCCCTGACAAATGGGTGCCATGTCCGTGCATATCGGCTGAACCGTCCTTTACATTAGTGGTATGAAGAAGTTGAATGGGGGTGCCGGAGAGAAACGGATGATTCGATGTTACGCCGGTATCAATGAGGGCAGCAGAGAAATGGTGTGTCAGATTTTTGAAATCGACACCGTTCAGCTCATCAATTTCACCAGAGCTGATTACAAGGTCAGAAACCGAAACAGGTCGTGGTACTTGTGGCGCAGAAAACGGGTATGGAAAGGCGGTGAAATATCCTTTCTCCATTTGCATGAAGTTGTTCTTGCCCCATTGATTTGATACGATTGTTCCTTTGAAGTTAGGCATGTGATGTCGATTATGATTTGAATTCGATTACAAACCTATGCTTCGCCGATGCCGCTCCGCAATCCCCAAAAGCGGTGAATTTGCCCTAATACATTTTTCATAATGCCTTATTTGATGAGTTGCAGCTTTCTTGCTTTATAAACGGCCGAGGTCTTATTATGCACTTCCAGTTTTTCAAAAATGTTGGAACAGTGTGTTTCCACGGTGCGGGTGCTGATGCAGAGTTTGTCAGCCACTTCTTTGCACACCAATCCTTCCATGGTAAGCACGAGCACTTCGAGTTCCCGTTTGGTGAGTCGCTTGGTCATTGATGTTTTTGAATTAGGACATCACAAACTTCCGATGGCAGCACCCGCTTCGTCAATCCCTCAAAGTGGTGAATAGTGCGTGAAGTAATCGGCACCTATAGTTTAAAACGGTTTTTGAAATGTGAGCTTGAGTAAAACCGTAGGGCGGCTTTTCTGCCTTACAATGGATTCGGTATTATTTAAAGTCGGGATTCTTTTGGAGGATTTAACGGGGTACCTTGGCTACTATCCCCGATAGAGGGTACTACCTTACCAGTTTCTCCTTCCTTGCTTTTGCCACTGCCTCATTCACGCGCTTCACACCAAGTTTCGAATAAATATGCTGCACATGCGTACGCAGGGTTTCATAACTGATGAGCAATTCACCGCAGACTGATGGATAGGTATGTCCCTCTGCCAGTAGTTGCAACACCTGCCGTTCCTTGCCGGTTAGATTATTAATAAAGCGAATCGGAGAAAGTTGCTTCCCTGCCCGATGTTGTCCGTCAGGTCTGTCGAATTGAAATTCAGTGATCACTTTTTGTTTTGCAATCGTCACCAGTTCATTCATCCTGGCCTGATCAATTCGTGAGTCAACCCAGGAGGCGATGATGGTATTAGGGAAAAACCGTTGAAGCGTGGTTCGCTTCACTTCATTGATCACCGTATTTTGAATAATCACCAGATGAGGGCGTGCGGCTACGATGTCGCGCACAGGAAAATTTCCGTCAGAAAAGAAAGCGGTCACTACGCAATCGGGTTGCGATTCAAAAAACTGCCGGAGCATGTTTGACATGCTTCTTTCCTGAAAGAACAAACAGATGCGGATCATTGATTTCATTGCCCCGCAAAGTGACCGGCAAGCCGGTTTTCATGCAATCCCCTAATGTGGTGAAAGTGAGTTGGTGAAAAGGGGGCGGGCGGAAGCCGTAAATATCTTTGCAAGCCAGTTGGAAATACGGATTCGGGGACATACTTTTGCCGTCCCTTTTAAAAGCTCTTTGACTTAATGGCACAGCGAATCAGAATCAAGTTGCTCTCCTATGACCACAACTTAGTAGACAAAAGTTGCGAGAAGATTGTGAAAACCGTAAGAAGCACCGGTGCAGTGGTGGCAGGACCCATCCCGCTCCCCACCGAGCAGAAAATTTTCACCGTCTTGCGTTCACCGCATGTGAACAAGAAGGCCCGTGAGCAATTCAAACTGTGCAC
Organism: Bacteroidota bacterium; assembly: GCA_018267315.1. Taxonomy (GTDB): domain Bacteria; phylum Bacteroidota; class Bacteroidia; order Chitinophagales; family UBA10324; genus JAFDYS01. Next base: position 75,189 of record JAFDYS010000017.1, on the reverse strand, counting down.
ATACAAGCGATTGCTTGACATCTATACCTCATCATCCAAAACGGTGGATGCGCTGAGCAAATTAGAACTGCCCAGCGGTGTTGAGATTAGTATAAAGGGATAACCAAAAACCAACACTGCAAGTGAAAGGAATTATTGGTAAAAAAGTCGGAATGACCAGCTACTTTGATGAGCAGGGCAAAAATATTGCCTGCACACTCATTGAAGCCGGCCCTTGCGTGGTTACGCAGGTAAAGACGGAAGACAGTGATGGCTATAATGCCATACAGCTTGGATTTGATGCCAAGAAGGAAAAGAACACTTCCAAACCGCTCATTAAGCACTTTGCCAAGTCGAACACCCCTCCTAAGAGAGAAGTGGCCGAAATCAGGGATTTCCCGGAAGAGAAAAAAGCCGGCGACACGGTTACCGTCGAGATATTTAAAGAAGGCGACCGGGTAAATATCACAGGCACCTCCAAAGGAAGAGGATTCCAGGGCGTAGTGAAGCGCCATGGTTTTCATGGTGTGGGATGGAAAACTCACGGTCAGCATGATAGAAACAGAGCCCCGGGTTCACTCGGTAACTCATCGGATGCGTCCCGGGTTATGAAAGGCATGCGCATGGGTGGCCGTGACGGGGGCAAAACCGTGAAGATGCGCAACGTGAAAGTGATGAAGGTGTATCCCGAGCAGAATCTGCTTGTAGTGAACGGCTGCATTCCCGGTGCTAACGGTTCCTACGTAATCATCAAAAACTAATTCGGTTCAATACAATAAATAAAGGACAATCATGAAAGTTGATGTTTTGAAAACCGATGGCAGCAAGGCCGGCAGAACAGTGGACCTCCCGGAAACCGTTTTCGGAATTGAACCGAATGATCACGCCATTTACCTTGCTGTAAAGCAATATCAGGCCAATCAGCGGCAGGGCACACATAAGACTAAGGAGAAATCAGAAGTTTCCGGATCAACCAGAAAACTACACCGTCAGAAAGGCACCGGCGGATCACGCAAAGGATCCATCAAAAACCCCTTGTATCCCGGCGGCGGAAGAATTTTCGGACCCAAACCCCGTGATTACAGTTTCAAACTGAATAAGAAAGTGAAAGACCTCGCAAAGAAGTCAGCGCTTACCTACAAAGCAAAAGACAATGCGATTGCCGTGGTGGAAGATTTTAAGCTCGACGATAACAAGACGAAGAACTACTTCCAGATCCTGAAGAACCTGGGTGTTTCAAAATCAAAAACGCTCGTGGTGGTTGGGGAGGCAGATAAGAATCTCCGCTTGGCCAGCCGTAATGTTTCGAACAGCCGCGTAACGCGCGCCTCAGATTTGAATACCTACGACATTTTGAACTGTAAGTCGCTTCTGCTTACTGAAGGAAGCCTGAAAAATTTTGAAAACTAATCGGTAACCAAAACTGAAACATCAACATGAGCGACATACTGATCCGTCCGCTGATCTCTGAAAAACTCAATAACCTCAATCAAAAGTTGAACAAGGTGGGATTTGTGGTGGACAAGGATGCCAACAAGATTGAAATCAAAAGTGCAGTGGAGAAAATGTACGGTGTAACAGTGAAATCAGTGGATACCGCAGTAATTCCCGGTAAAGCGAAAGTTCGGTACACCAGAAAAGGAATGACTCGGGGTATGAAATCATCTTACAAGAAAGCGTACGTGACGCTGGCCAAAGGTGAGACCATTGATTTTTACGCAAATGTTTAGAAAGCGAATACTACTAATTAATAACACTTAACGATTAACGGATAGCAGCGATGGCAACCAGAAAATATAACCCGGTAACTCCCGGCACCCGCTTCAGGATCGTGAATTCATTCGCGGAACTTACCGAGAACCGGCCTGAAAAAAGTTTGCTTGCTCCGATGAAGAAAACCGGAGGAAGAAACAATCAGGGACATCGTGCCATGCGATATATCGGCGGCGGACATAAGAAGCAATATCGACTCATTGATTTTAAAAGAAACAAGATGGGTGTCCCGGGGATTGTGAAGACTATTGAATACGATCCGAACCGCACCTGTTTCATTTCCCTCATTCATTATAAAGATGGTGAGAAGCGATACATCCTGGCACCGCAGGGATTGAAAGTAGGACAAACCATTATGGCGGGTCCTGATGCGCCTCCTGAAATCGGCAATGCCCTTCCTTTGAAAGACATTCCGCTGGGTACCATCATTCACAACATTGAATTGCATCCCGGCCAGGGCGGTGAAATGGCACGCAGTGCCGGAAGCGCCGCACAGCTGACAAACAAAGAAGATAAATATGCCGTGGTGAAATTGCCATCAGGCGAGTTGAGAAGAATTCTCTCAACCTGTATGGCCACCGTAGGTTCCGCTTCCAATTCGGATCACAATACTGAGATGGCGGGCAAAGCAGGCAGAAACCGGTGGAAAGGAATTCGCCCGAGAAACCGTGGCGTGGCTATGAACCCGGTAGATCACCCGATGGGTGGTGGCGAAGGAAAAGCATCAGGAGGTCATCCGCGTTCACGCACGGGTAAGTATGCGAAGGGGCTGAAGACGCGGCATCCGAAGAATCCGTCAAACAAATACATCATTAGCAGAAGGCCGAAGAAATAAAGATTCACGATTAGCATAACACGACAGATCATACCATGTCTAGAAGCATAAAAAAAGGACCTTACGTCGAGCACTCTCTTCAAAAAAAGGTTGATAAAATGAATCAATCAAGCAAGAAGAGCGTGGTGAAAACCTGGTCGCGCAGATCCACCATTACACCTGATTTTGTAGGGCACACCTTCGCGGTGCATAACGGCAACAAATTCATCCCGATTTATGTGAGCGAAAACATGGTGGGTCACAAACTCGGCGAGTTCGCTCCTACGAGAAACTTCAAAGGACATTCATCAAAGAAAGTAGAGGCAGCAACCAAATAAATATTTTGAATCATGGCAGAAGCGGCAGCACGTTTGAAAAACTATCCTACCTCACCGAGAAAAATGCGGTACGTGGCGGATATGGTTCGCGGCAAGGATGTGAACCTGGCACTCGACATTTTGCAGCACAGCAGTAAACACGGGGCAAAACCGATGTACAAACTGTTGTTGTCAGCCATTGACAACTGGGAAAAAAAGAATGAAGGATTGCGGGTGGAAGATGCTCAACTCATCGTAAGGACCTTGCTGGTGGACGGTGGCACTACCTTGAAGAGATGGTTGCCTGCCCCCCATGGACGTGCCTACAAAATCCGCAAGCGCTCGAATCACATCACCCTGGTGGTTGATTCCAAAGTGCTGATGCAGCAGGAAAAACCCGCAGCAGAAGCGAAAGCGGAAACGCCTGTGGCTGATGCTCCGGTTGCCACCGCACCGGAAACAACCGAAGAAGCGCCGAAGAAAAAAACGAAGAAGAAAAAAGCAGAGGAAACAGCTGCGGCAGAATCATAAGATGTACAGAAAACCAGAAATCAAAAACTAATTTTCAACTACGTGGGACAAAAAGCAAATCCGATTGGTAACCGGTTAGGCATCATCAGAGGATGGGAGTCTAACTGGTTTGGCGGAAAAGAATTCGCCGAGAAACTTAACGGTGATGAAAAGATCCGCAATTACATCCGTGCCCGTATCGCCAAGGGCGGTATTTCGCAGATTGTAATTGAGCGCACGCTCAACCGCATTACCATTACCGTGCACACTTCACGTCCCGGCATTATTATCGGTAAAGGCGGTGGCGAGGTGGATCGAATCAAGGAAGAGTTGAAGCAACTCACGGATAAGGAAGTTCAGATCAATATTGTAGAAATCCGCCGTCCCGAAGTGGAAGCCGCTATCGTGGCTGATACCATTGCACGGCAAATTGAAGCGCGTATCAACTATCGCCGCGCCATTAAGATGAGCATCGCTTCTGCAATGAGGATGGGTGCTGAAGGAATCAAGATTCGCATCAGTGGCCGCTTAGGCGGAGCCGAAATTGCACGCAGTGAAGAAATCAAGCAGGGCAGAACACCCCTGCACACCTTCCGGGCTGACATTGATTATGCTTTGGCAGAAGCTCAGACTGTGTATGGAAAGATTGGCATCAAGGTGTGGATTTGCCGGGGAGAGATTTATGGCAAGCGCGATTTGTCGCCCAACGTAGGTCAGAAAACCACTGAAGCACGTCCGCAGCGTGGCGGCGGTGATCGCAGAAGAGGCGGAGGAGAAAGAGGTGAGCGGGGCGAAAGAAGAGGCGGCGGCAGAGGAAGAAAAGAAAGAGAAGCATAATAACAACCTGATTGGGATTTCAAAATCAGAAATCCAAAATCCCAAATCTGAATTGAAACATGTTACAACCTAAGAAAACCAAATACAGAAAAACCCAGCGGGGACGCATGAAGGGAAATGACTACCGCGGAGCAACGCTTGCTTTCGGTTCCTTCGGTTTGAAAACACTTGAATCCGCCTGGGTAACCGATAAGCAGTTGGAAGCAGCCCGTGTGGCCCTTACGCGACACATGAAACGTGAAGGTCAGGTGTGGATTCGCGTTTTTCCTGATAAGCCACTGACGAAAAAACCTCTTGAAGTTCGTATGGGAAAAGGCAAGGGAAATCCGGAGGGCTGGGTAACGGTGGTGAAGCCCGGAAGAATTCTTTTTGAAGCGGAAGGAATTCCGGTAAAAATCGCCAAGGAAGCCATGAAGCTGGCAGCAGACAAGTTACCGGTCATGACCAAGTTCATCATTGCACACAATTACAAAGCATAAGACTTTTTACCGAAGTCAATCATAAAGAGTAACAGACCATGGCAAAGAAAAAAATTCATCTCAACGATCTCACCGATGCGGAGTTGAATGAGAAACTGAGAGACGACAAAGCGCAATTCGTGCGCATGAAGTTCAATCATGCCGTGTCGCCGATTGAAAACCCGACACGCCTGCGCCAGCTTCGCCGCGATATTGCGCGAATCAAAACGGAGATTACCAGAAGAGCTAACGCAACCAAAACAACTAACCAATAACGCCAACAGGTTTCATGGAAAGAAAATTAAGAAAGCAGCGTACCGGAGTCGTCACCAGCAATAAAATGAAAAAGACGATCACCGTTTCAATCGAACGCCGCGTGAAGCACCCGCTCTATGGTAAGTTTATCAAAAAAACCAAGAAGCTGATGGCGCATGATGAAAAACAAGAAGCATCCATCGGCGACATCGTGAGGGTGATGGAAACCCGTCCGATGAGCAAGAGCAAAAGATGGAGACTGGTGGAAATTGTAGAGAAGGTGAAATAACGTAATTGACAATTCGAAATTCGAAATAACATGATTCAGCAGGAATCGAGATTAACAGTAGCAGACAACAGCGGCGCCCGCGAAGTTTCCGTGATCAGGATTCTCGGGCACTCCCGCCAGCGGTATGCCGGTATTGGCGATGTGATCGTTGTAACAGCAAAGGATGTGATTCCTAACGGTCCGCTAAAGAAGGGTACGGTAAGCAAAGCCGTTGTCGTTCGTACCAAGCAGCGCGTGCGCAGGAAGGATGGGAGTTACATCCGCTTTGATGATAATGCCTGCGTACTGCTCAGCGCACAGGACGAACCGCGCGGTACCCGCATCTTCGGCCCCGTTGCCCGTGAACTGCGTGAGAAATTGTATATGAAGATTGTGTCACTCGCTCCTGAAGTTTTGTAACAAGAAAAATGAAAAGCACTATGAGTCGCTACCAACCTAAAATTCATGTGAAGAAAAACGACACCGTGTTCGTTCTTTCCGGAGACGATAAAGGAAAGAAAGGACGCGTGCTGGAAGTGTTGGTGCATGAGAAAAAAGCCATTGTGGAAGGCGTTAACATCGTTAGCCGCCACACAAAACCCAATGCCAAGCAGACACAGGGTGGCATCATAAAAAAGGAAGCAGCCATCCCGGTTTCAAAGCTGGCACTGCTGGATCCAAAGGACGGAAAGCCCACGCGCATCGGAAGAAGAAAAGAAGGCGACGGTTCCGTCCGTTATTCCAAACGTTCAAACGAAGTAATTAAGTAATGGAAAAATACACGCCACGTCTCAAAAAGCATTACCATGACAACGTAGTGCCTTCGCTGATGAAGCAGTTCGGTTATAAGACCGGCATGCAAGTTCCGCGCCTTGAAAAAATTTGTCTCAACCAGGGAGTAGGCGGAGCTACGGCTGATAAGAAACTCATTGAAACGGCTCTCGCAGAAATTTCATCTATTGCAGGACAGAAAGCCGTGCCCACCAAATCGAAGAAGGATATTTCCAACTTCAAGCTTCGTGCTAGTACGCAGATCGGTGTGCGCGTGACCTTGCGTGGTGATCGCATGTATGAATTTATTGATCGCCTTATTGCCGCCGCCCTGCCGCGCGTGCGTGACTTTAAAGGAGTGAGTGATACCAGTTTCGACGGCCGCGGCAATTACACCCTGGGCGTGCAGGAACATATCATCTTCCCTGAAATTGATATTGACAAAGTGACCAAAATGAATGGTCTCGATGTCACCTTCGTCACTTCAGCAAAATCGGATGATGAAGCAAAAGCATTGTTAACTGAAATGGGAATTCCGTTCAAGAAAGAAAAATAAAATGGCTAAAGAGTCAATCAAAGCAAGAGAACGCAAGCGGGCCCGCATGTCGGCCAAGTATGCTGAAAAGCGTAAGGCCCTGAAGTCAGCCGGCGATTATGCCGCATTGGATAAGCTTCCGAAAAATGCTTCTCCCGTGCGCAAGCATAACCGTTGCAGTCTTACCGGTCGCCCCAAAGGATACATCGGTGAATTTGGTATTTGCAGAAACAAGTTCCGCGAACTGGCAGTGAACGGAAAGATTCCGGGCGTTACAAAAGCTTCATGGTAAAATTTCATCAAACAGCTAACTATTAACATCATTCATTCATGGTAACCGATCCAATTGCAGATTACCTTACCAGATTAAGAAATGCGCTCGCAGCCAATCATCGCATCGTCGAGATTCCGGCTTCAAATCTTAAGAAGCGTATTACCGAAATCCTGTACGATAAGGGCTACATCCTCAAATACAAGTTTGAGAATTCTGAAAACAAGCAAGGCGTCATCAAGATTGCCTTAAAGTACAATCAGGCCACGCGCGAGCCGGCTATCCGCGGACTGCGCAGAATTTCAACACCGGGACTCAGAAGATTCACTAAGGCGGATCAAATGCCCCGCGTGCAAAATGGATTGGGTATTGCCATCGTCTCCACCAACAGGGGAGTCATGACGGATAAGGAAGCAACAGCGCAAAATGTCGGAGGCGAAGTGCTCTGCTACGTTTACTAATCAGGGCAAAACCGGATGCATCAAAACTTAAACAAGAAACTGATTTATGTCACGCATAGGTAAATTACCGATCACATTGCCTAAAGGAGTTACGGTTTCCGTTTCTTCAAGCAATGAAGTGAGTGTGAAAGGCCCCAAGGGAGAATTGAAGCAGCGTCTCGACCCGGATATCACGGTAAAAGTGAATGATGGATCTGTGGTGCTGGAACGCCCTACTGAACAAAAGCGGCATCGGGCATTGCATGGATTGTACCGGGCACTGCTAGCCAATATGGTAAAAGGAGTGACCGATGGTTACGAAAAGAAACTGGAACTCGTGGGTGTAGGTTTTCGTGCGCAGGTAACCGGACAACTGCTTGAAATTGCGGTGGGTTATTCTCACCCCGTGCTGTTTGCACTGCCGAAAGAAGTAAAGGCGAGCGCCGAACAGTTGAAAGGACAGAATCCGATCATCACACTCAATAGCATTGACAAACAACTCATCGGGCAGATGGCGGCAAAGATTCGCGGCGTGCGCCGTCCGGAACCGTACAAAGGAAAAGGAATCAAGTTCGTGGGTGAAGTGCTTCGCCGCAAAGCAGGTAAATCTGCCGCCGCAGCCGGCGCATCAGCCAAGTAAAATCAAAACCGTTACGGCAAAATCCGTAGCATAAAAACTAAGAATTATGTTGAGCAGAAACGAAAAAAGAAAAAAGATCCATCGCCGGATCCGGAAGAAAATCAGCGGAACGAAAGAACGTCCGCGCCTTTCTGTTTACCGCAGCAACGGGGAAATCTACGGACAGGTGATTGATGATGTGCAGGGTCACACGCTGCTTTCAGTTTCCTCACGCACCATGAAGGAATTGAAAGGAACGAAGACTGAAAAATCGAAAGAGGTGGGCAAGTCACTGGGGAAAATGGCAGCGGATAAGGGAATCACTTCCGTCGTGTTTGATCGCGGCGGCTACCTGTATCACGGCAGGGTGAAGGCATTTGCAGAAGGAGCCCGTGAAGGCGGATTGCAGTTTTGATTTCAAACATGGAAACCGTAGCACGATTCACAAATAACAACTAACGATTAACTAATCTAATGGCACAGGTAAATTATCAGAGAGTGAAGGCCAGCGAACTTGATATCAAGGACCGTGTGGTAAACATTCAGCGTACTGCGAAGGTCACCAAAGGGGGCCGTACCTTCAGTTTCTCAGCACTCGTGGTGGTCGGTGACGGCAATGGCATCGTAGGGCAGGGATTGGGTAAAGCGCGTGAAGTGCAAGAAGCGATCAGCAAAGGCATTGATGATGCGAAGAAGAATCTCATCAAAGTTCCGGTTTTCAAAGGAACCATTCCGCATGAGCACTTCGCCAAGTTTGGCGCAGCCAAGGTTTGGATCAAGCCGGCTTCACATGGTACCGGTGTTATCGCCGGCGGTGCGATGCGTGCAGTGCTTGAAAGCGCCGGAGTAACGGATGTGCTGGCAAAGTCACTGGGTTCTTCTAATCCGCATAACGTGGTGAAGGCAACTATCAAAGCCCTTGCTACCCTGCGCGATCCGCTGAAGGTTTCGCAGACAAGAAATCTTCCGCTGAAAAGAGTTTTCAACGGGTAATGAAAGGAACTGACAGAAAATTTTTGATAGCTATCAATTCATAATTCAGAGCCATGGCAAAAATCAGGATCACACAAATAAAAAGCGGCATTGATCGCACCGACCGGCAGAAGAGAACCATTCGTGCATTGGGTATTACCAAACTGAATGTGCCCGTGGTGCATGAAGACACGCCGCAGATCCAGGGAATGATTACCAAGGTGCATCATTTGGTAAAAGTTGAAAAAGTGTAACCATGAACTTAAGCAATCTAAAACCCGCAAAGGGTTCAGTAAAAAAAGTAAAGCGCATCGGCCGTGGACAGGGTAGCGGACACGGCGGTACCTCCACGCGTGGTAACAAAGGAGCCGGCCAACGCAGTGGTACCAAAGTGAAGCGCGGGTATGAAGGTGGTCAGATGCCGCTGCAGCGCCGCGTACCGAAGCATGGATTTAAAAATCCGTTCAGAAAAGAATTTGAAGTGATCAACCTCGACCGGTTGCAGGAATTGGCAGATAAGATGAAATTATCTTCCGTTGATCATGAGTCGCTGAGCAAACATGGAATTATCAGCAAAAATGATCGCGTGAAAATTTTGGGAAGAGGCGAAATCAAATCAAAACTCGAAGTGAAAGTGAATGCCGTGAGCGAATCGGCTAAGAAAGCCATTGAGGCAGCCGGCGGTACGGTTCATCTCGTTTAACTAATCTTAATTCTCTTCCACTAAGGAGAGAGCGACTATGAAGAGACTCATTCAAACCATTCAGAACATCTGGAAGATCGAAGATCTGCGCAACCGTATTCTGTACACACTCGGGCTTGTCTTCATCTACCGCTTGGGTTCTTACATCGTGCTGCCGGGTGTTGATCCGGTTCAGCTCGAGGCCATTTCCAAGCAGGGAGCCAAAGGCATTTTCGGTTTACTGGACATTTTCGCCGGAGGGGCATTCACCCGCGGATCCATATTCGCGCTCGGTATCATGCCTTATATCTCTGCTTCCATCGTGATGCAGCTGATGACCATGGCTATTCCATCCCTTCAGAAAATGCAGAAAGAAGGAGAGAGCGGAAGGAAAAAAATCAATCAATACACGCGGTTACTCACGGTAGTGATCACGGCAGCACAGGCATCCGGCTACGTAGTTTACCTGCGCAACGGGCTGGGGGCGGATGTGATCATAAGCCCCAGTTTGTTCTGGCTTTCGTCCGTTTTCATTCTTACGGCAGGTACCATCTTCATCATGTGGATGGGTGAGAAGATTACCGATCGCGGTATTGGAAATGGAATTTCACTGCTTATTATGATCGGCATTATTGCCCGCCTTCCTTTTGCAATGATCTCTGAATTTGAAGGAAGGTTGAATGAAGGCGGCGGTCTGGTGATGTTCCTCTTTGAAATTGCGGTGCTGCTCGCCGTGATCCTTGTGGTGATTCTTCTTGTTCAAGGCACACGCAAGGTGCCCGTGCAATACGCAAAGCGGGTGGTTGGTAACAAGCAATATGGCGGTGTAAGACAGTACATTCCGCTTAAGGTGAATGCAGCCGGTGTAATGCCCATCATCTTTGCTCAGGCCATCATGTTCATTCCTGCCAGCATTGCACAGTTCTTCCCCAACAGTAAAGCCATGGAAGGAACCTTGGCCATCACGAACCCCGGTTCTTTCTGGTACAACACCATTGACAGTATTCTCATCATCGTATTCACTTACTTCTACACGGCTATCATTGTTAACCCCGTGCAAATGGCAGATGAAATGAAACGAAACGGAGGTTTTATTCCGGGCGTGAAACCGGGCAAACAAACCGCCAACTTCCTGGATACCGTCATGTCACGAATTACACTGCCGGGCGCTTTACTTCTTGCCTTCATTGCATTGATGCCCGCTATAGCGGGGCTCTTTGGCGTAAATACACAGTTTGCCGGATTTTTCGGCGGTACTTCATTGCTGATCATGGTTGGTGTTATTCTCGACACGCTGCAACAAATCGAAAGTCATCTGCTGATGCGCCATTATGATGGCTTAATGAAATCCGGCCGCATCAAAGGCCGCACGGCACTTAATGTTCAATGATCTATTATAAAACCAGTGAAGAGATAGAAGGAATCCGCAAGAGTTGCTTGTTGGTATCCAGAACTTTGGCCGAAGTAGCAAAGATCATTCGTCCGGGAACCAGTACGCTGAAGATTGACAAACTGGTTGAAGAATTCATACGCGACCATGGCGCCATCCCGTCATTTCTTGGCTACCGTGATTTTCCGAATGCAGCATGCGTATCGGTGAACGATGCGGTGGTTCATGGCATCCCCGCGAATTACGAATTGAAAGAGGGCGATATTGTTTCGGTGGACTGTGGTGCAACGCTCGGTGGCTATGTAGGCGACAGCGCATTCACTTTTGCTGTTGGTGAAATTTCTGATGATAAAAGGCGTCTGCTTGAAGTCACCAGAGAATCGTTGAATAAAGCTATAGAGGCAGCTAAGGTGGGTAATCGGCTGGGTGATATTTCATACGCTGTGCAGGAGCATGTTGAGCGAAACGGTTACTCTGTGGTGAGAGAGTTGGTGGGGCATGGTGTGGGCAAGAGTTTGCATGAAGATCCGGAAGTTCCGAATTATGGAAAACGCGGACATGGACTGAAGTTGCAGGACGGTCTTGTTATAGCGATTGAACCGATGGTGAATATGGGTCGCAAGGAAGTTTTTACTGCAGATGATAATTGGACTGTTTACACACGTGACAGGAAGCCATCTGCTCATTTTGAACATACGGTGGCAGTGCGTAAGTCCGGTCCGGATGTGTTGACCACTTTCAAGTTCATTGAAGAAGAAGTGTTTGGGATGGCTGTCTAGGACCAGAATCTTTAATAAGAGGCATAAAAATATCGACAAGTTAACCGATATTTGCGGCTCTTTTTGCATGGCGAAACAAGACCTGATTAAGCAAGACGGAACGATCACAGAAGCATTGTCAAACGCGATGTTCAGGGTGCGGTTAGAAAATGGTCATGAAATTATCGCCACTATTTCAGGGAAAATGCGAATGAATTACATCCGCATTCTTCCTGGTGACAAGGTAGCAGTGGAGATGTCACCATATGATTTAACGAGGGGAAGAATAACATACCGGTATAAGTAAGTCCGTTTCTTTTAAATAACCATTAACTACGAACGAATTACGATGAAGGTCAGAGCATCAATAAAACGCAGAAGCCCCGAAAGCAAAATTGTACGCCGGAAAGGAAAACTGTACATCATTGACAAGAAGAATCCCCGTTTTAAACAGCGCCAGGGATAAACGATTACTAAACATTAAAACCATTTTCTAAAACACATGGCTCGAATTTCGGGTGTTGATTTACCAAGAAACAAAAGAGGTGACATCGGCCTCTCATACCTGTTTGGCGTCGGTCGTACCGGCGGACGCAGAATTCTTGATGCAGCGGGCGTTGATTTTAACAAGAAAGTAAGTGAATGGAACGATGATGAACTGAATCGGATTCGTACCGTCATCAATAATGAATGGAAGGTGGAAGGCGCCCTTCGGTCTGAAGTGCAGCTTAACATCAAGCGCCTGATGGATATCGGATGTTATCGCGGTATTCGTCACCGCAAAGGATTGCCGGTTCGCGGTCAGCGCTCACGTACCAATGCACGTACCCGTAAAGGAAAGAGAAAAACGGTGGCCGGCAAGAAGAAGGCACCGGCTAAGAAGTAGCGTTCAGTTTCATGTCACTTAATTCATAAAGATTAACGAATCCAATGGCAGAAGTAAAAAAAGCGACGAAGAAAAGAACGGTGAAAGCAGAACCGGAAGGTCACGTTCACATTCAGGCCAGCTTCAACAACATTATCATCACCTTCACCAATAAAACCGGTCAGACAATTTCATGGTCTTCTGCCGGTAAGGTTGGCTTTAAAGGTTCGAAAAAGAACACACCGTACGCCGCGCAGATTGCCGCGCAGGAAGCTGCTAAAGTGGCGCACGATGCCGGAATGAGGAAGGTGGAAGTTTTTGTGAAGGGACCCGGTTCCGGCCGCGAAGCGGCCATCCGTGCCATCAATACGCAAGGCATAGACGTATCCATCATCAGAGATGTAACACCTCTGCCGCACAATGGATGCAGACCAGCCAAGCGCCGGAGAGTGTAAGCATGCAGCAGGGCAATTCCTGATACAGGTTCTAATCACACCAGAAAGCAGTTCACGATTTACCAATAACAAATAACGATTAACAAGTCAAATGGCAAGATATACCGGACCCCGATCCAAAGTTTCCCGCACCTTCGGTGAGCCCATTCTTGGTTTCAGCAAATCGCTGGAAAAGAAAAATTATCCTCCGGGCATTCACGGTCCTTCCAAGAGAAAAAAGCAGGCAACGGAATATGCTGTTCAATTGAAGGAGAAGCAGAAAGCCAAAATGATCTATGGTTTGCTCGAACGCCAGTTTGCCCGTTTCTATAATGAAGCGGTGCGCAAGAAAGGCGTAACGGGTGAAAACCTGATGAAGTTGCTGGAAGCACGGTTGGATAACACGGTGTATCGCCTCGGCATTGCACCCACCCGCCGGGCTGCGCGCCAATTAGTAGCTCATAAAAAGATCATGGTGAACGGACGCGTTTCCAATGTGCCCTCACATATTCTGCGTCCCGGTGATGTAGTAAGTGTGAAAGGAAAAGCCAGAGAGAATACTGCTATCGTGAGTTCACTCGCCAACCGCGAATCAAAATTTGCCTGGCTTGAATGGAACAGCGATAAGTTCGAAGGAACCTTTTTGACCATGCCGGAACGCGAGCAGATTCCTGAAAACGTTCATGAACAACTGATCGTCGAATTGTATTCCAAGTAAACATTCCCTGACCCGTATCAACTAACCAGAAACAACAAACAACAAATATGTCTCTTCTCACTTTTCAAAAACCGGATAAGATCATTCTTCAGAAGGCCACTGACTTTGAAGGATTGTTTGAATTCCGCCCGTTAGAGCCGGGATTTGGAGTAACCATCGGCAATGCCATTCGCCGCGTGCTGCTCTCTTCATTGGAAGGGTACGCCATCACCTCCATCCGCATCAGCGGCGTGGAGCATGAGTTCTCCACCATCAAGGGAGTGATTGAAGACGTAACGGAAATCGTACTCAACCTCAAGCAGGTTCGTTTCAAGAGAACAACAGACGAAGATTTGCAGCAGGAAAAAATCGTGCTCTCCATCAAGAATAAAGATGAATTCGTTGCCGGCGACATTGAAAAGGCGACTTCGAATTTCCGCATTATGAACCCTGATATGGTGATTTGCCGCATGGAGCGCAGTGTGAAACTGGATGTGGAACTGATGATTTCTAAAGGTCGCGGATATGTTCCTGCAGAGGAAAATGAATCGAAGGATGCACCCATCGGAACCATAGCCATGGACGCCATTTATACTCCGATCAAGAATGTTCGTTATTCCGTAGAGAACACCCGCGTAGAACAACGTACAGACTATGAAAAACTGATCGTTGAAATCAAAACGGATGGAACCATTCATCCGGAAGAAGCGATCAAGGGCGCAGCCAAAATTCTGATTCAGCACCTCATGCTCATCAGCGATGAAAATATCACGTTTGAAAGCAGGGAGAAGAAAGAGGAAGAAATGGTGGACGAGCACATTCTGCAGATGCGCAAGCTGCTTAAAACACCGCTCGAAGATCTCGATCTCTCCGTGCGTGCGTACAACTGTTTGAAGGCAGCCAAAATCGGTTCACTTGCTGAACTCGTGAAGTATGACACCAATGAACTGCTCAAGTTCCGCAACTTCGGCCGCAAATCACTGATGGAAATCGAAGCGTTGATCCAGGAAAAAGGACTGCACTTCGGGATGGATCTCGCTAAGTTCGGGCTCGATGAATGAGATGAATAAAATGACCCTAACAGGAACTTGTAACAGCATTAAACAATGAGACACCGTAATAAAATCAATCACCTCGGCAGGGACACGCAACACCGCAAGGCGCTGATGAGCAATCTCGCCGTTTCACTGATTGAGAAAAAGCACATTACCACCACCACGGCCAAAGCCAAAGCATTGCGCCGTTATATCGAGCCGATCCTGACGCGGGCAAAGAGCGATTCCACTCACAACCGCCGAATCGTTTTCAGTCAGCTCAGGCAGAAGAGCGCCATTGACACGCTCTTTGGAGAAGTGGCAGAAAAAATTGCCAGCCGCCCCGGTGGTTACACCCGTGTGATTAAGATTGGTAATCGCCCCGGCGACAATGCCGATCTGGCATTGATTGAGCTGGTTGATTTCAGTCTGCTCAATGGAGGTGGCGAAGCCACTGCCGCCGCCGCGGAACCGACAAGCAAGAAGCGTACTCGCCGGGGAGGAAAGAAATCAGGCCCGAAAACAGCCGATGCGAAGTTGGGTGATAAGAAAGCCGAGCGTAAACACTCTTCCACAACGGCAGCTCCGGAGAAAAAGAGAATGCCCCGCAAAGTGGGAGGATCGTAAACGAAACCAGGATTTAGTTGAAACGGCGGATCAGATTTGATCCGCCGTTTTTGTTTGGTGAGGAATAACTTTTTTAAAGAATCCCTTTTGTTTTTCCGGCCTCTACGCCCTGCAGGAATTTGATCAATCCATTTACATATGTTTTTTGATCATCCCACATGCACATGTGGCTTCCATTGGGGCAATACAGATAACTTCCGTTTTGAATCTGTGTGCTCATCCACTTCATGTAGTTCGGGTCCATGGTATCATACTGTGCACCGATTACCAGCGTGGGAACTGAAATATCTTTCAATCGGGTGCTTGCATCCCAATGCTCGAGTTTCCCTGAAACACCGAACTCACTTGGTCCCTGCATCATCGTATACACTTCTCCGTTCAGTTTGCTGAAGGTTCTTTTCACCGCATCAGGCCATTCATCGGATGGCATGCGCAGGATATGCTTCTCATAGAAATTCGGGAGAAGCAATTCCATGTATTTTGGATTGGCAAAGTCACCCGCAGCTTCCAACCGGCGAATGGTGTCAAGCACCTGTGGATCCATTTGTTTCGCCAGGACACTGTCAGCGTACTTTCCGTACACGCTACAATTTGCCATCATATCTGAGATGATAAGTCCTTTCAGGTGCTGCTGATATTTCAGAGCATATTCCATCGCGAGGATGCCACCCCAGGAATGTCCGAGCAGGTAGAAGTTGTCATTATCCAGTGCGAGCGCCACTCTCACCTGTTCCACTTCTTCCACAAAACGGGGCAGATCCCACAGTGAGGTGTCTTTGGGATTGTCAGAGTTTCCTGATCCCAGTTGGTCGTAGTAAATGAATTCAATGCCTTCTGCCGGTAGAAAACTCTGCAGGCATTCAAAGTATTCATGCGTGGCGCCTGGCCCGCCATGCAGGAGCAGCACCCGCGTCTTGGGATTGTTACCAATGGTTTGTGTCCACACATGAAATGTTCCTTTTGGTGTTGTAATGGGAATCAGTTTCACGCCACCGGTTTGCAATCCGGTGTCTTTAGGTGACAAGTACGACTTCCAATCCATTGCTTGATTCTGTCCGACAGGTGTCTCATGACCCGTTTTGCAACCCGCCATGCCGAAGCAGGCGCTGATGAAGAGGGGGAAAAATAATGACGATCGCATCATGCTTGGGTTTATAAAACGAAGATAGATAAGTAGAGGCGGAAGGGTAACTTTGCGAAAAGAAATGTCCATGGTTTACCTGACGAGGAAGGAGCATTTCAATGCGGCGCACCGGCTTTATAATCCCAAATGGAGTGATGAGCAGAATGAGGAAGTATTTGGCAAGTGCGCCAACAAAAATTATCACGGACACAATTACAATCTTTATGTAACCGTCAAAGGGGAACCGGATCCTGATACCGGCATAATCGTCAATCTCAAAGACCTGAGCCATATCATTCAATCACGCATCACCGATCAGTTGGATCATAAGAACCTGAATATCGAAGTGGAATTCCTGAAAGGTATTATGCCCAGCACGGAGAATCTCGCCAGGGCCATTTTCATTGAGCTAAAAAAATACCTGGCTGGCTGCGAGTTGCACAGTGTTAAGTTATTTGAAACCGAAAATAATTTTGCGGAGTATTTCGGTGATTAGCGCCGGCTTCTTTTGAACGAAATGCATGCGCGTATCACCTTTTTTATCGAAATTGAGAATCCAATTTGCAGTTATGCAAACTATTTGACAGTCCGGTTGTTTGATCAGGCATAGGTTTGATTTAAATAAATCTGAAAATGAAAACGCAAACAACCCGGCCTGCAAGCAGCGAACCGATAAAGCGCTATACTAAAATGGAAGTATTCGATGAAGAAAACCTCAACTTCATGGTTGAGAATTACCGGAAGATCCTTGAGCACGTCGGTGAAGATGCTGACCGTGAAGGGTTGATCAAAACACCGCTGCGTGCCGCCAAAGCCATGCATTTTCTCACTCACGGCTACCAGATGGATCCGGAGAAAATTTTACGGAGCGCCATGTTCAAGGAAGATTACAGGGAGATGGTGATCGTGAAGGATATTGAGATCTATTCCATGTGCGAGCATCACATGCTTCCTTTTTTTGGCCGTGCGCATGTCGCCTATATCCCGAACGGATACATCGTGGGCCTGAGCAAGATCGGCAGAGTGGTGGATGCCTTTGCCAGAAGATTGCAGGTTCAGGAGCGGCTCACACTGGAGATACGTGATTGCATTCAGAATACACTGAATCCCCTGGGTGTGGCCGTGGTGATTGAAGCAAAGCATTTGTGCATGATGATGCGCGGTGTACAGAAACAGAATTCAGTGGCGACCACATCCGCTTTCACAGGAGAATTTGAAAACGATCGTACACGCAGTGAATTCATCCGCCTGGTTGCAGCGAATCTCATAGATTGATCGCTGGGCGGAGTACTTACACATCGTACAACCCATTTGATTTCATTTCCGCTGCTTAGGGCTAACCGTTGATAGTTAGCCCTTCAGCCATATTCATTTGCTACATTTGGGGCGGTGCCGGTTTCTTCATTCCAGAAGAAGAAGCATTTCTGAATACAAACCAATCCAACATGAAGGCCTACGTATTTCCCGGACAGGGTTCTCAGTATCCCGGCATGGGCAAAGACCTGTACGATTCAAATCCTGATGCAAAAAGTTTGTTCGAAAGCGCGAATGATATTCTCGGGTTTCGCATCACCGATATCATGTTTAGCGGAACTGAAAAGGAGCTCAAACAGACTAAGGTGACGCAGCCCGCCATCTTCCTGCATTCTGTAGTAAAGGCGAAGATAGCGGGAAGCACTTTTATGCCAGACATGGTTGCAGGCCACTCACTAGGCGAATTTTCTTCCCTCGTAGCAACCAAAACACTCAGCTTCGAGGACGGACTTAAACTCGTTTATCAGCGGGCCATGGCCATGCAAAAAGCATGTGAGATGAGTCCTTCCACCATGGCGGCCATTCTTGGTCTTGATGATAAAGTGGTAGAAGAAATATGTGCATCCATTGATGATGTAGTGGTACCGGCTAATTACAACTGCCCCGGACAACTGGTCATCAGCGGCAGCATTGCCGGAGTAAATGCGGCCTGTGAAAAACTCAAAGCCGCCGGAGCCAAAAGAGCGCTGGTGCTTCCGGTGGGAGGCGCCTTTCATTCGCCGCTAATGGAGCCGGCACGCAGAGAACTGGAAGAGGCATTGCTATCAACCCTGGTCTCTGATCCGGTTTGTCCCGTATATCAAAACGTAACTGCGAATGCGGTGAATGATCCCGCAGCGATTCGCCAAAATCTGATTGCGCAACTGACGGCACCGGTGCGCTGGTCGCAATCGGTGCAAGCCATGATTGCTGATGGCGCAACGGAGTTTGTGGAAGTAGGCCCGGGGAATGTATTGCAGGGATTGGTGAAAAAGATTAACCGGGAAGTAGCGACAGCCGCTCTCTGATGATGTTGAACATTCTTATTTGAATATGCACACGTGAACATGAATCCGGATTCAGCAAAAAAGAAAAATGCCTATCTCTTCCCGGGGCAGGGGTTTCAATACGTGGGTATGGGGAAAAAGCTCTATGAAAATTCTTCCATTGCCCGCCATTATTTTGAAATAGGAAATAAACTGCTGGGCTATCGGATTACAGATATCATGTTCAACGGACCGGAAGAAGTGTTATTCGATACTACCATTACGCAGAATGCGATTTATATGCTTTCACTTTTGATAGCATGGCGTGAGGGAGAAGAGTTTCAGCCGGGCATGGTAGCCGGTCACAGTTTGGGCGAAACCACCGCACTTGTTGCAAATGGGGTGATGAGTTTTGAAGACGGACTGATGCTGATGGATGAACGATCACGCGAGATGGAAAAAGCATTCAAAGCTGCTGATGCGAAAATGACCGCCATCATCGGCCTGGCTGATGAAATTGTGGAAGAAGTGGTGGCGGACACGCACCCGATGGTGGTAGCGGCGAATTACAACTGCCCGGGGCAGATTGTGATTGCCGGAACAGAAGAAGGAGTGGAGAAAGCTAAAATTAAACTAGCACGTGCCGGCGCACGCCGTTTTGTGGATCTGCATGTTGGAGGCGCCGTGCATTCCCCGCTCATGCAACCCGTGGTGGACTATCTCGAAATCAGGTTGCAAACGATGCGTTTCAATCCACCGGCATGCCCGGTGTATCCCAATGTAACCGGTGTAGCCACGATTGATATCGGTGAAATAAAAAAGTGCCTCACCCTGCAGCAGATTCGCCCGCTGCGATGGACCACCACCATACAAAACATGCGGCTTGACGGCGCTACGCAATTCATTGACTGCGGACCGCCGCACGTCATTAGTGGTATGGTGCGCCGCATCAACAGGCAGATTGAGATTACCAGCGCAGTTGCCTTCCATTGATTAAGTTTGCCGGCAACCCGTTCAACAAATTTTATCAAATATTATATGCACTTCCATCGCCTTCGTTTCATCTTTTCAATTGCTGCTCTTTTGTTGCTCTCGTCCTGCGCTTCTGTTTTTCAGGGAAGAAACTATTCGCACCTGAAGTATGTGAAGTTGAAGGATCAACACGGTTCCTCAGCTACAGAAAAACTGACTAGGGATGTAAATGAAGTAATGGCCTTGCAAGGTGTGCGGACCAACGCTATTGCGCAGTTTGCATCACCCGATCAAATCATCAGGGAGCGAAAATTCGCTGATCATTTGAATGATATCACTTCGGGAATGGCCCGGAGTTCAACTGTTCACACTGAGGTTTCGAAGAGCAATGCTTTCTCCAACGTACCGCTTCTAAGTGAGCGGCAACAGAAAAAATTGGAATCAGCCACGGATCAACTCTTTGGTGATATGGATCATGACTTGCGGCTTGGAATACTACTGATAATAGGCGGTATTGTTGTCGCTTTATTTGTATTCATCCCCACGATTGGATGGCTCTTCGGGGTTATTGCCACTATCCTGGTTCTGATCGGTCTGGTATACATCATCAAATACATCGTCGAGAAAGGATAATTTTTCCAGCCGTTCTCATATGGAAGATCACCGCACTCCGGCTCAAACTGAAACCATCTTCACCCAGGTGGTGCAACCCAATGACACTAATCCGCTGGGTAACCTGCACGGCGGGCGATTACTTTATTGGATGGATGAATGTTCCGCCATAGCCGCCACCAAACTCAGCCGGGCTGTGGTGGTTACTGTTTCTGTTGATGGGGTCTCATTCAAGAACTCCATTGATGTGGGCGACATTGTAGTCATCAAGGCGAAAGTGACGCGAACCTTCCGAACCTCGATGGAAGTGTTTATAGAAGTGTGGTCAGAGAATATTCCCAATAATGAAAAGGTGAAGTGCAATGAGGCGTATTACACCTTTGTCGCTCTCGACGATGCCCGGCGCCCCAAGCCGGTTCCGGAACTGGTGCCGGAAACCGATGAGGAGAAACGGCTCTATGACGGAGCCATCCGCCGCCGACAGGTGCGGCTCATTCTCGGAGGAAAAATGAAGGTGGAAGATGCCAATGAACTGCGCGCACTTTTCATGAAGGAATGATAGCATTAAGAATGGGATTGCTGACCATTGACGATTGACTACTGCCGATTCGCGATTCCCGTTTCACGATTGACGATTCACCTCCTCAACACCGAATCACAAACTGCTGCTTCGATAATTCTTTTCTGAAGAAGACCAATCCGAGATAGAAAAGATCGATGGTGGCAGTCGTTCCGGGTGATGAAGTAATTTCTTTCCATGCTTCATCCATTTCCTTTGACCAATGGATGTCTCCAACGACGAGAACAGATTTTTCATGAATGAACGGTAATAAGTGATGGAAGTAATTCAGCGTGGCTTCTTTGCGGTGATTGCCATCAATATAGGCCAGATCAATCCGCTCCAGTTTTTCGGCTGCAGTTTGCAACTGACTTTCAAAGGTGCCTGTGAGCAGTGAGATGTTTTTTCGGTTAAGCAATTCAAAATGTTTTGCAGCGAGGGCGGCGAGCTGCGGATCGCCTTCAATGGTCACTACCTGCGCATCCTGACTGATGGAAGAGAGATACAGCGTGGTGAGGCCAAGTGATGTTCCCAGCTCGAGAATGTTTTTGCATTCGTAATGGACCCCTAACCGGAATAGCATCTGCGCAAACTTCGCCGGCGTGGCCGCATGTCTGGTAATGGATCGTATGCTTCTCGCCGGGGCAGTAGTAGCAGCAGAACCGGCGCCGTGATCTGTAATCCTGATCAGGTCTTCAACCAATAGCAACTGTTCTCTCAGTTTTTCAATTTCATCATAACAATAAAAGGTTCTTGGGTCATGCAACACCTGTTGAACGAAATCGAAAACAAATGGGGAATGAATGGAACGAATGCTCTGTGCCCGCACTATGTAGCGTAGAAATTCTTTTGCCTGAAACCAGTTTGCCACCGTTTCAAACATAGCGAAATTGGGACTTCATTTGATTTACATTTGCCCAAATTCAAGAGATGAGATTACCATTCCTCTTCATTTTGCTAATGCAGGTTGTTGTTTCGCATCTGTCAGCACAGCGGACGGCTTCGCAGTTTCATTCATTTGATGGAGCGTCATTCAGTTGCAGTTCAACGCGCGATTTTGTCGATACGCTTATGCCACTGAGTTTTATTCCGGGGAATGAAGGGGGGCTTGGCTGTTTTACGGGTTACTACAATTCTCCCGACTCGGGATATATTTCCGGAAACAATCAATATGGTGATGTAGAGAAGGCCCAGTTTTTTTCTCTGACTCAGATGGGTTACCGAAAAGGAGCCGTTATCCAGTCCGTCATCATGCGATTTACATACAAAACGATTCAGGTGGCTGAGGAAAATATCTTCGCCAAGATATGGTCATGCGATAGCGGATATATTCATCCAAAGGAACTTCTTGCTGCTTCAAACCCGGTATCTATCGGAGCGGTAAGCACGGATGGTGCAACCACGCTTTTCACGTTTGCCGAACCGGTCACGGTCACAGATTCATTCTTTGTAAGTGTGCAGCTTCCATTGTTGAATGGTGACACGGTGGTGCTTCAATCCACCGATGATGATTGTGTGGCAACACCCGGTTATTCGTGGGAACAATGGAACGACGGAACGTGGCATGCCATGATCAATTCATGGGTGCTGAATATTGACCTCGCTGTTTTTCCGGTTGCAGAGGTTGAATTATTATCGGGTATTAATGAACCTGCCAAGGATTTTTCATTCTTCCTGTATCCAAGCCCGGCCAATGATTTTGTCCGGATTGAGATGAGTAATCATATAACAGATTCCGACATCAGGGCATTGGAAATCAGAAACGCGGCGGGGCTTGTGGTGAAATCAGTGAATGCGGATGAAAAAAATTTCAGATTGGATCACCAAATCAGCACGAAGGAATTGCCAAATGGGCTATACTTGCTCTCCCTCCTTACGGAAAATGGAGAATATGCCAAGCCATTGATGGTATTTCATTAAGGCGATTCATATAATTGTCATGTTTTCAGTTGCACGTCGAAACGATTTTTTATTACTGAATCAAAATCACTAATTTTCACTCATAAAATCACATAAAAAATGAAACAAGCAATTACTCTTGCATTACTATTGATTCTGTCGGGTGCCATGTCGGCGCAGATTCCTTACCGCTATGCATCGCCGGATGTGCAGATGGTTTCCAAAGAGCAGCTCTGGAAACTGAAAGCGCGCCCCGCCATTCAGCAAAGCAGCGTACGCGACATATATGAAATGTATGTGGATTACAGCGCTGCCAATTTTGATGACCTGTTCTATGTATGGCGCTATAGTTCCAATTACACCAATGCGGACACTACGGTAAACTACAATGCCGTGGTGCTTAACAATTTTGTGGGTTACACTGATCCGTTGGATCCGGTGGGAACTTACCTCGACTGGTCCATGATCGGACTCACCGATTCTTTCCCAACAAGTGTGGCTTATACTATTGACAGCGTATTCTTTGCCGGAACTCATGAAAACAACAGCGGCAATTTTGATGGTCTTGAAATGCGGATCGTTAAAACCAATTCCAATGGCGCGCCGTCAACTTCTAACAGTAGCATTCTTTGGTCTCAGAAGGACTCTGCTGACTACGGACTTTCTGCAAGCAATGACTGGCTGGCTGAATTGTTTGTGCTTTCCTATGCACCGGCATACACTCCTGCACAGGGTCAAAAAGTTGCGGCGCAGTTGGTTTACACTGATCCTACCAAGATGGATACATTCTCAGTGCTTTCCGGCGCGGTTGACGATGGTACGGGTGCGGCGCTTTCTCCAAGCATTTATGGAACATCCTGGATGAAGTATCCGCCATTTCTCACCAATGTGATCCAGAATGTAAATGTGATTTATGTGGATGCACAGGGTAACCAGATCGGTTATTTCGATGCTCAGAACTGGATCTATTGGTATAAGGTAACGATCAATACCGCACCCGTAGGTATTGCTGACAACTTTGATAATCTGAAAGTCACCGGTCTTATGCCGAACCCGGTAAACACCAATGCCAAGCTGCTCTATGGTGTGAATGAAGCATCCAATGTTTCGATCGACTTATATGACATCAGCGGCAAGTTTGTTCGCAACCTGTACAACGGCAACGATGGCGCCGGTTCACACATCCGGTCTATTGCTGTGAATGACCTGAGCAGCGGTACCTATTTGATCATGACCAAAGCGGGTGAAGGATCACCGGTAATGACCAAAATGATTGTGAATCATTAATAGATTTTTCAAATGACACTCGGGAGAACCTCCGCCGCAAACGGAGGTTCTTTTTTTTCGACAATATGATCATTGAGTTTTCAACAGCGTTTGTTCTCCTTCACACGGAAGGGTAACTTTGCAACGTAAAACATATCAATGAGCGGCACATCCCATGACCCGCAAGTCACCACAGAAACTGCTAAAGAACTCGGTCTTCATCCTGAAGAATTCGAAAAGATCAAAACGATTTTAGGTCGCACCCCCAATTTCACAGAACTCAGCATTTACTCTGTGATGTGGAGCGAACACTGCTCGTATAAGAACTCTATCAAATGGCTCAAAACCTTGCCACGTGAGGGCTCAAGACTTTTGGCCAAAGCCGGTGAAGAAAATGCCGGACTGGTTGACATCGGCGACGGACTGGCCTGCGCATTCAAGATTGAATCGCATAATCACCCGTCAGCTATTGAGCCGTATCAGGGAGCAGCTACCGGTGTAGGAGGTATTCACAGAGATATTTTCACGATGGGTGCGCGGCCGATTGCCTCACTCAATTCGCTCCGCTTCGGAAATCTGGCAGAAGAAAAAACGAAACACTTGTTGCGCGGTGTGGTGAAAGGAATCGGTGATTACGGAAATGCTTTCGGTGTGCCTACCGTTGCCGGCGAAGTTTTTTTTGATGAATGCTACCATACCAACCCGCTGGTGAATGCGATGAGTGTAGGCGTGGTGAAAGTCGGGAAAACGGTTTCTGCAATTTCCTATGGAGAAGGAAATTCAGTGCTCATTGTCGGAAGCTCAACCGGTAAGGATGGCATTCACGGCGCCAGCTTCGCATCGCAGGATATCACGGAAGATTCGCATGAAGATTTACCGAGCGTACAGGTAGGCGATCCGTTCACTGAAAAGCTGTTGCTCGAAGCATCCCTCGAAGCGATTGAAACCGGCGCCATCATTGGGATGCAGGACATGGGCGCTGCAGGTATTACCTGTTCCACTTCTGAGATGAGCGCAAAAGGCAAACACGGAATGAAAATATACCTCGATCGGGTTCCCCAAAGGCAAGCGAATATGAAAGCATGGGAAATCCTGCTGAGCGAATCGCAGGAGCGCATGCTGGTGGTGGTGAAAAAGGGAAGAGAGCAGGAAGTAATTAACGTGTACGAAAAGTGGGATATCCATTGTGAGCAAATCGGTGAAGTGACCACCGGTGACCGCCTGCAATATTTCATGCAGGATGAACTGGTGGCTGATGTGCCTGCCGAATCACTGGTACTCGGCGGCGGTGCTCCGGTATATGAAAGGGAATACCGCCAGCCGGATTATTTCCGTCACATCAGTGAATACCATCTGGATGTGATCGTGGAAGCGACAGATTTGCGCAGCATCGCCATGCGGTTGATTTCATCGCCTAACATTTCATCCAAGAAATGGGTGTTCACACAATATGATTCCATGGTGGGCATTGCCAACACTTCTACCAATGCACCGAGTGATGCTGCAGTACTGCGTTTGCAGGGCACTGATAAAGCGATTGCCGTGAAGGTGGATTGCAATGCGCGCTATGTGCATGCGAACCCATATGTGGGCGCCATGATTGCCGTGAGTGAAGCGGCGCGCAACATTGTGTGCAGCGGCGGAACTCCGGTGGCTATCACCAACTGTCTCAACTTCGGCAATCCCTACAACCCCGAAGTGTACTGGCAATTTGTCAAAGCGATTGAAGGAATGGGAGAGGCCTGCCGCAAATTTGATACGCCGGTTACCGGAGGCAATGTGAGTTTTTACAACCAGTCAGCCGATGACGGTCCGGTGTTTCCCACACCCGCTATCGGCATGCTCGGTGTGCTCGAGCACTATGAAGATGCCATGACGCTCGACTTCCGCAATGAAGGTGACCTCATCTATCTGCTCGGGGAATCAAGAAATGATATCAGCAGTTCGGAATACCTCTCAAACATCAGCGGCGTTCGTTTTTCACCGGCGCCGCATTTTGATCTCGATGAAGAATTCAACCTGCAGCAGGTGGTAAAGGAGCTGATTCAAAAAGACCTGATTGAATCAGCGCACGATGTTTCCGATGGCGGGCTGTTCACCACGCTGCTCGAGTCAGCCATGCCCAGCGATTTGGGTTTCGATATTTCCACCGACGAAAATTTCAGGAAAGATGCCTTCCTCTTTGGCGAAAGCCAGAGCCGCGTGGTGGTGAGCATTCATCCTTCGAGGCAGGATGAGTTTCTTGATTTCATGATGGGAACGGAAGTTGAGTTCAACCTGCTGGGTGAGGTAACTCCGTCGAACATCGTGGTGGATGCAGATGACTGGGGCGATGTGAAAGAGTGGAAGGAAGAATATGAGAATGCGATCGGAAATGCCATGTCTCACAGTGTGGAAGCAACAGAAGTTTAGTTTGTGAGTCCCGAAGGGACGAAAATATGGTAGAAAGAAAATAATAAACATTTAAGCCATGCAGTGGCGACAGAATGTCAAACGATAACATTTACACAATTCTCGATTCCCCGGGAATGTCTTCCGGGGTAAAATCTGTTTCGGAAATAATTCTGGATGGGAAAAGAATTTCCATTGAAGAAGGATTGATCATGTACGAGCAGGCACCACTCGGACTGCTTGGTGCACTGGCCAATTTTATCCGTGAAAAACGGTTCGGCAACAAAACATTTTTCAACCGAAATTTCCACATTGAGCCCACCAACAAATGTGTTTTCGACTGTAAGTTCTGCTCATATGCGCGCAACTTTCAGCCGGCTGAAGATGCCTGGGAGCTGAGCGAAGAGCAGATGCTGCACATCGTTAAGAAGTACGACGGCATACCGGTAACGGAAGTGCACATTGTGGGCGGCGTGCATCCGAAAATGAATTTATATTTCTTCGCTGAATTGATCCGGAAGATAAAAGCCATGCGGCCCGAACTTCACGTCAAGGCGTTCACGGCGGTGGAACTGGAGTACATGTTCCGCAAAGCAAAAGTGAGCTATGAAGAAGGTTTGAAAGTGCTGAAGGAAGCCGGCATGGATTCCATGCCCGGCGGCGGCGCGGAAATTTTTCATGAAGACATCCGCCCTAAGATTTGCGCCGACAAGGCATCAACGGAAGAATGGCTTGCTATTCACGAAACCGCTCACCGCCTCGGCATGCCCTCCAATTGCACGATGCTGTACGGGCACATTGAAAACTACTATCACCGGCTTCATCACATGAACCTGCTGCGTGAACTGCAGGACAATACAGGTGGATTCAATTGCTTCATCCCGCTCAAGTTCCGGAACAAAGACAATGAGATGTCGAACGTGCCGGAAGTTTCCATCACAGAAGATCTGCGTTGTTATGCGATGGCAAGAATTTTCATGGACAACATTCCACATCTGAAAGCATATTGGCCGATGATCGGAAGACAGAATGCGCAGATGCTGCTGGCTTTCGGCGTCGATGATCTTGACGGAACGATTGACGACACCACGAAGATCTATTCTATGGCCGGCGCCGAAGAACAAAATCCTGCCATGAGCACGCAGGATATTGTTGAGTTGATCAGGCAGGTGAATCGGCAACCGGTGGAGCGCGATACGCTTTACAATGAAATCAGGGATTACAGCGATCTCGTGGTAGAAGAAGAAGCGAAGGACATCAGTGCTTCATCCCTTAATTAGTCCTCATAATTGTTATGAGAGTTTGAGATGGTTTGAGATGGTTGGGCTTATAATTGAATGGCATGATCATTAAGCAACGTAAGTGGCGACAATAAAAAAATTTGAAGAGCTCGAAATATGGCAATTGGCGAGAGATCTTGCAAGGGATGTAGAGACCTTGATTCAGGAGAATAATTTCAGGCACAACTTCACTCTCATTGATCAAATGCGCAGATCATCGGGCTCCATTATGGATAATATTGCTGAGGGCTTCGAGCGCGAAGGGAATAAAGAATTCATTCACTTCCTCACCATTGCCAAGGGATCGAATGGGGAACTTCGCTCACAACTCTACCGGGGACTTGATGCACATTATTTTTCTGATAAAGAATTTCAGATCCTTTACACAAAATCCGAGACACTAGGAGTAAAACTAAAAAACCTTGTTACGTACCTGAATTCTTCAGAGCACCGCGGGCAGAAGTTCCGCAGGCAGGCGCAGAAGTTATCTGCTATAAACAGGTTCAAACCAATCAAACCATTTCAATCCCCATTCAAACTTTTCCAACCATAGAAACAAGTAAAGAACTCTGGATCATTCGCCACGGCGAAACGGAATACAACAAGCAGGGCATAGTGCAGGGCCGCGGAGTTAATCCTTCGCTCAATGATGTGGGCGAACATCAGGCGTACCTGTTTCATGAATACTATTATGCCGAGAAATTCGACATCATTTTCACCTCCACACTGCAGCGATCCCAGCAAAGTGTGCGGCGGTTTATTGCCAAAGGAATTCCATGGGAAGCGCGTCAGGAACTCGATGAAATTTCGTGGGGCGTTTTTGAAGGGCAGCCCGCCAGTCATAATTTCAAAATGAATTACCGCCAGTTGCTCCATGAGTGGGAACGGGGGAATCTCGATGCCAAATCCGAAGGCGGAGAAAGCCCGAACGAAGTGAAAGAGCGGCAGCGAAATTTTATCACGGAACTCATTTCACGCCCGGAAAAGAAAATCCTCATCTGCATGCACGGGCGGGCCATGCGCATTTTCATTCCCAACCTGCTTGGTATAAATATCAGTTCCATGGAGGACTATCCTCATCATAATCTCACGCTCTATAAGGTTATATTTGACGGAAACCAATTCGCTGTCTCTTTGTTTAATAACAGAGACCATTTGTACGTGCATGAGCAGGATTAAAGTAGCCGCCGTTTCTTATCTCAACACCAAACCATTTGTGTATGGGTTGGAGCATTCGCCGTTGTTGTCGCAGATTGAACTCTCAGTGAATCCGCCTTCGGTCATTGCCGGACAACTGCTGCGCGATGAAGTGGATGTGGGGCTGGTGCCTGTGCGGGTGATTCCGTCTCTGAAGGAAGCGCACATCATTTCTGATTTCGGAATTACCTGTGATGGGGAAGTGGGTTCGGTGGTGATTTGTTCTGCAGTGCCCATTGAATCCGTTGAGAAACTTTATCTCGATTATCAGTCCCGCACTTCTGCGGCACTCGCTCAACTGCTGATTCATGATTATTGGAAACTGCACCCTGATATTGTTCAAAGCGCTCCCGGCTTTGAAGAGCAAATTAAAGGAACCACTGCCGCCTTGTTGATCGGCGATCGTGCCCTTCATCTGAAGTCAAAGTTTGAGTTCTGTTATGACCTGGGTGAAGTGTGGAAGCAGCACACCGGCCGCCCGTTGGTGTTCGCCTGCTGGGTGGCGAACAAGCAACTGCCTTCGGCATTTGTCGGACAGTTCAATGAGGCCATGAGAGAAGGGGTGAAGAATTTACCTTCAGTTATTCTGGAGCAGCAGCAGGCATATCCTGATGTGGATGTAAGAGATTACCTGACAAACAGGATTAGTTTCGTTATGGACGAAGCGAAACGTGACGCACTGAAATTTTTTCTGGAATCGGTCTCGCGGAGTGAGTTGATGACAGCCGGTTGATTGAAAGTTGCCTCAGTATTCAAGCAATAATTTCCCGCTGCCATTTTGAAAAAGGACATTGACCTGCAGTGCCTTCTTTGTGTCATTCCATACGATCATTGCCGATACATCTTTTCCGTCCGCCAAAACTTTCTTTGGCTTCTCCGGTAATCCAATCAATGAGAATGTAATCGTTCTCTCACCCGGTTTTCCGGGATAAACACCATTATTGCTCTTCACTTCTATCACCTGCTTGGAACCTTTTTGTGAGGAAGAAAGCGTGATCAGCTCAAATTGATTTTTCTCCCATGATTTGTTCGTTTTCCCGTCATCATCATACATCGTGAATGATGAAGCATCCTGCGAGTAGTAATACAACACGTGAAGATGGCTTCCATCGTACTCATCCATGTTCCTGAGCGAATCCACGGTGGGGACAAAACTTCCGGCTTTCACAAACACGGGAATGTTGTTGATGTCAACCGGAACAGTTGTCCATTTTCCTCCTTCAGTTATCGTTGAAGAATTCCAGGCATACCAGTTTCCTTGCGGCAAATAAATCTTCCGCTGAGTGGCGCCTTGTTCAATCACGGGTGCGATCAGCAATTCATCTCCCCAGAAATACTGATCACCAGCATGCAAAAGATTGGTGTCAGCGGTTGAATAATAAAACATCGGTCGCATCAAGGGCTTGCCGCCATGTTGCTGCTCGTAAGCGAGTGTGTAATTGTATGGACCGAGCGAGTAGCGCAGGTTGTAATAATTTCTGAGAATGGATTTATATGGCTCGGGATAAAACACCGGCTCCGATTCAATACTCTTCACATTGGGTTCCAGTTTTTCCAGCGCCGTTCCATGCGGACGGAAGATGGGAGTGAACACGGCGAACTGTACCCAGCGCGTGAAGAGCTCGGGATCTTTGTCGCCCATGGCAAAGCCACCGGCATCGCTGTGCACATACGGAATTCCCGAGATGCTCGTGCCAAGCAACACGGGTAACTGTGCACGTAAGCCGCTCCAGCTTCGGCTCACATCGCCCGTCCATGGAAATGCCTGGAAGCGCTGACTGCCGGCGAAGCCGGCGCGGTTGAGGTGAAACAACCGCACATCAGGGTAAAATTCCGCATAGTGATCGCTCACCATCTTGCTCCAATATTGCCCGTAGAGATTGTGTACTTCATCAGCAGAAAAGAGGCGCGGGAATCCCAGGTCTTTTAAGTTGTGATACAATTCAGCCGGATGATTTTCCGGTTCGCCCAAATCGCCCCACCAGCCTGCTACGCCGATTTTGATTTGCCTGTTATATGCCTGCCAGAACCAATCCTGTGCATCATTTCTGAAAAGGTCAAGCAGTCCGCCGAGTCCGAAGTAAAATTTGGTGAGCAGAAAAGGTTTGCCGCTGATGTCAACGGACTGTAAATGCAGCGTGGGCTCATAAGCCGGAGTGGTGTTGAGCACGAAAGGTTCGGTGATGAGAACGGTCTTGATACCCTCTGATCTGAAATCTGAAATCATTTTTTCCGGATCGGGCCATCTCTGTTTGTTCACCCAATCAAGGTTGCCCAGCGTACGCTTGATGCTGTCACCAAACCAGAATAGATCGAAGATGATGGCATCGCACGGAAATTTTTCGTCGAACATTTTCTTCACCACAGAATCAGCTTGCGCTTCGCTCTGGTAGCCGAAGCGGCTCACGAATGCACCTAGCGCCCAGCGCGGAGGAATGTCCTGCGTGCCGGTGAGTTTCGAAAAACGCGTGACGATCTCAGCCACATTTTTTCCGGCGATGATGTAGAAGTTGAGTTCGCCGGAAAAGAATCCTGCTTCCAAAATGTTCGAATCAGTTTTTCCGATGTCAGCATATCCTCTGGAAACGTTGTCGAAGAAAATTCCATAACCATCGGATGAGATGAGAAACGGAACAGAGAAGTTGAGATTCTCTGCGCCTTCACCGTAGCCGTATGCCGGCTGATTGTAAAAGTTGAATCGGTATCCGCGTCGATTCAGCGGTATTGCTCGTTCGCCGCCTCCGAAAATTTGTTCATCATTTTTCAAATCAAATCGAAATCCCCTGTACTTCGAATCCTGAAAAACGGATTTTAGTGAAGATGATTCTGTAATTCCGAATTGAAATGAAATTTTTCCTCGTCTGATTTTTACAGAAGCATCGTTGTTGAAAGTGATCAGCGTGTCGTTTTTTGTCGAGATGGAAATGGAAACATTTCTTGCTTTCGCAATGACAGCATTTGACGTGAGTTCATTTCGTGAATAATCATTCGGTTGATAAACGGCTTCAATGACTCCGTTGAGTGGTGAGGAGAAATTCCATTTGCCGTAAGCTGTGGCGAATGATACGTTCCCTGCCATTACTTTTTGCTCCCTGCAGCAATCCATATCTTGTGCGACAGTGAAATTGGCAACAGAAACAAAGAGCGTCAGACAGATGAGAGATTTTCTCATGAGGAAAATGAATGTATAAACTATTTTAGTCTCAGAAGTTAATACACAGGATTGGGAGGCGCGCAAAGACATGCGATGAATCAAGTTTTTACGAGGAATGCTCTTTAATTAATTGAAATATGGCATTCCAGTTCATGAGCATTTTGCGAAAAGTAATAAGTTTGAAGTTGCGAAGCTACTCGTTATAACCTCCAAAATCCGAGCCCATGACTCACACACACGCGCACACGCACACATTCTTTCTCTCTCTTTCTATCTCTCTGTCTTGTTTCTGCCTTATCCTGATGTCCATAAAACTCGGCGCTCAAGCGCCCGGAATTGAATGGCAGAAGACTTACTATGCCCCCATTCATCCGGGAAGCGCACCAAATAATCAGCCTCCTGCTGGACCTCAAACAAAAGCTAACTCTGGCGAAGATTGGTTTTACGATGTTAAACTGGCTACCGATGCATCTAACAATCCGATGGGTTTTATCGGTGTCGGGTACTCGAGTTTTGTAAATTCTGAGACACCCCTGAATGACGATAACTGTTATGAGTTTGTCAACGGATCGGGCTTGTGCGACGAATTTGAATATACAGGATGGGTCAAGGGAAATCCTCGGCCAAAAATGGCACTAGTTGACTTAAAAGGAAATCTTTTATGGTATAAATCCTACGGAGAAAGAAATGGAACGGTTGGACTTAATGGTAGATCTTATAACGTGATTCAAACTTCCGACCACGGATTTTTAGCCGTAGGGCGATTAAAAATATCCTCCACGGCTAATGGAATTGGATATAATCCGGATGCAACCCACCCCCTTGGTTACGATCTTGTCTGTAATGATTCCAACGGAACAAAGGGCTACGTTGTAAAAACGGATATTAACGGTAATGTTTTGTGGCAATTTACTTATGGCTATGTCGATGACCCATCAATAGCGGATGACTTTGGTAGCGTGGTTTACGATGCTGTTGAAACCGCTAACGCATATTTAATTTGTGGCAGGGCTGATAACATTGGACAAGGATATACACGAGCAGCTGTCATTAAGATTAATAAGTCCAATGGGCAACTGCTTTCAAAGGTATTTGTAGGAAACGCAGGGAAAGAAAGTTGGATCAGGGCAGCTACACTTGATCCCACTGGAGGTACGATGTACATTACCGGAAAGGAATATGCAGGTAGTGGAGTCGGATTTAATCTTTTTGTTCAAAGAGTGAATACCAGCGATCTCACTGTCATAAACAATTATACTTATACTGTAAACATCGGAATTGATAAGCATAGTATCGGCTATGATATTGCCTACGATGCTGCTAACTCACATATTTTGGTTGCCGGCGTTATGGGTGTCGATATTGCCGCTGAAAACTCGCAGGGAGACGGACAAGGACGGGTTTATATTCTAAGTACTACTCTTTCTTATATAGCTGAAGAGAATCTTGGAGGAGTCAAAGCGTATGATCTGCAAATTGGATTGACAACGCTCAGTGACGGCAATTTCGCTGTGACGGTGCCTAAGCAATCTTTTGAGTTTTCCGACATTGACAACGAAGTGTGTGGAATTCCATTTCCTGAAGAAGATAATGAAGGGCTTGATTTGTGGAATACCGATGTTTATGTTGCAAAGTATATGGGGAACAATCCATATTATCTTATTTGGGACAAAACAATTGACTATGATAGCCCTCAGGCAATCCATCCATTTGGTGATCCGAAAACGCAGGGCAATCTGAAACGACAAGAGTGCGTTTATGAAATTGTAGAAGCACCGGACGGTGGATTGCTGATTGGCGGTAATTGTGCCGAAAATTTCGACGATGATTATCTCCTCAAACTTTTCTGCGATTGTGAATCACGCACTGCTTATGGACCCAGCGATATCAATCAATCAACATACACGGTGGGAGTGAGTGAGACGTGGACCGCAAGTAAAAAGGTAAACAGTTCAATCATTATTCCGGATGGACATACACTTACGATCACAGGCTCATCCACGGTGATTCAAATGGCAGATACAAGAAAGGTTGGAAGACCATGCAATATTGTGATACAGCCTAAAGGAAAACTGGTAATGAGTCAGGGCTCAAAGATTACGGGCTTACAATCATGCAACTCACTATGGGAGGGTATTCAGGTAGAAGGGAATCCATACCAAATAAGCACCCTCACTAATCAGGGTTCTGCACGTATTTACAACAACTGCACGATTGAGAATATGCGTGAAGGTCTTGTAACAGATCAGCTCGTTTATCAAAACCTCCTCAACGGTACTGGGCCTGATTACAGCAAAAGCCCCGTTCCTTCTTACAGTATGACGGGGGGAATTGTGCAAAGCTGGTCTGCCAGTTTTCTCAATTGCAAAAGAGTGGCCTATTTTCCCCCTTATCCGCTTACCTTATCCATCTCGCAGGATAACGCCAGCTTTTTCAATAATTCCAGCATGAAATGCAATCAATATTTGCCAGGAGAATTGGATGATGCAACAGCGCTTCCCTACGGCACAAATGAATTCATCAGAATAGAAAACAATCATGGCATTGTTATCTATCGCGACTTGATTGAAAATACGATTGCCGGATTATCACTCGACAAAAAAGGGATAGGGATTAAAGCCGTTGATGCTTCCTTTCAGGTTTTGGGATCGTATGATGCAGGATTCTTCAACAATCTCAACTATGCCATTGATGCCAGCGCTACGAGTTCTTCCGCATTGAAAGATATTCTCCTGGTTGATCAGGTAACCTTCACCAACAATCTGCACGGCACTTGCTTTACCGGAATCGCCCAACCATTGCTGAATCTGCAACGCAGTATTTTCAATTTGCCTGATGTTGCTAACGCGTATGGATTCTATTTCAATGCATGCACCGGCTACACGATTGATGAAAATACGGTGAATGACAATTACGCATCTACTTACTTGTATGGAGGCATTATCAATAAATCCGGGACTGCAAATAATCTTGCGTATCGGAATACTTTCAACAGCACTGATAATTCACTGAATGCCTACCGACGCAACGCTGCCGATAATGGCCTCACAGGTTTGCAAATGAAGTGTAATACTTTCAACACCACCATCAGAGATATAACTCTTACCTCTTCAGGACCGCCAATTGGTGATAATGTGGGAAGGATAAATGCGCAACAAGGGCAGTGTTTTCCTCAAGGCGATCCGCAAGAACTCACGGGCCCGGCAGGTAATCAGTTTTTCAACGGCTGCGGTACAAGTTCAGCTTGCCACTTGTACAAGGATGTAGTAGCCATCACATTCAATTACAATTATCACAATACCAATCCGCCTTGGAATCCCATTTATAAAACTGTGCAGATTTCAAAAACGGATTGTGCCGTACAGACACCGTTCGATTTTGCCGACGCCTGCCCATCAGACTTCGGAGGCGGCTGTGATCCGAATTGCAATTTCGCGGCCATTGGTGCACTGAATGATCAAATAATAGAGGAGAAAACCCAAATTGATGGCGGTAACACAGCGAAGTTGCTTTCAGAAATCGGTGATGCTTCCGTTTCCTCAACTGAGTTGAAATCGGATTTGCTTGCAGCAAGCCCTTACCTCAGCGATGAAGTACTTGATGCCGTCATCAACCGAAATCCGGCAATGGATGAAAATGATCTCAATCAGGTTCTGCTTGCAAATTCACCGCTCTCTTTCAATGTTGGATCCACCCTCGAATCAAAAATTCCTGAACTCACTTCAGACGCCTCATTTGAAGAAGCTCAAGAGGGAGTTTCTGCAATGAGTGTACTTACACAACAGATTGCAGACATCCAATTTCAGTTAGATCGACATGTGATTATCGCCGTACAATATTACATTGATAGCGGATTAATAACCGAAGCCATCGAATTGCTGATGAGTTTTAAAAAGGTGAAAGATGCCATCCCATTTTATCTGCTATCGGGAGATTTTGAATCAGCACGCGAACTTTTGAAACAAATATCGCAGATTGATCTTAGTGATTCGGATTACTGTGACTTGATGGCGATTCAGATTGATTTGCTTGAAAATGGCAAGTCATGGAAGGAGATGAACGATGAACAAGCAAAGGCAATAAGGGAGATCGCTGAAGATAGCTCAGTTATCAGCCGTCAGGCGCAAAACATTCTGGAGTGGGTTTACAATGAAGATTATCCCGAAGATTTACCTCAATTGGAAGATGAAAACGTAGACCAGAATAGCAGTCAAAAACAAGATGAGAATCAGAATTCGAGACAACGAATTGTTTTGTATCCGAATCCCGCAAATCAAATAATTCAAGTTGATTTCAGCAATAGTCAATTACCGGTGACCTCTGTAGCGATTTATAATTCTATTGGTATAATGATTGAAAAGGTAGAAGTATCTGCTGAAACAATTTCCATCGAATTTAATCTTTCATCTTACCACGAGGGCGTATATATCTGGCAGTTCAAATCAGATAATAAATTATTGGAGAATAAAAAAGTCGTGATCATAAAATGAGAAAAATGATTTACACTGCTCTGGCATTAGCCGGAGCAGTTTTCATTTTGCTAAGCACCGTAAATTGCTACGCCCAAAATCTATTTAACAACACCTTCGATTATGTGGGGGAGCCGGAATTCGGCTGGTCAATCAGTATAAATGATGACTCCACCTTTTCTGTGGCTTCCTCCGGTGAAAGCCAATTCTTCAATGTAGGTGTCTTGTATTGGCGATTTACATCGCAGGGCAATTTTGAACTATTTCAGAATTATTTTATGACAGGCAATGATGTCTACCCGGGATTAAGCCACACGATGAAACAGCTCTCACATGGTGAATACTTTTTAGCAGGTGGAGTTAATGAATACGATACTCTTGATCAGGACGTAGTGGTTCTTAAGGTCGATTCGGAAGGAAATCAAATTTTCTTCAAGAGCATCGAGACCGGTAATTTTGATGCGGCTTACAATTCCACGCTTCTATCTGATAATGGCTTTGCACTGACCGGGTTTACTTATCCTGATTCTTTAACTTTGTCAAACCTACTGCTTATGAAAGTAGATTCTAGCGGCAATTATTTGTGGCATAAGTCGTATGGCAGCGAGAAGGCAGATATCGGACTTCAAGTAAGTGAGTGGACGGAAAACAGGATAATTACTTCAGGTGTAAGAAAATATACTCTGACCAATTACGCTCCCTGGGTTTTGATTACTGATTCTGCAGGGAACATTCTCAAAGAAAAAGAATGGAATACCGGAGCGCTCTATTGCGGAGGCGGGAATTTGAAACTCACGCTTGACCAGCAATTTTATATGTGGGGATGCCTTGATACCGTGATCACCCCAGGCAACTATGAATACCCACGGTATGTTGCTAAGATGGATACTAACTTTAATTTTTTATGGGAGATTATTTATGACAAAGTCAATCCACATGCCATTTACATTGTAAAACAAGTGGAGGACAGTTCGTTTGTGCTGGTCGGCTTCGAGGATGAAGAATACAACTTTTCCCCCCTGGGCTGGATCGCAAAAGTTGACAAGAACGGAAACAAACTCTGGGAGCACACCTACAAATACGGCAACAGCACGTTCAATTACTTCTCCGATTTTCAGCAAACGGCAGACAAGGGATTTATCATCACCGGTTCTACGAATGGTCCCAGCAGCCAGGATGTATGGCTGGTCAAGCTCGACAGCATGGGTTGCCTTAACCCCAATGAATGTTTCACCGGAGATTTAACGGTCGAGGTGAATGATCAGAATGATTTTCGCATTGCACCTAATCCTGCTTTCAACCAGACCAATATTGTTTATAACATTGCTCAAAGAAACTCGAAAGCGGAGTTTGTGATCAGCGATTTAACTGGAAGTGAAATCGTTTATCGCGCTGTTGATGCTTACAATGATGCAGAAACGTTTGATGTTTCGCTGTGGCAGCAAGGAGTTTATTTTTGTTCCTTATTCATCGATAGACAGTTTATAAAAAGCGAGAAGTTTGTTGTGATGAAATAATTTTTTCCCCCTCAATAATTGTCCTTTTCAACTTTCATGAGTTACAGCGCCGCATGTAAATTGCATCTCTGTCATTGTTTGCATTGCAACCACCATGCGCAGTATTGATCAAATCGAATCATGGTTCACGAATAAAGGATGGAAATCATTTCCGTTTCAGCGTGAAGTGTGGGAGAAATATCTCAATGGATATTCAGGTTTGCTGAATGCTCCCACCGGCAGCGGAAAAACGATGGCGCTCTGGCTTCCGATATTGATGGAATATTTGAATACAGAGAAGAAGCCGAAGGGATTGCAGGTTCTTTGGATCACTCCACTACGTGCACTTGCAAAGGACATTCGCGATGCCATGCAATCTTCAGCCAAAGAAATTGGTGTGCCGTGGAAAGTGGAACTGAGAACGGGAGATGTTTCTGCGGCAAAGAAGAAGAAGCAACTCGAGAAATTACCGGAAGCGCTCATCACTACTCCGGAGAGTTTGCATCTCCTGTTATCCTACGGCAATGCGGACAAAATTTTCGGAAACCTGAAAGCGGTGATTGTAGATGAGTGGCATGAGTTGTTCGGGTCGAAGCGGGGTGTGTTGGTGGAGTTGGCGCTGGCGAGGATAAAGAATTTGAAAAAGTTGCTCTCGCAGCCCTCTGACTCCCTAAAGGGAGAACCGCTTACGCACCTGAGCACGGCGAGCGAGAGCAGTGCCTCCTTTAGGAGGTTAGGAGGCAGCGAAGGCGGCTTAAAAATCTGGGGCATCTCCGCCACCATCGGCAACCTCGATCAATCCATGGAAGTGCTGCTCGGTAAAAATTTTTCAGGGAAACAAACGATGGTAGTGGCGGAGAATCAAAAGCGCATCAATATCCGCTCGGTCATTCCCGATGTGATCGAGCAATTCCCCTGGGCCGGTCATCTCGGCATCAGACTGATTCAGAAAATTCTTCCGCTCGTGGAAAAGAGCCGGACCACTTTGCTTTTCACCAACACACGCGGGCAGGCGGAAATCTGGTATCAAAAACTGATGGAGGTGGCGCCGCAGCTATCCGGATTGGTTGCCATTCATCACGGATCGCTTTCCAAAGAAGTGCGAACGTGGGTGGAGAATGCGCTGCACAATGAGAAACTGAAACTGGTGATCTGCACCTCATCGCTCGACCTCGGCGTGGATTTCACTCCCGTTGATCTCGTGATTCAGGTGGGAAGTCCGAAAGGTGTTGCACGTTTTCTTCAGCGTGCCGGCCGCAGCGGCCATCAGCCCGATGCGGAGAGCAACATCTGGTTTGTACCCACACACTCGCTCGAACTGGTGGAAGGCGCGGCACTCAAAGAAGCAACGGAAAAAATGATCCTCGAAGACCGGCTTCCGATCATGAACCCGATTGATTTGCTGGTTCAGTATCTCGTGACGCTGGCAGTCGGCGATGGATTCCGGCAGGAAGAAATTTTTCCGGAAGTGAAATCAACGTTTGCATTTCAGGACTTGAGCGAAGAGGAATTTGAATGGTGCCTTCAGTTTATCACTACCGGCGGCAGCGCACTCGAGCAGTATCAGGAATACTCGAAGGTGGATGAAGCCGACGGAATTTTCAAAGTGAATGATAAAAGAATCGCCCTGCGGCACCGCCTCACCATCGGCACCATCGTGAGCGAGTCGAGCATGATCGTGCGCTACATGAGCGGCGGACGAATCGGCACCATTGAAGAGTATTTCATTTCTCGCATGAACCCCGGCGATGTGTTTTGGTTTGCGGGAAGAAGTCTGCAACTCGTGATGGTGAAAGGCGATGTGGCTTATGTGAAACGGGTGAGGAATAAGAAAGGCGTAATCCCGTCGTGGCTGGGCGGACGCATGCCACTCTCTTCACAGCTTTCAGCCATGATACGAAAGAAGATTGCCGAAGCGGGAAGCGGCAAAGAAGCGGAAGAAGAAGTGAAGGCGCTGCACCCGCTTTTCGATTTGCAGAAAGAACGTTCCGCTTTGCCGGCGCTCGATGAATTTCTCATTGAAAAGTTAGAAACCACAGAAGGTTGTCATTGCTATTTCTATCCGTTCGAAGGGCGGTTGGTGCATGAAGGCATGGCAGCGCTGTTTGCGCACCGCATCGCCATGCTGAAGCCGATGACGTTTTCCATTGCAATGAACGATTATGGTTTTGAGTTGCTCAGTGATCAGGATATTCCGGTGGAGGAGGCGTTACAGCATGATTTGTTTACCACACACCAGTTGCTTGATGATATTTACCTGAGCGTGAATGCCACGGAAATGGCGAGGAAAAAATTCAGGGAGATTTCACGGATCGCAGGATTGATTTTTCCCGGCTTTCCCGGGCAGCAGCAGCGGGAGCGCCATCTTCAGTCATCAGTGGAATTGCTCTTCAAAGTTTTTTCGGAATACGATCCGAAAAATTTGTTGCTGAGGCAAGCGTATCAGGAAGTTTTGGATTTTCAGTTGGAAGAATACCGTCTGCGCCGGGCGCTCATGCGTATTCAATCGCAAAAAGTGGTGATGAAATATCCGGATAAACCCACGCCGTTTGCTTTCCCTATTATGGTGGACCGCATGCGCGAAAAACTTTCGAGTGAAAAACTGGAAGAGCGGGTGAAGAAGATGCAGGTGAGTTTTGCGAAGTGAAAACGAAATATTTGAAAAGATGCCATCACCCGATGTCTGAATAAAACAGAACCCTGCAGGAAACGCTGCAGGGTTCTATCTGAAACAAAAATCAATTCTCTGTTTTTCTACTCATCTAACTACTTTGAATTTTGCACGGTACAACATTCCTCCGTTATCAATAACGAGCAGGTAGGTTCCTGATGACAGACCGCTGATATCAATAACATGTGAGGAAGGCATCCTTTCATTTTTCAGCAACACACTGCCCTCCAGGTCATAAATCCTGATGCTGCAATCATGGGTGAATGAGTTATCAGTCCGGATGTACAAACTAATGCCTGAAGCAGGATTCGGAAAGACGGCAAGCGCACTCATGGCCGGGTTATCAATGCCCGATTGCGGAATAACGACTAATGCGAACTGATCAATTGTACTCAGCGACATCGCATCTTTTGCCGTAACGGTAATCTGCAGTGTTCCGGTGTCATCAGGCGTTCCGCTGAAGCTGCGGGTGTTACCATCAAAGCTCAGCCATTCGGGTAATTGATTTCCATTGGAAAGTTTTGCCTGGTAATTCAGCACATCGCCTGCGTCCTCATCAGCGAATGTATTGTCAGCGAAAGTGAAATTGAAGAAAAACCCTTCTGTTGCCTGCTGATCAGGAATGGGATTTGAAACAACAGGCGCTTCGTTGATATCAATCACTGCAATGACGACGGCTGTGGTCGTGTCTTTTCCGTCGCTGTCCATCACTCGCAGGAAAATGTGAAACGCTGATTGCTGTTCGAAGTTGGGTGACTGCAGGATGAACAACGAATCATTGCTGATGCTGAAGCTTGAGTTGTCAGCATCATTTGTTCCGTCGCCATTAGTCAATTCAAATGTGTGAATGTCTCCGGCATCAGGATCATCTGCACTGAGTAATGCGACCAGCGATCCAACCGGTACATTTTCATTCACGCTGTACGTGTTCAACAAAACAGATACAGGCGCCTGATCAAATTCATAAGGGCCCATGTCAACAGCGCTGCCGAGTGTGCGAACAGTGCCTTCGAGATCGGTAGACAGAATCGATGGTGCATGATTGTCACCGGCATTGATGCAGGGAGATGTGGAAGTGAGATGGTAATCATCACTTGTATTCACAAACAGCGGATCTACATCAAGCAGATTGTTTCCCCCGTCGAAGAATCCGATGTAGTCAAATCCTCCCTGCAGGAGTGAATAGCTCATGCCGGCGAATGAATATCCGTATTCACTCGTAACGGGATAAGAGCCGTCGTCTGCGAAAATGCAATTTGTGACTATGCAACTGTCATTTCCGTTCAGTCTCATGTGGATGGCGCCGGAATAATCGATATATGAGTAGTTGCGGATGAAGGTGCAATTGGTGATGATGATCTTGCGATCGGTTGCTCCGTTGTTATGATAATAGGCAACGGCGCCAAATCCGTTCGTGAGCACCTGGTTATCCTCAAACACACAATTAACAATCTCCATTCCACCGTCGAAGGCCTGTATGCTGCAACCCCAGTATTCAATGCGGATACGGGTGAAAATGCAGTTGTGCGCGATGGTGAAACTTCCGGCATTGCCCCAGATGGCACTTCCGTTGCCTGAACTGCTCACGCCGTCACTTCTGCCTTTTATGGTGGAATTGAAAATGCGCAGTGCCACGTTATGCCAGATGGTACTCCCTTGGTTTCCGTAGTTCATGTTGTCTTCAAAGTAGCAGTTCTCAATCAGCGGTGACAATGAATAGTCTCCATCAGGTTTTGTTGTGCTAACGATGGCACCGCCATTGTAAGCAACGTTGGTGTAAAACTTACTGGCGGTGATTTCAAAGTAGCCATTCGCGTAAATGGCGCCGCCGCTCATGTTGTAGTCAGCATAGTTGTTATTGAAATAACATTGGTCAATGAACAGGTTCACATTCCCCACATCGTTGTTAGTGGTGCTTCCCGTATAGGCATGGAGTCCCGCGCCTGCTTTGTTGCTGGTATAACCATTTTGAATGGTCAGGTTATCCAGGGTGAAATTGAAATCAAGACCGGGTTTGTTCGCCCCGATGTAGAAAACCTGATTCAACCCGCCGCCGTCGAGAAGGGAGGAATAATCCATCGTTTGCATAACGTACGTGCTGTTCCATCCGCCTGAAACCATGACAGAATGGTTGTCATTTCCTGTTGTGTCGTACGTGAATGAAGATGCCGATGCATCATAATATCCTGATTGCAGATACAGGACATCATCTTGTCCGTTAGTGCGCGCCATGTCAAGTGCATCTTGTAGCCCGGCGGGATCAGTGATGCTGCCGGTACCCGAAGCACCTGCTGCTACATAAATGCTTTGACCGGAGGAGGGATAGTTGAAAAAAAGGAAGGAAGTGAAAATCAAGAAAGCGATCTTCAGTGCTGAACAATTCGATACAGCTTTCATGGGTAGAGATTTTATCAATGTAAAGCTACCCGACGTGCACGGGCGTGTTTCTGATAACGATCAGAGAGTTTCTTGATTCATGTCACGGCGATTGACTTCCATGGTGCCAAAAAATGACGTAACTTCTCATAGCCCGTTAAATTCATGATATGAAATACTGAAATTGCATGCGTGATTCAACAGGGTGCCAGCATCATTGTGAAAGGAGAGGAGCTTACACTGCTCCCGGAGAAGGCCATTTACTGGAACCGGAAAAAAACATTGCTGCTTTCTGATCTGCATCTGGCCAAGAGCGGCCATTTCAGAAAAGCGGGCATTCCCATTCCTTCATCCATTCATGAAAATGATTTGGAGCGCTTATCGCTCCTTATTGAAAAACTGAAACCGGAATCGCTTTGCATCCTCGGTGATCTTTTTCACAGCAGGCAAAACAGTGAATGGAAATCATTTGAGCAATGGAGAAAAAAGCACGGCTCCGTTTCCATCACGCTGGTCAGAGGCAATCATGATGTGCATGAAGATACAGTGATGAAAGATCATGGACTTGATCAGGTTTGTGATTCACTTACAGAACCGCCTTTTTTCTTTTCACATGAGTCAACAGGAATTACTGCGGGAAATCTGCACAATATGGCCGGTCATCTGCATCCCGCCGTGGTGATGAGCGGCAAAGGGCGGCAGTCGGGTGTGTTTCCCTGTTTTTGGTTCACGAAGAAGTTTTCATTGCTTCCGGCTTTCGGCAATTTTACCGGGAAGGCCATCATTCAGCCAGCTCAAACGGACAGGGTATTCATCATTTTCGGAAACATGGTAAATGAAATTGTTCCATCGCCCGAGAAATAGCTGTGGTACTAATGCAGTAACAAGGGATCACATGCAATTTGCTAATCACACTTGCTGCGAAATTGACCGTTACTTTGAAACGGACAGTGGGGCAGTGAGTTTGAGTTCACTACTACAAAGTGTAATCAGGTATTGACCCGGTGGGAGGGGAGTTTGCGGATTAACCGGAATGACGGATTGATATCCGTCAAGAGTTAACGGCTCCGTGTAAATGCACTGACCGATCAGATTGAAAATCCGCAATTCCATTTCATCAGGCAAATCGGCGGCGGCATCGAGCAGGATGGAAAAATTATTTTCTGCAGGATTCGGGAAGACTGAT
Organism: Bacteroidota bacterium; assembly: GCA_018267315.1. Taxonomy (GTDB): domain Bacteria; phylum Bacteroidota; class Bacteroidia; order Chitinophagales; family UBA10324; genus JAFDYS01. The sequence goes on along the minus strand of JAFDYS010000017.1, from coordinate 30,953 downwards.
ATGGTTGCCGCTTCAGCCATGTCTCCGGTATTTTCGCTTTTACAATCACTTACCGTTATTGATTTGGAAAATGAAGTGCAGCCATCGGTAGTTGTGACAAGGTACTTATAGGCGCCGGCAGAGTCAGCTACATATGTTGATTGCGTGGCGCCGGCGATGGGTGTGCTGCCGTAATACCATTGAAATGTATAGCCCGTTTTTGCATAGGCCACCAGTGTTGCCGATCCGGTTTGACAAATGTTAAGACTTCCCTGTACAGTAACCTGGGTTTTTGGAGAAGTAAAATTTTTGATGATCGTGTGAGAGGTATTGAAGCTGCATCCCATGATATCGGTTTCTGTCACATAGAAATCGCCGGGGCCGTTTGACTGGAATAGAAATCCGGTAGCACCCGGCACGGCTACCGATGACTTGTACCATTGATACATTATGCCGGGATTCTCTTCAATGGTCATCACGACCGGTGTTTTAGGGCACACCTTGATGGTGCCGCCGGGTGTTATGACTTCTGCCTGATCGGTGACCTTCAGAACGGTTTCCGGAGAGACGGACTCGCAGCCGTCTTTATGCACTTTCACTGAATAGGATCCGGCGATATTAGTTGTATAAGAAGAACCGGTGGCACCTTCAATTTCAACTCCGTTAATCAACCACTGATAGCCGTATGTTGAATCGGCCATACTCTCAAAGGTGATTTGTGATGTGTTGCAGATAGTAATGGTAGCGAGCGGTGTAATGCTGGCGATAATGAAACCTTCATCAATGCTGTTATCACAGTCATCATCAATGCCGTTGCATACTTCCGATGAAGCCGGGTTAATCAACGGATCACCATCATTGCAGTCAAGCGAATTGCTTACATAGCCCGCAGGTGCGCTGCATGCGGATAACTGTTGCGCACTGTTGCCATATCCATCCTGATCAAGATCCTGATAATAGTAGTTGAGAGAAGGAGCGGAACATTTTACCAGCCAGAAATCAGTGGTGCCGGTATGCTGGTTGGTATTGTTGTCATCCGGAGTGGAGTAACCTAAAACCAGGAACGATCCGTTATTACCTTCCAAAAGTGCAAATGGCTCATCGGGTAACCGCCCACCGAGTGATTTTTCCCAAACCAAACTTCCGCTTTCATTCAGTTTAATCACCCAGTAATCATGAAACCCCTGATGATCGGTAACCATGCCATCATACGAATCACTTTTACCTGCCACGAGGTAGCCGCCATCGGAAGTTTGCAAAACGTAATGCCCGTCTTCTGTATCAGAACCTCCATAACATTTCGCCCATTGAAGGATTCCGTTGGCATCAACTTTCACTACCCATATATCATGCTTGCCGTTGTTTCCCACCACATCCACATTAGTCGAGTGGGTGATTCCCGTAAGGATGCATCCCCCGTCGTTCGTGGTTTGCAGCCACGTGGCGCCTTCTCCACCGGTGCCGCCATATGACTTCTGCCAAAGCATGCTTCCCGCTGAATCGAGTTTCAGAATCCACATGTCTTCCTGTCCGTAGTTTGATGCCACATCCCCGTTATTCGATCGAGCATAACCTGAAAGGTAGTAACCGCCATCCGGCGTTTGGTCAATAGCATGAGCAAAGTCGTATGCACTGCCGCCCAGAGATTTTTGCCACTCAATATCTCCCGATCCGCTAATCTTGATAATCCAGTAATCACCGGAGCCGTGATTGAGGGTAAGATCACCATCGGAGGAATACGAGCATCCGGCTAATGCATACCCTCCGTCAATGGTGGGTATTACGGCATAGCATACATCCGATTTGCTTCCGCCATATGTTTTCTGCCACTGCAGGTTTCCATCTTTATCGAGCTTGACGACCCAGGCATCCTGCCCGCCATGATTTCCTGTTACATCGCCGTCATTGGACTCGGTGTAGCCCGCTACAATTGCACCGCTGTCGCTCGTTGCCCGAATGAAATAGGCATACTCACGCGATGTTCCGCCATAGGCGCGTTGCCAGATCATGTTTCCATCCGGATCTGTTTTTAGAATCCAGAAATCGTAACTGCCGCGGTTACCGGTGATGTCGCCATCCTGAGATTGAGAATATCCGGCTATTACCACGTTGCCGTCAAGGGTGTAGTCCATGCTCTGACCATAATCATCGGAGGTTCCTCCATAAAAATGATCCCAGAGAATTTCAGCAGTGCCGTATGGCAGGTTATCGTCGGGTATGCCATTACAATCGTCATCCATGCCATTGCAAATTTCCTGAATGCCCGGGTGCACATTTCCGTCCTGATCATTGCAATCAGTATTATCAGCCACATAATTTTCGGGGGCAATCGTGTCAATCACCGCATTGGAAGGATCACCGTATCCGTCCTGATCATTGTCGGCAAACCAGGATGTGGGTTCACCATCAGTCTCAGACATCGCTTGGGTACTGCACTTGGTTTGCAGGGTTGAATGAAAATATCCACCGGCAGATGCCTGATATGCGAAGAAGATAATTAAGCAGGAAAGGCCAAGCGACAAACCGGTAACACGGGAACTGCGCAGGATAGAAAGTTTCATAACAAAATGGTTATAGATATATGATATCAGTAGCGCCGATAAACTGGTTTCGATATGGTGTATCAGGCGGATAATAACAATAGGTAATGCACCGGATCCTCTGAGTAAGCCAGAATATGGACTCAATGATTAAAGTGAGAAGGATCACGCATTCAGTCTTGAAACGTATTTTCCCTGATTGGGTTACGGATAAATGACAACAATTTTTGTTGTGGACTTCTGCTTTTCGGTGAAAAGGAAGACTGAGTAAATGCCGGGAATGGTTCCGGCAGGAAACTGCAATGGATACCATCGGGCGGGTTCGTTGATCAATACCATTTCCGACTGAATCACTTGCCCCAGCGAATTCACCAACATCAAACTGGCATGGTCCTCCGGTTCAAAACCATCAGGAATCCGGATAAAAAATTCACCGGTGGTTGGATTTGGAAATGCTTCGATGGCTGAATTGGGAAGAGTAACTGTTTCACCTTCCTCACGACAGCTTTTTACGTTCTTCGATGGTGAATATTTGGTACAACCCTGCACAGATGTTACAAGCGCCTTGTAACTGCCGGCCTGTGTTGCGGTGTAGGTATTGAGTGTGGCGCCGTACATGGCTGCGTTGTCTTTATACCATTGGTACTGATTTCCGGTTGCTGAAGGAACCGTGAAAGTAACCGAGCCCGTGTTGCAGATATTGGTCGATCCGCTAACGGTAATTGTTGCGTTTGGCGCTGCATAGGATACCAGGGTGGAAGTGGCTGAGGTAAATGAGCAGCCCGTGATATCTGTAACTGTAATGAAATAGTTTCCCTGTGCTGTAGTGGAGTAATTGTTTTGAGTGGCACCGGGGATTGATTTTGTTCCTGAGTACCATTGAAAAGCCATTCCCGGAAATTCACTGGTGTTGAAGTTGATTTTTTTACCGTTGCAGGTAGTTACAGTGCCTGATGGTGAAACCGGCGCAATTGGGTCAGTCAACTTAACGATGGTGGCGGGGGAAGTGGAGGAACATCCGTTTTGATTCACTCTTACGGCAAACATCCCCGCTGTATTCACCTGCATGGTGGAGTTGGTTTCGCCGGGCAGATCCACTCCGTATTTGGTCCACTGATAGGTGTATCCTTCTCCAGCATTCGCGCACACCAGATTGAGGTTGGAAGCGCTGCAGATGGTCACCGTTGCCAGCGGCGTGATCGAAGCAATCATGCTGTTTTCATCAGCGTATGAATCGCAATCATCATCAATCCCGTTGCACACTTCAGTTTGCCCGGGAAATACATGGGGGTCACTATCATTACAGTCATCCTGGTTGTGAACAAATCCGGCGGGGGCAGAACATGCGAGTACTGAGGATTCCGGAGAACCGAAAGAATCACCATCCGCATCGAGGTAATAAGTACCGAATTGCGGTGCAATCACCTTTAGGATCCACGCATCCATGCTTCCGTGATTGCCGGATACATCACCATTGTTTGACAGAGTATAACCGGTCACAATAAAATTTCCGTCTTGATCCTGATCCACCGAGGATGAAACCTCCTCTGCTGATCCGCCCAGCGATGTCTGCCATTCCATGCTTCCGCTTTCATTAACCTTAACCAGCCAGTAATCAGAAATTCCGTTGTTTTCCGTTACATCGCCATTTACTGAAGTGGTAATGCCGGCCAGTATGGCGCCGCCATCGTTACAAATTTTAAGGTCGGCTGCATCATCGTGAGAGGTTCCGCCAAAACATTTTGACCATTGCATGTTTCCGGAGCCATCAATTTTCACCAGCCAGATTTCATGCCCGCCATGGCTTCCCACCACATCAATGTTGTATGAATGCGTAGTGCCGGTAAGCAAGTAGCCACCATCCGCTGTTTGGCGCGCAGCCGTTGCACCATCGCCTCCGGTTCCCCCATATGATTTCTGCCAAAGCAGGCTACCGTTTCGGTCCAGCTTCAATATCCACAAGTCTTCCTGTCCGTTGTTAAGTGCTACATCTCCGTTTGATGAGCGGGCATATCCTGCGACCAGATATGATGAATCCCTGGTTGCCACCACAGCATGAGCAAAGTCGTAGGCACTGCCGCCAAGTGTTTTCTGCCATTGAAGGGTTCCACCGGAATCTATCTTAATGACCCAGTAGTCGCCGCCGCCATGATTACCTGTTGCGTTTCCGTCATTGGAATAAGTGGTGCCTGCAAATACGTACCCGCCATCCGGGGTTACATCCATTGCCAATGGAACATCGGCCATGGTACCGCCAAAGAACTTCTGCCATTGAATAACTCCACTGCTGTCAATTTTAACGATCCAAAAATCCTGGGAGCCATGGCTACCCTCATTTTGATTCAGGGATGAGTTACTGGGACCTGCAAACAGAAAGCCGTTGTCACGCGTTTGCATTACGATGTTTGCGTAGTCATCTCCGGTGTTACCATAAGATTGTTGCCATAGCAGGGCTCCGTTATCATCAAGTCGCATAAGCCAGGCATCATTATTCCCATACCATGCCGTGAGATTGCCGTCGGTAGAATTGGAGCAGCCCGCAATCAGGTAACCTCCGTTGCGGCATGCGATTACCGAACGGCCCTCATCATCCCTGCTGCCTCCCAGAGCGGACTGCCATGCCGGATTTATCGGCTGTACCACCGGATGGTCGTCTGCAATGCCTGAGCAGTCATCATCGATGCTGTTGCAGATTTCCTGTGCCATGGGGTGTATGGTAGCATCAGAATCGTTGCAGTCGGTATTTTCTGAAACAAAACCCGTAGGCATTATGGAATCCGTCACACTGATGGATGGATTCCCGTAGCCGTCTCCATCCTGATCGATGAACCAGGTGGAAGGATTTTCTCCATCAAAGTGGTTGTTGATAATGATGTGGAAACTCGCTGCTTTGATTGGATTTGAAGCGACGAATAGTAAAGGAAGGAGCCCGGCAAGTATGGCAATTCTGCGCCACATTTGATTCAACTCTGTTTTCGAAATTAGGGATAAACACCGGCTGGTTCTTCTGATACAAATCAGGCCATTGAAAATAAAATGCTGGAACATTGTGTATGGGGGTAATCTTCAGTTACAATTTTCCGATTTACTGCAGAGCCGAAAGCTGACTACGGGTACTTTCCACGAATACAAATCATTTTCTGCATAAAGTGTAGCGCAGAAAATTTTTACGATCCGGAAATTGAAATGTTACCCATGGCATTTATTTGCGGTGATACGCCGGCAATGGAAAAAACTGTTAACCATATGGATTTTATCCGGCAGATTAATGAATAGAAGCGGTATTGGAGGATAAGTAGAAACGAAGGAGATTAAATGAAGAAAGTGGGACGTACTGGAGTCGAACCAGTGACCTCTACCCTGTCAAGATATTGCTCTAAACCAACTGAGCTAACGTCCCGTGGTGGGTTGTACAGGATTTGAACCTGTGACCTCTGCCGTGTGAAGACAGCGCTCTAAACCAACTGAGCTAACAACCCGAAATCATTCAGGGATGGCAAAAATATCACGTTTACCCTTTGGCGGTGTTCTGGCCGTTTAAAAAATCAATCGTGCGCTGCTCCGAGTAATATTTTCCCCAGGGATGATTCATCATAAAACCCACATGTCCGCCATGCTGCGGCGTTTCGAGCCACACGTGCTGCAGCGCCATGCACTCATCAACGGGTATGGAGGCGGTTGTGAAAAAGGGATCATCCTTCGCAGTAAGTATGAGCATCGGAATTTTCACCTGCGAAATGAATTGTTTCGAACTGCACTTTTCGTAATAGTCTTCGGCATTTCTGAAACCATACATCGGCGCTGTAAAATGGTCATCGTATTGAACAAGGGTTGTGATGTTTTGAATGTCATCCCCGGTAAGTGAAAACGGAAGCCGCCCGCGGATGCCGTACAACTTTTTCTTCAGCGAGCGCAGAAATCTCTTTCCATAGATGCTTCTTGCAGGTGAATCGAGGTGATATGCGGTGGATTTGAGATCGCAGGGAACGGAAACAGCCACTGCTTTTTTTATTCTGATGTCAATCTCATTGCCGCGCTCGCCGGCGTATTTGATCACAAGATTTCCTCCCAGACTGAAACCCACCAGCGCCATTTCCGAAAATGTGTAGTTTGTGAAAATGTGATGTACCACCATTTGAATGTCATCCGTAGCACCGCTGTGATAAGTTCTTTTCAACTCATGATGCTGGTGCGTAACGCCGCGCAGATTCAAGGCAGCAACGTTCCAACCGTCTTTGTGCAGTGCGCGGGCCATGCCTCTGATGTAAGCCGAATTTGTTGAGGCTTCCAGTCCGTGAACAAGCAGTGCGACTTTGTTTGATGTGTGATGAATCCAATCAAGGTCGAGGAAGTCATTGTCGATACCATAAATGCGTTCGCGGGTGAATTGCACTCCCGGCACTGTCCGAAAAAGTGCGGGAAGAATGGTTTGCAGGTGTTTGTTGCGCAGGTACCACGGCGGATTGAAGCTCGATTCGAGGAGCGGCATAAAATGGTTTTGTGATCAGAGCTTCAGCAACACAATCTCCAGCCAGCCGATAGCAAAGCCCAGAATTGCTACTATGAGTTTGAGCAGGATAATGCCTTTTCCTGCTTCCTTGTAAAAAACTGTTTCAATCTGTTCAGCACGAATGGTGTTCACCTTTTCTCCGATTAACTGCTCTACGTTGAATTCCTGTTCCACCCCTGCTGCAATCTGATCAATGGCTGCCGGTACCATCTTTTCCAATTCTGCCATCAGCACTTCTTTCATTTTCGAGATCATGCCTTCGGTGATGAACATGGAGAACACCGGAATTTTTTCTTTGAGTTTGTTGCGGAGAAAGTCATCCACTTTTTTTTCCAGCATGTTATTGATCTGCTCCAGCCGCTCACCTTTGAGCAGGCTCTCTTTCATCTGCGGAATGTTCACCAGATTTTCCGCCGCGTATTTTCCGAGTTGTTTTCCCCACTGCGAAAGATTCTTCGGGATGAACCCCTGCAACTCAATGATGAAAAGATTTTTCCTCTTGCGCGGATGAAAAAGAAAGTAAAAGAGAAGGGAAATGATCAGCCAGCCGAAACAGGCATTGAGAATGGGAATGAGGTAGATCATGCATTCCAGGTTTCCGGTGAGCGGCGCCACTGTTGCAGCGTTTCCATTTGTGCCGACTGAATCACGCCCTGCTTCACGGCCTGCGGTAACAAGGTTTCATAATCTGTGAGCGTGTAAAACGGAACGCCGGCTTCCAGGAATTTCTCTTCTGCCACGGGAAATCCGTAAGTGAAAATGGCGACAAGGCCTATCACATCTGCCTTGGCCTCACGCAAAGCATCCACCACACTTAATGAACTTCCCCCGGATGAAATCAGGTCTTCCACCACCAGCACTTTCTGATCGGGCAGCACCAGGCCTTCAATGCGGTTGCCCAGTCCGTGACCTTTGGAAGAAGAGCGCACGTAACAGAAAGGAGTCTCCACATGTTCTGCCAGTATCGCTCCATGCGCTATGCCCGCAGTGGCCACGCCGGCAATAACCTCCGTTATGGTGAATTTTTCGCGAATGATGTTCGCAAATTGTTCTTTGATGTAGCTGCGTATTTCGGGGAATGAAAGCGTAATGCGGTTGTCGCAATAGATCGGCGATTTCCAGCCGCCCGACCAGGTGAACGGTTGCGCAGGACTCAGCTTAACGGCTTTCACCTGAAGCAGCAGTGCCGCCATTTTCTCTGCGGTGTCGTTTGAAAAAATCATTATCAATTATGTGCGGTCAAAGATAGCGAATCACATTTCGCATATTTGCCGCACAAGTTGGATGAATGCTCAGGATATACGTTGGCGATAATGAAGTGATCATTGCCGGTAAGAAGAAATCAGAGAAGGTGATCCGCCGCTTTAAAAAAAGCAGGGTGCCGCTGCAGGTATTTCAGTTAAAGAAGGGGGATGATGTGAAGTCAGTGATTGAGCAGGCAGAGCACACTTATGGTGCACAGGGTTTTTTGATAACCGGAATGAAATCCAAAAAACTGGCAACTAAGTATCTTTCATATTACCGCATTCTGGAAGCAGCCGGCGGTGTGGTATTAAGCGAGGATCAAAAAGTACTTATGATGTTCCGCCGCGGCAAATGGGACCTGCCCAAGGGAAAAATTGACCCCGGTGAAACTGATCGCGAAGCGGCCGAGCGGGAAGTGAAAGAAGAGACCGGTATCATCGAAGTAAAAGTGGGCCGGCGCATTCTGTTTCATGAAGGACATCAGGATTGCACCTATCACACCTACTGGCTGGGAGGCGTGCGCACGATAAAGAAGACACACTGGTTCAAAATGAAAAGCAGCGACCGCCATGAACTCATTCCGCAGGCCGATGAAGGCATCACGGAAGTAGGATGGTATTCGAAGAAGCAGGTGAAAACCAAACTGAACAACTCATACCGCTCGGTACGGTGGGTGCTGGAAGAATATTTCGGGAAGGATTTTTAACCGGCGGACTAATCCGCCATCGCATTCATGAAACCTGATGTGGTGCCCATCAAGTTTAACATACCCGAATCTGTTTGCTGATTTCTCTGATTGCAATCTTTTATCAGTGATTGATCACAAGTTTTTTCTGAATGATCTGGTTGTTTTGAATACCACGAACGAGGTAGAAGCCATCTGCAAGATTCAACTCTAATTCCTGCTTCAGGAATCCAACGGTAACGGGGACCAGTTCTGAATAGACCGTCTTTCCGTTCAGATCTGAAATCTCAATGATCATCTCAGATGAAACGGCATTGCCTGTGTGCAACTCTAGCATGAAGTTGCCATTCGTTGGGTTGGGATAAAGGAAAATTGCAGCCGCCATAGCAATCGAATCTGAGATTTCACCCTTGCATGACTTTGTCACCTTCACACCGGCCGAAGTTTTACTGCAACCATTCTTATTGGTGACTGTCACTTTATATGTGCCGGTTTTCATTGCCGTATAAATCTGATTTGTGGCGCCGGCAATGTTGTTGCTTCCTTTCTTCCACTGGTAGCTCAATTTGCTGCCGGTGCTCGCCTGTAAGTCAACGAAACCGGCTGCGCAAATGTCAAGATCACCTAGTGGCGTGACAGTGGCAACGGGCAGATTCAGGAAGGTAACAACCGTAGCAGGTGATACGGAGCTGCACATGAACGAATTGCTTTCGCTTACGGAATAGGATGCCGACTGTGTTGGATTGAACGTTAGTTTCGTTTCACCGGGAATCGGTGTTCCGTTTTTCAGCCATTGATATTCGATTCCCGATCCGTCATTGGCTGTAAGTGTGACCGCTGTTCCGTTACAAACAGAAATGCTGCCTGCGGGAGTGACCGTGGCCACGATTGCATTTTCATCCATCGTTCCGTCGCAGTTGTCGTCAACGCCGTTGCATACATCCGTGGCGCCCGGATGAACGGCGGCATTGTGATCATTGCAGTCGCCCTGTGCAGTTGTATAGTGATCGCCGTCAGCATCGGTATTGAAACTGTCCGATGCTGCATACCACATTTGAAAGTCTGCAGTGTCTTTAAAGGCCTTGACACCATAAACGGTTATGAGTCCCCCTTCAAAAAAGAATGAGTCTTCTTGAATCACCGATTCATGATGCGTGACACTCCAGTGTAGCATCGCATTCGGAGGAACATGAAACTGCTGAACTCTCCGGGGCGTAACATCAACGGTTGCTGAGTCAGCGTAAACCACCAGGCCGTCTCTCGCAGAAGCTAGATCGCGTATAAAGAAACTCACCTTCCATTTGGAAATACTGTCAATGATAGGATCGAACCAGTTCAGCGCTCCGTTCACTGTTCCAAAGGCTGCTCCGCTTGTCGGGGCTCCGTTTCCGTAGTCTTCATTCAAACTGCAATTGGTGAAAGCAGGGTAGGAGCTGTTTCTTCTGAACCTCAATAAATCAAAATAGTGATCTCCCCAAAACGCGCCGCTTCCGCCGTGTGTTCGGCCATCCCAGAAATAATAACCGCCGGTTGCGTTAGCATTCACTGAGTCATAGTAGGCGGTTTTCTCCGTCCATCCCACCATGATGTCATTTTTTCCGTTCATGGCGTAGATGAACGGGAAATCTTTCTTCTTCGATTCATGCACTCTCCATCCGCCATTCACCACATCAAACGTTGGATAGCCAAGGTTAGAGGGAAGGTTGGCGCTCACTGCTCCAATAAGATGATCTGCTTTTTCCCGCGAGGCCATTCCCGGATTGAATGAAGAGTAGGGTACCGAATCATTCTGAAATCCGATATTGTAACAGGGAACTCCAAGTTGAACAGCGGCAAACTTTTCGGGGTAAGTAATAGCCAGCATATACGCGCCGCAAGCGCCGGCGGAAGTACCTGTGAGATAAATGCGGTTTGAATCAATGTCGAGATGTTGCATGGCCCAGTCAACGGATCTCAGATATATCTGCTGGAGAAAGTTGTAATTCACACCCGACACAGGTACCGTTTCATTTTCATGATAGATGTCAAAGTTTGAATTGGCGCCCCACGTGAAGCCGTCACCCGCCGGAAAATTAGATTCAATGTTCAGATTCATTTCATTCGATGACACAGCATCTATGTTGCTGAAAAAATCCGATCCGCCACCATGCATTTGCATCACCAGCGGCTGGTTTCCGGTGTTGTTATTCCGGAACAGAAGAAAATCTGAAGCAATGAAGCCGGCAGGTAATATCGGCGGCTTTGATATTTCCGTTTTAAAGCTGTAGAAGTTTGTGTAGAGTTCAATGGTCTTTCCATGAATGGCAATGTTCTGCTGAAAAACCGGATGAGGATGCATGACCGTTTCCTGAATTGGACTGGCGGTGGAATTGAGACCGACTACAATCGTGGTGTCTTCTGATTCATTGAGAAGCGTAGTGACGGCATAGTAATAGCTGCCGTTCGCAAGCGTGGTGGCTACAAACAGTCCACAGGATGCCGGCAAGGGAATTCCTCCTGAATCAATCTTGAGGTAGTGGTCAGTTCCGTAATGAATAGAGAGATCAATGTCTTTCGCGCTATACTGCCAGGTGTGACCGAGATATTCGGCCTGATTCAATTGCGCTCCATGCAGAATTGGCGCCTGAGCACGATACACTTTATAAAGTGTGTTGGAATTGCTTAAGTTGTTCCAGGTTAGAAAAACCTGTCCTTGCCTGTAGAAACCGTTAACCGCTGTCACTGATGCTGTGCCTTCCCGGTTTTTCACAGCCCCGCCAGTTACTTGAGCTGTGAGTGATGATGGCGCAGGTACAGACAAGATGAGTAGGATTACTAGTACGGCGGAAAGATGTGTTTTCATGGCTGCACGATTTATACAGTTGCCCGGCACTATGCAAGGTGGTAACGGCAGGCGTAATATGAAATGATGCAGCCGTTGTGAATGGGTGACAATCCTCAGTCTGAAATGTGATTGATTTCGCTTAACTTTTGGTGAGGTTAACCGGTAGAAGTGGAAAAGCGAAACGGTTGCTTTCTGATCGAAAACATGTTCATTCTCTGAATTGTCCGATCATCTCAATCCCGTTATCTTCGCTGCATGCCGATGATTGCCCCGTCTATTCTGTCAGCGGATTTTGGAAATCTTGCCCGCGACATTGAAATGATCAACCGCAGTGAAGCCGACTGGATTCACTGCGACATTATGGACGGTAGATTCGTTCCGAATATTTCCTTCGGGTTTCCGGTGCTGCATGCGGTGAAGAAAGTGGCCAAAAAGCCGCTGGATGTTCACCTGATGATCCTGGAGCCCGAGAAATATATTGACGAGTTTGCCAAAGCCGGCGCGGCTGTTCTTTCAGTTCATCTGGAAGCATCGCCGCATCTGCATCGAACCCTTACGGCCATCAGGCAAAAAGGAATGAGCCCCGGCGTGGTGCTCAATCCGCATGCATCGGTTTCACTCATTGAAAATATTGTGGCCGATGTAGATGTAGTGCTGCTGATGAGCGTGAACCCCGGCTACGGCGGTCAAAAGTTCATCGAGAACACATATGGTAAAATCAGGGATTGCAAGAACCTGATCCTGGCTAAAAACTCAACAGCTAAAATTGAAATTGACGGCGGTGTGGATCTGCACAACGCAGCAGCATTGGTGGAAGCCGGAGCTGACATTCTCGTTGCCGGCAATACCGTTTTCTCTTCACAAAATCCGGCTGAAACCATTTCGTTATTGAAATCAGTAAAGAAGAATCCGGTGGTGGCCTGAGGATTATGTTCTGTTTCATGCGTCATTTTCTCTTACTCCTTTTACTGATGGTGCTTGGTGAAAAAGTATTCGCTCAAACCGCTACCGTATATGGTAACGTGCGCGATGAAGCGGGCAATGCGATGCCTTCAGCTTCCATCAAGATTACGCCGGGAGCCAAAGGGGTGGTGACGGATAAGAATGGCGAATTTGATTTTGAGATTCCGGCAGACAAAGACGTGACCCTGACATTTACCCGAATCGGGTACGAGGAATTCAGCCGGAAGGTGAAACTCACTGCCGGGCAGCGTTACCCGCTGTACGTGGTGATGATCGCCAAGCCGTATGTGATTGACAGTGTCACCATCGAAGACCGCGATTTGCGTGATCAGCCGGGCATGTCCAAAATTGATCCCAAGCTCTTTGAAGCCCTGCCTTCAGCGAGCGGCGGAGTGGAGGCAACCCTGAAGTTTTTTGGTGCACAATCCAATAATGAACTTTCCTCGCAATATTCGGTGCGCGGCGGCAACTACGATGAGAATCTTGTTTATGTAAACGACTTTGAAATCTTTCGCCCGTTTCTCATCAGTTCATCCCAGCAGGAGGGCTTGAGTTTTGTCAACCCGGATCTTACGGGTTCACTATCGTTTTCTGCCGGGGGATTTCAAACCATTTACGGCGACAAAATGTCGAGCGTGCTAGATATCAGCTATAAGAAACCCAAAGTGTTTGGAGGCAGTGTTTCAGCAAGTCTGCTCGGCGCCAGTGTGGCGCTCGAAGGCAGTGCGGCCAACCAGCGGTTCCGGTATTTATTCGGTGCGCGCTACAAGACGAACCAATATCTGCTGAACTCCCTCGAAACAACCGGGGACTATCGCCCCAACTTCACCGATGTGCAGGCCGATTTCCAATATGATATTTCTCCCAGGCTCACTCTGGAAGCTATCGGTAATTATTCCGGCAACACCTATCAGTTCGTTCCCAATGAAAGAGAAACAACTTTCGGAACCATACAAACCACCCTTCGTCTTGATGTCTTTTTTCAGGGGCAGGAAGTGGACCGGTACAACAATGGCATGGGCGGACTTTCACTCAATTATAAGCCAGCGAAAAATCTAAACCTGAAATTCCTCGCCTCTGTTTACGCGGATGAAGAAGAAGAGACCATTGATGTAATCGGGCAGTACTTCCTCGGGCAGGTGGGTAACAGCTTCGGCAGTGAAGATTTCGGGCAGACACTTTATTTTCTTGGCGTGGGAACTAACCACGACTGGGCGCGTGATTTTCTCAATGCCACTATTTACAAGGCCGCACATAAAGGATCTTACCTCAAGGCCAATCATTTTATCCAATGGGGGGCGGATTACAACCGCGAGATTATTCATGATGAGCTGAGTGAGTGGTACCGCACTGATTCGGCGGGCTACACATTGCCGTATTCCATTGAACAGATCAATCTTCAGAATGTCATCAGGACAGAGCATGATTTCGCAAGCAACCGCTATCAGGCCTATGTGCAGGATTCGTGGGTGCTGGATGCCGAACGCAATTTCACGATCACCTTTGGCAGTCGTTTCAGTTATTGGGATTTGAACAATCAATTTATCATCAGCCCGCGCGTTCAGGCGGCCATTCAACCCAAATGGGAGCATGACTTTGTTTTCCGCGGCGCTATAGGGGCATACGATCAGCCGCCATTCTACCGTGAATTGCGCGACTTGAACGGAGAGGTGCATACCGATGTGAAAGCGCAGCGATCCATTCACTATGTGCTGGGGGCTGATTACAATTTTAGCTGGTGGAACCGCCCGTTCAAATTTGTCACCGAGGTCTATTACAAGCAGATGTATGATCTCAACCCGTATGAACTCGACAATGTGCGCATCCGGTACTTTGCCGAAAATGATTCGAGAGGATATGCCACAGGGATTGATTTCCGGCTGAATGGTGAATTCGTTGAAGATGCGCCTTCGTGGATTTCGCTCTCGCTGCTTCAGACTAAAGAAAACCTCACCGATGATTACCTGTGGACGGTGGATACGGTCTTTACTAATGAAGAGCACACCGAATATTCACTCGACAGTTCTAAGTTTTATCCGGGATACATTCCCCGCCCGACTGATCAGCGGGTGAACTTTGCCATGTTCTTCCAGGATTACATTCCCGGAAATAAAAATTTCAAAGTGCATCTGAATCTGTTGTTCGGAACGGGATTACCTACCGGTCCGCCCGATCACATCCGCGCACGGGATACCTTGCGTCTCTCGCCGTACCGGCGTGTTGATATCGGATTCTCCGCCTTGCTGGTTGACCGCAATCGCCCACGCATTCAGCAGAGCAAATTCTGGAGCAGCTTCGACAAGATCTGGCTCAGTCTTGAAATTTTCAACCTGCTCGATGTGTCCAATGAAATTTCCTACACCTGGATTAAAGACCTTAACAATGTGGTGTACGCCGTTCCCAACTATCTCACCGGGCGACGAGTGAATGTGCGGCTCGAAGTCAGATTCTGATTTGCAATTGAATTGTACCCGTGAAAGAAATCACGGTGAGTGATCAATCTTACTATGCGGGTGGCGCGTTTGTTTTCACCTGTATGCTTCAAAGGAGTGGAGAATTTTATTCACGCGGTTGCCGGTTTCCCGGAATAATAAAGCCGCTCCCGGTTGAGAGCGGCTCTTCAATTTCCTTGATTGAAAATATCAGTTTACGGGAGTAATCTCTGCAGGCACGATGCTTACATAGTTGCGGTCACCGCGCTTACGCTGGAATTTAACGATACCACTGGCTGTGGCAAAAAGCGTGTGGTCTTTTCCCATATCAACTCCCACTCCCGGATAGTACCGTGTGCCGCGCTGACGAATGATGATGTTGCCGGGCTGTGCTAATTCACCGCCGAAGATTTTCACTCCGAGTCGTTTCGAATGCGACTCGCGTCCGTTTTTTGATGAACCTTCACCTTTTTTATGTGCCATGTTGATTCAGTTAGTTGTTGTTGGATAAAGAGTATTTCTGATTAACCGATTGAGTCCACCTTGATTTTTGTGAGTGCCTGGCGGTGTCCGCGCTTCACCTTGTAACCCTTCCGGTTTTTCTTTTTGAAGATAATCACTTTGTCGCCTTTGAGATGTTCAACAATGGTAGCTGAAACCACCGGCGCTTTCACATTTTTTACCAGTTTGCCTTCATTCACCTGAAGCAACACCCTGTTAAACTTAACCGAGTCGCCTACATTTCCTTCCAGGCGATGAACGTACAGTTCCTTGCCTGCTTCGGCTTTAATCTGTTGTCCGGCGATATCTACAATTGCGTACATGATCCTTTGATTTTTAACGGGGTCGCAAAGATAAACCATGACACCGTAATTCAAAACCTGATTATAAGTCGCAATTTTACAAGCGGTTTTTGATCCATGTTTGATCCTGTAGTTCTTCATCCCTATCTGACTTTCAAGGCCGTGCGAAGCGGTGGCAAAGGCGGGCAGCACGTAAACAAAGTATCGTCAGCCGTTGAGCTTTACTTCGATATACCCAACTGCAGCGCCCTTGTCGATGAGCAGAAGGCAATGATTCTTTCGAAACTGAAGCACCGTATAAGTGCCGCCGGAGTGCTGATGCTTGTGAGCCAGGCGGAACGGTCGCAGCATGCCAATAAGAAAAATGTTATTAGCCGCTTTGATGAACTGATTACGCTCGCACTGAAAAAGAAGGCGAAGCGAATTCCAACGAGGATTTCGGAAGCGCAAAAAAAGAAGCGACTGGAATCGAAAAGAAAACAATCTGAAAAGAAGAAGCTGCGAAGATTAAGAGATGAGGATTGAATTCGGACTGATTTCAGTCATCATAAATTCTCCTTCTTCAATCACTAATTTTGTCGTAACAATCCACGATCCCAATGCCATACTATCATAAACTCGGACAAATCCCTCACAAGCGCCACATCCAATTCAGAAAGCCCAACGGTGAGTTGTATGCTGAAGAGTTATTTTCCACTGAAGGTTTTTCAAACACCTATTCGTTGATGTACCGGCATCATCCACCCACCATCATTAAGAATGTGGAGCAACCGTTTTCCGTAGAACCGAAACTGGCAGCGCCGAGGCAGATGCTCCATCGCAGTTTCCAGGGATTCAATATCCTGCCTGAAGATGATTTTCTCAAGAGCAGGAAATACGTTTTGGTGAACGATGATGCTAAGATCTCATTGGCAGCACCGAAGAAATCAACGACCAACTACTTTCTGAAGAACGGCGATTGCGATGAAATGATATTCGTTCATGTGGGTTCAGGAACCCTGAAAACGATGTACGGTAATATTGATTTCGCGTACGGCGATTACCTCATCATTCCGCGAGGCACCATTTACCAGTTTCATTTTAATGATGAAAACAACCGGCTCCTGATTCTGGAGTCGCCCGCTCCCATAAATCCCCCAAGAAGATATATGAATGATGTGGGGCAACTGCTGGAGCATTCACCTTTTTATGAGCGGGACATTAAGGTGCCGCAATCACTCGAGACCTATGATGAGAAAGGCGACTATCTGATCTATATCCGCAAGAAAGGTATGATGTACCCATACCACTATCTCTATCATCCGTTTGACGTAGTGGGGTGGGACGGGTACAATTATCCGTGGGGTTTCTCCATTCACAACTTTGAACCCATCACCGGCCGCATTCACATGCCACCGCCGATTCATCAAACGTTTGAGGCGCGTAACTTCGTAGTGTGCTCATTTGTGCCGCGCTTGTTCGATTACCATCCGCAAGCCATTCCGGCTCCGTATCATCACAGCAACGTAGACAGCGATGAAGTGCTGTACTATGTGGATGGCGATTTTATGAGCCGTAAACATGTGACCAAGGGCATGATCACCCTGCATCCCGGCGGCATTCCGCATGGCCCGCATCCCGGCGCAGTGGAGAAAAGCATTGGTTCGAAGGAAACAAGAGAGCTGGCCGTGATGATTGACACCTTTCATCCCCTCATGCTTACCGAGGACGCCCTGGGCATTGAAGACAAGGACTACTATCTCTCATGGATGAGTGACCAGGAACGGGATGAACTGATGATCCCTTAATTAAGTAACGCGGCGCCCCGTGCCTCTGTGGCGAAATGTTGAATGAATATCATCAATTATAACGGAAAATTTTTCCCAGAAGGTTCTGCCGTTTTCCCTCTCAACCGGGCCGTCAACTACGGTGATGGCCTGTTCGAAGGCCTGCGAATTCATAACGGCGAGATTTTGTTTTTTGAGGATCACATGAGCCGTTTGTTTCGGGCCATGAAAGCATTGAAGATGGAGGTACCGGATTCTTTAACCTCCGCATTTCTGCACCGGCAGATTACTGAATTGGCGCGGGCGAATGAAACCGGCAGCAATGCACGAATTAGGATCGGCGTGTTCAGAAGCGGAGGCGGTTTGTATGAACCTCAAACCCATGCATCGGAGTATTTCATCGAGATTATTCCCATGGAACAGGGATACGAATGGAATGAAGCCACCTGCAAAGTAAGTGTCTTTCCTGACGTGCAGAAAAATTTTTCCACCGTTTCGTTCTTTAAATCCATGAATGCCTTGCCGTATGTGATGGCGGCTATGTTTAAAAGTGAAAACAACCTCGGAGATTGTTTCTTGCTGAATGCGTCCGGAAAAATTGCCGATGCCATTTCTTCAAACGTGTTCTGGATTGAAAACGGTAGGATTTTTTCACCACCGGTTTCTGATGGCGGAGTGGACGGGGTGACGCGCAAAAACCTGATTCACATTCTGGCAGAAAATAATTTCCCATTCAGCGAACGTTCCATCACTCCCTATGAAATGGCCTCTGCTGATGAAGTATTCCTGACCAATGTGGGTTGGGGAATCAAACCGGTATCGCAATTTGGCGATAGAACTTATTCCACTCGTGTTACCCGCCAAATCTTTCAATGGCTCGTGAATTCGTTGGGGTGATGCTTTGTGAGTTGTGAAAGCGGCTGCACCACATAACTTTGCCGGCGATCAAATCAAACCGTGAGAATTCTTCAGGTCTGCAAAAAATTTCCGTACCCGCTGCGTGATGGTGAGGTGATTGCCATTCATCAGCTCACCCGGGGTTTTTACGAAGCGGGGCACAAAGTGACCGTGGCTGCCATCAACACGAAGAAGCATTTTTTTCCGCCCGATGAGATGCCGCAGGAAAATCAGGCGCTTGCCGACTTTCATACCGTATTGCTCGATACGGATGTGAATTGGTGGGATGCGCTCACCAGTTTGTTTCGCGGCGATTCATACAATATTCAGCGGTTCGTCTCTGCCGATTTTGAACGATTGCTTTCTGGTATTCTCAAGGAAAATGAATTTGATATCGTGCAGCTGGAAGGATTGTATCTGCTTCCATACCTGCTCACGATCCGCAAATACTCGAATGCAAAAATTGTGTTGCGCGCTCATAACATTGAACATCTCATTTGGGAACGTAATTCAAAAATGGCCAAGCCCGGAGCCAAGAAGTGGTATCTCCAGAATCTTGCCTCGCGCATGAAGGAATTTGAAATCTACAACCTCAATTCCTGCGATGCGCTTATTCCGATTTCCACTGTTGATGCGGCGAGGTTTGTCGAACTCGGTTGCAAACTGCCGTTGCACACTTGCCCCGTAGGAATTGCATTGGATGATATGGCACAGATGGATGATCCGCCAACCCTGTGTTACCTCGGTAGCATGGACTGGGCCCCAAACCGCGAAGGCGTGGAATGGTTCCTGGATTATGTGTGGCCTAAAGTGAATAGCCAGTTTCCTGAATTGAAGTTTTATGTAGCGGGAAGAAATTTTCCATCCGACTTTCCCGGAAAAGAATACCCCAATCTGGAGATTGTGGGTGAGGTGGAAAATTCAAGGGCCTTCATCCGATCGAAAACCCTGATGGTGGTGCCGCTGTTCAGCGGAAGCGGAATCAGGGTGAAGATCCTGGAAGCCATGGCCGAAGGGCGGCCGGTTATTTCCTCTGCCATCGGAGCAGAAGGAATTAATGCCGTGGATGGAGCGCATTTGCTCATCGCCGATACACCTGATGCATTTGCCAGACAGATCCGGCGCCTCCTCAAAGATAAAGATGAAGCGCGCCGAATGGGTACGCACGCTCGTGCATTCATCAGGGAGAATTACGACAACAAGAAATTGGTGAGTGACCTCATTGATTTTTACAAAACAATCATGAAGTGATTCTGCTTCAAGTCATCTTCTGGTTATGTTGGTTAGCGCTCATTCACAGCTATGTGTTCTATCCGTTCATAACATGGTTACTGGCACGCAACCCCCCGGGTACCCTGGAGAAAATTGCCTCACCCGATGAGTTTCCATTTGTTTCCATCCTGCTTGCAGCACACAATGAAGAAACGGTGATTGGAGATAAACTCCGTTCCATGCTGCAAACGGATTATCCCGCGGATCGGTTTGAAATACTCATCGGCTCTGATGCATCAACGGACAATATGGATTCCATTGTCAAGCAATTTGCAGCGGCAAATCCATCATTGAAATTTACCCGGTTCCATCAGCGCAGCGGAAAGATTTCAATCATCAACCAGTTGGTGACGCAGTCAAAGGGGGAGATTTTGTTACTCACTGATGCAAACGTGTTCTTCACTCCATCCACCATCGGCGAACTGATTCGTCATTTCAGCCGGAATGAAGTGGCGGTAGTGGCAGGAAATATTCAACCCCGCAGGGCACAACGTAAGGGTGTGGCTGACCAGGAAAGTTTTTATCAGCGGTTTGAAAACAAATTGAAGCATCGCGAAGGATTGCTGTGGGGCGCCATGATGGGCGCTTTCGGAGGATGTTATGCGGTAAGGAAAAGTTTCTTTTCACCCACACCATCTAATTTCATTGTTGATGATTTTTACATAACCCTTGCGGCACTGGAGAAAGGAGGCAAAGCGATCAGTGAACCCCATGCTGTTTGCTATGAAGACGTGAGTGAACTGATGAAGGAAGAATTCCGGCGAAAAAGCCGCATCGGAGCCGGCAACTTTCAGATACTGGGCCGGTTTTGGAAACTGCTCTCACCCGCGCGGGGAGGTATTGCCTTGGCCTTCTTATCACATAAAGTTTTGCGATGGCTCGGTCCCTTTTTTATCGCCGGGACGTATTTGAGTAGCTTTGTGCTCGCCAGGCAACATCCGTTTTACAGCATTTGCTTTTGGATTGAAACCATTTTGTTTCTGATATGCTTGTTGGATGTAATGCTGAGCAATTTCAAAATTCAATTGCCCGGTGCGAGATACATCAGTCACTTCTTTGTCATGAACCTGGCTCTATTGAATGGCTTCTTTAAATTCATTACCGGAATCGAACACAATGTCTGGCAACCAACACAACGGAACCAATCTCATGGATAGTTTTTATTTCAACCGTGTGGAAGAGGCGGTGGAAGATATCCGCCGCGGCAAACTCGTGATCGTGGTGGATGATGAGGATCGCGAAAACGAAGGCGATTTCATCACCGCCGCAAGAAATGCGACGCCGGAGATTATCAACTTCATGCTAAAAGAAGGACGGGGAATTGTTTGTGCCGCACTCACCGAAGCACGCTGTGAAGAATTGAAACTGGATTTGATGGTGGGGGAAAACACCGCACTGCATCAAACGCCGTTTACCGTTTCAGTTGATCTCAAAGGGCATGGAGTCACCACCGGCACTTCGGCATTCGATCGTTCCAAAACCGTGAAAGCATTGATTGATCCGGAGACGACTGCCGATGATCTTGCACGGCCCGGGCACATTTTCCCGCTCAAGGCCGTGAAAGATGGCGTACTTCGCCGGGCCGGTCACACCGAAGCCACCGTAGATCTGGCCCGTCTGGCAGGATTGGAACCTGCGGGTGTGTTGGTCGAGATCATGCAGGATGATGGTTCTATGGCGCGCCTTCCGCAATTGATGGAAGTGGCAAAAAAATTCGATCTAAGAATTATCACCATCAAAGACCTCATTGAGTATCGCCTCCACAATGAGACGCTCATCAAAAAGGAAGTATCAGTTGATATGCCCACCAACTGGGGGCATTTTAAACTGCATGCCTACTCACAACTGAATACTGATTATGTGCATCTCGCGCTCGTAAGAGGCGAATGGAAAAAGGACGAGCCAGTGCTGGTGCGTGTGCATTCCTGCTGCCTTACCGGCGATGTATTTGGCAGCCGCCGCTGCGATTGCGGAGGCCAATTGCATGATGCCATGCAAATGGTGGAAGAAGAAGGCAAGGGTGTTGTGCTTTACATGAATCAGGAAGGCCGTGGCATTGGTTTGCTCAATAAACTGCGTGCTTACGATTTGCAGGAAAAGGGGCTTGACACGGTAGATGCCAACCTACATCTCGGCTTTAAAATGGATGAACGTGATTACGGCGTCGGTGCACAAATTCTCCGCGACCTGGGCGTAGAGAAAATCAGATTGATGACGAACAACCCGAAGAAGCGGGCCGGATTGAAGGGCTACGGACTGGAAATTGTGGAGAATGTTCCCATTCAACCCCATAAGAATCCGCACAACGAAAAATACCTGCGCACCAAGCGCGATAAGATGGGGCATGAGATCGTGTAAGTCCTCGTGTTGTTTTTATTTTCTTTTATGAATCTACATCCCGTTGAAAGCCAGGTTCACATCTCACATGCAAAAACGGATGGAGAACTTTCTGCAATTCTTAATCTGCAACAACAGAATCTTCCCCATAACATTTCAAGGGAAGAAGCCATTGAGCAGGGCTTCGTTACCGTAAAACATTCATTTGATGTGCTCCGTCGCATGAATGAGAAGCATTCTCATGCTATAGCCAAAAGCCGAGATGCGGTGATCGGTTATGCGCTGGTGATGACGAAAGAATTCCGCAATGAAATACCGGTGCTCATTCCCCTGTTTGAGATGATTGATAAGCTGAAGATTGACTCTCAACCACTTTCGGCAGCGAACTACTTTGTAATGGGTCAGATTTGCATCGCAAAATCATTTCGGGGATTGGGCATTTTTGATGCACTCTATGCGCAGCTCAAATCATCTTTACAAAATGATTTCAATTATTGCATAACGGAAGTGGCCGTCAGAAACCGGCGGTCAATTCGCGCACACCGGCGCGTTGGTTTCGTAACTGTACATGTTTATACCGATCCGCGCGGCGAAGAGTGGGAAATCATGGTTTGGAAGTGGTAGGCATTCCCGATGCAGCAACTTTATTCATTACACGACACAACTGTCGACTCTCATTGCTTATTCACCGACAATTATTAGCTGCCATATTACTTTGCGTAAATTGGCAGGCGATTTTATGAGGCCATACGCTTCTATTTCATATCCATTCCTAACCTGTCACCATAACTCCCTAACAATTTTCTGCATATGAAAAAAACCATGCTACTCCTCGCAGCCATCTTTACCGGTTTCATGTCCCGCTCCCAGCAGATGCAAACGATCGGCGGCAGTACAGTGAGCCATGGATTTATTGAGAATAAGGGACAAATACGCGATCAAAACGGACGGCCGAATAACTCGGTTGCTTACCTCTTCAATTCCGGTTCCTTCAATATGGAACTGACGAAAAACGGGTTCAGCTATGAAGTGTTTACCGTCGTCAGGGACAGGCAAATGGATGAAGCGGGTTTTATCAAACCGAATGATGCGGATAGCAAACCCGGAGATGATGAGCGGATTGCATCATCGCACAGGGTAGATGTGGAATTCATTGGTATGAATGAAAAAACGGTGATGATTCCATCACGCGAGAATTCATTTCATTACAACTTCTATATCGCACCGGTTGATCAGCACCGCATTGAAAATGTAAAATCATTTCAGCAGGTCACTTACAAAGATCTGTACCCGAACATTGACATGGTGGTTTCGGCCGATGGCGATGAGGACAATACCGAATTGAAATATGAGTTTTACGTGCATCCCGGAGGCGATGTGCGCACAATCAAAATGAAATACCATGGCGCCTCCGACCTTTCATTCAATGAAAGCGGTGCGCTTTCAATTTCTCTGGTAAATGGCAAGGTGACTGAGAGCAAACCATATTGTTATCTCGATGGAAGCAGTGATGAGGTGATGAGTGCAGTGGTCATGAATGGAAGCACCGCTTCCTTTAAGGTGGAAGACTATGACCGAAGCAAGACGCTGGTGATTGATCCAAGCATCATTTGGGGAACGTATTACGGGGGTGACAACACAGAAGATGTGGCTGAAGTGGCAGTGGATACCGACAACAAACCATCCATCGGCGGCAACACATTGAGCCAGTCCAATATCGCAACCGCCGGTGCATATCAAACCACATTTGGCGGAGGGTATCATGATTTCTTTATTGCCAAATTCAATGCAGATGGCGGTCTGGAGTGGGCCACCTACCTCGGTGGCGCCGGCCGTGACCTCGGCTTTGGAATTTCAGTTGACAATTTCAACAACATCTATTTCAACGGTAAAACCACCAGTGATGGCATCGCCACATCCGGTGCGCACCAAACCATACGGGGCGGAAATGATGATGCCGTTATAGCCAAGTTCAACACCAATGGCGGTGCATTGTATTGGTGCACGTATATGGGCGGTACCGGTAATGAACAATATCGCGCATTCGTTTTCGACCCCGACAATAATTTTTACGTGTGCGGCTACACGGAAAGTCCGAATAATATTTCTACTCCCGGTGCTTACCAGGAAGTATATGCAGGCGGAGGTGATGGTTTCATTACCAAATGGACTCCGGATGGCGTTGTGATCTGGTCAACCTACTACGGCGCCGCCGGGCAGGACCGTTACCACGGAATTACAACTGATCTATCGGGTGATTTATACATCACCGGTACCACTTCTTCTACTACAAGCATTACCACTCCGGGAGTATTTCAGGAAAATTATGGCGGCGGTGATGCTGATCTTTGGCTGACGAAATTCACAGAGGATGGTAATTTGATTTGGAGCACGCTCTATGGCGGTGAAGGACACGATCGGGGCAGGGGCGTGGAAACCGATTCTGCCGGAAATGTTTTTGTCGCCGGCTTTACCAATAGCACCATCGGTATTTCCACACCGGGTGCTGTGCAGGAAACCTGGAGCCCGGGTTATGATGATCAGACAAACGAGGGTTTAGATGATAATCTGCTATTCAGAATTACGCCCGATGGCACTACCCGCATCTGGGGAACCTATTATGGTGGTGATGCCAAGGAGGAATTGTGGGGAATGAATATTGACCGCAAGCAAAAGGCGCTTTACATCGTGGGTTCATCGCAAAGTGAAAGTATGATTGCATATGGCAATGCCTGGCAACCGGTGAAAGGAAAAGGCAGCGACGCCATTTTCGCAAAATGGACATACGATGGCGCCATTACTTACGGAAGCTATTTCGGAAATGATGATGGAGAGCAATTTGAAGATGTGGAAATTGATCAGAACAGCGATATCTATCTCGTCGGTAAAACAGAAGCCAATCGATTACCCGCTACATACGGAGTATATCAGACACACAGTAACGGCGGAGCGTATGACGGTGTGCTTTACAAATTTTACGGAGGTATTGCATGCCGCGATCTTAATGAACCGAATAATTCTTTCACCAATGCAAAACTCATCTATGCCCGCACGCTTACCGATTCACTGGTGTATGGCTACGATGGAAATCTGCGCAACAACAGTGATAAAGATTATTTCAAATTCACGGTAGTCGCGGGTTTCAAACATCACTTCATCGAACTTAACGGGCTTTCACATAATTATAATCTGCGGGTTTTCAATTCAGCCCAGGTGCTTAAAGCCATATCGAATAATTCAGGACTTACTGCGGATACGGTTGTCGCCAACAACCTTACGCCGGGCGATTACTACATTCAGGTGGTGGCGGGAGCGCCAGCGGAGTACGATACACTCAAATGCTATCATTTGAATTTGATCAAGAGCAGTACGCGATTTCCCGCCAATGGTTCAGGTAACCGAATGATGCCGGCGGGAGCAGTTTCCGATTTGCGGCTGTCACCTAATCCTGCTGCTGTCGATGTCACTCTCGATATGGACATGTTGAGCGATTCATTTCTCGAACTTTCCTTGCTTGATCAAATGGGCCGCCCTGTTTTTGTTAAGGAACTTTATGCTAATGAAGGACCCAATGAGTTTACGCTTCCCGTTTCCAAACTTGCCTCAGGTATTTATGTGGTACAGGTAAAATCTGACCACATCAGCAGAAGTCTGTTGCTTGTTAAGGAATAATTCACTGCAGTTTCCTGCAATTTCAAATTAAATCATGCTTATCATAATTTAATTAACTTATTAATTTCATAAGGTAGAGCAGGTCTGTTAATATTTGTCAAAAGGCCCGAAGCGATCGTTGCCTGTCGTTTTCTTTGAGGAAACGAGCAACCATGAATTATAAAACTTTAGCGTGCCTGTTAGCCCTCCTTTGGCTTGCAGAAATACCCGCTAGCGCACAGCGCCCTAACATCATCTTAATTTTGCTGGACGACGCAGACAAAGCACTGGTGCCACCCAACGCACCGGCGTTCGTGGAAACTCCTTCCATAAAAAGAGTATATGAAGAAGGGGCGATGTTCAACAATTTTTACGGAGTCTTTCCATACTGCAATCCTTCACGCTACAGTTTGGTTACGGGGATGTACCCGCATTCACATGGAGCTACAAACAATTTGCAAACACCTTCCAATGGCGGATTGCCCAACATGCCATCGATCCTGCAACAAGCAGGATATCATAATATGGTGATTGGAAAGTTTACGAATGTGGAAGCTGACCCGATTGGCTTTGATGAGCGCTTCTGCACCAAAATTGTAGACTACACCGATCCTATTTTTTTTCGCAATGGCGTGAAGCAAAAAGTCTATGGCAATACGAGCCGGATCATCAATGACTCAATGGTGGACTGGATATCAAAAGTAGATACACCTTTCTTCGCCTGGATTGGTCACATTGCACCACATGGCCCTGTAAAATTTCTTCAGGAGGATAAAGGCATCTATGACGACGAAGAATTTGAAGCCCCTTCGAATGCTGAATTTTTTCCTGATGACTACCCTTCATTTCTGTATTCGCCGGGTGCCAATTGGACTTCCGACTCAATAAAAATCCGTAAGTACATGATCCAGCAATATGCAGCCCTGCTGGAGGTGGATCGCGGAATCGCCCGCTTGTTCGATACTCTTCAAAAAAGAGGACTGCTTGAAAATACCGCTGTCTTTCTCACCAATGATAATGGCGCCATGTACGGCGAACATTATCTGCTGGGTAAGCAAAAACCCTACGAGGCGACAGCGTCCCTTCCTCTTTTTATCCGATACCCAAAATGGTTTGACACCACCACCACCACTTGCTACGATCAGTTAATACCAAGTATTGACCTTGTGCCCACATTTATTGCATTGTCCGGAAGCAGCAGTACTCCTTATCATTTCCAGGGCATTCCGCTGGCTCAGAGCATTTTTAAGAATCATGCCCGCAGTAGTGTGTATTATGAAACAATCAAAGACGGGTTAGAGGGAAATCCCAATCAGATAGGTGTCAAGGAGTCACCCTCATGGCGCACCGTGCGTTCCATCGCTTACAAATACACACGATACCGGTGCGATTCGCTCACAGAGGAGTTGTTTGACATGCAAAATGATTCGCTGGAGTTAAACAATCTGGCTCTTAATGCTTCATATCAGGAGGTGCTCAATCAAATGAGAATATTGTTGGATTCCCTGGCAATAGCAACTCATGATACGCTGTCGAGAGATACCATTTATGGCCCGTGCAAATTAATCGATCTGGTTCCGGAAGTAAGATTGAGCGGCCACAAAGTACCCTTCGAGATTATCATAAGTCCTCAGCCGGTGCAGGGCAGTGCCATGGTTTCAATCATTTCGGGTAAGCAGCCGGGTAACGATGAAATCAACCTGGAGCTATTTAGCGCAACAGGCATGCTGGTAAAGAAATGGAGATTCGGCCCGGGAGCCACTTACTCATTGATGCTGGATGTTGCCGATCTGCCGCATGGCGCTTATTTCCTTAAAGCAACATATATTGGTGATTTCAGAACCATCCCCTTCGTGATTCAATAGATTGCCGGCAGCAAATAAGAGGACAGCACCGGCAATTGATGGTTTACCAGATCGGGAAGAGATCCCGTGTTTGCCCCTTGGCAAAACCGGAGGCAGTATTCCTCATAACTAATATTTTTTGTGCTCTATCTTTGCCCGCCTATCTTCAATTTTTCACAACTCTTACAACATGACTGAAACCGGAACTAAGAATCCCAGGCATAATCTTTCTGATTACGGATTCACCAACCTCTCAAAGATTAACTGGAACTGGACTCAAGATGAACTCATTGATGAAACCATTCGCCTGAAGTTAGGTCAACTTGCAGATAGCGGAGCACTCACCGTGGATACCGGCGAATTTACCGGGCGTGCCCCTAAAGACAAGTACATCGTCAAAGATGCCGTAACCGAGCACACCGTCTATTGGGGCGATGTGAATCAGCCCATTGATGAAAATCACTTCGAACCCATGCTGGAAGAATTGCGCCGGCACCTGCAGGGAAAGGAAGTGTATGTGAAGGACGCTTATGCCTGTGCTGATCCATCCTACCGCCTCAATGTAAGAGTCATTTCCGAGTTGCCGTGGGCCGCCATGTTTGCGGGCAACCTGTTTCTTCGTCCGACAAAAGAAGAGCTGAACAGCATTGAGCCGGACTGGATCATCGTGCATGCGCCTTCTTACAAAACCGATCCCAAAAAATATGGAATACGCTCTGCAAACTTTGCCGTGCTCGACTTCACCCGTCGCATGATCATTATCGGAGGAACGGCCTATACCGGTGAAATCAAGAAAGGAATTTTTACTGTGCTCAATTATGTATTGCCACAGGATCGCCACGTGCTTTCCATGCATTGTTCGGCCAACATCGGCGCATCCGGTGATACCGCTATTTTCTTCGGACTGTCAGGCACAGGCAAAACCACGCTCAGCGCCGATCCCGAACGGGGATTGATTGGTGACGATGAACATGGCTGGAGTGATGAAGGCGTTTTCAATTTTGAAGGAGGTTGCTATGCGAAGTGTGTAAATCTCACCGAGGAAAAAGAACCTCAGATCTTCCATGCCATAAAACGCGGAGCGCTGCTGGAAAATGTCCGGTTCTTACCCGGTACGAACAAAGTGAACTTCGATGACATCTCCGTTACCGAAAACACGCGCGTGAGTTACCCGATTGATTTCATTGATAACGCAGTGAATCCTTCGGTGGGCGGGCATCCGAAAAATATTTTCTTCCTCACCTGTGATGCCTATGGCATTCTGCCTCCCATCTCCAAGTTAACTCCCGGCCAGGCGATGTACTGGTTCCTTTCGGGTTACACGGCAAAAGTTGCCGGTACTGAAGCAGGGATTACCGAACCGAAGACCGCTTTCTCCACCTGCTTCGGAGCTCCTTTCCTTCCGCTCGATCCGAATAAGTATGCGCATATGCTGGCTGAAAAAATGAAAAGACACGATGCTAAAGTTTGGTTGGTGAATACCGGCTGGACGGGCGGTGCGTACGGCGTGGGAGCCCGCATGAAACTTTCCTACACGCGCGCCATGATCAGCGAGGCGCTCAAGGGCGATCTGAATAATGTGAAATTTGAAAATCACCCGGTATTCGGAATTGCATTCCCTACTTCATGTCCCAAGGTTCCTGACGAGATTCTGAATCCCAGGAATACATGGGATGACAAGAGTGCGTATGACGAAAAAGCAAATGAATTGGCCAGCCAGTTCATCCGCAACTTTGAGAAGTATGCGAAAACTGCAAGCCAGGAAACACTGGATGCAGCACCGAAGGTTGTTAGTGCAGCGGGTAAATAAGGCATGCTTAATCATTTCAATTGCAAGGAGGGGTGATCACCCCTCTTTTTGTTTAGAAGAAAAAAATCTGCGACAGGTGGAATTGTTTCTGGCAAAAGAAATTTCCGGTTCTGAGATTCTGCTGGATGAAGAAGAATCGCATCACTGCATCAAGGTGATGCGGCATAAAGCCGGTGATGAATTGCTGGTGACAGACGGACAAGGAAAGATGTACAGCTGCCGGCTTGAAGTTCCGGACAAAAACCATTGCATGCTTGAGTTAATTGAGACTGTGAAAGAAGAGGCGGAGCCGTTTCCATTCATTCATTTGGCCATGGCTCCCACAAAAAGCATTGACCGGTTTGAGTGGTTTCTGGAAAAGGCGGCAGAGATCGGTGTTTCTGAAATTACGCCAATCATTACGGAGCGATCGGAGCGCGATAAAATCAGGCACGACCGCCTGTACAAAATAGTGCTCGCAGCCATGAAGCAATCACTTCGGCTGTGGTTGCCGAAGCTTAACTCATCAAGCAAGTTCAATGAAATTGTAAATCGAAAGTCGCCAATGGTCAATCAAAATTTCATTGCCCATTGTCAGTCACAAAATCTTCCGTTGCTGAAGTCGTTATATCAGCCGAAACATTCGGTACTCATCCTCGTTGGCCCCGAGGGCGATTTTACACGGGATGAGGTAACTTTGGCAGAAGACAACGGATTCGTTTCAGTGAGTTTAAGCAAAGCAAGGTTGAGGACGGAGACAGCGGGAATGGTCGCACTGCATACGGTTCAATTGTTGAATGATTAGAAATAGAGCTCGCAGATGACGCGGATTAAGCAGATAAAAGAAAAGGTTCCGTTGAAACCCGTTGCCTGGATATTATCCGTGTTTCTGCTCACGGTTTTTTTCTCATTCAGTGCACCCACCATCAAGTTTGCACTATTGAAATACAAAGGCGGCGGCGATTGGTACAATGATGTGAACTCGCTCAAGAACCTGGCTCAATTCTGTAACAAGAATCTCGGAACCAACTTCGACCTTGATCATGCCACGGTAGAGCCCGGCAGTCCGGATCTCTTCAACTACCCGTTTGTTTACATGACCGGGCATGGCAATTTCACCCTTACTACGGATGAGGCAGCCAACATACGCGCCTATCTCGTTAGCGGCGGATTCCTTTTCATCAATGATGATTACGGGCTGGATCCATATGTGAGACCAACGATGAAAAAAGTTTTTCCAGAACTGGACTTTGTGGAGATTCCCTTCTCGCATCCCGTTTACCACCAGAAATACAATTTCACCAACGGCATTCCCAAGATTCACGAACACGATAACAAGCCGCCGCAGGCATTCGGTTTATTCTACCAGGGAAGACTGGTTTGCTTCTATGATTATGAAAGCGATTTGGGCGATGG
>JAFDYS010000016.1 GCA_018267315.1 Bacteroidota bacterium | reverse complement strand
TGTTTGTCAGTATTTCTTTTTTCATGTGGGATCAATACAAATTTAGAAATCGTCATGTTTCGCATTCCGCTTGAATCGTAAATATCTTCGGGATTCATGATCGCAATCGCCTCTGCCTGAGAATATGATTGCTCCATTGTGATTAGGGAAGGTGCGATGAGGCCTAATAACCAAAGAGGCGGCCTCAAAAGCTATGTTTTTTGAGGCCGCCTCTTTAAAATAAATTTTGAAGCCCGTAAATCCCCTTCACCTGCAGCGGATGAAGGGGCTGGCAATCGTTTTATTTGTTCCTTAAATCATAACGGTCGGCATTCATGACTTTAACCCATGCCTTCACGAAGTCTTTCACAAATTTTTCTTTGCTGTCGTCCTGCGCATAAACTTCGGCACAGGCACGCAGTATTGAATTGGACCCGAAGACCAGATCAACACGGGTAGCGGTCCATTTTGTGGCTCCGGTTTTTCTGTCAACAACGTGAAAAAGATTTTCTGCAACCGGCTTCCAGGTGTACTTCATGTCAGTCAGGTTCGCAAAGAAATCGTTGGTGAGTGTGCCTTCGCGGTCAGTGAACACACCGTGTTTGCTTCCGCCGTGGTTTGTACCCAGAACGCGCATGCCGCCGATCAACACCGTCATTTCCGGCGCGGTGAGTCCCATGAGTTGTGTTCTGTCGAGCAGCAGCTCTTCGGGTTTTACGGCATAGTCTTTCTTAAGCCAGTTTCTGTATCCATCATGGATGGGCTCCAGCACGGCGAATGATTCCGCATCCGTCATTTCAGCGGTGGCATCGCCTCTGCCGGGGCTGAAGGGAACCTTGATGGCAACGCCGGCTTCCTGCGCGGCTTTCTCAACAGCGGCGCTTCCTCCCAACACAATCAAGTCCGCCATGCTCACTTTCTTGCTCAGTCCCGATTGTATTTCGGCGAGTTTGCCCAGGACTTTTTGCAGCCGTTGCGGTTCATTTCCTTCCCAGTCTTTTTGAGGTGCGAGGCGGATTCTTGCTCCGTTGGCACCGCCGCGGTAATCTGAACAGCGGAATGTTCTCGCGCTGTCCCAGGCCGTGCTGATCAGTTCTGATTTTGTTAAGCCGCAGTTCAGTAGTTTGCTTTTCAGTTCTTCAATTTCCGCATCGCTCAACTGATAGTTCACAGCAGGAACGGGGTCTTGCCAGATCAAATCTTCTTTGGGCACATCAGGGCCGAGGTAACGGCTCTTCGGTCCCAGGTCGCGGTGCGTGAGTTTGAACCATGCTCTTGCAAAGACTTCTGCGAAATACGCGGGGTCTTTGTAAAAACGTTCGGAAATCTTTCGGTAATCAGGATCCATTTTCAAGGCCATATCCGCATCAGTCATGATCGGGTTTCTGCGAACACCGGGCACGTGCGCATCAAACGGTTTGTCTTCTTCTTTGATGTTGACGGGTTCCCATTGATTTGCTCCGGCGGGACTCTTCTTAAGTTCCCAGTCATAGTTTAGCAGCAAATGGAAGTAGGTGTGATTCCATTTGTTTGGCGTGGTGGTCCAGGCGCCTTCCAGTCCGCTGGACACGGTATCTTCCGAATGACCTTTGCCTTTCGGGTTCATCCATCCAAAACCCTGCGTTTCCACATCGGCTCCTTCCGGTTTGGGTCCGAGCACCGAAGCATCTCCGTTGCCGTGCGCCTTTCCCACGGTATGCCCGCCGGCAGTTAATGCGACGGTTTCTTCATCATTCATGGCCATGCGTTTGAACGTGGTTCGCACATCTTTGGCCGTTTTCAGCGGGTCCGGTTTTCCGTCGACGCCTTCGGGATTCACATAGATCAATCCCATTTGCACAGCGGCCAACGGATTCTCCAGCGACTCGCTGTCTGAGCTATCCTCGTATCGTGATTTGCCGAGCCATTCTTTTTCCGCTCCCCAGTAAATATCTTTTTCTGGATGCCAGATGTCTTCGCGCCCTGCGCCGAAGCCGAATGTTTTGAAGCCCATGGATTCGTAGGCCATGTTGCCGGCGAGGATGAACAAATCGGCCCACGAAATTTTGTTGCCGTATTTTTTCTTGATGGGCCAAAGCAGTCTGCGGGCTTTGTCGAGGTTCACATTGTCGGGCCAACTGTTGAGCGGGGCAAAGCGCTGGTTGCCTGTATTGCTTCCTCCGCGGCCGTCGGCAGTGCGATAGGTTCCGGCGCTGTGCCAGGCCATGCGGATCATTAGTCCGCCGTAATGGCCCCAGTCGGCCGGCCACCAATCCTGGCTTTCAGTCATTAATTTTTTGAGGTCATTCTTCAGTGCTTCAAAGTCGAGCTTCTTAAATTCTTCCCGGTAGTTGAAGTCCTGACCCAGTGGATTTGTTTTGGTGTCATGCTGATGCAGTATATCTAAGTTGAGCGTATTGGGCCACCAGCTCACCACGGAATCATTGGTTTCCGTATTTGCCCCGTGCATCACCGGGCATTTTCCTTTTTTTGAATTGTCCATGCTGATTGATTTTTGATTTAACAAATATTCTCCTGTATTGTTGTCACTGCTGAACTGCCTGCCTGTGTATGTCTACAGCCGGATGCAGGTGACGGGTTACTGAAATAACATCTCGTTGGAGTTAACCGGAGGGCGATTCTGCTGCAAAGTTCGCAAATAGAAATTTCAGAATGGAAATCCGCCAAAATGTTTTTTGTTTCTCTGATTAATCTTTGTGAGTAGTGGCCGTAATAATTCGTAACATCATTACTCTTAATTCATGGTTAGTTATGAACTTCTGCCCTCCAACTCCGTTTTATATCTTTGCCACTGCTAAAAATTCTGAATGAAGACGCAACTCAAAAGTTCCATCGATCTCCAATTGCCCTACAAAGTCAAAGATCTTTCCCTCGCCGAATGGGGAAGAAAGGAAATTCATCTGGCCGAAGCTGAGATGCCGGGCCTGATGGCTGTGAGAAAAGAATTCGGACAGCAGAAGCCGCTCAAGGGAGCTCGCATTGCCGGCTGCCTTCACATGACCATACAAACGGCTGTGCTCATTGAAACCCTGATTGAGCTGGGCGCCGAAGTACGCTGGAGCTCCTGCAATATTTTCTCCACGCAGGATCATGCCGCCGCGGCCATTGCCAAGGCGGGTATTCCTGTGTTTGCGTGGAAGGGAATGAATGAGGATGAATACAACTGGTGCATTGAGCAGACCTTGTTTTTCGGTGATGAGAGTAAACCCCTGAACATGATTCTCGATGATGGCGGTGATCTCACCAATATCATTCTCGACAGCTATCCCGAACTCATCGCCGGCATTCGCGGCATTACGGAAGAAACTACCACCGGTGTGCACCGCTTGTATGAGCGCATGGCCAAAGGCACCTTGCCGGTTCCTGCCATCAACGTCAATGACTCGGTAACGAAATCAAAATTCGATAACAAGTACGGCTGCCGTGAGTCGCTGGTAGATGCCATCCGCCGCGGAACGGATCTGATGCTGGCGGGTAAAGTTGCCGTGGTGGCGGGTTTTGGTGATGTAGGGAAAGGAAGTGCGGAGTCACTTCGCGGTGCGCATTGCCGCGTGATCGTAACGGAGATTGATCCCATCTGCGCCCTGCAGGCCGCCATGGAAGGATATGAGGTGAAGAAGATGGAAGATGCCATCAGGGAAGCCGATATTGTGGTGACAGCCACCGGTTGCAAACACGTGATCAGCGAAAAGCACCTGCGACTCATGAAAGACAAAGCCATTCTCTGCAACATCGGACACTTCGATGTGGAGATTGACATGGCATGGCTGAATGAGAATTATGGCAACACAAAAGACACCATTAAACCTCAGGTTGATAAGTACACCATTGACGGGAAGGAAATTATCGTGCTGGCTGAGGGCCGTCTTGTGAATCTGGGAGTAGCCATGGGTCATCCGAGTTTTGTGATGTCGAACTCATTCACCAATCAGTGCCTCGCTCAAATGGAACTGTGGAATCACCACGACTTCTACGAAAACAAAGTGTACGTGCTTCCGAAACATCTTGATGAGAAAGTGGCGCGGCTGCACCTTGCCAAGATCGGCGTGGAACTCGATGAGCTTTCCGATGATCAGGCCGGTTACCTCGGCATTCCGAAGAACGGTCCTTACAAGCCGGAGCATTACCGGTATTAGTCAATGGTCAATGACCAATGACCAATGACCAATGACTCGTCTCTCCGTCAACATCAATAAGATTGCCACGCTGCGAAATGCGCGCGGTGGTAATCTGCCCGATGTAATCAAAGCGGCCATTGACTGTGAGCGGTTCGGCGCGCAGGGCATCACCGTGCATCCGCGGCCCGATCAGCGGCACATCCGGTACAGCGATGTGCTGCAGTTGAAAGAAGTCGTCAAAACAGAATTCAATATTGAAGGCAACCCGGTTGCGGAATGGATGGAAATCGTGAAACAAGTGAATCCCGCACAAGCCACCCTGGTTCCTGATGCCACGGATGTGATCACGAGCAACAATGGATGGGACACTATCCGGCACAAGAGTTATCTGTCAGAAATTATTTCGGAGCTGAAGTCACTCGGCATCCGCGTTTCCGTTTTTGTTGATCCCGTTCCTCAAATGGTGGAAGGAGCTAAAGCGGCAGGCGCCGATCGCATTGAGTTGTATACCGGGCCATTTGCAGAGCAGTTTTCTCAAGATAGAGAAACTGCTATCCGGGACTACGTGATAGCTGCGAAGAAAGCTCATGAAATAGAACTCGGCATTAATGCCGGTCACGATCTCAACCTTCACAACCTCAAATTCTTTAAGGAACATATCCCTCACCTCGATGAAGTTTCTATCGGTCATGCTATCATTTGCGATGCTATTTATCTGGGTTTGGAAAACACCATTCAGATGTATCGCCGGCAACTCGTTTCCGATTAACCGGCCGAGCCGGTCCGTGTGCAGTCATTGTATTTGGCAATCCACTTTTTCAATGAGCTGCGCGTCAGATTCACCGAGGCATCAGCAAATTTTTGAAAGACTTCCGGACAATCTTTAAACCGGGAAAGCAATTGCTGCCTGAATTTCCTGTCATAAACGGCCCGTGTGGATCCTGAAACATAAATTCCCCGGTTCACACCTTCTTCTTTATACAGGTAGGTGGCAGAATGCAATTCTTCAGGTTCCTCGCCTGCTTTACTTACAAAGAAGTGATTCATCCCGCGTTGATCTGTACAATAGTAAAAGTTGATGCGTCCCTTCTCGATGAGTTTGAGAAAAAGCGCATCTTCAATTCTGGCGGGCGCCGGTTTATTTTTTCCTTGTACCTGAAACTGATTCGCTGAGTCAACCAGCCCGGTAAAGGAGATGTATTCATCACCCGAATCCATCTGAAACCCGGTAATATCATTTGGTGTGAGGAACAAATGATTGGCATCGTCTTCATGTTGCTTAAACCGGATGTGTGGTGGAAAATGGCTTAGCGGCAATTCATCAATCCACCCGTGTAAAACAGAATCACCCTTCACATACACCGTTGCAGGTGCAAAATGAAACTGCGCTACTGCAAATTGAGTGATGAAGAGGAACAGGATGGCAATGGCACCGGATACAACTCGTTGCATAAAATGAGTGGCAAATATAAACGCAGGCAACGTGGTGATCGTGTACAATTCTTTTATCATGCGCGGCTTCGCCATCATTTGCTCAAAGCTGATTTACTTTGCCGGTAATTTTTCATGAGCACGCATCGCAAAGCCATTATTTCCGTTAGCAATCTTCGGAAGCAGTATGGCGACTTCTCCGCCGTGAAGGGAATCAGTTTTGAAGTGTATGAGGGCGAGATCTTCGGACTGCTCGGCCCGAATGGGGCAGGCAAAACCACCACGCTAGAGATTATTGAAACGCTCCGCGAAAAATCAGCGGGTGAAATAGTGATTGACGGACTCAATGTGGATCACGACCAGAATGCCATTAAGAAAATCATCGGTGTGCAGTTGCAGGCAGCCGGCTATTACCCTAACCTCACGCTATTGGAATTGCTCGATCTCTTCAGCGGGTTGTACAATGTTTCGATTGACAATAAGCACATGCTTTCACTCGTGGGTCTTGAAGACAAGGCGCGGGAGAAATATAAAAGTCTGAGCGGGGGGCAGAAGCAACGCTTTTCCATCTGCACCACGCTCATCAATAAACCCAAAATTGTTTTTCTTGATGAACCCACCACCGGTCTTGATCCGCAGGCGCGCCAGAACCTGTGGCAACTCATCCGCGGGATACGAAAAGGCGGAACCACAGTGATGCTCACTACGCATTACATGGATGAAGCCGAGCAGTTATGCGAGCGCGTGGCCGTGATGGACAGCGGACACATCATTGCGATGAACACACCCGATCATTTGATTGATGAATTGGTGGCATCCGGTTTTGAAAGAAAGAAAGAAGTGAAGAAGGCGAACCTGGAAGATGTGTTTCTGCATCTGACGGGAAGAGAGTGGAAGGATGAATGATTGAGGATGTTGGATGTTGGATCTTGGATCTTGGATCTTTAATCTTTAATCTTTAATCTGTAATCTGTAATAATTTAGTTGAGATGGATTTCTCCTGGTCAAAAAGCAATCTTAGCTAAGTATGACACCTGAAGAATTACAAGCAAGATGCAGGCGTTTTGCCATTGAAATCATTCTTCTTGTGCGAAAGTTTCCGAAAACGGTGGATGGTTATGTTCTCGGAAGACAGTTATGCAAATCAGGAACAGCCATCGGGGCAAATTATCAATCATCCAGAAGAGCAAAATCACATGCAGATTTCGTTTCAAAAATAAAAGTGAGCGAAGAGGAGGCAGATGAAAGTGTTTATTGGTTAGACTTAGTTAACGAAACCAAGCTGATTGAGAGTTCAAAGGTGTCAGAATTGCTCAGGGAAGCTAAAGAATTAACGGCCATATTCACGGCAGCTAGTAAAACGGCAAAGAGCCGGCAATAAAAATTTTTTGATGGCAATTTCAAATATCAAAGATCAAAGATCCAAGATCCAAAACAGGAGATCAGAAGGTAGAGAGTATAATCAGCTACGAGCCATGCTCGCGGTTACCCGCGCCAGCTTACGCAGCATCATGCGCAGCCCATCAGCCGTGGTATTCTCCATTGCCTTTCCGCTTATCTTCATTGTTGTCTTCGGTTTTATTGGCGGTAACAATATTTCAGTGCGTGTGGGCGTGCATCCGCAAAGCGATACCACCAATGAAATTTTTACCATGATGAAAGTGCGCCCGGAAGTGAAACTCATTCGCGAACCGGAAGCCGCCATGAAGGAAGAACTGCTGCGCGGGAAAATCAGCGCCATCATACGCATTGAAAAGAATTTGGATACCTCGAAACCGGAATATCTGGTGCACGTGCAAACGTCGAATGCCTCGCGGGAAGGTGGCGCCGTGGTTTCGATGCTGATGGGTCATGCAGTGGACAAAGCGAACCTGGCAAAAAATCCGCCGCCGAAACCGGAAGCAGAGTTGCGGCCGGAGCATCTGGAAGGGCGTGCTTTCACTTCCATTGATTTCATCTTGCCCGGCATGCTTGGTTTTTCATTACTCAGCACCGGTGTTTTCGGAACGGCTTTCGTCTTTTACAATTTGAGGAGCACACTTGTGTTGAAACGGTTTTTCGCTACGCCCATCAGAAGGCCGTTCATCGTTTTGGGTGAAGCGTTGAGCCGTGTCACCTTCGCCACCATTACTTCGAGCATCATCATCATTCTCGGTCACTTCGCCTTTGGCTTTACACTCATCAACGGCGTTACCACTTTTTTACTCATGCTGCTGCTTGCTTTCATTGGCTTATTTGTGTTTATGGGCTTCGGCTTCATCGTTTCCGGCGTGGCGCCCAATGAGAGCGTGATTCCCGTGCTGGCTAACATCATCACACTGCCTCAGTTCCTTATGGCCGGCACCTTTTTCCCTGCTGATGTATTTCCATCATGGCTTCAACCTGTTGTGAAAGTGATGCCCCTTACATATCTCAATGAGGCCATGAGGAAGATTGCTTTTGAAGGTGTTTCCTTTTTTGAAGTGTGGCAAGACTTGCTCGTACTGGGGCTGTGGGGCGCAGTGGTTTACTTCATTGCCACCCGGGTCTTCAGGTGGGAGTGAAATAGAAATTGTTCTTAAAGAAACAGGCAGGACCCTCGCTCAAAGTCCTGCCTGAACCGACTACCTTACTGGAAGGAAGTCCTTTCACCGAATTCACCCCTTATTTGTTTGCCGGATGGCTGTCCGTTTTCGAAGCGTGTTCATTCTTCTTCTCCTGGTGGTTCTTCTCCTTCGCCTGCTTATGCGCTTCGCGTTCACTTTTCTTCTGCTCTTTTGATTTCTTATCTGCTTTTTTGGAAGCACGCTCCATCAACTCGTGCTTTGAAACAGATCCGGTGGTGGCAGCATAAGAAGGAACAATGGCGGCTGTGCTGATCGCTATGGCGATGGCGGCAGCAAAAATTTTTAAGTTCTTCATGACTTGTTGTTTTTGTTTGGCAGAATAATCACCAAGCGAATGCCAACTGAGGATGAGCAGAGTTCCTTAACCTGCGGTTAACGGTTGGAAACGGAAATCAGGACTTCACAGACGCTTCCTTAACAGATAGGTTAAAATCAGCAAGCACATTCATGTAATAAACGCAGGCGTCGTATGGTGACGGAAAGGGTGAGAAGTAACGGTGCACGTCGCCATCAGCCCAGAATTTGGTGCTCATGTAATAGAAGTGATCTGAAGTTTGCAGCTTGCCCCATACTTTCAACAGGTCAGCATTGCCGGATTCTTTTACGGTTTGCTCCATGGAATAGATGAGTTGCAGCGCTTCTTTTTGCATCTCGTTTTCTGTCCATGCAGAAAGGTCGCGGTCTTCATCAGCCCACGAGGTGAATTCGGGAACATCGTATTCATCGCGTGCAGCATAAGTGGCAACCACTTCCGATGGTGTTCTGAAAGCAAAGTCAGGATGTTCCAGCACATATTCCGGCAGGTAATCCAGAAAATCAAAGATGCCGGTTTCCTTCCACTGATGTTCACCAAAGGTTTCGTAGTCCATGAAGAGGTTGATCGTCTCCGCATTGTCAGCGTGGTCGTGAAGCCACTTCGTGAACTTCTCCACGGTGAGCGGCCACATTTCCCAATCGTGTTTTGAAAAACGGAAAGCGATGTCGTCACTCAGCGAATAATTTTTAAGCAGCAGGGAAAAGTTTTCAATACCGGGTGAACGGAATACGTGATTGGGCGATCGCCCATCGAGCCATTTATCCGCCCCTTCACAAATCATTGCTCTGCAGCCCATGGATGCTACCTGTTTGGCAAGGTCATTATTGAAGATGAGTTCCGTGAAACGAAACACGGTGGGTTCAACATCAAAAAGTGTTTTGATTTTATCCCGGTGCATCTCCGCCTGCCGCACAAATTCATCTTTTGAATAAATGAAGCTGAGTGAATGGTAATACGTCTCGCTCAGGAATTCCACACAACCAGAAGCAGCGAGCGCCTGAAATGACCGGATGACATCCGGGCGGTACAGCTCAAATTGCTCCAGCGCACAACCGGAAATCGAATAGGCCACTTTGAAATTTCCCTTATGACGCGTGATGAGTTCGAGAATCTTGGCATTGGTGGGCAGGTAACATTTATCAGCCACCTTGTTCAGGATCTCAAGGTTCATGTTATAGTTCTCATAAAAATGATTGGAGCCGATCTCATGGAACAAATAATTACGCAGGCGGAATGGCTGATGAACCTGGAAGTAAAAACAAATGGAAGTGCCGGGTGATTTGGATTTCTGTGCTTTGGCTTTCTGCTGTCGCACTTTGGCTTTCACGGCGGCGCGTTCTCCGGTGGTGCCGGCAACGGGTGAGGTGGCAGCCGCTTTGTTGCTGCGTGATGGCTCTTGGCCTGAACCATTACGGGTGAGTGAAGCGTGCTTCTGCAAAGAAGCAGTGTTTTTCTTTTTGCCGTGATCCCGCTTCATAGCTCTTTTGATTTTTCTTCCAACTCAGGCACCTCAGCAGTGAGTACATGTTTATACGACTTGAGCACTTCCCGCGCTGCATTGTCCCAATGAATGTTCTTAACATCATTCGCCGTAAGGCGGATCATGGTTTTCCTCAGCCCGTCATACTTGAGTACGGCATAGAGATAGTTCGCCATTTTATCCGTGTCCCAGCAATCGGCTTTAAGCACATTATGAAGCACCTCGCTCACACCGGATTGTTTTGACAGGACGCACGGAAGATGGAACTGCGCTGCTTCGAGGGCGGAAAGGCCGAACGGCTCTGATACGGATGGCATGAAGTAGGCATCGCATGAGGCAAGCAGCTTCAATACTTCTTCCTGTTGCACATAACCCGTGAACACAGCGCGGTCTTCAAGCCCGGCTTTCTTCACCGCTTCAATCAGCAATTCTTCCTGATCGCCGGTGCCGGCAATGTAAAATTTCACTTCGGGCATCACCGCGCAGAGCTTGGTCATGGTTTCCAGCAAAAACTTCGGGCCCTTTTGGCGCGTGATTCTTCCGAGAAAGAGAACCCGTTTCTCCTGATCGTTACGTTCGGTTTTGAAAACCTCTTCGCTTTCAATGGCATTGTAAACAGGGCAGATTTTTTCAGCTTCAATTCCGTAATACTGAATAATAGTGTTACGCGTGAATGAACTTACAGGCAGCACCCGGTCTGCTGCTGTCATGGCGGCGAGTTCGGTGTCGTAGATGGCATTGCGAGCTTCCGGTCCCGAGCGATCCGTTTCAAGTGAATGTATGTGAACCAGCAGCGGCTTATCTGTTTTTTCTTTCAGTGCGCTTGCTGCAGGAAAAGTGAGCCAGTCGTGTGCATGGATCACACTGATGTCAATGAACTCATCAAAGTGTTTGACCACGTCAGCATAGGCCTGCACTTTTTTCATGATCTCTGTTCCGTATGAATCAGGATCGGAGAAGAGGTCATGGAGTTCTTGTCCTACCGCTTCTCCATTGTAGCCGAACCGTATTTCAGTATCAAACAGTCCTTTGGAGTCCGGCAACACCAGTTCCTCTGTCTCTTCATCAAATTCAAATTGATTGAGGCCGATGATGGTCACGTCTTTCATTTTGAAGTGCGGATCACTTTTCGGCACCACTACGGTGAGCTCAGTGAACGGAGCCAGCGCCTTGGCTAACCCGTAACATGCAGGACCGAGGCCTCCCGTGAGCCAGGGCGGAAATTCCCAGCACAACATCAACACGTTGATTTTATTGTTCGGCATTCCGGAGCGGGCGAAGGAGATGAAGTTGTTTTTGAATGATCATTATTTCGGCACTGCGGGAATTTTTGCTTCAAGCTCCGTCACTTTTTTAGTGAGTGACCTGATCTCGCGGTTCTTCCTGCCGAGTTTGTTCACCACGAACATCCATCCGCACAGAAACCCGAAGAGCAGCAACACGGCAAAGATGAATGCCTGCGATGAATCATAACTCCACATGAGGAACTTCACCGTGATCACGGCTTTGTTTTGAATGGCAAATGTGAGAGCAATGAGTAACAGAATAATGAGAATGATGTAACTGCGGTGCATAGTCCGTACCGGGTTGAGACTGCAAAGTAACGGAAACGACCATGCCGTTACAAAACCGGCAAAATCTTGTTGCCCTGGAAATCAATCACACTTTCTTCCCCTTCATTGCCGAAGCAATAGCCGCATCCATGGCGCGATGTGCGAATGGCGCCGTATAGGAATTGAGTTCATCCAATCTGAGATGGATGAGATCCTTATCGTTACCCGTCAGAACTTGTTCAAGTGCCTTCATGTGAGAGCGCATACTGGCCATTTCTTCTTCACTCAATAATGCAGAATTCAATCTCAGGAATTTTTCCGCAGACTGCAACACCTGGCTGGCTTCGGTTTGCGCTTCGAGCACAGCGCGGATTTGCATATCGTCCCTGGCATGTGTGATGGAATCAAGCAGCATCTTTTCCACTTCCACATCCGTCAACCCGTATTGGGGTTTCACCTCTATGCTTTGCACCACGCCGCTGCGCAGTTCTTTGGCACGCACTTTCAAAATGCCATCGGCATTCAGGATGAAACTGATTTCAATTTTCGGCAAGCCGGCCGGCATGGCCGGTATGCCGGTGAGGATGAACTCGGCGAGCTTGCGGTTGTCTTTAACCACATCGCGCTCGCCCTGGTAAACGGCAATCTTCAATTTACTCTGCCCATCAACGGAAGTGGTGTATTGCCGTGCTGCACTCGTCGGGATTTTTGAATTGCGCGGAATGATCACATCCATCAGCTCACCGACGGTTTCAATGCCGAGTGAAAGTGGCGTGACGTCGAGGAGCAAAATGTCTTTCTGATTTCCGGCCAGCACATCGGCCTGAATGGCGGCGCCGAGAGCCACCACTTCATCCGGATTCAATTTGTCGTACACCGGTTTGCCGAAAAAGTCACTCACCATTTTCTTCACGGATGGAATCCGGGTAGCCCCGCCAACCATCACCACACTGTCAATGGCGGAAGCATCGAGCTTTGCATCCTTCAAAGCTTTCTTCACACAAACCATTGTTTTATCAATGAGATGATGTGTGATGGATTCAAATTCAGTACGGGTAATGTTGCAGTTTAGCGTGTCGTGCTTTCCTTCATAAGAATCATGAACAGATAAATAAACTTTGGCCTCTTCTGCCTGCAACCTCATCGCCTGTGAGAATGATTTGTCAGATAGCCGTTCCGGGCTCACCTGGTTTTTCTGCAGCCAGGAATCAACGATAGCCCGATCAAAATCATCACCGCCAAGGTAGGTATCACCATTGGTGGAAAGCACTTCAAAAATGCCATCGTGAATTCTGAGAATGGAAATATCAAATGTGCCGCCGCCCAAGTCATAAACGGCGATAGTCTTCTTCTCGTTCTTGTCAAGCCCGATTCCGTAGGCAAGGGATGCAGCCGTCGGCTCATTGATGATGCGAAGCACTTCAAGCCCTGC
This sequence comes from Bacteroidota bacterium, assembly GCA_018267315.1. Taxonomy (GTDB): domain Bacteria; phylum Bacteroidota; class Bacteroidia; order Chitinophagales; family UBA10324; genus JAFDYS01. Next base: position 25,630 of record JAFDYS010000016.1, on the reverse strand, counting down.
CAGCTTTCCGGCATCGCGTGTAGCTTGCCTTTGCGCATCATTGAAGTATGCGGGAACAGTGATGACCACTTTCTTCACCTCATTGCTTAAAACTTTTTCGGCTCTTTGTTTCAGTTCCAGAAGGATGAGTGAAGAAAGTTCGATGGGTGTGTAGAATTTGTTGTCAACGCGAATCTTCACCAGTTTGTCATCGTCCTCATCAATGATTTTGTAACCGAAATAACTTTCGTGATCACGAACATCTTTGTAGGATTTTCCCATCAGGCGTTTCACCGAGTAGATGGTGCGCGACGGATCTGAAACCAGATAGGTGCGGGCACGGGAACCCACGATCACATTTCCTTCCGGATCAAAATGCACCAGTGATGGAACGAGAGAGTTAACTCCATCTTCTTTGATGCATTCCGGATGACCGGATTCCTTATTTACAAATGCGATCAGGGAATTGGTTGTTCCTAAATCAATGCCCGCAATGATTTCGGACTTCTCAATGGTCGCTTCCTTTATGTTGATTGAAATCTTAGCCATTAAATGAAAACAAACGGAAGCAAAGATAGTTTCCTTAAGCAGCGAAGTGTGCTTCAGAACCTCGTTAATGAATTGAGCAGCGAGACCGTATCGCGCGAATCGACCAGGTTATATTTCGCGAGGGAGGCATCTTTGCCCACTTTCACTGTCCAGGCAAATGAACCATGCAGTGCTCGGAACATATCTTCATCAGTGCTGTCGTCGCCGATGGCCAGAATAAAATCAAAGGCATCGAGTCCCTTGATGCGCAAGGCAGCACTTCCTTTGTCAAAGCCCATGTTGCGGACCTCAATCACCTTTTTTCCTTTTACCACCTGAACGGGATACGTTCTGAAGAGATGATTCAGTTCATTGAACAGTTCCAGTGAACGCAATTCACCCAGCTCGGCTTCGGAATTCCTGTAATGCCAGGCGAGTGAAAATTCTTTTTCCTCCACGAAACTTCCTGCGCAGCGGCGCGAGCAGGATAACATCACCTGCCGTGCCGTGTCCTTCCATTCTTTGTGGTCGGAAGCGGGCATCTTCCAGTCTTCATTATTGAAACGGAGAAGCGCCCCGTGTTCGGCCACGAGGTTCACTGAAAGATTGTTGAACCACTTTTCAAGAAAGGTGCGTGTGCGTCCGCTGATGATGAACACGGTATTCTTCACGTCATCAGATAACTGGTGGATGATCCTGAATAATGTTTCGCCCGGCGCTGCCAGCTGCGGATGCCGCGCCAGCGGAACCAGTGTGCCGTCATAATCGAGCATGAGCAACCGCTTGCTGGCGTTGCGGTAATCTTTAAGCAACTCACGGAAAATGCCGGGTGAAAGAACACGCACATTCAATGACTGCTGCTCATTTTTGATTTGCTCCAGCCGCCTGAGAAATTCATAACCCCAGCAAACCACATCATAATCACTCAGGCGTCGCTGCATGGTGCTGATTCTGCGGCTTTGTTCTGCCTCGTCCATCTCAAGAGCGAGTTTGATTTTAGCCGATACATCTTCTTTGTCGGTCGGATTAATAATGAGGGCTTCATTCAGTTCACTGGCGGCGCCGGTCATCTCACTCAGGATCAAAATTCCTCTCTTGTCTTTCCTGCTTGCCACAAATTCTTTGGAAACCAGATTCATTCCGTCGCGCAGCGGAGTGATGAGCGCGAGATCGCTACCCGTGTAGTATGCGAGGAGGTTTGAAAAATCAACGGACTTATATTGATAGACCACGGGTTGCCATCCCACATTACCGAAGGTGCCGTTTATGTGCCCCACCAGTTCATTGATCTCCTGCCTGCTCTCCGTGTACTTACTGATGGTATCGCGGGACGGAACGATCAAAAGCAGGAACACCACTTTCTCATGGTATTCCGGAAACTTGTTGAGGAAATGACGGAAGGCAAGAAGCCGTTGTTTTACGCCTTTGGTATAATCGAGGCGGTCAACGGAAAAGATGATTTTTCTTTCGCCGCATTGTTTTTTTAAATCCTGCCTGAGTGCAGCCACCTTCGAATCATCAAATGCCTCGAAGAATTTCCGGTAGTCAATACTCACCGGGAAAACATCGGCCGCAATCAGCCGGTTTTCGAATTTGATGATGCCCATTTCTTCATCAGCACCGAGCAGCATGTGAGCTGACTTGTGAAAGTGTGACGCATAGTCGAGTGTGTGAAACCCCACGAGATCAGCGCCAAGCAATCCTCTCAGCAGACTTTCGCGCCACTCTTTGGGCAATAGCCGGAATAGTTCATAAGAAGGAAAAGGGATGTGAAGAAAGAATCCGATGTTCGCCTCAGGAAGTTTTTCACGAACCATTTGCGGAAGCAGCATCAGGTGATAGTCGTGCACCCAAATGATGTCATTGGGTGAAGCCGTACGAAGAACGGCCTGCATGAATAACCGGTTCACTTCGGCATAAGCATCATAGTCCCTGCTTTTGTATTCAGAGTAGCTTGGGAAATAGTGGAACAGTGGCCAAATGGTGGAATTGGAAAAGCCATCGTAGTAGTTATCATAAAGTTCCCGTCCAATAAAAACCGGTATATAACGGAAATGATGACTGCTGATTTTCCTTGATGCCTGTTTCCATTGGCGTTCATCCGATTCGGTGGAGCCAATCCAGATAATTTTATTGATGCCATGCTGCTCTTTGACTTTGGAAGAAGTGAGGAATCCTTCAAGCGCACTCACCAGTCCGCCCGATGACGGAGTAAGACTTAGCGTTCCGTTCACCTGCCTGAAGGTAACCGGAAGGCGGTTTGATACGATGATGAGGTTTCTTTTCCGCATGATGAAATGGTTTTATAAAAATGCAGGGCGGTCAATCTTTTTCGCGATTCGGTACGCTGCATTGATTTGTCCGACGTGACTATATGTTTGCGGGAAGTTGCCCCATTGGCTTCCATCAGAAACATCCACATCTTCACTGAGCAGACCGAGATGGTTGGTATACTGAAGCAGTTGTTCAAACAAGTTCACGGCTTCTTCGAGGCGGCCCATGAGTGTAAGTGCCTCCACATACCAGAAAGAGCAAATTAAAAAGGTGGATCGGGGTTTCCCGAAATCGTCTTCGTGGCGATACCTCTCGATTAATCCTTTTTCATTTCGAAGCTCGTGTTCCAGCGCACGAAGATGTTGCCGGGCTTTTTCCGAAGAAGGGTTGAGGTATCCGAGTGTAATCAGCTGCAGCGTACTGGCATCAAGCCGGTCTGTGCCAATGGCCTCAGTATATGCGCAACGGTTCGTGTCGTACGCTTTCTCAAGGAGTGATGCGGAGCGCATCATCAGGTCATCGGCAAACCGGATGGATGCCTCGTTAGCTCCGTGATGCCGCAGAATTTTTGATGCGGCGCAGCAACCTGCCCAGCGAAACAGGGATGAATAGGTGTGTTGGCGCCTGATGCCGCGGTATTCCCAGGGTCCTGCATCGGGTTCTTCCATGGTGGTATTCATCATTTCCAGCAATCGCTGAATCAACCTTATTGACTCTGATCGTTCCCGGTTGCTGAACCGGCGATCGGTGTACAATGGCTGAAGCGAAACGAGAATCTGTCCGTACACATCATGCTGCGGCTGCAAATAGGCGGCATTACCAATCCTAACGGGCGAATGGCCGAGGTAACCGTTCAGCGGCAGAATTTCTTCTTCCAGCGTGCTGTCACCTGTCACGGAATAAAGCGGCTGAAGCCGGTCCTGATGGTGGGTAGAGATATTTGCAATGAAATGAAAAAAGTTTTCGAGCTCTTCAAAGTGACCGATATGATTGAAGGCGGATAGGGTGTAATACGAATCGCGTAACCAGCAATACCGGTAATCCCAGTTGCGGCCGGAACCCGGCGACTCAGGCAAACTGGTGGTTGATGATGCCACGATGGCTCCGGTTTGTTCATATTGGTGAAGTTTCAAAACCAGTGCAGACCTAATGATATTCTCCTGGTAATAATTTGAAATGTAAGTGCTCTTCACCCAGTTTCTCCAGTAGTGCGTGGTCTTGATCAAGAAATCCTCACAGGTGTGTTCAATATTCTCCTCGAGTGGAATTCCGTAAGTGAGAACGAGGTAAAAGGTGTCACTCACTAAAAACGATTTCTTTTCTGTAATGAACGAAAGAGGAATGTTGGTGGTGAGACGCAGCTCATCGTCAAACGGATTAAAACGAAGGTGATTGCTTCCCATGGCAATGGTAACGGGATGTGTTCCGTAGCGGGCTGCCGGTTCGCAGATAACGCGGATGAGCGGATCACCGGATAATCTTTCAATCTTCCTGATAAGCATTAGTGGTTTGTAATACCGCTCATGCTGCCTGAACCGGGGGGCAAAATCAGTGACGCGGAAAACTCCGCTGCCATTCCTGAATTCGGTGACAAGAATATTCGTGTTCTCCAGATAATGCTGCTCCGATGAATATTGATCAGAAGCAGGAAGCACACTGAAGCGTCCTCCTTTGTTTTCATCGAGCAGATTTCCGAAGATGAAACTGCTGTCAAATCGCGGCCAGCACATCCAGCAAACATTGGCGCTGCGATCAATATGCCCGGTGAAGGCACAGTTGCCGATAATTCCCATGTCATATAAATGCCTTGACATATCTTTCTATATTAACCCATGAGGAGTTTTGTACTAACCTATTGGTTACTCTATATGATATTGACGGCTGTGTGAAACGCTTAAACGCCGGGGGCAAAATCGAATTGCCCGATAATCACATGAAGTCAGGTTCTCTGATGAAATCAAAGATCCTGAACGGAGAGGGTTGTGGCTAAGCTAAATAAAAATGATGAGTCGGCCCGGGGCGAATTACCTCATGAGATACATCTTGCCGATGCTCTTCTTGAAATACGAATCGGTGCTGTTGTCGTAGTGGTCCATCGCTTTGCCATTGAGCATGGTTTCCACTTTATAGAAGTAGAGCCCGTTGGCCAGTTTATCACCGAACTGATCGGTTCCATCGTATGCAAATTGAGTAATGTTGTTGCCAATGTGGATGTTGCCCAATTCATTGAGGAAAATTTCACGCACCACTTTTCCTGAAACCGTGTAAATAGTGATCTTCATTTGCTGAGGGGTCTCACTACCGGTGAGCGTGAAGACAAACCGTGTCGCCGTGCTGTACGGATTAGGATAGTTGAACACATTTGATATCATCGGCTTATTGATCACCTCAAAGGTGATCCGGTAAGCATTATCTCCTGATGCATTGTCACTGCGGTCGTAACCCTGAACGACCAGTTGATATTTTCCGTCGGTAATAAATTCTTCCCGCAGGGTAACCCGGGCAGTATTATCCCGGGCAAGGTTGGCTGAATCAGCAGGATAAAAAATCGCTTTTACGTTGTCAAACACCACCGGGTGCGTAGTGCCATCCGGGTAAATGAAATAAATGTCAAACTCTGATGTGTCATTCAGCGGCACGAATTGGTTTTCGTCTTTAAGCATGATGTCAATTTCCGGCTTGGCGGAAACAAGATCGCCATCCATGATATGAAGGCCGTCAAACGTCACATCGAGCAGCGGATTAAGATTGTCGGAGATCACATCAAAATCAATGATGCCGAAATTGTTGAAATGGGTTTCTTCGGGCTGGTCATCATCGGGATTGGCTTCGATGTAAAGTGAATTGTTTCCGGTGAAGCAATCGCAATCGGTGTTGAAAGTATATTGAGCATGAATGGTATCGAAAGCAGCCAGCGGTTTTTCGCGGTCGTAAAATGTATGAAGACCGTTCTTGGCATCGGTGATCTGGTATTTCATGAGCATGCTGTCCATGTTCCATTGCGAAAGATTCTCTACCGTTACCTTAATAGTTTGAGGCAGGTATTGATTAATGGAATCAGTGAGCTGGAAAAATGATGACGGATCGAGAGCTGCTTCAGGCATGGGCTGATAGTTCACGCGCCAATAGTCGAGTTGAACGGGGGTACGGTGAATGGTGTCGGCGCAGGTGAGTTTGAGTTTAAGGTAGGGATATTCTGAAGCATCCAATGCTGAAATCAAAGTGTCATTTGCAACCACATTTTGCGACAATACGGTTTCCACGCCGCCGTCAGAGATTCCGATTAACTCGAGTTTATACTGATCGTCGTTACCCGGTTCAACGGAATGTGCTTTCCAGTGCAGCGATGTCCATGAAGCGGCCGGACCAATCACCGGAGATTGGATATATCCGTTATCCCAATGTCCGACAAATGAAAAAGTAGTGTCAATAATCGAAGTGAAGGTGTCGCCCACCACTTCATACTTGGGGAAATCCGGGTCACCTTTTCTGAAAAAAGCAACATACGGAACGACCTTGTTGATTTGTGCAATTTTGGTAAGTCCCAGGTTTGTGAACTGAGCAATCTGCGCGCTGTCCCAGTTAGGAGTTCCATCCGGCAATACCATATGCATGTCGTTCATGGACATGAGGAGTACATAATCTTTGTTGGGAATCGTGTCGAGCAAATCCCATAAACCCCAGTGTTCAGGGTAATAGGTGTTGAATTGATAGTATGGTCGCGGCGTGGCTTTACACTGGATGCTGTAAAAATCTCCCGGCCACGGATTCTCCCAGAACTCGCCCGTAGATGAGTCAATCACCGCTACCAAGAATGAAGTTCCGTATCCTCCGCAATCCCATCTTCCGATAAGCACACCGTTCATATAGTAAGCCGGATCATCCAATTGAAGCGGGCCGCCAACCCACCAGGTCATTCCGTTATAGAAGCCCACGGTTTTTACGTCATCCACGAATTCAAAATGCCTTGAATCAGGTAGCACCACATTTCCGGTTGGCTGTATGGTTGAAAGAAGCTGGAAGTAATGAGATTGATTCCAACCGGGTGAGGAACCGGCCAGATAAATGAAAGAATGATTGTGCCAGCTGAAGGTATTGTTATAAAGTGTGTCCACACTGGTTCTCCAGTAGTACACTTTACCATCCATCATCGTAAGGGAAGGCGTCCATTTCACTACTCCACCGGTTTGAGTAATCCGTTTGGTTTGCAAAAGAGGACTATTGAAGTTCTGGGTGGTGTCAATCTGAAAGACATATTGCTTGGCGCCAGCAAAAGAATTAACGGTGGAGGCCTTTAATGTCACATTCTGTTCTCCGACGATTGAATAATCGTATGGCCACACCGGCACAATATCGTCGGCATTGATAAACAACTTGAAGTTTGAAATAGAGTTGTTGTTTTCATCCAGTTCATCAATGTCGCCATTTGCAGAAGCCACTTCGCCTGCATCAACTTTGATGTAGAAATAATTTAACCCGAATGCCTTCGAGGGTTCTGTTTGAACAGAAAATCGGAGCGTATCTATGTTGTAAGGCGCCTTTACCCGCTTGTGATATAAGAATTCTTCACTGCCATCGGGAAGTGTTCTTTTAATGTCAACATAAATGGAATCATCAATGGCTTTACCCAGATTGTAAACCACAACCTGTATGAAAAAGGAATCGAGTCCTGCCGATACATTGGGTGGATCGAATGATATGTTTTGCGTTTCGATTACGTAATCCGGTTTCGGGAAAGTATTGATCTTTAAAGTGGGATCACCTGAATAAAGCATCTGCTGGGCAACGGCAAAGTCAACAGGCGAAGAAGTTACGCTTGATACATCCTGGAGTGTAGCCGCAATAATGTCTCCGATGGGCATATCGAAGTTGTCAACCGATAGATTCTTATAGAAATTAGAACTGTAGATGTCCAAAGAACTGGCAACGGAGAAAATGGACGGCCCCAGGAAGCCGATGGCCCCGTGATCTTTGGTGAGTACAAAATCATCTGCAAAACCATGCCCATAGGTAAATGGGTTACCTACGAGGCAGCCATTGGTTAGTATGATTGGATACTTGCCGTTGTTGTTGTAGTTCTCCGGTTTATCAAGGTTAAAGTTGAATGAGTTGACTGAAGAGTGACCGTAAAATGTTATCAGCGAAACGCCGGTTTGAATCAGCGAGTCAAGTTCATCGGAAGTTGCCTGTTGAACGGGATCAGTGGTGTTCTTTGAAAAAGTGAAGACCTTACCGCCGTAGTAAGGATCCTCAATCAACGCTTTGTAGGAATTGAGATAGCTGAGAAAATATTCCTGATCAGAAACGGTATTACCTCCGCACAGGTGAATCACATTTTTCATCCACCCGCTGTGAGCAATAGTTTGTGGCCCTGAATTTTGAGCGTTGACAAATTCCTTCGCCTTACTTAAATAGTCACCCACTTCGCCGCCGTTGATAACAGAAATTCTACCCACCGGGATGAGCGGCTTAAGGTTAGTGCCGAAGGCAGTCAGCAATTCATCAGAGCCCGGATAGCCGAATGTGGGAACGAAACATTGCTCCCGCGTATATGGGGTGTTATTACACCAGGCGAACTCAATTCCTTTTCCTATCAGAAAAAAATATCTCGAATCCTGAGGCCATTTATTCACGATGTATTGAGCAAATTTCCTGACTGCTGAAATGTGATACCGGATTCCATATGCAAACTGATCATAAAGATCCTCGATGCTCACGGTTTTTGCCTGGTATCCATTATCCTGCTTCCACTGTCTGTATTGCTCGACGTTGTTGTTGCCTAGGCTGTCAGTAAGCAGTTGCGGATGGGTGATCATGATAAAGTTACCCTGGTTGCCCGGATTGGAGAAGTCAACAAAATTGACTGGCCACAATGAATCTACTGAATTGATCGCTGTCAAATTATTGGCGATCACAAGCACGTTGCGTTCCGGGTATGCTGAAGCAGGCAACAGCCACTTGTCGGTATCATTTTCTACAATTCCTTCCAGGCGGAGCTTATTGTCAAAATCGTAGAGGAGGGGGTTGGTGCCGTCTTCAAAAAAATTTGAAAGTTCAATATATTGAGAAGCACCGGTTGACTCCAGCGTAAAAATTGCTGAGTTGGATTCATCAAAATTAAACTCGCGAGGGTAGCGGAGTTCCAGCCATGAAATCCCGTTATAATCATTGGGAGAAGGAGACGCAGCCGATGAGAAAGAAAGCGTGGAGGTTGGTGATGAAAGCCAGCTTACATCAGGAATTTCAAGATCAAAATGCATGACGATCCATCCGGTATAAACGGGCGATGCAAGTAAATTACCATTCACACTCATGGTCAGGTTATGTTCATCTTCCAAACCTCCAACCAATTGAAGTTTGAGTTCTGCAGTTCCTGAACTATATGCATGTGGCGTGTTCATCAGGAAGTCACGGTTGGATTTGTTGAACCAGCCATCAATGTATCCTTCAGTGGCAAGAAAATCGGAGGTGTAGATCGTAAGACCAATTTGTGTTGGAGCGCCCTGGCTTAAATAACCAAATGTTCGCGGACCACCGCCTACATAGGTTGACTTAGAATAGCAGAAAGGTTCTTTCGCCGGAGGATTTATAATATTGTTTGAAACATTTACGAAATGACTGGTGACGGGTGAGCTCCCCCAGGTCAGGAAGTAGTATGCGGTATCATTGAACAAGCTCATCCGGTCATTGGCCTGCCATTCATGTACACGGTATAGGGTAGAATCCCATTCACCGTCATTGTGCACTCCGTAAAATTCAATGTAATCATCCGGGCCCATCAGGCCGTCTGTGGTCACATAAACCGGCACTTCTTTTCCCTTATTAAAAATTTGGATGGTATTGCCATTGATAGTATTTGCCGGAACGCCAAACTGCTCCATAGTAGAATAGGATAGACGGTATAGACCGTCTTTAACCAACCGAATCTTCACGTATGTCTGGCTGAAGTTGATCCACTCATTTCCAAACTGCTGGGCAAAGCCGTTTGAAAAGAGGAGAATGAAGAGAAGTAGGGGTAACAGTTTCTTCATCTGCTCGATTTGATTCGTTCATCAATAGCTACCCGCACTGAAAAAACATGCGAATAGAGTGAGCCTGACAGATCACCCAAATTGGTCAGGGCGTAATCTATGGTTACACTCTTGATTCTTAATCCCACACCTATGTTGGGTTGCACTGTGAGTGACTTGGAGCTGTCAATGTCGGTCACGTGTTGAAAATTGCCGATGCCGCCTCGCAGGAAAATAGTTTGCTTATATCCGGCTTCCAAACCGATACGGGGATCAATGCTCATTACGCCGGTAGCGATCAATGTATTTCGCTTACCATCAAAAGTCCAGTCCAAATCAATTTCAGGCAGCAATGTCACCTTGTCTTTAGACCATGAAAACTGATAAGCGCCACCCATGATTAGTCTTGGCGCGGTTAACTCAATAGAGTTTTCCGGTATAACATTATTCGTTTCAGCGAAGATGGCTTTTTCTTCATCTGTAAAATTGAATGACCATGCATTGAATGTTGTGGTGATGTCCTTACCCATGGCACCGAGTCGCCAATTGTTTTTTTCATATTGAATACCGGCATCCAGACCAAGTCCCCATGAAGAAGCAAAATCGCCGGCTGTCCGGTGAATGATCTTTATGGTTCCGCCCAATCGTAATCCGTCTACCGGCAATTTTTGAGCGTAAGATATCATGCCGGCGTAGTCAGCGACAGAAAATGACGTAACGTTATCGTAATTGATACTGCCATCCGGCTCAATGAGAAAAAGCGTGTTGGGGATGTCGTCCACACCAAACCGGATGAGGGAGAAAGTGAGAACGCGGTTCAATGTTTTGTTTTGAAGGGGAAGGGCGAGTCCTGCATAATCGTACTTGGCGATTCCGGCAAAGTATTCTGAATGCATCAGTCCCAGGTCAAACTTCTTATCCATCAGCGCTAATCCTGCGGGATTCCAATAACCTGACGTTACATCTGAGGTGGTTGCGGTCACCGCACCGGACATACCCAATGCACGTGCACCAACGCCTATGGCAAGAAATTCATTGCTGTATTTATAAAACTGGGCTTGAGCTGATGAAAATGCTGAAATAGAAACAATCAGCAATAGGATAGTTTTTCTCATCGAATCCGGGTCGGTTTTTTCTGAAACGACGATGTCATTCTTTCTATTGCGAATGTACAATAAATATCTGCCTGCAAAATCCGGTAGAAAGTTCCGTCAGTTTACAGAAACCGGGCAGAAATGTTGCAAAGGGAGTAACAAATCCAAATGTATCATTTGCCGGTAACCGCATCCTTAAATTGCTTCCTTTCTACATTTGCGAAATGAATCTTATTGATGAACTTAAGTGGCGCGGATTACTTTTTGACAGCACACCGGGAACGGAAGAACACTTGAATTCCGGTTCAAGGGCAGGTTATGTGGGTTTTGATCCATCGGCAGCGTCACTTCACATTGGGAACCTGGTTCAAATAATGCTACTCGTTCATTTCCAGAGATGTGGTCACCATCCTATTGCCTTGATCGGAGGTGCCACCGGAATGATTGGTGATCCTTCCGGAAAATCGGAAGAGCGGAATTTGCTCAGCGAAGAAGTGATTCGATTCAATGAAACAAAGATCAAGGTACAATTAAGCCGGTTTCTTGATTTCCAGCACAGTGAAAACGCTGCACGGCTAGTGAATAATTATGATTGGTTTAAGGAAATCAGGTTCATTGATTTCCTCAGAGAGGTAGGGAAGCATTTAACCGTGAATTACATGATGGCTAAAGAGTCAGTAAAAGGCCGGTTGGAAACAGGAATTTCATTTACTGAATTCTCCTATCAGCTACTTCAGGGGTTTGATTTTTACTGGCTCAATCAGCATCACCATTGCACCATTCAAATGGGCGGAAGCGATCAATGGGGCAACATCACCTCCGGCATTGAACTCACAAGGCGCAAATCAGGTAATGAGCTTTTTGCGGTTACCTCACCCCTTATTACACGTGCTGATGGAAAGAAATTCGGGAAGACTGAACAGGGTAACATCTGGCTTGATGCAGAGATGACTTCGCCTTACAAATTCTATCAATTCTGGTTAAATGTGGCGGATGAGGATGCCTCAAAATACATCAGGATTTTTACTCTCTTCAATCAGGATGAGATCCGGGCATTGGAGGAAGAACATATTAAGGCGCCTGGACAACGCATTTTACAGAAGGAACTGGCCAAGGATATTACCATCAGGGTACATTCCAATCAGGATTTTGAATATTCATTGAAGGCATCCAGGATTCTTTTTGGTCAAAGTACCGGGGAAGAATTGATGGCGCTGAGTAACCGTGATTTTGAGGAAATATTTGAAGGAGTGCCAACTGGAAAAATCAGCAAGTCGCTGATTGAAAACGGAGTTGATGTCATTCAACTGCTTGTTGATGAAACGAAGTTCTTTCCTTCAAAAGGTGAAGCGAGGCGTACGATTCAGAGTCATGGCGTATCTGTGAATAAGCGGGTGGCATCTATGGACGATATTGTGAAATCTGAACAGCTAATCAACAATCGTTATTTGTTACTGCAAAAAGGTAAGAAGAGTTATTTCCTTGTAATTGCGGAATAGCGCGGAATCCACATCTTTTTGAATCTGTTTCCTGAAATGAAATTCGAAGACTTCGTTGATAAACTGAAAGTCCGGCTCTCAATGCCGTTACCGGGAATGGATGCCCAATTGCGGATGGCACCTCCGAAAAGACTTCCGACAGATGTGTATTTAAAAATGAAGGATGTCAATCCTAAGAGAAGTGCGGTCCTCGTGTGTTTTTATCCGAAGCAGGAATCGGTTTATACAGTACTCATGCAGCGCCCCAATGAACAGGGTTATCACAGCAGTCAGGTGAGTTTTCCGGGTGGAAAAGTGGAAAAAGGAGATGTGAATTTTGAACAGACAGCATTGCGTGAAGCATATGAGGAAGTCGGAATTAATCCTGCAGAAATAGAAGTCATAGGTCACCTTTCAGCCGTATATATTCCGGTCAGTAATTTTCTTGTTCACCCGGTGGTGGCAGTGGCGCCCACAGCACCTGACTTTCGTATGAATATTACTGAAGTGCAAGAGATCATTGAAACGGATTGTTCTGTTTTTCTGAATCCTCAAATCAAGAGTACTGCTGTCTTTCTATCTTCCGGCGGATTGTCGGTTGAAGCTCCGTTTTACCACATCAATCGCTTCCGCATCTGGGGAGCCACCGCAATGATGATTAGTGAACTGGAAGAAGTAATCAGGGATATACTTCCCTTTGTTTGATTTCATACACGTTCATATATTTACTTTCAAATTAATCACCCGTGATGCGCTGGTGGAAAAATGTTTTCCGCGAGTATTTCACTTTTGAGGCAAGAGAGAGAAGAGGAATTTTAGCACTGATTTCTGTGATGGTTTTCTCACTTGCACTCCCTCCATTGGTGCGTGTATTTCACAAAGAACCCAAGCATGATTTTGAGCGATTCAAGGAAGAGATTGATTCGTTCGAGGCGTCTCTCCGAACCGGCTCGGTGTCAACAAGCGATACTTTAGAAATAAGCGGATTTGACAATGTCACGGATCCGACCGTTGGCTTTACGAGTGTTCCGGAATATTTCAATTTCAACCCTAACACAGCCACTGCAGGTGAGTTACGTAAACTCGGACTCGGTAATCGTGTATCAAAGTCCATCATAAATTATCGGAGCAAAGGAGGTGTGTTCAGGAAAAAGGAGGATCTGAAAAAAATTTACGGATTGAGCGATTCAGACTACTCTAAACTGGAACCTTATATTGTTATTCCGGAGAGCGAAGCCATTCAAAAACAGGGAGGAATTGTTGAGCAAGCCAATGACCGTGTGGCGACTTCAAAAAAAATGATCGAGCTCAATATTGCTGATTCATTGCAACTGGTTTCGCTTCCCGGAATCGGGCCTGTTCTTGCAGCAAGGATTATCAAATACCGGGACAGACTTGGTGGATATGTTCACTCTGATCAGTTATTGGAGGTTTACGGTCTAAAGCCTGAAACCTACGAAATGGTGAAGGATGGTGTACGTGTCGATTCATCCTCAGTTAAGAAGATTGTTATTAACCTGGTATCAGCGGCTGATTTGAAAAAGCATCCCTACTTCCGGGAAATTGCTACACCTCTTGTTAGTTACCGTGATCAACATGGCAGATTTTCATCCCCTAGCGATCTTATGGAAGTTGATGTTGTTACCCCGGACATATTGACTAAGATTTTGCCATATGTTGAATTTTAGCGAAGAGCCGTCCAGTAACTTGCTCTTTGTCAGTAGATATTGGTATTAATTGCCGCTCTAAAAGAATTTTTCCCCAACTCTTTGCAATTTTGACCAATTACTCTACTTTTGCGATCCCTTTTTCGGATTACCTCACTCAATACCAATCAATCCCGTGCAACTCACGAAGAAACGCAAACAAGCGAATGCCAGAGTGCAGCCCGGCAAGACTTATACATTGCAGGAAGCATCTGCCTTGCTAAAGGAGGTTAACTCTACCAAGTTCGATGCCTCCGTTGATCTGCACATTCGGCTGGGTATCGATCCCCGTAAAGCTGATCAGGCAATCCGCGGGGTTGCCGTACTTCCTCATGGAACCGGAAAAACAAAGAAGGTATTAGTGCTTTGCAATCCTGATAAGGAAACCGAAGCGAAAGATGCCGGGGCAGATCATGTAGGGCTTCAGGAATATGTGGAGAAGATTGAGAAGGGATGGCTCGACGTTGATGTAATTATTGCTGCCCCGAGTGTTATGCCCAAGATTGCCAAGTTGGGGAAGATACTCGGTCCCCGCAACCTGATGCCAAATCCAAAGTCAGGCACAGTAACGGATAATATTGGTGATGCAGTAAAGGAAGTGAAAGGCGGAAAAATCGCCTTCAGGGTGGACAAGCAAGGTATCATTCATGCATCAGTCGGGAGGGTTTCCTTCACCAAGGAGAAAATCTTCGAGAATGCCAATGAACTCATTCATACAATTATCAGGATGAAGCCGGCAACTGCAAAGGGTGCATATTTGAAAAGTGTGACGATGGCAAGTACCATGAGCCCGGGAATTCATGTTGATACGAAAACATTAATGAACTAAGAGATGGATAAGGCAGCGAAACAGGATACGATTTCCCGGTTGACTGAAAAATTCAACCAGGCATCTAATTTTTATCTGGCGGACACGTCAAACCTCACGGTGGAAGATGTGAACCGGTTGCGTCGCCTTTGCCATAAGCAAGGTATAGAGATGCGGGTCGCAAAGAATACCCTTATACGCAAGGCATTGGAGGCAACCGGAAAAGAATATGACGGGATCATTGAAGCCCTGCACGGTCCTACTTCAATCATGTTTTCAGAAAGTGGATCAGTTCCTGCAAAAGTTATTAAGGAATTCAGAAAGTCAAATGAAAAGCCGAAACTGAAAGCCGCATACATTGATTCCGCCATTTATATCGGCGACCAATCGGTGGAAGAACTGGCCAGGTTGAAATCGAAGCAGGAGTTAATTGGTGACATCATTGGTCTCTTGCAATCACCTGCTAAGAACATTATCAGTGCTCTTCAATCGGGTGGAAGCAAACTTGCCGGCGTTCTTAAAACACTTGAAGAAAGAAAAGAAAACTAAAACTCAACATTCAAAATTTTAAATCTCAAATTACAAATATCCATGGCAGACCTTAAAGCATTCGCAGAGCAACTTGTCAGCTTGTCAGTAAAAGAAGTGAACGAGCTGGCAAAGATCCTCAAAGATGAATATGGCATTGAACCGGCCGCTGCTGCACCCGTAATGGTGGCAGGCGGTGCTGCTGGCGGCGGTGCCGCTGCAGCCGAAGAGAAGACCACTTTTGATGTTATTCTCAAGAGCGGCGGAGCCCAGAAACTCCAGGTGGTTAAAGTGGTGAAAGACATCACCGGTTTGGGGCTTAAGGAAGCCAAAGACCTGGTGGATGGCGCACCCAAACCCGTCAAGGAAGGTATTTCAAAAGACGAAGCTGAATCCATTAAAGCCAAGCTCGCAGAAGCAGGCGCTGAAGTTGAAGTCAAATAAGATTTCTTCTTTGAAAATCTCCTCAGATGACCTGCCCCGCGGGTCATCTGATTTCCTTTTTCTAACCAGTCAACTCTAAAAAGCTAATATGTCTAAAGCTCCGGAACGTATCAGTTTCAGCAAGACCAGGATCAAGCTCGACTATCCTGATCTGCTTGGCATACAGTTAAAGTCCTTCCAGGATTTCTTTCAGCTGGAGACTACTCCAGATAAGCGCAGTAATGAAGGGCTCTTCAAAGTGTTCATGGAAAACTTCCCCATCAGTGATGCGCGCGGAATTTTTACCCTTGAATTTCTGGATTACTTCGTTGATCCGCCCCGCTATACCATTGAAGAATGTATCGAACGTGGTCTTACCTATAGTGTTCCACTGAAGGCCAAATTAAAGTTGTCATGTAACGATCCGGAACATATCGATTTTCAAACAATCGTGCAGGATGTGTTTCTCGGTAATATTCCTTACATGACTCCCAAAGGCACCTTCCTGATCAATGGTGCAGAGCGTGTGGTGGTTTCGCAGTTGCATCGTTCACCCGGTGTATTCTTCGGGCAGTCCATTCACCCCAACGGCACCAAGATTTATTCCGCCCGCGTAATTCCGTTTAAAGGCGCATGGATGGAATTTGCCACCGACATCAACAATGTGATGTACGCGTACATAGATCGGAAAAAGAAATTTCCTGTAACCACGTTGCTTCGCTCAATCGGATGGGAGACAGATAAGGATATTCTTACCCTGTTCGAACTTTCTGAAGAAATTTCTGCGAAGCGTGAATCACTTAAAAAGCACCTTGGAAGAAAGCTTGCTGCCCGAGTATTACGAAGCTGGACAGAAGATTTCGTGGATGAGGATACCGGTGAAGTGGTAACCATTACCCGTAACGAAGTGATCCTTGACCGGGATACGGTGCTGGATGAAAGCAACATTGAGCAGGTTCTCGAAACCGGCGTAGAAACGATAGTGCTGCAGAAAGAAACGCAGGGAATGGATTACAGTATTATCTACAACACCTTGCAGAAGGATACGTCAAACAACGAACTGGAAGCAGTACAATACATCTACCGCCAGTTACGTGGTGCTGACGCTCCCGATGATGAAACAGCGCGCGGTATCATTGATAAGTTGTTTTTCTCTGATAAGCGATATGATCTCGGCGAAGTAGGCCGTTACAAGATCAACCAGAAGCTCCACACGTCCGTTGAGATTGACAAGAAGGTGCTGACGAAAGAAGACATCATAGCGATTGTAAAATATCTCGTTCAGCTTACGAATGAAAAAGCGGAAATTGATGACATCGACCATTTGTCGAATCGCCGTGTAAGAACCGTTGGAGAGCAGTTGTATGCTCAATTCGGAGTGGGTCTCGCGCGTATGGCACGTACCATCCGCGAACGCATGAACGTGCGCGACAATGAGGTGTTCACGCCGATCGACCTGATCAATGCGAGAACACTTTCATCCGTGATCAATTCCTTCTTCGGAACCTCACAGCTTTCTCAATTCCTTGATCAAACCAATCCGCTGGCAGAAATCACCCACAAGCGGCGTATCTCGGCGCTTGGTCCCGGTGGTCTCTCACGTGAACGCGCGGGATTCGAAGTGCGTGACGTGCATTACTCACATTATGGTCGCCTCTGCACTATTGAAACACCGGAAGGTCCTAACATCGGGCTCATCTCCACATTGTGTGTTCACGCCATGATCAATGAGATGGGTTTTATTGAAACACCCTACCTCAAAGTAGCCGACGGAAAGGTGGACATCAAGAAAAAACCGACATTCCTTACCGCAGACGAAGAAGATAACTCCATCATCGCGCAGGCGAACGTTCCTGTGAATGAAAAAGGTGAATTCACGATTGACAGAATCAAGAGTCGCTGGCATGGTGATTTCCCCATTGTGGAGCCGGAGAAAGTGGAGTACATGGATGTGGCGCCCAATCAGATTGTGGGAGTGAGTGCCTCGCTCATCCCGTTCCTCGAACACGACGATGCGAACCGCGCCCTCATGGGATCGAACATGCAACGCCAGGCCGTTCCGCTGCTCAAACCGCAGTCACCGATTGTAGGAACAGGTCTCGAGCACAAAGCCGCTGTGGATTCACGCATGCTTATGAATGCTGAAGGGCATGGCGTGGTGGAATATGTGGATGCGGACGAGATTGTGATCAATTATGAAATGAGTGATGATGATGATCTCGTGAGTTTCGAAGGATCACGCCGCGTGTACAAACTCACCAAATTCAAGAAGACCAACCAAAGTTCCTGCATCAACCTGAAGCCGATTGTAAAGAAAGGCGACAAGGTGAAGCCCGGTCAGGTGCTGTGTGAAGGATATGCAACGGAGAACGGTGAAATCGCCCTCGGTCAAAACCTGAAAGTGGCCTTCATGCCATGGAAGGGTTACAACTTCGAAGATGCGATTGTGCTGAGCGAACGCGTGGTGCGCGAAGACATCTTTACGTCCATTCACATTGAAGAATATGAACTGGAAGTGCGCGACACCAAGCTCGGTGAAGAAGAACTCACACCGGATATTCCGAACGTGAGTGAAGAAGCCACACGCCAATTAGACGATACCGGCATCATCCGCGTGGGCGCCCATGTGAAAGAAGGTGACATCCTTATCGGAAAAATCACCCCGCGCGGTGAGACCGATCCCACACCGGAAGAAAAACTGCTGCGTGCCATTTTTGGTGACAAGGCAGGTGATGTGAAAGATGCATCGCTCAAAGCGCCCCCTTCCGTGGAAGGCGTCGTGATTGACAAGAAACTTTTCTCCCGCGCCCGCAAGGACAAAAATTCAAAGGCCAAGGAGAAGATCTCTCTTGAAAAACTGGAGAAAGAGCATGCAAAGAATCTCTCTTCCATCAAAGATGTGCTGATTGAAAAGCTGATGAAGCTGCTCAAGGACAAGACCAGCACCGGCATCGTAAACGTGTACAAGGAAATCGCAGTAGCTAAGGGTGCGAAGTTCACTGCCAAGCTGCTCAACGATATCAACTACCAGGAGATTGATCCGTCAAACTGGACCAAGGATGAGGACGTCAATGAACTGGTGAAAGTGCTCCTGCACAACTACAACATCAAGCACAACGAAGAAGTGGGCCGTTACAAGCGCGAGAAGTTCAACATCTCCATTGGCGATGAATTGCCCTCCGGAGTGTTGAAACTGGCCAAGGTTTATCTCGCGAAGAAGCGAAAGCTGCGTGTAGGAGACAAGTTGGCCGGACGCCACGGCAACAAGGGTATTGTGGCCAAGATTGTCCGTGATGAAGACATGCCCTTCCTCGAAGACGGAACACCCGTTGACGTGGTGCTTAACCCGCTCGGCGTGCCGTCACGCATGAACCTCGGGCAGATTTACGAAACCGTATTGGGTTGGGCCGGTCTCAAGCTTGGCGTGAAATTCTCCACGCCGATTTTCGACGGAGCCACCATCGATGAAATCCAGGGCTACATCAAGAAAGCCGGATTGCCGGAACTCGGCATCACCTGGCTGCACGATGGGGAAACCGGCGAGCGCTTCCATCAGCCCGCCACGGTGGGTGTCATCTATGTGATGAAACTTCACCACATGGTGGATGATAAGATGCATGCCCGTTCGATTGGTCCATACTCCCTCATCACGCAGCAGCCGCTTGGCGGTAAAGCGCAGTTCGGCGGACAGCGTTTCGGTGAAATGGAAGTCTGGGCGCTCGAAGCGTATGGTGCATCGCATATTCTCCAGGAACTGCTCACCGTGAAATCGGATGACATCATCGGCAGAGCCAAGACCTATGAAGCGATCGTGAAGGGTGACAACATCCCGAAAGCCGGCATCCCTGAATCTTTTAACGTGCTGGTGCATGAGTTGAGAGGATTGGCGCTCGATATGAAGTTTGACTAAGCGTAAGAAGCATATAATGCAAAGCCACTCAGTGATGGGTGGCTTTTTTCCTATCTCCCCACCAAAATCTCTCTGATAAAAACCTGCTCTTCAGTTTTTAGAATGCACACATACACGCCGCTGGTCCATTGACTCGCATCCATCTTGCTAAGGTGGGTGCCACGAGAAAGGGTTCGCTCGAAAATTTTTCTACCATTAATGTTGAAGATTTGAAACAGCGCACTGTTGGATTTCTCGGGCAGATTATAAAAGATATTTAGCTCATCATTGCAGGGGTTGGGGTAAAGCTTTGCATCCAATGTAATCAGACTCACATCAAACCACTGGTCGGCGGTGGTAGGGATGCCAGCACACGAGCCAGGCAAAGAATCGCATACAGGATCAATGCAACCGAAGCGATCGGTCTTCATAAGCCAGGATTGTTGATCGCCCTGAACAATAGTACTGCCACTTACCACAAGCCGCAATCATATGTTTGATCAATGTCGAACAAATAGTTGGTGAAGGAGCGCCCGTGTTTGTAAAGTTTATCCCAAATTACATTGCCATCATTATCGAGTTTTGAAATCCAGCCCCAGATTCGTCCGTTATTACTATCTACTTGGGCACCCACCGCCATTATTGAGCTGTCTGGATTTTGATGAGCGCTGTAACCGCCAATTATGTTAGCAGAGTTAAAGTCGTGCTCCCAAATGAAATTTAAACTAGTATCCATCTTCGCAGTGTAAAGAGGATAATCGTAAAATCCATTTTGTAATGCACCATTTAAACAGCCAACAAACAAAAAATTTTGGTCAATTGCTTTGAATAAATGTGGACCGATTAGCTGCCAGCAATTGTAAGGTGGATCAGGAAAACTTTTTTCCTTGGTAATATTTCCGTATAGATCAGTAACAAAAACCCATGGGGTATCCACTGCGGAATTGTAAGCATGCTTATAACCGGCAATGATCAAATGACTGCTATCGAACATGGCTATATGGAGTCCTTCATCATCAAAGCTTCTGTCGTAAGTTTTTTTCCAGAGAGGATAACCATTTTTATCTGTTCTTATCAGATATAAATTGGGATTGAGCTCAGAGATTGGAAATGAATCCTGATTTAGACCACTAACTCCTACCAAAGCTAATCCGCTGTCAGGTAATTCGGCAACTGCATACAGAATTTCAATGCTATCTGATTCTCCAAGCGAACCATAATTTCTTTCGAAAATAGAATCCCCATCGATATTGAATTTCCACAGTGCCGCCCAAGTATCAATTCCATTTTTGCCACCTTGGCCGGCCACAATAAATCCGCCATCATACGATCTAACCATAGTCCCTGCTTGTCCAATAGCATAGAAAGTAGAGTCCTTTCCATAATCATTTTCGAAAATCTGCTCACCCGTCGGTGAGAATTTATTAATAATTACCCGGCCGCGGCCAGCATCAATTCCGGTAGAAAATGATAGAACAATGATATTGCTATCCAATAATTGACGTACATCTCCCGCATTGTCCAACCAGAGACCATTACCACCAGTGTAGCCGAATGAAGATTGAAAAGTAGAAACCTGTGCAATAGAAACCTGAACAAGAGCAACTATTGCACACACCAAGGCAAGTGCAGTTTTCATGTTCAGTTCTATTTAATCAGAACAATTTTACTTATTGAAGAAATCCTGAGTCCATTAGTGATTCCAATAAGATAGGTCGCAGCAGGCAATTGACTTATGTTCAGATGCAATGTATTTCCTTCGGCATCCATCTTCACCAACCAGATGTCACTCGAGCCGCCGTGGTAATGGCAACTGGTGTCGCGGTCAACGGAGTCGCACTGCCCGAGGGCAATCAGGTGCCCGTCGTGGTCGGCAATCATGTCGTGGATGCTCTCGGTGCCGCCGGTGCCTACGGTTTTGCTGAGCGTGATCTCTGGTTGAGCAAGCGAGAGGGAAGAAATGAAAAGCAGCAGAGCAAAGAGGTAGAATGTTCGATACATACGTGAGATATTGGAATGATAAAGCTAACTCCAAAATTCCGGCACATTAAAATTTTTGCAGGGCCCGATTTGATGGTTCAGCGCAAATACCAGAGTGGAGTTACTGCAAAACGTGACAACTCGAGCGCACTATCCTGATTACTTTTTTGCATTAGTTCTTGAATCCGGCGGAGTCGTCCGTTACGATTCTTGCATCCGCACTGCATCGTAACCAATTTGTTGAAAAGGATATGAATTCAAATCCTACTTTCGTCACCCCATGATTACCGCGCGCAGCAAAGAAGAAATTTTATCGGCTTCACGGGTTGAAGAAGTGATCGGTGAATACGTGAACCTGAAAAAGCGTGGCACCAATTACATCGGGCTGTGCCCGTTTCATACGGAGAAAACTCCCTCATTCAATGTTTCACCCACCAAAGGAATTTTCAAATGCTTTGGCTGCGGCAAGGCGGGCGATGTGATCACGTTCCTCATTGAGCACGAGAAGTTCACCTACCCTGAGGCGCTGCGCTGGCTGGCGCAGAAATACCACATCACCATTGAGGAAACCGGTGATACAGCGAAAGACCAGGATGACAAAATGTTGATGGAGTCGCTCTACATCATCAACCAGTTTGCGCAGGAATATTTTCACAGCAATCTCTATAAAACCGAAGAGGGTGAAACCATCGGTCTGGCGTATTTCAAAGAACGCGGCCTCACCGAGGAGATGATTCAGAAATTCAAGCTGGGTTATGCGCTGCAGCAGGAAAATGCTTTCACCATTACCGCCACGAAGAGCGGATACCAGTTGGAGTTGCTAAAAAAAGCAGGGCTGGTCGTGAACCGCGGTTACAGCGACGTGGATTTTTTTCATCAGCGGGTGATCTTTCCTCTTCTGAATCTTTCCGGCAAAGTGGTGGCCTTTGCCGGGCGTATCATGGTGAAAGATGAGCGTTCACCGAAATACATCAACTCACCGGAAACAGAAATTTACCAGAAGAGCAAACTCGTTTACGGCATTCACCAGGCGCGCACGTCCATCCGTCAGCACGATGAATGTTTCCTTACTGAAGGATACACGGATGTAATCTCCATGCATCAGGCCGGAATTGAAAATGTAGTGGCATCGTCCGGAACGTCATTGACCGATGATCAGATCAAACTCATCAAGCGCTTCACGGATAACATCACGATTCTCTATGATGGTGATGAAGCCGGAATCAAGGCGGCGCTGCGCGGGCTGGAGATGATGGCATCACAGGATGTGAACATCCGCGTGGTATTGTTACCCGATGGCGATGATCCGGATTCATTTCTTCACAAAAAGGGAAGCGCGGCGCTGCGCGAATTCATCCGCGACAACAAGAAGCACTTTCTGCAGTTCAAAACAGAAGTGCTGATGAAAGATGCCGGCACGGATCCGCTGAAGCGCGCCGATGTGATCAAAGAAGTGGTGGGCACGCTGGCGCTGGTGCCCGATGTGGTGCGCCGCTCCATTCTGCTGAAAGAAGTGAGCCGCATGCTCGATGTGAGAGAGCAGGTGCTCATCACCGAAGTGAACAAGCAGCGCCGGGCGAAATTCAATAAGGAAACAGGCGCGGAAAAATTTGAAGCGGATGCACTGCACCGGGAATTGGAAACGCTGCCGGATCACAGGGAGCAGTTGTATCAGGACCGCTCGGATGAACTGCAGGAGCGTGATGTGGTTCGTTTGCTGCTGGAGTTCGGCCGGAAGGAAATGGAAAGCGCGGTGCCCGTGGCGGCGTATGTGCTCAATGAAATCAGAGATGTTTCCATCAACCACATGCACCTGCGGCTGATGATTCACGAGATTGAATCACAGATGGAAGCCGGAAATATTCCCGACCACCATTATTTCCTGCAGCATCATGATGATGAACTGAAGAGACTGGCCATGGAGATTATTTCTTCGCCTTATGTGCTGAGTGAGAACTGGAACAAGATGCACGACATTTACATCAAAATGCCGTCAGACAATTTCATCAGTGATGTGAAGAGCTCAATCGCCCGATTCAAGATGAAGAAGATCATGAACATGATTTCTGAAAACCTCAAAGAGCTTAATTCCGCAAAGGGTAATGCAGAGGAAGAAATTTATTTTATGAACGTGCACCAGCGGCTGAGTCAGTGGAAACAGGAACTCGGAAAAGATATCGGGACAGTGATCGTGAATTGATGCGTCCGGTTAGGCCACGGTATAAGCCATCATGTATTCACCGAGTTTCTCAAAGTGCACCGGCAACTCCTTATGAAAATCTCCTTTGCGAATGGCTCCGGTGAGTGTTCCGCTTTCACGGTAATCGAATCGCGCTACGGCGAGATGCGCCCTGAAGTCTAGCTCTTTCTTTCCATACCATTTATACATCGCTTCTTTGGCGCACCAGTAAACATAAAGTTGCTCGCGGTCGTTTTTGCCCGAGAGTGAATGCAATTCATCGGTGGCCATAAACTTGAACTGAATACGCTCCACTTTCTCAGTAATTTTTTCAATGTCCACACCCACTTTCAGTTTTTCGCTCAGCAGCAAAGCGGAAAGATCAAACGAATGAGAGATGGAAATATCAACGGGGAAATTTCTGATCACGGGTTTACCGCGGTCATCACTGGTGAGGTCAATAAAATCATTGGGGTTGCCGAGCAATTCACGAATGAGCAGGCGGCTGGAAAGCCAGTGCAGTTTTTTCTGCGGATGCCGGATGGAATCAATGTGCGCATTCTCGGCATCATTCAGCATGAGCCGTTCGCGGAACCAGTGATCCGGTTCACTGATCTGCCAGATGGCTAGCATGGTTTGTACGGCGATGTTTCGGCGCAGCAGCAGTGGCATGCGGTAAATGTAGAAAATGGAAACGGACGGGATGCGCCTCTGCGCTTTCACCATTAGGCGGAATTACCTTTGGCAAATGAATTTGATCGTAGAACAGGTGGCCAAACTTCCGCTGCACCAGGGTTCAGTATACGCGCTTTGCGGCGGAGCAACGGAAGATGAATTCTTCTCTGCCGGCAGCGAAGGCATTGTGGCCAGGTGGAGTCTTCAGCACCTGAATGAAGCAACGGCGGCAGCGAAAGTAGATGGGCAGGTGTTTGCCCTGTTATATCAGCCGCACCGGCATCGCCTCGTGCTGGGAACGATGAGCGGCGGCATTCACGTGATTGATTTGAATGAACGCATGGAAGTGCATTACATCACCTATCATGAGCAATCCATTTTTGACCTGAAGGATCATCAGGGAAAAATCTTCGCTGCTTCGAAGGATGGAACACTGACCGTTTGGGATGGAGAAACTTTTCACCTCGAGCGTGTGCTCGTGATTAGTGATCAGTCACTGCGCTGTATTGCAATTCATGATGAGTCAAACCTGGCTGCAGTGGGTTGCAGCGACAACCATGTTTACCTGCTGGACTTGAATGAGTGGAAAATCATTTCGAAACTTTCAGGTCCTGCCAATTCTGTTTTCTCGGTTTGTTTTTTGGATGATGACCGACTCGCCGCCGGTTCACGTGATGCGCAGCTTTATGTGTATGATGTGAAATCGCACAGGCAGATTCAGCACATCAAAGCCCATCTGTATACCATCAATCACATCGTTTCTGTTCCCGATCAGAACATCTTTATCACGGCGTCGCGTGATAAAACCATCAGAATCTGGAGTGCTGAAACATTTGACCTGCTGAAATCACTCGATAAAGAGAAATACGACGGGCATATCAATTCAGTGAACAAGTTGCTCTGGATTCCTTTCCGGAATTATCTGGTGAGCGTGAGTGATGACCGGGCAGTGATTATTTGGAAGCTTCGCTTTTAGCAACCTCAGTCAGTTAGTGCGCTTCAGCGCACAGGAGGTTTTACTAACCCTGCGATTTATCGCAGGGAATTTTGGCAGCATGGGGAGGTAGTCGCGCTTTAGC
>JAFDYS010000015.1:32186-32704 GCA_018267315.1 Bacteroidota bacterium | reverse complement strand
CCGTTACCGGTGTTGAGATGTTCAGAAAGATCCTCGACGAAGGTGAAGCAGGCGATAACGTAGGATTGCTGCTCCGTGGCGTTGAAAAAGACGACATCCGCCGTGGTATGGTGGTATGCGCCCCGGGTTCCATTACCCCGCATACTGAATTCAAAGCCGAGGTGTACGTGCTTTCAAAGGAAGAAGGCGGACGTCACACTCCGTTCTTTAATAACTATCGCCCACAGTTCTATCTCAGAACAACTGATGTGACCGGGGAAGTGAAGCTTCCGGATGGTGTGGAGATGGTGATGCCCGGAGATAACATCGCCATGACGGTGAAACTCATCACTCCGGTTGCTATGGAAAAGGGATTGCGTTTCGCTATCCGCGAAGGCGGCAGAACCGTTGGCGCTGGTCAGGTAACTGAGATTTTGAAATAGGATTCCGGATAGCCGCTTTCAGGTACGCGGGCGGCTGATGGATTTACGCAGCAATAAACGAGCAGAGGATACGGGCATAGTTCAACGGCAGAATAG
>JAFDYS010000015.1:0-32113 GCA_018267315.1 Bacteroidota bacterium | reverse complement strand
GGGCATAGTTCAACGGCAGAATAGTCCCGACTCAAAAAAGTCGGGATTGATGGGAGTTCCGGAGCAGAAGAAGTGAACGAAACCAAAAAGGAATACGGGCATAGTTCAACGGCAGAATAGCGGTCTCCAAAACCGTTGATGGGAGTTCGAATCTCTCTGCCCGTGCAACAGAAACAGTTTTTTATTATGAATAAGATAAAAGCATTTTTTGTAGACACCTACACCGAACTGGTTCAAAAAGTGAGTTGGCCCACCTGGGAAGAACTTCAGTCCAGCATGATTGTGGTAACGGTGGCTACCGTTATTCTCGCTCTGATGGTTTGGGTGATGAATGAAGTTTCCAACCTCGGCATGTCATCATTCTATCATTTGTTCCAATAGTCAGCATTAAAAAGAGACATCATGAGCGACGAGAAAAAATGGTATGTGATGAGGGTGATCAGCGGCAAGGAGCGCAAGACCAAGGAGTATATTGATAATGAAATCAGCCGCAGCGGATGGAATGAAATCATCACGCAGGTGCTGGTGCCGATGGAAAAGATTTACAAGGTGAAAAACGGCAAGAAAGTGATCAAGGAACGCACCTTCTTTCCCGGCTATGTGCTGATGGAAGCTGACGAGAATAAAGTGAACAGCGACATCTTCGGCGCCATCAAGAATGTGAGCGGCGTGATCGGTTTTCTCGGTGGCACTAAACCACAGGCGCTTCGCAAACCGGAAGTAAACCGCATCCTCGGCAAGGTGGATGAAATGGCCGAAGCCGGAGAAACCATCAATGAACCCTTCCTGGTAGGAGAGAACGTGAAGATCACTGACGGACCGTTCAATGATTTCATCGGGCTTATTGAAGAAGTGAATGAAGAAAAGAAGAAACTGAAAGTGACAGTAAAAATTTTCGGGCGCAAGACACCCGTGGAACTGGCTTTCGCGCAGGTAGAAAAAGTATAACGCAACGGATCTGAAACATTAAGCATTACCATCCCTGTTTCGTTGATTGGTTTGCTTCCCCCAATCACTTGGCAGTTACAGGGCAACATTCAATACACCATTGAAGTATTTTTTAACTGTACAACAACATGGCAAAAGAAATTGAAACATACGTAAAGCTGCAGGTGAAAGGCGGACAAGCCAATCCTGCGCCGCCCATTGGTCCGGCGCTCGGCTCCAAGGGTATTAACATCATGGAATTCTGCAAGCGCTTCAATGCGCAAACGCAGGATAAGATGGGCAAAACGCTCCCGGTGATCATCACTGTGTACAAGGATAAGTCATTTGAATTCGTGATCAAGCAGCCGCCGGTTGCCATCTCAATCCTTGAAGTGATGAAGAAAGATAAAGGCAGCGCCGTACCCAACCGCACTAAAATCGGCTCCATCAACTGGGAACAGGTGCAGAAGATCGCCGAAGAGAAAATGGCCGACCTCAACTGCTTCACCGTGGAAAGCGCCATGAAGATGGTAGCCGGCACGGCGCGTAGCATGGGCGTAACGGTGGAAGGCAAAGCCCCGTGGGCCAACTGATTTTTCCTTAGCGTATTTTGATGGGAAGAAGCCGGCGACGAGCCGGCTTTTTTCTTTGTAGCAGCACAGGGAATTATTTACTGCGCTCACTCCTGCGAGTACTTTGCTATCGCACGCTGCCAGGTGGCAGAGACATGGAGGCAAAGGAATTGCTCTTAATCCTTTTTGCCTGAAAGGTGGTGTTAAGTAGTTTTCGGAGATGTATTGCCGGCAATCCAGAATAAAATGGTCAGGGCAGAGACGAAGTAAGGGAATACTTCGTACAAAGTATCCGAAATGGAATGGGAGTTTCTGTCAACGGCAATAAATACTGTTACGCAAAATGCAAGAGTGAGCAATATCAAAACCACTCCAATGATGGATGACGGGATGTAAAACCATCCTGATTTTTTGAACCAATTAGTTTTCATTGTATTTTATTTGAGTTTAAAGGTAAGGAATTGATATAGTGATATGCATGTACTGTAGCTAAGCGGTTGCCGATAACGCATCAGCACTCCCGACATTCGGTAGGGACCAGGTTAGGGAAGTTTGCAGCATTAAAAAAGATTTGGATTTGTCATAGAGTGCGCCAGAGGAATTTCGGGTTTCGGGTTTGGGGTTCTGAGTCCCGGCGTTGGTTCTCATGCCGAAGACTCTGTGAGAATTTCATGTGCGTGGCAGTGAGTGGCGAGCGCACCCATCACAATTAGCTTGGCGGCATACGCACACCATAGGTGGAGGGATGCTGTTCACTTTTCTATATTTGAAAGTTTCCATTTTTCAATGAGCTCAGTATTCAGTCCTTTTTCTTTTGTGTTCGGATTTCCCTTTCCTTTTGTGATAAGGTTTTTCAAACTGCCTTTGATATAACTGGTCCAGGCATCATTGCATATGCTGTAACATTCATAGTCTGGCACTAATCCGTCATGTGTAAATAGGAGTTGCGTTTTTTTTCCTTTCCTGGAAATTTCGAAAATGATCTTGTTGCCCTTCCATTCATTTTCATCAGTTGTGAAATTGAAGTAGTTTTCTAACACATGCCAGACAACTTTTTTGTTGGGAACCAGTTCAATGATTTTTATTTTGCAGAGATGGACATCCTTGTATTGATATCTCCATACAGCATTGAGTTTGTCGGTTTTTCCCCGGATATTTTCACTCCACCATCCGCGAACATTATTGATGGCTTTATAAACATCTTGTTGCGCACTGTCAACTAAAATAGTTGCGGTGTAATTTTGATTTTTAGTTTTATTCTTCATTATTCAATCGGGTTTAAATGTTTGTTTATTGTAGATAGATTAATGTTAACCTTCTTCCGGCTGAATTCCTGCTTTGGTTTTTCATTTTCATCGCTTATAAAGGTTACCTGCCCGGGTTACTTAGCAAAGATATCTTATGAAGAAAATCATTTCCTGCAATCACTTCATTCTTCAGCCCTGACTCCTGAAGGGGACCAGGCTGCGTAGCAAGCTTCGGGAGGAATGGTATACAATCAGTTTTCATCGTGATACACGATTTTTACTAAGATAAACCTGGGAAAATACAGCGTCTGATTTTCTATCAACTCCCCAAGGTCAAAACTATTGACGTTGTAAGTGACATAAACACCGTCACCTTTCAATTCCGGATGTGCTTTAGCGGCATACATGAATGGTTTTTTCACTCCGGGATATTGCGGAGTGTAAAACATATACGGCTCTGACCATTTGCCCTGAATGCTGTCGGACATTCTGATACCAATTTGCCCGGCGCCAAAACCAAAGGATTGAATTTGAATGTATTTTTTTAGCGTAGTGTCATAGTGAACAGAGTATTCAGTGCCTCCGATAAATAATGGTTCCGGAATGGGGTGCTTGGTATTTCTTTCTGCCCATTTTCCATTCAGCCACCATTCGGGATGGGAGAGATTGCCAAGGTATGCGTCCTCCATTTTCCATCGCAACAGATAAACTTCGTGCGTAGCAGGTTCAACTGCCCCAAATGCGTACACATAATTACTGTCATTAAGAATGGCAGCTGAACCTGCAATGGTTCCAAAAGTTTCCCCGCCTTCTATGAAATGCATTTTCCATTTTGAAGGTTCATCAAGCGGATTTGAAACAAGTACCGCATACCATCCAAAAGCTTCATAGCCAATTCCCTTTTTTACGCGGTGTACTTTCATTAAAAAGATGAGCAGTTTATCCTTTACCATTATTCCATTACCTGTCCAGAACCAAAACTTGCCTTGTGTTTGAAAAAAGGCCTCGGGTGCCTTTTTAGATTTATCCCAGTAATATTTTATCCGGGCGGTTTTTACATCATGCCCATCCTGTATGGCAATACTGTTTCTGATAATCGTTGATTTATTTCTGTCGCCTGACGAGTCGCTGCAAATGAAACTATCGCTAAAAAGCCAAAGCACTTTTCCATTTTCAAGGTCAACAGAGGAAGCACCATCTGCTCCGCGCCATACCAGGTCGGTTGTAAAATAGTTGTCAGTCTCATTAGAAGTGGTCACTGTTATGCTGTACCCGGATGTGTCAAGTGATTGACTGAAGCAAACTCTGCAAAGCAAAAAGGGAATGATTATGGCACTTTGTATTTTCAAAACTAATTTCCTTTTTCTTGCTGTGAAGTTAGGATGCGCCTGCTGCAAAGGGTACTGTATGACGCATTGTGCAATCGGGGGTGCGGCGAATTATTTGTTGGGCTATTCCTCCGCGTTCTGCATTATGGCGAGGTCCCTGCTATCAGAGCCACTAAGGGAAGGAATGTTGGGCAGTATTGAGTGGCACGCACACCCGGCGTCATGAGCTTGACGGCATACGCGCGGCAGAAGAGGAGGTACGTTCAATTCAAATCACGGCCGTAGAAGTAAGAGAGGTTGTTCTCCACATCATCATACGTAACCACTTCCATGCGTTTGTGAAACTGGAAATAGCTCAGTAGCCCGAAATCGCCCGAGCACATGGCCGTATGGGCCAGCAAACAACCTGCAACAGTGAGTTGATATGCTGCAGGCAGCAGAAAAAATAAAACAAGGAGCAGCGAACTGATTGTGGCAAACGGGGCCAGCGCCACCACTTGAAATTCTTTTTTGTTTGCAACAAACTTGTCAGCTAGCGCCATGAAATAGAATTTTTTCCAGTTCACATTGTACGATGTTTGGGTGGCGCCCTGCGATTGGTAAGCCAGCACATGTATGTATTCATGCAGCGGCACCAGCGCAAAGGCGATGGCAATGCCGTAGGAAAAAAAGCTAAACCGGCTTCCGGCATCGTAGCCGGAAGCGTGATACCCTTGCAGAAAGAGATATGCCGTTAATCCAACAATCATCAGGTTGCACAGGTAGTAAAGCACGGAATATATTGTGCGCTTTTTCAAATACGTGCGTATGAAAGGCGCCAGGTCGTGGTGGCCTAACCGGTCAAGCAGCACATACCGGTGCTTCGGTAAATCTTCCGGATTGAGTTGCATAATAGCTGATTGATTATGAAAAATCTTTGCACCCCAAGAGCTTTAAACATCACATGACAAACTTTGTTCAGGGATGACAGCATTACGTTTTGGTTGCTTCCATGCAACCGGTTAGCTTGTTCATTGCACCCTTCATGTTGCATGCGCATGTGATCATTTTACGAAGCGCGCGGAATTATTATGAAGCGTTCACCTTACCTTGCACGGTGCGGGGCTGAATGGTTGCAGGTTTGTTGATCATTACATCTTATTATATGTCCTCACTCTCATCGAATGATTTTCTGCATTTCCTGATCATCGTTTTTGTTCTACTGGCTGCGGGGAGAATTCTTGGGGAGCTTTTCCGCAAGATGAATCAACCGGCCGTCATGGGTGAACTGGTGGGTGGATTGTTGCTGGGGCCTTCGGTGCTGGGTTTCTTTTTCCCTTCTGTGTTTCACAGCATCTTCACTTCTTCTTCGGGTGCGAGCGTTGGGTTTGACGGGCTATCACGGCTGGCCATCATTCTCTTCCTGTTTATTGCGGGCATGGAAGTTCATTTTAATGATATACTCAAGCGGGGCAAAGCGGCCGCCAAGATCAGTCTTATGAGCATCCTGTTTCCGTTTGCGGCGGGCTATTTTGGTACGTTGTTTTTTTATCACCGGCTGTTTGAAACTTCATCCGGCAGCACTTATGTGGCGGCTCTTTTCATGGGCACGGCGCTATCTATCACGGCGCTTTCTGTTCTTGCCAAAATATTGATTGATCTTGATTTGGGTCGCACGCGCTTCGGCAGTTTGCTGCTTACAGCGGCCATGGTAAATGACTTTGCCGGATGGCTGTTGTTTTCCATAGTGATCAATTTATCAAACATGAAGCATGAAGGACCGGGCGTATGGCAAACGGTTGCACTGGTCATCCTCTTCACGGTGCTGCTGCTTACCATCGGAAGAAAATTGATTGACCGTTTGTTTGGTTTTGTATCGCGGCATTTTCAAGGTTCCGGGCCATCGCTCATCCTCGCTATTCTCATCTGCATGCTGGGCGCCGTGTTTACTGAATGGGTGGGCATACATGCCATCTTCGGCGCGTTTCTCACGGGTGTGGCCGTAGGCAACTCCACTCAGTTCAGCGTGAAATCGAAAGAGACGCTGCACCAGTTCGTCACGTTTTTATTCGCGCCCTTGTTTTTTGTTTCCATCGGGTTGCGCGTAAACCTCGAGCGTGATTTTGATCTGCTCACCTGCACATTCATATTGGCTGTGGCCAGTCTGGGAAAAATCCTGGGTGGATTTATAGGCGCAAACCTCAGCGGCTTTAAAGTGCACAAGGCCTTTGCCGTGGCTTTTGCCATGAATGCGCGAGGGTCCATGGAAATTGTATTAGGACTGCTTGCCTTGCAGGCACGCATCATCAATGAGCGCATTTTCGTAGGACTCGTTTTTATGACCTTCGTTACCATACTCATGGCCGGTCCGGCGCTGCGCTATTTCCTGGCGCGGCACGAGAAGAAGAATCTGGTGACTGAGGTTGCGTAGCAAAACTTCTTTCTCATTTTTCACATGAAGCTCCGTTGCTGAAAACTGCGTTCATGATGGCTGCTCGCGTTGCAACAGCAATTTTTTGATGAGCGTGATTTGCCCGAGATGGTAGTGCAGGTGCTCGAGCATGCCGGCGAGGTTACGGTAGTAGGTTCCGTATTTCTCCAGCACAAAAGTTTCGGTGAGTTTGCTTTCAGGTAGTTGTTCGATCAGCCCGGCTGCTTCTTCTGCTTCTGCAAAAACTTTACTGATGAGTTGTTCCCATTGCACTTGCGAGGTAATGGGCGGCAGATCAAAACTGTACTTGTCGCTTGCATTCAACGGTGTTCCTTTCAGCACATTCAAAAGGGCATGCATGTAATAGTTGATATGAAAAACCAAAACCGCAATGGTGTTGCAGTTTTCCACTTTTGAAGTGGCCTGCTGCCAGGTAATTCCTTCAAGACCTTGTTTAAGTGAAACACCGGTCCAGTTTCCGCCGGTGTGTGCATCGCGCACCTGCTTGGCAATCTGGCTGCAGATGGTTTGGGTATTAAGTGGTTCCATATTTAATTTATATACTGCGGTTACAGGCGAAAATAATAAGGAAGAAAAGGTGCGGGAGTTGAAGATCACGCTTCCACCTGCTCTTCCTCAAACCGGTTTACGCTGAGGATGCCGTCGAGGGCGCGCAGGCGGTCCATCAGTTCATCGAGGTGCACGGTGTCTTTCACATATACTTTGATGATCCCCGTGAAAATCCCGTCATGCGTATCAATGGAAATGGATTGCATGTTCACTTTCAGCTCGCCGGAAATAACGTTACTGATCTTCTGCATCACACCCACATCATCAATGCCGGTGAGCTTAAGCCCAGTGAGAAATGCAATCTGATGTTGCTTGGTCCATTTGGTGCGCACAATATCGTAGCCGTATTTGGCGATGGCATTGATGGCCTTGGGGCAGTTGTTGCGGTGGATTTCCACTTCCTTATTCTTATTGATGAAGCCAAACACATCATCACCCGGTATGGGCTTGCAGCATTGCGCGAGGTTGTAGTCAGGCGTACTTGCGCCTTCACCGAAAACCCACAGATTGGAGTTGGAGACCAGTTTATTCTTAATTGCCAGTTCAATATTTTCAGTGTGCCGCGCCTGTTCTTTCACCACAATGTTGTCATCCACGCGCGTGAAGTGGTCAATGTCGCTAAGTTTGAAGTTGCCTACCCCCACGCTGTAGTAAAAATCATTGACGTTGGGAATTTTGAAAAACTCCAGCACTTTGTTCAGATTGTGGGTGTTGAAGGCAACTTTCTTTTCCCTGAAAATTCCTTCGAGTGCCTTCTTGCCGATTTCCATGATGCGCCGCCGCTCGGATTTCAGTACATCCTTAATCACGGATTTCGCTTTGGCCGTAATCGCATATTGCAGCCAGTCATCGGATGGTTTTTGTTTTTTGGAAGTGAGAATTTCAACCTGGTCGCCATTCTGCAACTGATAACTGATGGGTTCGATCTTGTGATTCACCTTAGCGCCGATGCAGTGGGTGCCGATGTCGGTATGAATTTCATAGGCGAAGTCGAGCACGCTCGATTTGCCGGGCATGATCTTCAACTCACCTTTCGGAGTAAACACATAGATCTCTTCATCAAAAAGATTCATCTTGAATTCATCAATGAAATCGAGCGTGTTGGTTTCAGGATTCTCCAGCACCTCACGGATGCGACGGAGCCATTCCTCCACAGCCGTGTCAGCGAATTGCTTGTCTTTCTCTTTGTAGCGGAAGTGAGCAGCATATCCTTTCTCGGCAATTTCATTCATGCGTTCGGACCGAATCTGCACTTCCACCCATTTGCCGTCGTGACTCATGACGGTGGTGTGCAATGCTTCATAGCCATTGGCTTTAGGCGTCGAGATCCAGTCGCGCAGGCGCTCGGGATTGGGGCGGTAGATTTCCGTTATGATGGCATACACCCGCCAGCAATCTGATTTTTCTTTTTTCGCATCCGATTTCACAATGATGCGGATGGCAAATTTGTCATAAACTTCATCGAAGGGAATGCCCTGCTCACGCATCTTTCTCCAGATAGAGTAAACGGATTTAAGCCGTCCGTAAATATGATAGTGAATACCCTGTGCATGCAGTTTCTCACGGATGGGTTTGATGAATTCATTAATAAATTCTTCGCGTTCGGTTTTTGATTCGGCGATCTTCTTCTCAATCTCATTGTAAATCTTGGGCTCGCTGTATTTCATCGCCAAATCTTCCAGCTCACTTTTAATTTCATACAGTCCCAGCCGGTGGGCGAGGGGCACGTAGAGGTACATCGTTTCGGAAGAAATCTTGATCTGCTTCTGCCGCGGCATGCTCTCCATGGTGCGCATGTTGTGTAGCCGGTCGGCCAGCTTGATGAGGATCACGCGAACATCCTTCGCCAGACTGAGCATGATCTTCCGGATATTCTCGGCTTGTATGTAACCATGCGTATCGAAGATCACCGAGATTTTGGTTAGCCCTTCAATAATTTCTGCTACCGGTTTTCCAAACTCGCGTTCAATGTCTTCCAGCGTGACCTCGGTGTCTTCTACCGTATCGTGCAGGAGAGCGCAGATCACTCCAATGGTGCCCAACCCTATATCATTGGCTACTATTTGTGCTACTGATAAGGGGTGTAAAATGTAGGGCTCGCCGGATTTACGTCGCATGTGCCGGTGAGCATCAAAAGCGATTTCAAATGCCAGCCGGATGAGTTTGCGATCACCCCGCTGCAATTGCGGTTTTAGAGAAGCAAGCAGGCGGCGATATTGTTTTAAAATCTCACGCCGCTCAGTATCAGTAAATTGTGTGCTTGCCTTCTCCATCTTCAGTTAGCTCAAATCAAATATCTTTTAATCGTCTTTTTTTGAAAACATTTCATTGGTTGTCAACGTATGAATGCGGACGGATGTTTGGTGAACCCTTTAAACTACCTCTTTTTTTGTTAATAACGGGTTGAGAAAATGTGTTCCTGACGATCGCTTTTATTCATTAGATTTGTACCTAATTATGGCTATGCCCAAAAATAAAATAAAGGTGGTTATCGCTGATGATCATCAGATTTTCATTGAAGGGATTAAGGCGTTATTGAAGGATGATGATAAAATTGTTCTGGCAGGCGAGGCATCTGATGGCGAAGATCTGATCAGGTTACTGGGCTCAAAAGAAGTGGATGTGGTGTTGATGGATATCAACATGCCGAAACTGAACGGCATTGAAGCCACAAAAAAAATTCGTCAGCGTTTTCCGAAAGTGAAAGTCCTCACGCTTACGATGGTTGAAGAAGCGCATCGTATTTCTGAAATGATGAAAGCCGGCGCCTCGGGATATTTGCTCAAGACAAGCGGCAAGAACGAATTAATCACGGCCATTACGAATGTAAAGAATGGTGAAAGGTATTTGAGCCCTGAAGTTTCTAAAAAACTTATTGATAGTGTGCTGAGTGAAGAGCGCAGCCAATCTGCTGGGCCCGAGCGCACGCCGCAAATCACCAATCGCGAAAAGGAAATTATCAAACTCATCATTCGCGAAATGACCAATGAAGAAATTGCCAAACAACTTAACAACAGTCCGATGACGATAATTACCCACCGTAAAAATTTACTCCGTAAACTCGGGGTGAAGAATACGGCCGGGTTGGTTAAGTATGCTATGCAGCATGGACTTGGTGAATAGATCATGCCCCGGTTCAATGTGAACAGGCATAGTGTGAATAAGTTTTGAATGATTCTTTGACAGATAATTTGAAAATCTAAAATCAACTACCTATTTTTGGGTACAAGATTATAGCCGCTCATTCGATATTCGCTGTCCGGAGAGTTTTTGGTGTTTTACTTTCCGGCGTTGTCCTGAAACCAATTTCCCCTGCGAAGTCGTTGAGCGGCTTTTTCTTTTGTTCATATTGAACTCCGAAATTCACTTCCGTCTGCTGCTCCGTTTTCTATCATTAAATTTGCGCTCCATTGCGGCAATATCATCGAATGCGGATATGGCGTAATTGGCAGCCGCGCAAGACTTAGGATCTTGTGGGGAAACCCGTGGGGGTTCGAGTCCCTCTATCCGCACCAGGCCCAGTGGGCGCAATAGAATCCATTCCCATTCGTCAACCATAAAAGAAGGAAATAAACACCGTGAACATTACACAGGAAACAGTTGGAACCAATCATTTAAAGGTAGTGGTGAATTTAGCCCCTACCGATTATCAGAGCAAAGTAGATGAAGAGATAAAGTCACTGAGCAGGAAAATTTCAATTGATGGCTTCAGGCCGGGCAAGGTGCCTCAGGGCATAGCCAGGAAACTTTACGGAAACACTATACTGGCCGAGGAATTGAATAAGATCATTTCAGATTCGCTGAGTAATTACATCAGGGAGAAAGAATTGAAAGTGTTCGGTCAGCCACTGCCGTTTCAGGCCCGTTCTCAGCATATTGATGTACAACGACCAGAAGAGTATGCATTCGGTTTTGAATTGGGTTTGATGCCTGAAATCAGTTTGCCACCATTGGAACAAAAATCGTTTGACAGAAAAATACTGGTGACTACTGAGGAAATGATCAATGAAGAAGCCGAACGGCTGCGTTCCAGATTCGGGCAACGCGAATATCCTGAAGCGTCCGGTGAAGAGGATATTCTTTCAGGCAAATTTGAGGAGCTTGATGAAAACGGATCTGTGAAGGAGAATGGAATTACCAGTACCAGTTCGTTTAACCTGAAAGTAATCAAGGATCCCGTTGCGAAGCAATTATTGATGGCGCTTAAGAAAGAAGAGTCAACTGACATCAATATCCGCAGTGCATTCGGCGGTGATGAAGAGATGATTATTCATCACATTCTGAAGACCGATCATCATGCTGCACAGCACATGGGCGATCGATTCCGGTTCACCGTTTCCAATATCATACATGTAGTGCCTGCCGAAATGAATCAGGAATTCTTTGATAAGATTTATGGCGAGGGTAAAATCACTACCGAGCAAGAAATGCGGGCAAGGATCAAAGAAGAGATGGATGCAGATTACCTGTCATTCGCCAACAGCAAACTGGATCGTGAAATTCAGGAAGCGCTGATTCAGGAAACGCCGATTGATCTGCCCACCGATTTTCTCAGGAGGTTACTGGATGAAAACCGCGAAGAGGGGCATCCGCTCATGAGTGATGAACAGTTTGAAGCTTCACTGAAGCAAATCAAATGGGATCTCATTTCTGAAAAACTGGTGAAGGAAAACCAGCTCGAGGCAAATGAAGAGGAGTTGAAAACCGAAGCACGAAAAGATGTGATGAACTACTTCGGCGGATCCTATGCGTACTTCAGTGAAAACCCGGAATCACTGGACAAACTGGTGGATTCCGTATTGAAGGATGAAAGCAGTTCTTCGCGGCTGCGTTCCCGTGTGCTGAACGAAAAAATTCAAACCGTGTTAAGAAGCAGAGTAACAGTTCAGGATCGCGAAGTGAATGAACATGAGTTTTTCCATCATTGATTAACCAGAAAAAAAACATAAAATGAATCAGAACGAATTCAGAAAATACGCGGTGAAACACCGCGGCATCAGCGGTCACTACTTAGATGATTACATGCGGCATTCAATTACCGGACTTACCCCGTACATCATCGAGGAACGTCCTTTGAACGTGGCTCAGCTTGATGTATTCTCGCGATTGATGATGGATCGCATTATTTTCCTCGGGGATCCGATTAATGATTATGTAGCTAACGTCATTCAGGCGCAGATGCTGTTTCTCGAATCCGTGGATGCCAAACGTGACATCCAGGTTTACATCAACAGCCCGGGCGGATCGGTATATGCCGGACTCGGAATCTATGACACCATGCAATATATCCAGCCCAGCGTGGCTACCATTTGTACCGGCATTGCTGCTTCCATGGCGGCGATATTACTCTGCGCCGGCACCAAAGGAAGCCGCACCGGATTGAAGCATGCACGGGTGATGATTCACCAGCCCATGGGTGGAGCAGAAGGGCAGGCCAGCGACATTGAAATTGTGGCCAAAGAGATTGGTAAGACCAAGAAAGAACTTTACGAAATCATTGCACAGCATTCCGGTCAGCCGTTTGATAAGGTGGAAAAAGATGCGGATCGTGACTACTGGATGATGGCGGATGAAGCAAGGGATTACGGAATGATTGACGAGGTGCTGGTGCGCAGCAAGGATCGGAAGATTGAGCCGCCGAAAAAGTAACTTGAGCGGTGTTTCCGGGGAGGTCAGGCCCATCCTGTACAGTTGAAAACTGAGCTCCTGCAGAAGTAATATCCGAGTTGAATGAAATTAAGTTTGCCTGAGTGTAAAACATTCAGGAATTTTATCGAACAGCAAGCAGATCATATGAAAAAAACGGCTGAAAAATGTTCCTTCTGCGGCAAGCGGAAAGAAGACACCCTGATTCTCATTTCAGGACAGGATGCTTTTATTTGCGAGAGCTGCGTGGAGCAGGCCCTTAATATTATTGAAGAAGAACTCGGTGAACGCAAACACACCGGGCAATTCACTTCTCATCCTGATTTTAAGACGCCGGCAGAAATTAAGTCCTACCTCGATCAGTATGTGATCGGTCAGGAGGAAGCCAAAAAGGTGCTGTCAGTTGCTGTTTACAACCATTATAAGCGGCTCAATCAGATCGGAAAGGATGATGTGGAGATCGAGAAGTCTAACATCCTCATGGTGGGTGACACAGGTACCGGTAAAACACTGCTTGCAAGAACGATTGCCCGCTTTCTCAATGTGCCATTCGCCATCGTAGACGCCACGGTATTTACCGAGGCAGGTTACGTGGGTGAAGATGTGGAGAGCATTCTCACGCGGTTGCTTCAGGCCTGTGACTATAATGTAGCTGCGGCTGAAAAAGGAATTGTCTACATTGATGAGATAGATAAGATCGCGCGCAAGGGAGATAATCCGTCAATCACGCGTGATGTAAGTGGTGAAGGAGTTCAGCAGGGATTACTCAAGTTGCTGGAAGGAACAGATGTGCTCGTTCCACCCCAGGGTGGCAGAAAACATCCGGAGCAAAAGATGGTGAGAGTGAACACGACACATATTTTATTCATCTGTGGCGGAGCGTTTGAAGACATCGACAAGATTATTGCACGGAGAAACAAAGCCAATGTCATCGGCTTTAAAGGAGATAAAGAGCGCGAAAAGATCGAGCGCGGCAATATCATTCAATACGTGACACCACAGGATATAAAATCATTCGGGCTGATTCCCGAGCTCGTGGGACGCGTACCCATCGTGACCTATCTTGAGCCGCTTGATGCTGTTGCATTGAAGCGCATCCTCACGGAACCCAAGAATGCCCTCATAAAGCAGTACAAGAAGCTTTTCGAACTGGAGCATGTTGTGCTGGATTTTGAACCGGAAGCGCTTGATTTCATCGTAGAAAAAGCGGTGGAATACAAGTTGGGTGCGCGCGGTTTGCGATCTATTTGCGAAGCCATCATGACGGATGTAATGTTCAATTTACCGTCGCAAAAGGAAATCAAGCAATTCACGGTGACACTCGAACTTGCTGAAGAAAAAATCACCAAGTCCAAATTGAGGCAACTGAAGGTTGCATAATTTCCTGGCATAATTCCAAAACCTTTTCCATCATGTTTAAAGCAATGATTGCTATGGCCGGCTTCGTGCTGGTTTCATTTTGTGTGTTAGCACAGGAAGTGGAGAATATTCCCGCCATGAAGCAAAAAAGCACCTATGATAATGTCGCTACCACTCCTTTTTACAACGATTCACTGGTAACAAGTACCGTAGTCTGGATCAAAAAAGAAGTTCGACCGCATTATCATCAGTCACATACCGAGCATGTTTATGTAGTGGAAGGAACGGGTAAAATGCTGTTAGGAAACCAAATTATTGATGTACGGCCGGGAGATTTTCTCTCTATTCCCAAGGGAACCGTTCATGCCGTGCGCGTTACATCATCCACACCTATGAAAGTGCTTTCCATTCATGCCCCTTCCTTTGATGGCAGTGACCGCGTGCAGGTGGAGAAAAGCGGGTGGTAAATTCCGAATAGAAAATTTTCTCATTACGGGATGCTCAATCTCTATTTTTTTACTTCCGTTTTCGTTTTTATCGTTCTTTCAGGAGCTGAATAAATTTGAAACTCTATTCTTAAAGCCACAGGCATTTTGCGCGGAAATCTTTTTGTGAAATGCATATACCGGTAGTGACTTCATGCATACAATGAGTGGGAAAAAGATTGAATGCCGCAACGGTTGCATGCTGGGAGTAATTTGAATTATATTTGCGACCGCTTTTAAAACGGCGAGTTCGTCTAGGGGTTAGGACGTCTCTCTTTCACGGAGAAAACACGGGTTCGATTCCCGTACTCGCTACTACCCACTCCAATAAATAAGAGCCGGCATTTAATTGCATCATTTATGACCCGGTTACAATTTTTCGTGGTCGTTCTTTTGTAGCGGAATCGTGTGCTACTTTTGCGGCTCCGAAATTTTCATCCACTTAAAATCATCAAATCATCATGTCCACCATCAAAGTAGCAATCAATGGTTTTGGCCGCATCGGCCGTCTCGTTTACCGCCAGATTTATCACATGGAAGGCATTGACGTGGTCGCCATCAACGATCTCACGAATCCTAAAATGCTGGCTCACCTGCTTAAATATGACTCGGCGCAAGGCCGGTTCAATGCCGAGGTGAAGTCAACTGACAATTCCATCATCGTTAATGGTGATGAAATCAAGATTTATGCTCAGAAGGATCCGGCGCAAATTCCCTGGGGCGATCATCAGGTGGATGTGGTACTGGAATGCACCGGGTTCTTCACTGATAAAACAAAGGCAGAAGCACACCTGAAAGCAGGGGCCAAACGCGTGGTAATCTCAGCGCCTGCAACCGGCGATCTGAAAACGATTGTGTACAACGTAAATCACCAAATTCTTGATGGCAGCGAAACCATTATATCCTGCGCTTCCTGCACAACGAATTGCCTGGCGCCCATGGCTAAGGTGATGAATGACTCGTTCGGCATTGAGGTGGGTATCATGACCACCATTCATGCGTATACCAACGATCAAAACACACAGGATTCTCCGCATCCGAAAGGTGACATGCGTCGTGCGCGTGCCGCAGCCATGAACATTGTGCCGAACAGCACCGGGGCCGCAAAAGCCATCGGGTTGGTGCTTCCTGAGCTGAAAGGAAAACTTGATGGTGCCGCTCAGCGCGTTCCCACCATTACCGGATCACTCACCGAACTAACCTGCATTTTGAAAAAGACGGTGACCAAAGAAGAAGTGAATGCCGCTATGAAAGCAGCAACAAATGAATCCTACGGTTACACCGAAGATGAAATTGTAAGCACCGATGTAATTGGAATTACCTACGGTTCACTCTTCGACGCTACACAAACCAAGGTGATGACGGTGGGAGACAAGCAACTCGTGAAAACCGTTTCATGGTACGATAATGAAATGAGTTATGTGTCACAGTTGGTTCGCACGGTGAAATACTTTGCAGGATTGATCAGCAAGTAGCATTCAATTTATTGAGCCGAATGGCGTGTTCAGATTTTTTATGGATGAAGCAGTCCCTTCACTGATTAATCATAGATGGTGATTGCTTGTTCTGCACAACAGGCAAGATTGCATAATGCAGTTTAAATTTTCTTTCAATGGAAATGAAAACTATCGACAGCTACGACTTCAACAATCAACGCGCACTCATCCGCGTGGATTTTAATGTGCCGCAGGATAAAACCACCGGGGAGGTTAAGGATGATACGCGTATCCGCGCAGCCATTCCCACCATTAAAAAAATTTTGAATGATGGTGGCTCAGCCATCCTCATGTCGCACATGGGACGCCCCAAAGGCGGGCCGGAAGAAAAATATTCATTGAAGAAAGTGGTGGCACGCACTTCAGAATTACTGGGAGGCGAAGTGAAGTTTGTAAGTGATTGCATTGGAACTGAAGCTGAGGCCGCGGCCAAATCACTGAAGTCCGGAGAAGTGCTGTTACTCGAAAATCTCCGCTTTCATCCGGAAGAAGAAAAAGGAGATGAAAATTTCGCCAGGAAATTGGCTTCACTTGGTGATGTGTATGTGAATGATGCTTTCGGAACGGCGCATCGCGCGCATGCTTCCACTACGATCGTCGCGAAATTTTTCCCGACAGAGAAAAAAATGTTTGGTTACCTGATGGCTTCAGAAGTAACCAGCGCGGAGAAGGTGCTGAACAATTATGAGAAACCATTCACCGCGATCATTGGCGGCGCCAAAGTATCTGACAAGATTCTGATCCTCGAAAAATTGCTCGATAAGGCCGACAACATCATCATCGGCGGTGGCATGGCCTATACTTTTTTCAAAGCCATGGGCGGAAATATCGGTAACTCATTGTGTGAAGAAGACCGCCTCGATACGGCACGGGAGCTTTTGGAA
Source organism: Bacteroidota bacterium (assembly GCA_018267315.1). Taxonomy (GTDB): domain Bacteria; phylum Bacteroidota; class Bacteroidia; order Chitinophagales; family UBA10324; genus JAFDYS01. The sequence continues at coordinate 15,189 of JAFDYS010000015.1, read as the reverse complement.
AAAGCACAACAAAAAAAGGTGAATGTGCTGCTGCCGGCGGATTCGAAGATCGGAGAATCTTTCAGCAACGAAACAAAAGTGGGAGAGTGTCCGAGCAATCAGATTACCAGCGGCGCTATGGGACTTGACATTGGACCGCGTGCCATAGAGGACTTCAGGAAAGTGATCCTTCAGTCGAAGACCATTTTGTGGAACGGACCGATGGGCGTGTTTGAGTTTTCCAATTTCCAGGAAGGGACAAAAGCCATTGCCGAAGCCGTGGCGGCCGCAACGCAACATGGAGCGTATTCGCTCATTGGCGGCGGCGATTCGGTTTCTGCGATAAACAAATTCAAACTGGCTGACAAGGTGAGTTATGTTTCAACCGGAGGCGGCGCCATGCTGGAATATTTTGAAGGAAAGGAATTGCCCGGCGTTGCCGCCATTGGAATGGGCTGATGGCGCTGCGGACACCGCACTTCCCGGCTTTCAACCTTAATTTTGTTCTTCGAATATTATTTTCATCATGAACGAAAGCATTAAGACTTTTTCTCTGGTGGTGATTACGATCTGCGTATTCATCATGACCGTAATTGATATTCTTGAAATGATTGATCAGCGCAACGAGCGCCTCGCTGTTCCTGCAACAACCGGGGTGCATGGTGTTTCCGCTCCTGAAAACAGTGTGACAGCGAATCAGCCGCGCACGTTTATAAAGTTTGATGAGATGAAATATGATTTCGGTGATATTACGGAAGGCGAGATCGTACATCATACATTCAACTTTACGAATACCGGAACCAATCCGCTGGTGATATCCAATGCCATCGGATCGTGCGGTTGCACGGTGCCAACCTACCCGCGGGAACCCATTGCTCCCGGAACTAAAGCCACCATTGAAGTTCAGTTCAACAGTTCGGGCAGAGAAGGTTTGCAAAATAAAACCATCACGGTAACGGCCAACACGGAGCCCAATCCCACCGTGCTAACCATTACGGCCAATGTGAACAAGAAGCCATGAAGCGCTACCTCTCTCTCGTCAAGTTTGCTCATACGGTTTTTGCACTGCCTTTTGCCCTGATCGGTTTCTTCCTGGCTACCTGGCAGCAGGGATATGCATTTCATTTCGAAAAGTTTTTACTCGTTCTACTCTGCATGGTGCTGGCACGCAGCGCTGCAATGGCTTTTAACCGTATAGCAGATCTACGTTATGATAAGAATAATCCACGTACGGCGCAGCGTGAAATTCCATCCGGTTTAATTTCAAAAAGGGCAGCGACCATTTTTGTAATTGCCTGCAGCATGGGATTTATTGTGACAACCTGGTTCATCAATCCGCTCTGTTTTTTTCTGTCGCCGGTCGCATTAGCGGTGGTCCTCGGTTACAGCTTCACGAAGCGGTTCACTTCCTTCTCACATTTGTTTCTTGGGCTGGGGCTTGCACTGGCGCCGGTAGGTGCTTATCTCGCTGTCACCGGAGTGTTTCACATCATTCCTGTTCTTTTGGGTTTGGGTGTCTTGTTCTGGGTAAGTGGTTTTGATGTGATCTACGCTTTGCAGGATGAAGAATTTGACCGCGAGCATGAGCTCTATTCTATTCCTGCCTGGCTCGGAAGAAACGGCGCGTTGAATTTCTCATCCCTTCTTCATGTAGTGTCGCTATGTTGCTTTATTGCTATCGCGCTTATCGGGCATTTCGGTTTCTGGTACTGGATGGGCCTTGGCATTTTCGCGGCGCTGCTTTTATATCAGCACACCATCGTAAAACCAAACGACCTGAGCCGGGTGAATGTGGCCTTCTTCACTACCAATGGAATTGCCAGCATTGTTTTCTCCATTTTTGTGTTGATTGATTTCTTCTGATTGTGGCACGAATTCTCGCCATTGACTTCGGACTCCGGAGAACGGGTCTTGCAGTAACTGATCCGATGCAGATTATTGCATCGCCGTTTCAGGCCGTGGAAAGCGGGAATCTGATCAGTTTCCTTGAATCGTATTTCATGAAGGAAGAAGTAGAATTAATCGTGGTGGGCGACCCGAAAAATCTGGATGGAACCGCCAATCCACTTTCTCAGCAGGTTCATAAGCTGGTGAGAGAACTGGAGAAAAAATTTCCGGAAAAAAAAGTGGTGATGGTTGATGAGCGCTTTACCTCTAAAATGGCCCAGCAATCCATTATTCAATCGGGGTTGAAGAAGAAAGACCGGCGTCAAAAGTCATTGACGGATATCGTGAGCGCTGCCTTAATTTTGCAGCACTACCTTGATTTGAGAAAATGATTCTTCCCATTGTAGCATACGGTGATGGCGTGCTCCGCAAAAGGGCTTCGGATATCAATCCGGATTACCCCGGTTTGGAGCAACTTATTGCCGACATGTTTGAAACCATGCAATCAGCCAGTGGCATCGGGCTGGCGGCTCCGCAGATCGGCCGCTCCATCCGGCTTTTTGTGGTGGATACGGAAACGGCCATCAAGCACTTCAGGGAGGATGAGGAAGAAGAAAGTCCGTTTAAGAACGAAACAGGCATACGCCGGATCTTCATCAATGCCAAAGCAGTTAACAAAAACGGAAATCCTTTCTCATATAATGAAGGTTGCTTGAGCATTCCTAAGATCCGGGAAGACATTGACCGCCCCGGAGAGATCACGCTGGAATATCTCGATGAAAAATTTCAGGCGCATCGTGAAACATTTAAGGGATTGGCCGGCCGTGTGATTCAACATGAATATGACCACATCGAAGGAGTGTTGTTCATTGATTATCTCAAACCGCTCAAGAAGCGCCTCATCAAGAAAAAACTTGAAAACATTTCACGAGGCGAAGTGGAAGTGGACTACAAAATGAAATTTCCTCTCAGGAAATAAAGCGATCCGTTTTTCTCATTACCCATTACTGCTTTTTATACGCACCGCTTTTCAAGGCATCAAAGAACTGCATCCAGGCAGTGGGGCTTAAGATCGCCTGCGGCTGATACTGCCCTTTGTAGTAGTATGTGTAGCTTAATGCATCCAGCGTTCGGCGGGCATTCAGGTCGGGATCCTGCATGTTTTGCCCGATGGCCGTCATGGTTGCAGGATTAAGGTTTTTCTGCGCACGCGCTAAGTCATCATCCGGCATATCAAGGTGAATGAATGCATCACGGAATTGTTCGCGTGAAAACCAGGGATACACCCGCGCTTCGGGCAACGTCTTCACATCTTTTTGCAGGAAGATAATGGCCGTGAATGCCTGGTTTTCCGGAATGTCAGGAACAACCGTGGTACCTTTCTTGAAACCTACACTGGTAACTTCAATGGTATCGCCCACGCGCGCGGCAAAAGAGAAGAAGCCCTGGTAATTCGCCACTGCGCCGAGGTTGAGCGAACGGTTGTAAACGCTGGCGAAAGGAACGGGCGTGGCTGCAGAATCAGTGGATACCACCAGCCCGCTGAACTGAATCAATCTTGGTTGCTGAGCATGTCCGGCAACGGAAACAAGCAGCCACATCATCACTTGCGCAAGCCATATTTTGCCCGTTGATTTCATGACCATCCAAAGTTAAGACTTACGCTGCTTTTGATTTCAACATGAAATCCTCAACGCTGCCGGAAACACTTTCGTGCTTAGTGCATGTATTTCCTCATCATCTGAAATCCCGATGCGGCCTGCACGAAGAAATAAAGACCTAATGGCCATGCAATGAAAATCACCGCCAGTATGCCCACAATGCCCACATTGTTTACGTCAATCATCACCACGGTAACGAACGGCGCGATCAGCATCAAAATACCGATCACGAGATAGGCGATGAGCGTTGGATAGCTGTTGACGAATGTGTTTTTGTAGAATTTTGAATTGAGAAACTCTTTCATCGTAAGCCCGGCGTGCTGTGCGGCACGGGTGCGTGCTTTGTTGATCCAGTAGTAATACACTTCGTATTTAAGAGGATCATGCGTTGAATTGTAATCCACGAGGTAGATCTCATGCGTGTTCTTGTGAATAAGTATTTCGTATGCCTCATTCACCAAAATGAATTTGTCCAGGGCATCAGGTGCTTTGTTTTCACTGGGATGAAACTCCTTGGCCTTGCTCCGGTAAGCGCGCTTGATCTCCATCTCACTGGCATCTTCAGTTATTTCAAGGATTTTGAAGTAGTTAGGAAGCATAGATTTTATGATTTGATTTCGAAAAAATACTCAAAAAACAATTAATGAAGAATGACTTCTGAAGCCCTCCAAAGCTTAGGATGTTGAAAACTCGGTGTTCTGCCTGAAAGTGTGCTTCTTGCACAAGAGCAGGTCGCATGGGATTTGCTTCCGTGCGTTAACTTTGCCGCCCTCATTCACCTTCATTTTTTTGTAAAACATCTCAACAGCACATGACTATTCCTAAAGGTTTCGCTGCAAGGCATATTGGTCCTAATGACCAAGAGATTGATGAAATGCTGAAGAATATCGGTAGCGAATCCATCATGCAACTCATGGATGAAGTGGTGCCTCAACTTATTCGCCTGCCCCAACCGCTCGGGCTTCCTGAAGCCATATCAGAACATGAATATCTCAAACACATCCGTGAGGTAGCTACCCAGAACAAATTGTTCCGCACTTACATCGGTATGGGCTATTACGGAACCATCACTCCATCACCCATTCTGCGCAATCTGTTTGAGAACCCAGGGTGGTACACGCAGTATACACCGTATCAGGCCGAGATTTCACAGGGAAGACTGGAATCGCTGCTCAACTTTCAAACAATGGTGATTGATCTTACCGGACTGGAAGTTGCTAATGCCTCATTACTTGATGAGGCCACGGCCGCAGCGGAGGCCATGATCATGTTGTTTCATGCAAGAGAGGCAGCCGATAAAGACCGGGTGAAGTTTTTCGTTTCTGAAAAGTTATTTCCGCAGAACATTGATGTGTTGAGGACGCGGGCAACACCCTTGGGGATTGAACTCGTCATCGGGGATCATCATACGGAACAAATGGATGAATCCTTCCTCGGAGCCATACTTCAATATCCTGATGGCGACGGGTTGGCGGAAGACTACTCACCGTGGATTGCCGAAGCCCATGCAAGGGGAGTGAGGGTAGTCATAGTGGCCGATCTGCTCTCTCTCACGCTGCTCAAAGCGCCGGGTGAACTGGGTGCTGATGTATGTGTGGGTTCGGCGCAGCGCTTTGGAGTTCCTCCGGGTTTCGGCGGACCACATGCGGCCTTCTTTGCTGCTAAAGAAGATTACAAAAGACAAATGCCCGGCCGCATCATCGGGGTTTCCATTGATGCCAAGGGGAACCATGCTTACCGCATGAGTCTTCAAACACGCGAGCAACACATCAAGCGCGAGAAGGCCACTTCAAACATCTGCACGGCACAAGCGCTTCTGGCCAACATGGCAGCGATGTTTGCCGTGTATCACGGACCTGATGGGTTGAAAGAAATTGCCCGGGACATTCATCATCAGGCATGCTGGCTTGCTGATCAACTCACGCAGTTGGGTTACGCACAAGTGAATGAATATTTCTTTGACACGCTCAAAGTTTCTCATGGTAGCAATGAACCCGGTATTCATGAAGAAGTAAAAGAGATTGCCCAAAAGGATGGAATCAACTTCCGCTACTTTGATGGTGGCGCCATCGGTATTGCGCTCGATGAAACCGTTTCAAAAGATGATCTGAAAAAGATCGTTGACGTTTTCCGGGAAGCAAGTGCGGATCAGGTTCACGGTAAAGAAAAGGAAGTGGTGAGCCGCATTCCGTCATCGCTAGTTCGCACTTCCTCATATCTCACCCATCCGGTATTCAATTCGCACCGCAGTGAAACGCAACTCATGCGGTATATGAAGTGGCTGGAGAACAAAGATCTTTCTCTCAACACCTCCATGATCTCACTCGGCTCCTGCACCATGAAGCTTAACGCGGCCTCAGAAATGATTCCTGTAAGTTTCCCCGAATTCTCGCAATTGCATCCGTTCGTTCCGGAGGAGCAGTCTGCAGGGTATCGGCAAATCATCAGTGATCTGGAAGAAATGCTTTGCCGCATCACCGGTTTCACGGCTTGTTCGCTGCAACCTAATTCAGGCGCCCAGGGTGAATATGCCGGACTCATGGTGATACGCGCGTATCACATAGATCGTGGAGACAGTCACCGCAACATCACACTTATTCCTGCTTCGGCGCATGGTACCAATCCTGCGAGTGCGGTGATGGCCGGAATGAAAGTAGTGGTGGTGAAGAGTGATGAAGAAGGTAACGTAGATATCAATGACCTGAAGCTTCGCGCTGAAGAACACCGGAATGATCTCGCTGCACTCATGATCACCTATCCTTCCACGCACGGCATTTATGAAGAACAGGTGAAACAAATTTGCGACATCGTTCATGCTAATGGCGGACTGGTGTATATGGATGGCGCCAACATGAATGCCCAGGTCGGATTGACAAATCCGGCCACCATCGGCGCCGATGTTTGTCATCTCAACCTCCATAAAACCTTTGCCATTCCGCATGGCGGTGGCGGACCGGGGATGGGTCCCATCTGCGTTAACGACAAACTTGCGGATTACCTTCCATCACATCCGGTAGTTAAAACAGGAGGGAAGAAGGGAATCCCTGCTGTTGCAGCTGCGCCATGGGGTAGCGCCAGCATCCTTCTTATTTCATATGGTTATCTCAGGATGCTGGGCGAAGAGGGTGCGTTGCTTTCCACGCAGCTCGCCATCCTCAATGCCAACTACATTAAGGCCCGTCTTCAAAAACATTTCGCCATTCTCTACCAGGGCAAGTCAGGCCGATGCGCTCATGAAATGATTGTGGACATGCGCGAGTTCAAAAAGCACGGCATTGAAGTGGAAGATATTGCCAAGCGATTAATGGATTATGGTTTCCATGCTCCAACCGTTTCTTTTCCGGTGCCGGGAACCATGATGATCGAACCTACAGAAAGCGAGGACAAGGGAGAGCTCGACCGATTTTGCGATGCGCTGATCTCGATCCGTCATGAAATTCAGGAAGTCGCTGATGGCGTAGCCGACAAAGCCGACAACGTGCTGAAGAATGCGCCGCACACCGCCGCCGAAGTGACGGCGAACGAATGGTTGCATCCCTATTCACGCGAGAAGGCCGCTTACCCACTGCCATTCGTGCGGCATCAAAAGTTCTGGGCTTCGGTGGCGCGCATCAACAATACCTACGGCGACAGAAACCTTATTTGCACCTGCCCGCCCATAGAAAGTTATATGGAAGCAGGAGTGACTGCTCCATGATTTTTTTGGATAGGAACTGTTGCTGCTTCACCATTCCAGGTAACGCAGTTGATGGATTTGATATCAGGATAAATAAAAGGGTGCAGTACGATCGTAGCAGCGTCTGCACCCATGGGATAATCCAATATGATATACCTAAAAACTGATTTTGCGCTGATAGGTGAACTGAGGCGAGTAAAGTGTCAGTAAATAATTTCCACGGTACGCGTCAATGTTGAATTCATTGCTGCCGTCCACCATGTGCTCGCGGCGAAAAATGTGAATGCGCCCGGTCATATCAGTCATCTGCACCAATACATCCATCGGCTTGTCAAGTTTTGTTTCCACTACATAGCCGCTGCCGCTCCGGTAGAAATGCACGCTGGGATATGCATCATTATCATCATCGTCATTCAGGTTTTTCAGGTTTGTTCCTGATCCCATGATCATCTCGTCGGCTTCACTGCTTTTTGTACGGCTTACCGCATCCAATTCCGTTTCATCAGAATTCACCGGCGGGAAGGGAACATCCCCTTCAGTCAAGGAAGGACCGGCATCCCGTTCTTCACCGTCACTGTCATCGCAGCCCTTCAGTTTCACTCGTACAAAACTTCCATTGCGAAGGATTTTCGCCTGTTGAATGGAGATGGGTTTCCCGTCGTAAATCATATTCCCCTGTTGCATGATTTGCCCGCTTGCGCTCATCACCCACCACACCAGTTTCGCACCGATCTCAGGATGAAAATTCTGAACACGCCGGAATGTGACGTCGGCAAAGCAAGAATCATATTGCGGCTGAAGCACACCGCCCACGGTCATGTCCTTAATGAAAATCTTGGCGGAAACTTTACACGCATCATCCACCAGTTTGTCATCAAACCAATCGAGAAATCCATTGATAGCGCCAAACGGTGAGCCCGAATTGCGGCTGCCGTCACCCGGGTCCTGGTTCACGGTGCAATGAGAAAAAGCCGGATAAAATCGCTCGGTGGAAAAGCGGCTGAAATCAATTTTGATCTCGTCATCGGTAAACTGCTTACCGTCTCCGTCATGCTCCCGCTGATCCCAATACCACACGCCGCCTTGGTTGGAAACATTCACGCTGTCATACCAGTGTTTGGCTTCCACCCAGCCCACCGTATAATCTTCTTTGCCATGTATGCCGGCAATGTAAGGGATGCCGCCACCATAATTCACATCATACATATGCCGCAGATCCAGCAAATCATTGATCCGGAAAGCTTCACCCGTTTCAGGATCTGTAATATCCGTGGCCAGGTTCTTATTAGAAGCGCACCAGATGTTTTCCCACTCGCTGCCGTTCACTGCTTTGACCAGTATAGGTGTAACCGAAGTCCAGATGGCGGCAAATAATTCAGGATGCAACTGGGCAGTAAGTGCGGCGCCCAAGCCGTTGTGTGATGAACCCGATGCATAAACCTGGTCGGCAAGCACAGGGCAGTAATTGATCACCCAATGAATTGTATAATACACTCGCTTTTGAGTGTATGCTTTTACGGTACCGCTGGTCCATTCAGGATTGTTGTATGAATAAATGTCATAGTCTTCATGATGTCCAAACCAGTCCGTGGCTTGTCCGTTAGGCAACCAATCATCCATAAGCAATACGTGGCGACCCGAAGCAAAGTCAGACATGATGGGTGTGAACGGATCAGTGCTTCTGAAATACACGTAAAGAGGAGCGGGCGCTGATCCCCGTTTAAAGAATGTGAAATTGTATCCAAAGGAACCCACATTGTTGAATGCCGGCATGTCCGGAGCATCCGCATTATTACCCCAGATCACGTATTGCATTGAAGTCACGTCGCCGGCTACCGAGGTTTGCTGCAGGATGGGCTGCGGGGCCGCAATCGTTTCCTGCACCGGTGAGGTGAGGCTGTTTTCGCCGGGATTTATCTGCGTGTCGTCCTGTCCGTTATTCGCATTTTCGGTGACCACCGCATAGTACCAGGCGAGATTATCAGTACATGTGTTTACATAAAGTCCCGTGCCTTCAGCCAGCGGCCCATTCGCGGGATCAATGGTGAAATAATATGTACTGCCTTCCAGGTTCGACTTGCGAATATTCACTCCCGAGTTATCTCTCACATTGCCTACATAATAACTGGAAGCCAGATCAGCAGAAGTACTGATGGGTGACGTGGACCGGTAAACATGATACTTGAGATTTGACGCTCCCGGATTTTGCCACTTAAGAAAAACCTGACCGTCTTTGTAGGAAGCTGCGACTTGCGTTACCGTATATGCATGCGAATGATGGATAAGAAAGAAACACAGGAGTAATGCGGAAGGTAAGCTTCTATTCATGTCTGGCGCATTTAAGATGAAACCGTTTACCGGGCGACAAACTGATTACTCGGTTCCCGGAGCGGCTGTTAACAAAAGTTCATCTTACAACGCAGAATTTTTGGCAGGGGAAATCGGGATATCCAATGCGGTATCGGTCAGTGTCCTTGTATTGCGACAAAGCGGGCATTATCAACAAGGCGCATCATATGAACTCCATGGTGGTACACTTTGAATGGTAAAAATGAAAAAGGGTCCGGCAGTGCCGAACCCTTTCCAAATTTTCTAACCCTAAAATCTTATTCGCTCTTAACCACTTTAAGCATCTTCTCATTTCCACCCTGAACTACTCTCACGAAGTAAACTCCTGCGGAGAGGTTTTCATTGATTTCAAGAGGAGAAGAAACGTCAACATTGCGAAACTCGCGGATCATCTTGCCGCTGAAATCGAGCAATGCAACGGTAGCAGTTTCTGTAGAACCTGTTGCGAAATTCACGCTCATAGATTTGGTGAACGGATTCGGATAAACAGATGCCTCAAAGCCACTGATTGCATCAGTCGTTTTGCAATTGATCGTTACTGATACGTTCGGTGAAGTCTTGGTGCAACCGGTGGTGTTGTTTGTAACCTTCACTTTGTATTGAGCTGTAACCGTTGCAGAATAAGTGTTGTTAGTAGCTCCGGCAATTACTGCATTGTTCTTATACCACTGGAAGGAAACACCTGTTGCAGGCGAACCGGTTCTGGTAAGCAGCACTGCGCCGCCGCTGCAGGTACCCATTTGTACGCCTGCTCCGGGAACAGTGTTCACTGTAACCTTCACTGTAGCTGAGCAAGCACCGCCGTCACCGGTAACGGTATAGGTGGTGGTTGCATTCGGCTTGGCGCTAACAGTAGCACAGGTAACGCAGTTCAAACCAGTTGAAGGCGCCCAACTGTATGTAGCGGCACCGCTGGCAGTAAGAGAAACCTGCTTGCCTTTGCAAATAGTGGCAGCTGAAGGATTAATCGTGATGGTGCAACCGGTGTTGGTACTCACAATCGGGAATACCGGGTTACGGGTTCCAAGTCCATATGAGTACACATAAGAATGCCAGGTGCCATCGCTCCATTTTTCCCATGCAGTGTTGTAGGTAGTGTCGCCGCAAGATTGTCCGTTACCATCAATGTCGACAATTTCTGAGTTGACAAGTGTTACTGAACGGGTGCTGTCCCAAACAGGTAAACCGTTCTTCAGTTTGTAATCCAATTCAACACCGGCATAGAAGTTTCCGCCTGCCGGCATGGTAATGGGAGTGCCGAAATAAACCGTGGTGAGGTTGCCGGCAGCAATGTCATCAGCAATTGATTTGTGCGTACGGTCAACGGTGCCAAGTTTGGTTCCCGGAGTATTGCCAATACCGTTATCATCCCAAACTCTCAGGTGACACTTCTGTGTATTGGAGTTGGTATAAGTAGCATCGCCAAAGAAAACCCACAAGCCATCAATCTGGTCGCCGGGAATTCCCTGGTAGCGTTCTGCCTTTGCGCTATCAATGTAGCTGTTGTGGCCGGAAAGCCAGTCATTCGTAGCAAACTGCCAGATGTAAAACACGGTGTCGCAGTCAATCAGGTTACCGAACGTATCAGTCACCAGCAATCCGTCGGGCTTCGGCATTTGAAGCGCGTGGCCGGTGGTAGTGATCGTGGCTTGAGATTTCTTTTCACGAATCTGTTGTTGATTCGGCTGCTGCGCCATGGCACTGAACCCCATCAGTGCGATCATGGAAAACAATAAGGATACTTTCTTCATTTGCTTTTTGGTTTAAGTGAAAAAATGTTTTAGGAGCGTCAAATGTATTGGTAATTCTGAATTGTGCAACCTGATATTGATTAAATCTTTATGACGTAAGAATCAAAATGATCACAGACGAATTTTTTTTTGCTGGCATAAAAAAAATCAGTAACTGGAGCACTGATGGTTCCTCAGTGAAGATCCACTTGCCTGCCATAATTCTTTTTATGAGCGGGATGTCCGTCTATCTTTGCCGTTCCTAAAAAAATAATCGATGGAAGTGTTACCTGTCCTCAATCAGAATAAGCAGCGGTATCTCGATGAACTCATGGGATGGCTCCGCATTCCCTCTGTAAGTGCTGATCCAAAATTCAATGATGATATGTTCGAAGCGGCTGAGTTTCTGAAGAAGCATCTTGAAGAAGCCGGTGCCGTCAACTGCGAACTCATCCCGACGGATGGCTTCCCGGTGGTGTATGGTGAAAAGATCGTTGATCCCGCAAAGCCAACCGTGCTGGTTTATGGGCACTATGATGTGCAGCCGGCAGACCCGTATGAACTGTGGAAGTCGCCGCCTTTTGAACCGGAAGTGCGGAATGAAAGAATCTACGCCCGCGGTTCGTGTGATGACAAAGGACAGGTGTACATGCACGTGAAGGCGCTTGAGATCATGACCGGGATGAATGCGCTGCCCTGCAATGTGAAGTTCATGTTTGAAGGGGAGGAAGAAATCGGTTCTATTCACCTCGATGATTTTCTTTCGAAGAATAAAGAAAAACTGAAAGCGGACGTGGTGCTCGTGAGCGATACTTCCATGATTGCAAATGATTGTCCTTCCATCACGGTGGGATTGCGCGGACTGAGTTACATGGAGGTGGAAGTTACCGGTGCGAATCGTGACTTGCATTCAGGCGTATACGGCGGTGCGGTGGCCAATCCCATCAATGTATTGGCCAGAATGATCACATCATTGAAAGATGAAAACTTCAGGATCACCATCCCCGGCTTTTATGATGATGTGGTGGAATACACGGCTGAGCAACGTGCCGAAATGGCCAAAAGACCCTTCGAACTGGAAGATTATAAAAAGGAACTTGGCATCAGTGATATCGAAGGAGAGACCGGTTTTACCACCATTGAACGCGCCACTATTCGACCGACGCTTGATTGCAACGGCATCTGGGGCGGCTATACCGGAGCCGGAGCCAAAACGGTGTTACCCTCAAAAGCCACGGCTAAAATTTCCATGCGACTCGTACCCAATCAAAGTTCGGCGAAGATTACTGAGATATTTACCCGGCACATTATGAGCATTGCTCCCAAATCAGTTACCGTTAAAGTAATGGCCCATCATGGCGGAGAAGCGGCGATGACGCCGACCGATTCTCTCGCTTATGCTGCGGCGAGCAAGGCCATGGAAAAGTCATTCGGTAAAAAACCGATTCCTACGTTCGAGGGCGGAAGTATTCCGGTAGTGGCATCATTCAAAAAAATTCTCGGACTCAACACTGTTCTTATGGGATTCGGTCTTGACATTGATGCACTTCATTCCCCTAATGAAAGCTATGGATTGTTCAATTTCTACAAAGGCATTGAAACGATCCCGTACTTCTATCATTACTACGCTGAGTTGGCCGGCAAATAGTTACCAAGCATGAAAGCCGGCATCATCATCGGTCTAATCGGCGGCGCCATTGGTCTAATTGTGGGAGTGGGTGCGGCCGTCGCAACGGCAGGTATATGGGGACTTTTATTCGCAATTCCGTTTGTGGTAGTGTTCGGTTGGATGTATTTGAAATTCCTGAAACCCATTTTCGCTCAGTCACGCCTGATCAAAACCGGAGAGCCCGCCACTGCTACAGTGCTCGAGATCAGTGACACCAACATGACCATCAACGAAAACCCGGTGGTTAAGCTCAAGCTTAAGGTGCAGCGAAAGTCAGGTGCACCGTATGAAGCTGAATTGAAAACCGTGGTCAACCGGTTGCAGGTGGGGTATTATCAACCGGGCAGCATCCTGTCAGTCAAAGTAGATCCCAATAGACCTGAGTCAATTGCTGTGGAAGGAGTCTCTCAACAAATGCCGGTGGACAATCAAATGCGCGATCAAGCAGAATCCATGCTTCGCCAACTGAATGATCATAATAATGAAATTCTCGCTTCAGGAATCATGGCGCAGGCCACTGTTATCCGCAACTGGTCGATGAACATCCGGGTAAATGGAAACAATCCGCTGATGGGTTTCTGGCTCGAAGTGAAACCGGAAGGCGAGTCCCCCTTCGAAGCGGAGGCAAAGGGTGTGGTAGGTGAAACGGCACTTTCAAAATTCCAACCCGGTGCAACCATTTGGGTGAAGTATGATCCACGGGACCATAGTCGGGTCACCCTTTGGCATTCATGAAGCAGGGATGCCAAGCCATTTATATGTTGCCATTCAACTGCTGGAATAAGCACCTATTAAGTCCGTTTCCTGAAATCTTGTCACCAAAGAAGTTCTTCAAAGTCAGTTTTTGCTGCCTGTACTGACACATTTTGCGTTCATCCTTGGATGGCACATGAATAGCAGGTACTTTCGCGGTCCCAAATTTTCCCGGGATTCATTTTCCTTCATCAGTGTTTGAAGGAATGCACACTGGTAAATCAAATTTCTTAACCTAAAACTCAAAATCAATATGGCAAAAGTTTCAATTAAACCACTTGCTGACCGGGTGCTTGTGCAACCCAGCGCAGCTGAAGAAAAAACCGCCGGCGGCATCATCATCCCTGACACCGCCAAGGAAAAACCGCAAAGGGGCAAGGTAGTGGCCGTGGGATCAGGCAAAAAAGATGAACCCATGACCGTGAAAGTCGGCGACTCTGTTCTCTACGGAAAATATTCCGGTACGGAAATCACCATTGACGGCGACGACTATTTAATCATGCGCGAGAGCGACATTTTCGCTGTACTCTGAAAAAGTCAATCGTGAATTGTTATTCATTCAAATCTGAATCTCAGTTCATCACATCCTCCTCATACAATAACAATTAACCATTAACAAATAACTGAACTACTATGTCAAAAATCATCAACTACACCACGGATGCCCGCGACAGCCTCAAGAAAGGCGTGGACTCACTGGCTGATGCCGTGAAAGTAACCCTCGGTCCAAAAGGACGCAATGTGGTTATTGAAAAGAAATACGGAGCCCCCCTGGTAACCAAGGACGGCGTAACCGTTGCAAAGGAAATTGAACTTGAAGATCCCATTGAAAACATGGGAGCTCAGATGGTAAAGGAAGTGGCTTCCAAAACTGCCGACATTGCCGGTGACGGAACCACCACTGCCACCGTACTTGCGCAAGCTATGATCACTGCCGGATTAAAGAACGTTGCCGCCGGTGCGAACCCGATGGATCTCAAGCGCGGAATGGACAAAGCCGCCGATGCTGTAATTGAGCACCTGAAGAGTCAGTCACAACAGGTGGGCAACGATAACAAGAAGATTGAAGCGGTTGCCACCATCTCCGCCAACAACGATCCTGAAATCGGCCGCATGATTGCCGATGCCATGGCGAAAGTGAAGAAGGAAGGTGTGATCACCGTGGAAGAAGCCAAGGGCACAGAAACTACGGTTGAGATTGTGGAAGGAATGCAATTCGACCGCGGATATCTCTCCCCGTACTTCGTCACCAATCCTGACAAGATGGAAGCTGAAATGGATCGTCCTTTCATTCTCATCTACGACAAGAAGATCAGTTCGATGAAAGATCTGCTTCCGATCCTGGAAAAAGTGGCTCAGCAGGGAGCCCCCATGCTCATCATCTCCGAAGAAGTGGAAGGCGAAGCGCTCGCTACCCTGGTGGTGAACAAGATTCGCGGCACCATCAAAGTGGTGGCCGTGAAGGCTCCGGGCTTCGGCGACCGC
>JAFDYS010000014.1:28835-49151 GCA_018267315.1 Bacteroidota bacterium | reverse complement strand
AGTGTAGTTCGGATTAACGACCCGAACCGAGTTGCGCGTATCGCCCCCGCCAACGGTAACAGGATTGGCCGGATCAGAAACCCACTTGCCATCAACAATGAACTTGTATTCATAATTGCCCGGTGCAAGCACATAAGGGATCGCCCAGCCCGTGGCAGTTTTTGTCATTATCAGTTCCGAGGGATTCCATCCGTTAAAACTTCCGGCGAGCACTACGCTCCTTGCCTCAGTATATCCGTTCAGTTTAAAGACGGATGTATCACCAATGGCAAGCACTGAGTTAGTGTTTCCCTGGCCATCAGGTCTTGCCACACGATTAGCCGGATCAAGAGTCCAAACGCCGTCCACGATAAATTTGTAAGTGTGTGTTCCCTCTTCGAGATAAAGATTCAGTTCCCATCCGGTGGGCGTTCGCTTCATCTGAAGTTCTCGCTCCCTCCAGTTGTTGAAACTGCCTGCCACTACCACCTGCTTTGCATTTGTGTAACCTTTCAGCCGGAAGGTATAATTGTAATGAAAGTAGGTGCTGTTGTAGCTACTATATCCGTCGGACTCCTTCACCAGGTTGTTCTGATCATACATCCACTTACCGTCCACGATGAACTTGTAGAAGTATTTTCCCGGAATGAGTTTTACGATAGCTACCCAGCCACTATCCGTTTTCTTCATAGGAGCACCGGAAGTGCTCCACGTATTGAAGTTCCCGCTGAGGTAAACTTTTGATGCCGAGGGCGCTCCGCGGAGAATGAAAACTGTTTCATCGTTCTTGTTTTCAAACACGGAGGGTTTCCCCTTGAAGTTGTTCAACCCGTAGCTTACCGGACCCGGATAACCCGGAGTACCCGGCATGCCGGGCACATTCGGCGAATCAAGAATAATGGGCGACTTACCCCATTCAACTCCTTTCTTTTCAGGATTCATCGGAATAGCGATCTCAGCCACATTTTTATCGAGATGATACAATTTCCAACCATCCCCGGAGAGTGAACCGATGTTAGCATGGTTGAAAAGACTGTCTTCATTCAGCCCGAAATACTTCAACATCTCTTTGAACTGCGCCTGATTGCGCCGGTCGAAAGTGACGATGGTCATCCCGTTTTCTTCGCGCACAAGATTCCCGCTCTTTTGGGCCCATGCCCAGTTTATGCCTGTTAGCAGCAGGAACAGCAGCATCCTAAGCCGGTGAAAAATCAACTTTCTCATTATTCCTCCCCCTTGTAATAATACATGGTTAATTCCTTCTTTTCAATATTGATGGAAACGAGTCCCCGTGAAAGGAAATCGTATCCCACTATTCCATCGAGCGATATGCCATACACCTGCTGTAATTGAGCGAGCGAGGTGAGAATGAACGGCACATTGGAAAATTTACCGGCTCCCAGGGTGAGTTCTTTCAACCGACCACTCAGCACATCGAGTTTTTGCACACCTGAACCAGCCAGTGCGGCACGGCTTTGCAATTCAAATTGCTCCAGCACCTTGTTGCCACTGGCATTACTCAACACGTTTGTTTCTGCGCCGGTGTCAAGACAAAACCGGAGTTTCTTGCCTGCCACCGCACCGTTAATAAAGATGATGTTGTTCATCACTTCCAGCGGCAGCTTCAGATCCGGAACGCTTGAAATATTTCCGCTACCGCTTCGGCGGTTTCCATCCTTATCGAGACGATGCAGCGTAAGAGTGTTTGACCGAATGTCAATTTCCATTTCCAACTCATTAAAAAGGTTGGCACCGAGCAGCCCGAAAATCTGTACGCCCTTGGAATCTTCAAGGTGCCCGAGGTTGACAAGGTCCGCATCCACATTGTGATAGGATAGCCCGCTAATGACGAGTGAATCAATGAGCAAATGATAAACCGTGCTGCCTGCTCCGGTAATACCGGCGGCTGAAGTTCCGTCAGACAATTTACCCCGGCGGAAGTAGGTCTTATTTAATACCAGGTGCGGCGCTCCTGTATCCAGTATGAAGTTCCCTTCCTGTCCGTCAATGGTGGCCTCCACCATCATCAGGTTCTGCACCCGCTTAATCGGTATCACGATGGATTGAAAATCGCCCTCGGGAACCGGTGGACGGGTGCTTCGGCTTGAATTGTAGGCAAGCACATCAAGCAGATCATCATTTTCCTGCGCAAATGAAACTGAACTCAGTAACAACAGGACCGATAGCAATAGGCCGGCTATCAGCTTATTAAGGATCCTGTGATTTCCTGCAATGATCATGGTTGGGCGAACACCTATTAAGACAACTTCATTACCCGAAAGGTTACAGCGCCGGCTATGCCTCTGCAAAGATTCTACATTCTTCTGATACTTCGGCCCGGAACCAGCAACCGCTGCTTTAGCTCTTCCAGCAACCGCGAATCGCGTTGCAGTTTCAGGATGGATTCGCGCTCGCTTTTCCCTTCTTTCAGTTTCATGAAATCCATCTTCAGTGATTCCGTCCTCTTACCTGCATGATGCTCATTAATGTAACGGGTGAGCAGTTCACTAACCGGTTCAGGCGATTCATCTGGATAGTTTTCACCGGGCGCCAAATTCAGTTCCATGTTGGAGCCGGAAAGTTGCTTCATGATGTGAAGCGGCGGGCGATAGTTTCTGTTTTGCTTCAGCAGCATGAATTCATGATCCGCTGTTTTCTGAAGTTCCTTTTTATCCGAACGGAAACCAAGACGATAGTAGAACCAGTATGCTCCGGATCTGAGTCCTTCCGCATTGTTCTTCCCGATCTGATATGGCTCCACGATAAATTTCTTCACCCGGTAATGCAGGTGATAGATCCGGAGAATCTGTGCAAACAAATAGGAAGATTCGCCTCCGCGGAGTGCGGGAAAAATATTAATACCGATCTTGGAACGATGCAGGAATATCCATCCGCCGCCATACGCAATGGGCACCCGGTTCTTAAATGCCATGTAACCGATGTAGGATTCCAGCGAAAGTTTCTTTTCGTGAATCATCGGGTAAAGCGCGATGTCAATGCCCCGTCCCATGTCAAACAATTCCACTTCATTCACATTGGCATGTGTGACGGGGTCGGTCTCGCGCAGTAACGCGCACAATGTCATGCGCGCTGCTTCAATGATGTGTTCCTTGTCGCGCGCAGCCAGTTTATATGGCGCCGCTTTCTTTTCCCTCAGTTCAGAATCCGGGTCAAACCTGCGGATCAATTCCGTTTTGTGAAAGAATGTTTTCCGGGGAACGGAACGGGCCGAGGTAAGTGACGGCACCGGTCCGGTCAGTGAGATGGTGATAAAGAGTTTGAGTGAATCATAGAGATGACTTCTTATTTCGTGCGAGACGGGGATGTGATCTAAAAACTGAAGAAGCCAATGCAAATCAGAACCCGCCGATTTCGGCTTCAACTTCCTGATGAGTTGCTGTAGGGTGAATGAATCTTCTCGAAAGCGATCGGCTTCAAAACGGTGAAGACCCGCAAGGAAAACACTCTTGATCGTTTCCTCATCAGCATCACAACTGAAGATGGAAACCTGATCCGGAAATTTCTCATTGAGCCATTTCACAAGATCAAAGCTGAATGACACATGCATGGCTGTTCCGCTGATGCCTGTGTTAGTCAGCCGGTTTCTCTTTGCATCACTTTTCCCCAAGTAAACAGATTGCGCCAACCCCGCGATCCGTTTCAATTCCTGCTGTGCCATTTTATTGAGTGTGGCAGTTTGCGGATACGCTGTAAGAAACAACAGGCAATGGTGATAGCTGATCAGATCAGGGGGTTGGAAAGTACCATTTGACAAGTGATGCAACAGTTGATGCTTTTCGTTTGCGGCATTGCGATCAAATTGCTGCATGATGCCGGTAAGACGATTTAACGCCCTCTTCAAATCATCGGAATTCCCTGTATTCATCGCTTCACAAAAGTAAGCAGCTGCATCTCTACACTTTTTTTGGCCAAGTGAGCCAGGTAATCAACAGTAACAGGAACACCAGACCGGTCATAATAACCGGCGGAAGGAAAGTGAAGTAAAGGCAAACCACGAACATGATTCCGTACACGATACTCTGAATCAGTACCGCGCCCCGTAGCACCCCCCTATCATTCAAAGATCGCCACAGGTACCAATTCATTAAACCCCCCAACAAATAGAGCAGCGCAAAACCGGCACTCAATGAGGTGAGGATTTCAAACATAGTGGGTGTAAATCCTGCTCCCATTTCATTTTTATAACTCATCATTAAATCCAGCATCTGCTGTTCCGTGCCATTGGTTGCAGTGGGTTTGCTGATGAAACTGAGTGAATGAACCAATGCGGTAAGAATCTGAAACACACAGGCACATTTGAACCAAAGTCCTTTGAAGGGTCTACTTTGAGAGGGAGAAAGTGCAGAATCCATAGCGAAAATTTTCAAGACAAGATAACAGAATTACAGAGAGCGAAACCTAACCATTCCGTCTCCGTTCGAAATGCTATGAAGCTATATCATCTGCGCCGCCTTGCCCTTATTGCACTGGCCCTCATTCTGCTCGCCGGTTCATCCTGCACCACCACCCGCCGCGATTTTCATGGACGGGTGAAGCATCGTACGTCGAATGGAGTTTGGCTGTAGCGACGATGAATAAGATTTAATTGCGGATATTCTTCTTCATCAGCCACTCGTAAAAAGTTGGAAACATTTTTCTCCAACTGCTTTCGCTGTGTGTGCCTTTTTCGCTGATATCCAGCGTCACCTTGCAGCCGAATTTATCTTTCATGCGGTTGCTTACGGCCTCCAGCAGTTCAACGAGGTTCTCTCCTTCTTTTCTTCCGCCATAGAAAAAGTAACGCTGGTTCTTATGCCCTTCCACATCCATCTTATCGATCTGACTGATCAGTTCGGGCGCGAGCCAGAATGAAGGTGAAATGGCTCCTACCGCTCCGAATATTTTCGGATGAAACAGCCCGGCGTAGAACGAAATCAATCCGCCCATGGAGCTGCCGGCAATAGCTGTATGCCCGGGACCGGGCAGGGTTCGAAAGTGTTTATCAATGTATGGCTTCAGAATGTTCACTACCACTAACAAGTACTGCCTTCCGAGGCCGATGCCGTGTTCTTCTGAGTCGTTGGGGTTGTATTCATTGATACGGATGTCACCGCCGTTGTCAATGCCCACCACGATGCCTGCGTAGTCAATGGAATCGAGGTACTCGTCAATTTGCCACTCGCCGGAGAAAGATGATTTCACATCGAAGAGATTCTGCCCATCCTGCATATACAGCACCGGGTAATTTTTCTCTGATATGGCATAATCTCCGGGCAGATACACCCATATCCGGCGCTTGATGTTCAGCTCGGTAATCTGCATGGAAGTGTACATAACCCTGCTATGCGTTTTTATAATTGGGACGCGAAAACAATATTGCGATGGAATGCGGCTGCACCGTATAGGAGGCACCCTGGTGTAACGGAGCTTCCTCCCAGTAACAAATATCCTGCGGAGATGGCAGTGAAGTATCAATCCAGCGCTTCCACTTTAATTCCGGATCGCCATTGGGTGAAGGCAATTCAAACCCAAGCGGCTCACTGTAGGCATTGAGCATGTAGTGCATCACTACCGAACCGCGCACAGAACGCACGGTGAAAGCGATGGATAATGAATGATCACTCCAGTCAGGACTGTTCAGCTTGATCCCGTGCCAGGTGATCAGCGGATTTTTCAGCAGTTCTTTCAGACTCATGATGTATTTCTGCTGCGCCGTATCGCGTTTGGATCTGATGGCGATGAGAATTTTGAGAAAGCGATGCACATCGGCATGGCGTTCCAGCAAACTCCAGTCGAACCAGGCGAGTTCACTGTCATGGCAATAGGCGTTATTATTTCCCTGCTGTGTTCTTCGCACTTCATCTCCCATCAACACCATGGGCACACCTAGTGAAATAAGTGTGATGGTGAGGAAATTTTTCACTTGCCGGTTTCGCAACGACTCGATTTGCGGATCATCGGTGGGTCCTTCGACGCCGCAGTTCCAACTCAGGTTGTGATCGTTTCCATCCCGGTTGTGTTCACCGTTCGCTTCATTATGCTTTTCATTGTAGCTCACCAGATCATTCAGCGTAAATCCGTCATGACAGGTGATGAAGTTGATGCTTTGCTCCGGCTCACGGTTCTTGTGCGCATATATATCCGGGCTGGCAATCAGCCGTGAGGTGAGATTGGAGAGCATGCCGTAATCGCCTTTCATGAAGGATCGTACATCATCGCGGAATTTTCCATTCCACTCCTTCCAACTGTCACCCACAAAACTTCCCACCTGGTATAAACCGGCAGCATCCCATGCTTCCGCAATCAGCTTCACCCCGGCCAACACCGGATCCGATTCAATGTCCCATAACACCGGCGGGTTTTCCAGCGTATGTCCTG
Source organism: Bacteroidota bacterium (assembly GCA_018267315.1). GTDB lineage: Bacteria > Bacteroidota > Bacteroidia > Chitinophagales > UBA10324 > JAFDYS01. Next base: position 42,794 of record JAFDYS010000014.1, on the reverse strand, counting down.
TTTGATCGCGTGACAGAATCGAAGCGAGATCGAATCGAAAACCATCCACATGCATTTCTTTAACCCAAAAGTGAAGCGCGTCAATAATCATTCGGCGCACGATGGGCTGATTCGCATTAAGCGAATTGCCGGTGCCTGAGTAATTGGCATATTTCGCTTTGTTCTTTTTGAGGATGTAGTAAATGCTGTTATCAATTCCCTTAAAACTATACGTGGGGCCATTCTCCGCATTTTCTGCTGTGTGATTAAACACCACATCGAGTATCACTTCAATGCCGGCACGGTGTAATGCTTTCACCATGTCGCGAAAATCATTGATCACCTGCAACGGGTTCTTTGAAGTAGCATATCCCTGGTGTGGAGCAAAGAACGAAACGGGACAATAGCCCCAGTAGTTCACCCGGCCGACGGGGCAATCCTGTTCATCAAACTGAAATACGGGAAGCAACTCGATAGCAGTGATTCCGAGGTCAACGAGGTATGGAATTTTTTCAATGAGCCCCCGGTACGTTCCCCGGAACTGCGGCGTAACTCCTGAATTAGGATGCCTGGTGAAACCGGCCACATGCATTTCATAAATGATTGTCTGGGAAAACGGGCGCTCAGGGTGTGTATCACCTTCCCAGTCATAACCCGACAAATCAACTACCACACTTTTCATGGCCGGATGATTTGATTTGCCGGGTGTGATGAAGGCCTTGCGGTTGAATCCATCAGGAACAGCCACCGCTTTGCCGTATGGGTCAAGCAATATTTTATTGCTGTCAAACCGGTGTCCGTTGGCCGGATCAAACGGACCATGCACCCGGTAAGCATACAGCTGCCCGGCACGGATGCCGGGAACGAACACATGCCAGTAGTGATAAGATTTGTTAGTACTCCGGTCGAGCTGAATTACCTGAACGGGCTCTGCATCATTTACATGATTGAACAAGAGCAACTCAACTGAAGTACCATTACGAGAGAAGAGAGAAAAATTAACGCCTCCATCAATTAGGGATGCACCAATCGGGTGCGCCCGGCCACTGTCTGCACGCTTCCTGCTTCCGTTTTCTATTCCCATAGCTTATTTCCCGTTGTTGCGATGCACCTTCACGTTCCAGATTTTTGCGCAATACTCCTCCACCGCCCGGTCAGATGAGAAATAGCCCATTCTGGCCACATTCAAAATTGACATCTTCGTCCATTTGGCCTGGTCAAGCCATGCTTTCGAGACTTCTTCCTGGCATTTTATATAAGATGCATAATCTGCCAGTAACATAAACGGATCATCCTGAAGCAAGGTATCCATCAGCGGCTCAAACACTGAACCATCGCCTTTTGAAAACGTGCCTGAACGGATGGCATCAATCGCTTCTTTCAACTCTTCATTTGCTTCGTAATATTCCCGCGGCCGGTATCCCTTTGCTTTCAGGTCGGACACTTCTTGCGCGGTCAAACCAAAAAGAAAAAAGTTATCGGCTCCTACGGAATCACGGATTTCAATGTTCGCGCCATCGAGGGTGCCGATAGTGAGTGCTCCGTTCAAAGAAAACTTCATGTTACCGGTGCCTGATGCCTCTTTGCCTGCAGTTGAAATCTGCTCTGACAGGTCTGCCGCTCGGTAAATCCATTCTGCATTCTTCACATTGAAGTCAGGATAGAAAACCACTTTCAATCTTCCGGCCACATCAAAGTCGCTGTTGATCACTTCAGCCAGTCCATTCACCAGGCGGATGATGAGCTTGGCCTGGAAATATGAGGGAGCCGCTTTGCCACCGAATACAAAGGTGCGCGGAACCACGTAGGCCCTGGAATCTTTGCGGATGCGGTTGTATTGGGTGATGATGTGAAGAATGTTCAGATGCTGCCGCTTGTATTCATGAATGCGTTTCACCTGCACATCAAACAGGGTAGCGGGATCAGTGAGCACGCCGGTAGTTACGATAAGCTGATCCACGAGTGCTTTTTTATTGTGCTGCCTGATCTGATGCCATCGTTTTTGAAACGCCGCATCATCGGCTAATTTCTCGAGCTTGATCAGGTCCGTTTCCAGATGAGTGATCCACCGCTCACCCAGATGTTCGGTAAGCAGCGCTGACAGTTCCGGGTTATACTGCCTGATCCACCGGCGCGGTGAAACCCCGTTAGTGATATTGATAAATTTCTCGGGCGATATATGATGGAGATCGCGCAGCACTTCTTTCTTCAGCAATTCCGTATGCAATTTGGAAACACCGTTGATATGCATGCTGCCCACGGATGCGAGGTTAGCCATGCGTACAGCTTTTCCTCCCTGCTCATCAATGATGGAGAGTGCAGCCAGCAGTTGCACCTCATCAGGAAATTTTTCCTTCACTTCATCGAGAAAACGCTGGTTGATCTCAAAAATAATTTCAAGGTGCCGCGGCAGTACGGAATGAAAGAGATACATCGGCCACTTTTCCAGCGCTTCGGGAAGCAACGTGTGATTGGTGTAGTTGAACATGCTGCTCGTGATCTTCCACGCTTCCTCCCATTCCATCAAGTGCTCATCAATCAGCAGCCGCATCATTTCCGCTATGGCAATGGACGGGTGTGTGTCGTTGAGTTGGAAGACGAAATTCTCATGCAGCGATGAAAGCGGTAATCCCCTCACCTTCTGCAACCGGATGGCATCCTGCAGGGAACAGGAGACAAAGAAATACTGCTGACTCAACCGGAGTTTCCTGCCCGCTTCCGGTTCATCATTGGGGTAGAGCACTTTGGAAAGTGTTTCAGCTCTCGTCTTCTCATTCACCGCGGATTCATAATTACCCCGGTTGAATTCATTAAAGTCAAACGACTCCATGGCTTCCGATTTCCACAGGCGCAGGATATTGACTGCGTTGTTTTTGTACCCGGGCACTGACGTATCATAGGCCACACCCCTCACTTCATATTCAGGAATCCATTTGACGCGATAGTTGTCTTCCTCATCACGGTACGATTCTGTTTGTCCGCCGAACTTAACCGTGTATGCGATCTCCGGCTGCGGCACCTCCCACGGGTTTCCGTAGCGCAGCCACATATCCGCCACCTCTTTCTGTTCACCATTTTCTATGAGCTGATCAAAAATGCCAAACTCATAGCGGATACCGTACCCGATGGCAGGCACCCTGAGAGTTGACATGGAATCGAGGTAACAAGCCGCCAGGCGGCCTAACCCGCCATTGCCGAGTCCGGGTTCCTCTTCCTGATAGAGAATGTGATTGAAATCCAATCCCAGCAATTCCACTGCCTTCTTCACTTCATCATGCAGCCCCAGATTAATCAGGGCGTTGCCCAGCTGAGGACCCATGAGAAATTCGGCAGACAGGTAGCCAACAATCTTGGTATCTGGGTGTCTCAGTTTTCTGATTCCATGAATCCAGCTTTCAATCATGCGTTCACGCATGGCACTGGATACCGCCACATACCAGTCATTTCTTGTAGCGAGTTCCGGTGTGCGGCATCTCACGAAATGAAGCTTATCAAGGATAGCTTGCTTTAACTCTTCCGGCGAATTGCCGAGATGGCTGACATTAATAGAATGATTCACAAGAGATGATTAGATTGAATATGCGATGTTCTTTTCAAGCTGCAATTTATGACTGCAAAGTTTATGAGTTATTAACCTCCGGAGTATGACGATTAACAGGAAAAGCCGGAAGGCATATTTGCTGCGGTTTTGCTCTAACTTTGAACAAATGCATAACCTGGAACTTATTCGGGGCGATATCACCAAAATAGAAGCAGATGCCATCGTGAATGCGGCCAACAGTTCACTTGCAGGCGGAGGCGGAGTGGATGGCGCCATCCATCGTGCCGGAGGTGAACGGATTTATGCCGAATGCATGGAATACGTTTCAAAACATGGTCGTCTGCCCGCCGGCGAAGCCATGATAACCTCGGGCGGAAACCTCCCCGCCAAATATGTGATTCATACCGTTGGGCCGGTGTGGAACGGTGGACGGTATCATGAAGAAGATTTATTGGTCCGTGCATACCGGAATTCATTGCAGCTTGCTGTAAACGCAAATCTCAGAACGATCGCTTTCCCGAATATCAGCACAGGCGTTTATCATTTCCCGAAAGAAAAAGCTGCCAGCATCGCCATCCATACAGTGAAATTGTTTCTTGCTTCACATCCACAAATAAACCGGGTGTATTTCATTTGTTATGATGAAGAGAATTTCAGGATTTACGATTCGTTGCTGAACGCAAATACGGATGCCACCGGTGCCCGGTAATAACCTAACTCTTCAGGAACCTGAGATTTCTTTTTATCCCGTCAAACTTTGCGCGCTTGAGCGGGGAATCTTTAAAGACCCTTTGAAACACCTCTTCGGTTATCTCTTCCCAATTGGCGGAATGCATCTGCAGCAATTCCGGTGAAGGAAGGAACTGAACCTCCTCATGCCGTTTGGCAAACCGGTTCCACGGGCACACATCCTGGCAGATATCACAGCCAAACATCCATCCATCAAATTTTCCTTTCACCTCCGCAGGAATTTCTTCTTTCAGTTCAATGGTGAAATAAGAAATGCACTTGCTGCCGTCAACCACCTTATCCCGCAAAATCGCCCCCGTGGGACAGGCATCCAGGCAGGCCGTGCAGGTACCGCAATAATCACTTACTGGTGAATCGTATTCCAATTCTATGTCGAGGATAATTTCTGAAAGGAAAAAGAAAGAACCGGAGTTTTTGTTGATGAGGTTTCCGTTCTTCCCAATCCATCCCACACCGCTCTTCGCAGCCCAGCTTCTTTCCAATAGTGGCGCTGAATCCACAAACACACGACCATTCACCATGCCTGCAAACGCGCGGATGACAGCAAGCAATTCAGATAGTTTTTCTTTCAGCACGAAGTGATAATCCCGCCCAAAAGCATACATGGAAATTTTCGGTTCTTGTTTGTTCAGAGCTGTTTCATCATTAAAATAATTACTCAGAAGGGAAATTACGGACCGGGCGCCGGGCACCAGTTTGGAAGGGTCAATCCGCTTGTCGAAGTGATTTTCCATATACTGCATCTTCCCATGCAGACCCTTATGCAGCCACGCTTCAAGGCGGCGTGCATCATCATCGAGTTTTTCGGCGCGCGCAATGCCGCAATAGCCAAAGCCGAGGCGATGGGCCTCTTGCCTGATGTGTTGTGTGAGTTGAGATGAATTCAACGGGAGCAAAGATCATATTTCATGTCCTTGCCTGTCTTCGTCAGTTCCGGATGGGTGCCAGCCGGCGTTTCATCAAACTGATAAATTCTTCATCGCTCGTAAATGAGCGATTGATGTTTACCGCCTTTTGGGCAAGCAACGCATAATTTTTTCGCATGAGATGCCAGAAGATGCCTAAGAAATCCAGCCCGGTAAATACAATCGCCTTATTGGCCGCATACTCCTGCAGGTTGTTGGTGAAATTTTCAGGATGCTGGGTCCAGTGCATGCCCATACGCACGTGATGCGATGCGTGGTAGCCGTCGTTCCAGCACTTGTGATTGTATTTAACATTAATGCAGGTAATGGAATTCTTGTAGGAATTTCCCGGGTCATCGGGATCTACAAAAGCGTGCTGGGTCCAGTTGCCGAGCATCATAATGAAGCGGGAAATAATGAATGGCAGAATGAATACCACGAGTGTGGCCGGGAAACTCACGAATGATAAACCCACACACATGGCGATAAAGAGTAATTCGCCGGTGAGGCAATTCACAATGAGGTTTTCGCGGTGCTTCTTTTTGAAATAACTCACCAGTTTGATCATGCCGAGGAAAAGGAAGTCAAAAAAGTACAGCAGGAAGTTTCCAAAACTGTCACGCTGGTATTTCATGGTGGAGCTTTTATCTTCCTCCAGGTTGTTTTCGAGGTGGTGCATCCACACGTGGTGGCTGTAATATGTTTCCGGGGTTTGCCCGAAGAAGGGTCCCACCACCCACGGCAGATAATGATTGAGCGCTTCAAACTTCGCTTTGAAAAATTTACGGTGCGATGTGCAATGCAGCATCAGTCCGAAGGGTCCTTTGAAAATAAAATTATTGAGCACGAAATACGCCACCGCTGCCACCCACCAAATCGCCGCCGGCACGCCGGGAACAAAGAGCAGCAGCCCGAGGGGAATCATGGTGAAAGTAATCTTCAGGGTAAGGTAGATAAACGGCAGGTCACGTTTATCATTCAGGAGTATATAAGCGAATTTGTTGAATGAGTTTTCTTTCGGTTCCCGGTAAACGGGATCAGTAATTACGGGTAAGTCTATCATAAAGATTGATTGGGGTATCTCTCAATAAACGGAACGGTCGCAAGGTAGTCCATTTCACTTTTCACAAATCATGATTCCCATCCTGCCCTGAAATTTTTTTGCCTGTGAGCGGTTGATGATTCAACTAAAAAGCAGCGCCCCGGTACCGGGGCGCTGCTTTAAAAGAATTAAATGACCTCTTATGCCAATTTCACATTGATCGCATTTAAACCTTTTTTGCCCTCAGTTACATCAAACGTCACCACATCGCCTTCGTGCACATCCTGAGTGAGACCGCTCACGTGAACAAAAATGTCTTTGCCCGTGTCGTCATCCTTAATGAATCCAAATCCTTTGGTGGAGTTGAAAAACTTTACTTTACCTTTTTTCATTGTAATACAAAAATTTTAAGTGAGATGCAAATGTAGAAATTCTATTTGCAACTGTAAAAACCTTTTACCGGGGGCTGAAAAGTGCTGCCGCCACCACCATTACCGGTACTTCAACATCAATGTGGCTTCTTCTGTAATCGGCTTATTCTCATCGCCCCGATAGGTGGGTTTCACCTTCAACTCCCCGTTCGCCTGTTAAGTGAATTGTGCGCTTGTTTCACCCATCTGGTTCATGAAGGTGTTGTTGCCCTCGTATCGGTGCCGGTCGCTGGCAAGCCAAACGGAATTTAAACCACTGTGGGAATGCTATCATTCATTATATTCGTTGTCCGCTTATCTAATGCCTGCACAACAAGCCACGATACTGATCCCTGACATAAGCGGATACACGGAATTTGTCAGCAGAACTGAAATTGATCACAGCTCGCATATCCTGAATCGCCTCCTTGAAACGATTGTAGCAGCGGCCGGCGAAGATTACGTGATCTCCGAAGTGGAAGGAGATGCCGTGCTGATGTACCGGAAAGGAAGCCCGCCTTCAAAAAAAGAAATCATTGATCAGTGCGTGAAAATCTTCAGAGCTTTTCACACAGAGCTGCGGGAAATGAATATGGTTTCCATCTGTCAATGCGGTTCATGCCGCGGAATCAGCGACATGACGCTGAAGTTTGTCGTTCACTTCGGAGCGATTGAAGAAATCAACGTGGCACGATTCGTGAAAGCATCGGGTCTCGACATGGTGATTGCTCACCGGCTGCTGAAGAATAACATCGACAGCCACGAGTACATTCTGGTTACAAAAAATTATCTGAGCAATATCTCCGACGCTGATGAAACAATGCAGCTTGCCTGGGTGCCTTCGAAAGAAGCGTATGACGCCATTGGGGAAGTGGAATTCAATTTCGCCAAACTCGATGCAGTGAAGAAATCCATTCCTGAACCCGAACAAAAGAAAGAGATCATTTCAGACCTCGGTATTCAGAGCAACCAGTTAGAAATTGAAGCCAATTACAAAGACGTGTTTCAGATGATCATGGATCCCGATCAGCGGCAATCCTCAGGAGGAGGAGGAATGAAGGAGACAATCAATTTTTCTCCCATCCCCCATATTGGGGCAAAACATCTTTGCGTTGATGATGCCTTCACGCTCGAAGTGGAGTACATTGGTTTCACTAAAACCGGAAAAGAGTTTACCCTGAGTGAGACACAGCGTATTCCGTCAATGAATTTCTACACCATCTACTCCTATACGGTAACGGATCTTGGCAGCAACCGGAGCATGTTAACCACGCACATCAAAGCGGAAGAGGGACATGAGTTGCCCATGGAACTGCTTACGGTTTTCAAAGCCATGGAGGAAGAAGGAATGAAAAGTTTCAAAGCGTATGCTGAGAAGAAGCCGCAGAAGGCGACTGCGTGAACAACTTATGAAAATTTACTCCCGAAAATATTTCGAAGGAGCAGGTGATTACTTTGTGAAGATTAGGAACAGACCGCCAAAATTTCCTCCATCTCCTTCCCCTTCCGCAACCTCGTCACATTTTCTCTCCGTAATTTTCATTCTTGTCAGTAAAACATCCTGCTCCGCCTTCTGGCGGAATTCTTGATGTCTAAGCCGTCATTGCAAAGAGCGAAGCGCAGGAAAAGTGCGTGAGAGTGACGAAGCAATCCCCCGAACCTTTCGATAACTTTGAGGAGATTGCTTCGGAAAACCACAGCACAAAGCCAACGCAGTCTTCCTCGCAATGACGAAAAACACGAACTATGAACCTCAACAACTTCACCATAAAGAGTCAAGAAGCCATCCAGAAAGCGCAAGAGCTTTCCTTCGGCAATCAGAATGCGCAGATTGAAACATCGCATTTGCTCAAGGGGCTTTTGCTTGTTGACGAAAATGTGATTCAGTTTCTGCTGAAGAAAATTAGTGTGAACACTTCGCAGCTTGAAACGCGATTGGATGAATTGCTCGCGAAGCTTCCGAAAGTTTCTAACGCGCAACAGCAATATCTCTCCAACGATGCGAACCAGGCATTGCTGAAAGCACAGAGCTACCTCAAAGAATTCAAAGACGATTTTGTTTCCGTCGAACATCTGCTGCTTGCATTGCAGAGCGGCAAGGACGACACAGCAAAACTTCTGAAAGAACTTGGCGTGAGTGAAAAAGAACTGAAGCTCGCCATCGCCGATCTGCGCAAAGGAAGAAAGGTGACTGACCAGGGCGCGGAGTCATCGTACAATGCGCTGAACAAATATGCGCGGAATCTCAACGAAGCTGCGCGCTCGGGCAAGCTTGATCCCGTGATAGGTCGTGACGAAGAGATTCGCCGCGTGCTGCACATCCTATCGCGCCGCACGAAAAATAATCCTGTGCTCGTCGGTGAGCCGGGCGTGGGCAAGACGGCGATTGCTGAAGGCATCGCACACCGCATCGTAAATGGCGACGTTCCTGAAAATCTGAAATCGAAAACCATCTACGCGCTCGACACGGGAGCGCTCATCGCCGGCGCGAAATACCGCGGAGAATTTGAAGAGCGGTTGAAAGCGGTGGTGAAAGAAATTACCGATGCGAACGGCGAATTCATTTTGTTCATTGATGAGATTCACACGCTCGTGGGTGCAGGTGCCACCGAGGGTGCGATGGATGCTGCAAACATTCTGAAGCCGGCACTTGCTCGCGGTGATCTGCGAACGGTCGGCGCAACCACGCTGAATGAGTACCAGAAATATTTTGAGAAAGATAAAGCGCTCGAGCGGCGTTTTCAGAAAGTGATGATTGATGAGCCGAGTGAGGAAGATGCGATTTCCATTCTGCGCGGATTGAAGGAACGCTACGAAACGCATCACAAGGTGCGCATCAAAGATGAAGCGATCATTTCTTCCGTTGAACTTTCGTCGCGTTACATCAGCGACCGTTTTCTCCCCGATAAAGCAATTGACCTGATTGATGAAGCCGCAGCGAAGTTGCGCTTGCAGATGGATTCTGTTCCCGAAGAACTCGATGAGATCGAACGAAAAATCCGTCAGCTCGAGATCGAGCGTGAAGCGATCAAGCGCGAGAACGACAAGAAGAAACTGAAAGAGCTGAATGAAGAGATCGCAAATCTTTCCGAAGAAAGAAATCAACTGAAAGCAAAATGGCAGAGTGAAAAACAGGTTGCAGAAAATGTTCAGGACACGAAGCAGCAGATTGAAGATCTGAAATTACAAGCCGAGCAAGCCGAGCGCATCGGTGATTACGGAAAAGTTGCCGAGATCCGCTATGGAAAAATCAAAGAGTCGGAAGCGAAGTTGAAAGATTTCGAGAAGCAGCTTGCGGAGATCAACAAGGGTTCGCGGATGCTGAAGGAAGAAGTGGATGCCGAAGACATTGCGGAAATCGTTTCGAAGTGGACGGGCATTCCCGTTTCGAAAATGTTGCAGAGTGAAAAAGAAAAGCTTCTGCATCTCGAAGAAGAATTGCACAAGCGCGTGGTCGGGCAGGATGAAGCCATCACTGCCGTGAGCGATGCCATCCGACGCAACCGCGCAGGACTCAGCGATCCGAAGCGACCGATTGGCTCATTCATCTTTCTCGGCACCACCGGTGTTGGAAAAACAGAGCTCGCGAAAGCGTTGGCTGAAGTGATGTTTAACGATGAGTCATTGATGGTGCGCATTGACATGAGCGAATACCAGGAGCGTCATGCAGTGTCGCGGCTGATTGGCGCGCCGCCCGGTTATGTCGGTTACGATGAGGGCGGACAACTCACGGAAGCCGTTCGCCGCAAACCGTATTCGGTGATTCTCCTCGATGAATTCGAGAAGGCGCATCCTGATGTGTTCAACATTTTGCTGCAGGTGCTCGACGATGGTCGCCTGACCGACAACAAAGGTCGCGTGGTGAATTTCAAAAACACGATCATCATCATGACGTCGAATCTTGGAAGTCATTTGATACAGGAAAACTTTGCGAACGTGACTGCGCAGAACAAGCAGGGAATCATGGAGACCACGAAAGTGGAGCTGATGAATTTGATGAAGCAAACCATTCGTCCTGAGTTTCTCAATCGTGTTGATGAAATCATCATGTTCACACCATTGATGGAAAATGAGATTGAGCAGATTGTTCGTTTGCAGATTCAGCAGTTGCAGAAGATGCTCATGAAGAATAGTCTCAACATTGAAGTTACTGATGAAGCTGTGAAGCGAATAGCTGACGAAGGTTTCGATCCTCAGTTTGGCGCGCGACCACTTAAGCGAGTAATACAGAAAGACATTGTGAATGAACTTTCAAAGAGAATTCTTTCGGGTGGAGTTTCGAGTGAACAGAAGATTGTAGTTGATGCAGTTGATGGTGAAATTGTTTTTTGGAATCCGAAAAAGGAGAAGGTGGAGGTGTGAGCATGAAGTAAACCTAGCAAATGCAACGATGAGTACACTACAACAAGACTTGGAACAAGATCAAACTTCAGCAATTAAATTGTTTCGCGATTGTTTTGATCAAACGATTGCTCAAAGGATTTTTAACTATCGTTACGCTTATTTCGATTTGATCCCCTCAGCTCTGCTCGAGACAGATTTTAAAGTTCAATTCAAAACGGAATCAATTAAATGGGATGACACTTTTGTCTTTAAGAAAGAGGGTTTGGAAAATGAAAGCCAATATTTTTTTGAAAATGGTTGTGAGTTAAAAGGCAAGATTTCATTTCACACAAAAATTGTTTATCCATCAATAGACTTTTGTAAAAAAGTCGTTGTCCAATTTCGTTCTACGGACCTTACAGTTAGGGAGCTGATGTATGAATTAAAGTTAGAGGAGCAGAAAATTATTGATCCTTACATGGATCTATTGAATTCTCAAAAGGCTCACTTAAATCTTGCAACAATTGACAAACTGCAATTCAATAATCAAAGTCCTTTCGGTTACTATTGTGATGTAATAAGAAAAAGCAGAGTAACTCCTCAACTTAATTCAAGTGTGGGAGATTACTATTTCTATCAAGAAATTTTTGTCGCACATCAGGAAATAAAAGAAGCGATTGCGACTGCTAATCTTTACAAAAAATATCTTTCACCGATTCTCCATAATAAGGATATTTATGAAGGACGTACATTCTATTATCCTTGGCTTAACTACTACGATAAAATGTACATGCTTGCTTGCAGCCTGGGCTTTGAGAGGCTCTACACCTTTTGGGATAGAATTGTATTCATGGTTTACAATTTTTATCAAGGAGGAATTCCAGAAATGAATTTGTCCTTTGATAATTACTTAAAGAAAATCGAAAATCAGATTAATGCAAAGACAAGCACATTATTATTTAATCCCGCATCACAAAATGTAAAGTGGCTTATGGACTTTCGGAAAAACCAGTATCTTGAAATCACTGAGAAAAGACATCGGATAATTCATTTCAAGATTACTTCCGATTGGCAAGGATTACCATGGTCGAAGACAATTACCAATGTTTATCAGAATAATTTGAATCCGCAAGAACTGCTTAAACTTCAGGTTGAAATTTATCAGCTTCAAGATATACTCATGAAGCACTTTTCGCTGTGCATTGAAGGTTTTGAAAAATCACTTGCATTAATTGATGAATTGCCCTAGCCTTCTTGGGACGCAACCCGCCAGTTAATTGGTCTTCACTACCGAGATTTTGAATCCAGTTTCCAATACAATGGGGCGGTCAGTGAAATGTGGACCACCAAATTGATAATCAGACTTCGAGGCTTGAATAGTCACAAATGTTTTTCCATGTGCAAGAAAAGAATTTGGGCTTGAAGTTGAAATGTCAAGGTTACAACTACTACCAGTTCCATTTTCCAATATAATATGAGGTATGCCATTCAGAAAAAGTGTCAATGTCTTATCCCATGTCGTTCCGGGCAAATTTTTGCAATCATCTGCATGAATTGCTCCATCAACAATAATTTTTACTGACCCATTGTAGGTGAAATCAAATAAGGCTGATTGACCATTTTTTGAAATAGGAATTGGCTTTCCATCGCCCTGCGTTACTAGGTATGGAGGAACAACATCTCCTTCTGGATTTGAAACAACATCTTGTTCTACTTGAGAACTGTCATTAGGTCGTGCTCGGGATGAATGAATGGACTCATTAAGTTGTTTTATGGCGACAATCAAACCTGTAATAGCAATGATTAATGCGGTAACTTTTGTTATAGTGCCAATTGTAGATTTCCAAAAAGAATTTCCGCTTTTCATCCTTGACTTGTCAAGAATTTTCTTTGCGTCTATCCTGATAGCATCTAACGTAATATTTGCCTGCTTAATTTTTTCTTGCGTCCAATCATTTGGATTCGACCAGTAGGATGCCTTGTCCATCAACCTCAACCAAAGAGGTTGATTCAAGTCCCTAACCGATTTTGCAGCCTCCATCCAAATATTTGCAAGATCATTGTTAGGCTGCAAATTGTTTTGCACTTTCTGAATGTAAATTGTTGTTTCGTTTGCAGCTTTGAATATCGCTTCTACTGCATCATAGGCCTCGACTCGTTTTTGTTTACTCTGAGAGGCGACATTTTTTATCTCATCAACGCCTAATTTGACAGCATCAAGAAGGTCAATCATGATTTAGTGCGGTTGCTAATTTTTCATTGCGAAAATTACCAAATCAAATTTTCAAGCAGCAAAATTTTTTTGAAGTGAGTGAGCGCAACAAGCAGGCTGCTGGTCAAAGCGGGAAAGAAATCCATTTAATGCTTCGTAAATTTTTTGCCCTTGTCGGTGTTCCGAGTGCGAGAGCCGTTGTCGGTGTTTGTTCACCGACAACTGAAGCGCAGGCAATTTCTCAAAGCGAAAATTGAAGCACAGGCATTTTCTCCTCCTAAAATTGAAGCACAGGCATTTTTTCTGCCGCTGTTGGTGCGAGCGCCGTTGTTGGTCCCCTGACCAACAACAGAAGCGCCAGCAACTTTCTCCTCTTGAAAATTATTCGCCTCCGCCCGCTCCTTCGAACAAGCCCAATCAAATTTTCAAGCAGCAACGTTTTTTTGAAGCGGATGAAAGCAACATGCAGCGGCACTCCGGCGCGCTGTACAAATGGCATACTCCCCTCCCTTGAGGCGACTCGACTCCGTCAGTCTGCGGATGGCAAATGCTCAGTTTGATAACGGGGTTACTGACCAGGGTCAGGCGATACCCACCTTGCGAAGTTTGATGATGCCAAGAAAATCCATTGCCTTCATGGCAAGATATCCCATGTCCACTTCAAACCAGCGGTGTGCATTATTCGGTCGGCCCGGAAACTGATGGTGATTGTTGTGAAAGGACTCTCCCCAAAAGATAGGATCAACAGGCAATATGTTTTTTGACGTATTGCATTTTTGCCCTTGTCGGTGTTCCGA
>JAFDYS010000014.1:16296-28739 GCA_018267315.1 Bacteroidota bacterium | reverse complement strand
GAAGCACAGGCATTTTTTCTGCCGTTGTTGGTGCGAGCGCCGTTGTTGGTCTCCTGACCAACGACCGAAGGGCAGGGAATTTTCCCCTCCGAAAATTATCCGCCTCCGCCCACTCCTGCGTACAAGCCCAATCAAATTTTCAAGCAGCAAAATTTTTTTTAAGTGAATGAACGCAACAAGCAGCGGCACTCCGGCGCTCTGTACCAATGGCATACTCCCCATTTGAGGCGACTCGACTCCGCCAGTCTGCCGGATGGCAAATGCTCAGTTTGATATCGGGGTTACTGACCAGGGTCAGGCAATACCCACCTTGCGAAGTTTGATGATGCCAAGAAAATCCATTGCCTTCATGGCAAGATATCCCATGTCCACTTCAAACCAGCGGTGAGCATTATTCGGTCGGCCCGGAAACTGATGGTGATTGTTGTGAAAGGACTCTCCCCAAAAGATGGGATCAACAGGCAATATGTTTTTTGACGTATTGCTTTGTTTGAAGTTCACATAACCAAACCAGTGCGCCCAGTAGTTTACGGCAGCACCCTGAAATGATCCGATGAGAATAGTAACCGGCAGCATCAAATACTGCCACCATGCCGTAGCAAATGCGATGTAGAAGGCAACATAAACGGCAATCCATGACATCCTGAAAATATAATTGTGAAATATTCTGTCAAAGGCCTTCCAATCCGGCAGGTCTTTAGTGAACTTCTCAGGAACAACCGTTCTGCCCTTGTAAATCGCGAAATAATTATTTCGTGTGCTCCACATCATTGCGAAAAGATTCGGATCATTTGCCGGTGAATGCGGATCACCCTTCAAATCAGTATTTGCATGATGAAGGCGGTGCATGATTCCGTAGGCGCGCGCGCTGATGTACGAGGAACCCTGCGTAATAAAACAGCCGATATAAAAAACACGCTCCCAGAATTTCGACATCCTGAACATGCCATGGGCGGCGTAACGGTGATGAAAGAGGGATTGAAAGAACAAAGAAGAATACCAGTGAATAGCAAAGAAAATGAGTATAACCATTAATTGAATTTCGTGCAAGGTACCTTATAAACCCTGAACGGCCGGAATTCAGGCAGAAGGGACATGCTCTTCATCGTATCTGTCACTGCTTATTTCAGCATCCGCAACCGGCGCTTTTTCTCCTGTAACGAGTCACACCTGTTCTTTAAACGATCAGATCATCGGCAATTTAATTGACTGATGATCCTGTCATGTGTCATAACATCTCATAATTTTATCAGCATAAATCTTCCATGGTTAACTCAGCTGATGCATGAAGAAAGCATTATTGTTTTTATTGGAGATGACATGGCTCATCAATTCCTCACCAGCACAAAAAAGCGGGCAAGACCGCATTGACTCCCTGCTTTCCGTATTGCAAACATCAGAAGGAGACACCAACCAAGTAAACCTGCTTTCTGATATCAGCTTCACCTATTACTCCATTGATCCGGATGAAGGAATAAAATACGGGAAGCAGGCATTGGACCTTGCGGAAAAGCTCAATTGGAAAAAAGGGATTGCCGATGCGAACAGAGTGATAGGCGTGAATTATTGCTACGGCAAAAGCGAGTATCAATCGGCAGAAGAATATTTATTGAAAGCGCTGAACTTCTACGAAGAAGTGAAGAACAAACCGGGCATGGCGAAAGTGTTGAGTAACCTGGGTGTGGCGCACTGGTATCAATCTGATTTTCCGAAAGCACTCGATTATTATTTCAAAGCACTAAAGATTGATGAGCAGCAGGGAAATAAGAACGGAATGGCCGGCACCCTCGCCAACATCGGAATTGTGTACAACAGCCAGGGTGATTATCAGAAAGCCCTTCAATACATGCTGAAAGGGAATGCTATGGACGAATCACTCGGTAATAAGCCGGGTATCGCCTCCAACCTCGGCAACATCGGAGAAGTGTATCGCCGGCTTCGTGATTACGATAAGGCGCTCGAATACGATTCGGCTGCGTTGCACCTGTACCGTGAGTTGGGATATAAGGTTGGCATTGCCCGCAACCTCGGCAACATCGGGGCGGTGTACACGGAACAAAAACGCTATGAAAAAGCCCTCGAGTATTACCACCAGGCCCTGCAGATCAGCCGCGAACTCGGGCTGAGTGTGGGTATTGCGATGAATCTCGGTAATCTCGGAGCCACACACTTGTCTATTGCTGACGACAGCAACAGAGCCGCACTCAACAAACTGTTCGGTGGAAATAAGACTACGGCGCTGCAGAAAGCGAAGGAGTATATTGACAGTGCTATTTCCATCTTCAGTGAAATCGGGGATTTGTCTGCCTTGTCAAACAACTATGAAGGATTGAGTGAAATACAATCACTGCTGGGCGATCATCAGGCGGCACTCGAGAGTTACAAGAATTATTGCAAGCTTAAGGATTCCGTCTTTAACATGGAGCGCGACAAGAAACTAACCGAAACCGCACTTCAATATGAATTTGACAAGAAGGAAGCTGCCGCGAAAGCCGAACAGGAGAAGAAGGACATCCGACAGAACAACATACGCAACTTCATTGCGGCAGGGCTTGCCGGTTCATTGATTTTCCTGCTCATTGTTTACCGCCAGCGTTTCAAGATCGGGAAGGAAAAACAAAAGAGCGATCAGCTGCTGCTCAATATTCTGCCGGAGGAAGTGGCCGAAGAGCTGAAGGCCTCCGGCAGAGCCCAAGCCAAATCATTCACGATGGTGACGGTGATGTTCACTGATTTCAAAGACTTCACTAACATCAGCGAAAAAGTAAGCGCCGAACTGCTCGTAGATGAAATAAACTATTGCTTCAGTGCTTTCGACCACATCATACAAAGATACCGCATTGAAAAAATCAAAACCATCGGCGATGCCTATCTCTGCGCCGCCGGGCTGCCTGTTTCAAATTACACGCATGCCGTAGATATGGTGAATGCGGCATTTGAGATCCGCGATTTCATTGAACGCCGCAAGAAGGAAAAAGAAGCTAAAGGTGAAATTCCCTTTGAATTGCGTATCGGAATACACACCGGACCGGTAGTGGCCGGTATTGTGGGCGTGAAGAAATACGCTTACGACATCTGGGGAGACACAGTGAATCTTGCGGCCCGAATGGAGCAAAACAGCGAAGCGGGAAAGATCAACATCAGTGGCACCACCTATGAATTAGTGAAAGAAAAATTCCAATGCACGCACCGAGGAAAAATAGAAGCGAAGCACAAGGGAATGGTAGACATGTATTTTGTTGAACCCGCATGAAGCCACCGGAGCATGCATTGTTGATGATTTTGTAAAAATTTATCCTCCGAAAAATTTTGGACTATATTTGCCGCCGGTTTACGAGTTGGGTTTTTCTCCTGCTACTCATTAAGGCGATATCTATCGTCGCAGTTTAATCTCTCCACCTCACATTACAGAGCAAAAATATTCATGCTGAAAAGCAGGTGCGAGCTCTGCGCATTTCACAGTTAAAAATTCAAACCAATGAATTCATTCGAAGGGCTACACCTTTCATCGCCCATTTTGCAGGCGTTAAAGAGCAAAGGATACAACGCTCCCACTCCCGTGCAGCAAAAAGCCATTCCACTTATCCTGGAAGGCAAGGATTTGTTTGGCAGCGCGCAAACCGGCACCGGTAAAACCGCAGCATTTGCACTGCCGCTATTGCATTTGATGAGCACAAGAAAAACTGCTCACCCGAGAGTTCGTACGCTGGTGCTTGCACCCACGCGCGAACTGGCTCTTCAGATCAGTGAAAACTTCCACGCATATGCAAGAAATCTCGGACTCAAACATGCCGTCATTTACGGCGGTGTTTCACAGCATCAGCAAACCATGGCGCTGAAGAAAGGAGTGGAAACCATTATCGCCACACCCGGCCGGCTGCTTGATTTAATGGAGCAGGGATTTGTGAAACTGAATGATGTGGAATTTCTGGTGCTTGATGAAGCGGACCGCATGCTCGACATGGGTTTTATTCATGACATCAAACGCATCGTTTCTAAGATTCCGGCGAAACGACAGACCCTATTGTTCTCGGCCACCATTCCCCCCGCGATTAAGAAACTCGCTCATGAGCTGTTGCACAATCCATCCAGCGTGGACATCAAACCCGAGGTCAATCATACGGCACTGGTGAAGCAGCAGATTTACATGGTTGAAAAAACAGACAAAACAAGTTTGCTGTGCAAGCTCATAGATGATGAGCCCATTGCACATGCCCTCATTTTTACCCGCACACGACGTGGAGCGGACAAACTGGTGAAGGCGCTCAATCAAAAAGGTATTCGCTCACAGGCCATTCATGGCGATAAGTCGCAGAATCAGCGTCAGCGCGTACTCGCCGATTTCAAGAGCAAGAAAGTGCACATGCTGGTGGCCACCGATGTTGCTTCACGCGGCATTGATGTGAAAGAGCTTTCCCATGTGATCAACTATGATATGCCTGATATGGCTGACACCTATACGCACCGCATCGGCCGTACCGGCCGCGCCGGAGCCGAAGGAGTTGCGCTTTCCTTTTGCAGCAGAGAAGAACGGGGATTGTTGCATGATATTCAGAAATTCCACAGGCAACAACTGGAAGTGATGAAACATGGCATTCAACCGGCTGAATCAAACCATGCACCGGCTGTTGCTGTTGGAAATGAAACGGAAAGAAAACCATTCCGTGAAGCGCGGAAGCACTTCGGAGACAGGAATTCGCAACATTCATTTCTCCGGAAAAAACGCAGACCCCGAAGCCGGGTGAGCTAAAGCACTTTTTGCAACAAGCAGATTCGGCATGAAGGAATTCGCGCGCAATACCTGTGCGGCTTATCTTCGCCTGCATTGTTGTTACCGATGCTTTATGACATTACGCTGCTCACTGATTCGCGTTATGTGGCGCCCGTCAATGCCGGTTGGTATGAGTTGAATATCTTAAAAGAAGATCAGCTCATTACCGCAGCCCTGGAGAAACGGGGATTTCAGGTGACCCGCATTAATTGGGATAATGCAGATTTTGATTGGAAGCAAACCCGCGCCGCCGTTTTCAGAACAACATGGGATTACTTTCACCGCTTTGCAGAATTTTCAGCATGGCTCGATCGTGTAAGCAGCGAAACACAATTCATCAATCCGCTTTCCACTATCCGGTGGAATATGGATAAACATTATCTCGGCGATCTGCAATCGCGCAATATCCGCATACCACCCACCGTATTCATTAAGCAAGATGACAACCGCACGCTGTCACAAATTGCCACAGTCACTTCGTGGAATGAGTTTATTCTGAAACCGGCTGTGTCTGGTGCTGCGCGTCACACTTACCGCTTTAGCCGCGATGAGATAACGGAACATGAAATCATTTACCGGCAATTGATTGCCGGGGAAGCGATGTTGCTTCAGGAATTTCAGTCCCGCATTCTTACCAAGGGCGAAGTGGCGCTGATGTGTTTTAACGGGAAGTACAGTCATGCTGTTTTGAAGAGAGCCAAAGCAGGTGACTTTCGTGTGCAGGATGATTTCGGAGGCAGCGTTCATGATTACACACCGCACGAAGAGGAAATCCGGTTTGCAGAAGAGGTGGTTAGGGTGTGCCATCCCATACCGGTATATGCCCGGGTGGATTTGATTTGGGATTCAGCCAATCAACTTTGCGTTTCAGAATTGGAACTGATTGAGCCCGAATTGTGGATACGGAATTTTCCGCCGGCAGCCGAAAACTTTGCAGAGGCACTTGCAGCAGTATTAATTGCCCCATGGCCCTGAATTCCCTCGCAAATTCACTGAATGGATTCAATGGTTTACGTTCACGCTGAACAGTTCTACCTCCTTTTCCTTTCCGCGAAGCGTAACCGCTCCAATGCGCTCCCATTCGTATTCATCATGCTTACTTAGTTTATTCATGAGCGAACCGCTTACAAGGCAATCGCGCTGATACGTGTTGCAGGCCGACTGAATCCGCGATGCCGTGTTCAGCACATCACCGTTGTAAACAATTTCACGTTTCAGTTCACCGATCTGCGCGCTGGTTACTTTTCCGAAATGCACTCCCGCCTTGAACTCAGGTTTCACACCGAAATGCCCGAGGTATCTTTCGCCGTTTTGAATGAGACGCTCGCGGAACATGAAAAACGCCCTTAGACAATTAGCGTTGGCCATCCCGTCATCCATTTCCCAGGTAAGCACCACCTCATCACCGATGTACTGGTATATTTCCGCTTTCGTATGCAACACGGGATAGGAAATTTCATGGAAGAGTTCGTTAAGCAAGTCATAGAACTTCACATGCCCCAGTTGCTCGGCAATGCTGGTGGATGACTTCATGTCGAGAAACATGAAAATGCGCTCTTCTTCACGCGGCTTATGATACTTGCCGCTGATGAACTTCCACAGCACACCTTCACCCAACAGGCGATTGATCTGAAGCATGAAAACAATCAAGCTGTACACCACCAGCGTATATATCAGCAACACCCATGGTTCAAAAGAATGCAATACAGCCATCAACTCGTACAATTGCCGGCCCTGCAACATGCCAATGGTGGCCGTTACCAACAGGTTCACTCCAAAAATGACAGCGGTGTATGCCAGTGTTTTGAATACAATCAATTTGGTGAACGACCAGCGACGGAAGCGTTTCTCGGCTTTGGAGAACACAAACAATTCCATCACGCCAAACACCAGTCCCAATGGCAAACCAAACAACACACTGCTTGCATTAACCAATTGCTCGCTGACGAGCTGGTATATTACTCCGGCAAAACCGGTGGCAAGGCAGATCAGTAGTAGAGTCTTGAACTTACGGCCCAGATTACGCTGCATAAAGGCAAATTATGTGATGGTAAGATACGTACCACCCAATTATTGCAGCAACCATTACAAACGAGCTGAAGCAAAACACGCTGATGATGGAGAGAACTGATATAAGCCATCTTCACCACAGGCAAATAAAATTGCAGAGCCGGTTACATCGGCCCTGCAATCAAAGTCTCACTGGCTTCAAAGTTTCCAGTTCACGCCCAGCTGTGCATAGAACGGAATCATGGGTGATGATTTAAAATCCTGCTCTATCACCTGCCCTGCCTTGAGGTAGAAACTGATTTGCCTGAGCGAATAGCCACCCTGCAATCCGTAGAAGAAATTTCCGCCGGTGGCGGGTTGATACCAGCCGTTCTGCTCCCCGGGATAATTATCCTCATATAGTTCAGAGTTTTTGAAATGCGTGACGATGGCTTTATCAAAACCTGCTTGCCCTGCCACAAACCATGAGGGACGATAGTAACCGATTGTTCCGGAAAACTCACTGCCAAAATTGAGCAGCCGCGCATACGGATTTTCATACCGGCGGAAGATTCCCTGCGCTTCCGCTGAAAAACAAAATGACTTCCATTCGAATATCCTCACCTGCGCTCCCGCTTTCGATTTGAAATCGTCAAACAGGTTTTCTCCGGCCGGCATAGAGAATTGAGCATCCAGTACAATGGGTACCGGGGCCTTCAATTGATATCCGTATGCTGCTCCGAAAGATGCTGCGTAATCATATCCAAGATTCAGGTTGATGATGTGCCGGTCATCTTTGGTGAGGTTTGCCCAATTGAGCGTTTGCGCCTGAGCGAATGATGAGAGAATGATACCTGCACCTATCGCGAGAATGATTTTTATGTATTTCATGTCAAAGTGAGTTTAAATAGTCAATGGCCAAGGGAAAGAAATTATTCCAGCCGTCAGGAAACGTAATCATGTCATGTCCGGCATCTTTGATGAGTTCAAGATCCACATTCGGATAGGCCGAGGATACCTTTTGCGCATGCGCTAATCCGTATGCTTCATTGCGCTCACTGTAACAGAAAAGAACTTTCGTTGTGTATTGCGAAAGATGGGTCGTCCAGTCCGGTTGCTCCTTTTGACCCAAATCAAATAGTGCTCCATTCACAATGGCGCCATACCTCCAGAAGGGAAGCACTCCTTCATTTCCCAATGGACTGTCCGCGGCGCCATCAGCATACGCCAGCAAACTGTATTTGTAGTCCAGCACGGCCTGCTCATTTTCATTTCCCGTTATGAACTGATCCGGGTACGTAGCATCATTCAACGTTTCACTGAATGCGCTGAATGAACGGGTGCGATTCACGTAGTCAATGATATCCTGCCACATAAATCCACCGGGTTCACACAAAATGGCCCCCGTGATTTCAGCAGGATGTTCATTGATGTAAGCCGTAGCCAGCATGGCGCCCCATGAGTGGCCGAGCAGAATAATTTTCTGCTCCGGTGAGGTGCGGTAATGTGCAATCACTTGCTGCAAATCGTCGAACATGGTTTGAATCGCATACGACTCTTTGGGTTCCCGCTTCGACAACCCGGAACCCCGCTGATCATAAAAGACCACGTAGTAACCGTTCTCAGCAAACTGTTTGCAGTTTAAAAGGTAACGGTAGTCAGATCCCGGACCGCCGTGAAGAATCACCAGCATCGGGCTGTCGGGGTTGCCGAATGATTCTGCATGCAGCAGCGTACCGTTTACGGAAATGGAAGGGAGGGTAGAATCCTGTTCCACCGTTTTGGGAACAAGGTTACCGTCATCATTAATCAGGAGTTCCTTCTGACATCCTGATGCCATCAGCCAAAGGATGAGGGCCGGAAAAAGCAATTTTGTTGTTTTCATGAATTTTCAATTATTAATTCTCCGCAAAAGTGAGTTGCCAGCAGCGTTGCATCGCCCCATCGTGTAAGGTGGAACGCAAAGTTCACCGGCATGACCGCTAAAACAGTCGGATAATTGACATTCAGAAGAAGCTTCCTGAATGGTGGCACTCAGGCCCCGGCTAAAATCACTTGCTGCTGATTAAGGTATTCAGTGGGTGATAGTCCGGTGGCCTTCTTAAAATTCCGGTTGAAAGCGGTCTTAGAGTTGAAACCGCATTCGAAAGCAAGGGCAAGCAATGTGAATTGCCGGTGGTCTGGTAATGAGGTGATTTTCTTGAATTCTTTGATCCGAAGGCCGTTGATGTAATCGTAAAATGATTTCTTCTCAACTGAATTAATTACCTGGGAAAGAATATTGGGATGAACCCCGAGTTTCTCAGCCACATCAGCCAGAGTAAGTTCGGGATCCTTAAAAAGCGTTTCATGCATCATCACTGCCTTGAGCCGTTGATGAATTTTCATTGCGTCTTCTTCAGTCAATGCAGATTTCTGGTATTTCACTTTTGCTTCAGCGATCACTTCCCGCGATTTGCTTTTACTTGATTCTGCATCGGTCTTCACTATCGGGTTTGTCTGTACTTCCTGCAGAAGTGCCGAAGAACCCCGAGGTTCCGTTTTGGGATGGATGTTACTGAAAATTCCAACCTGCCTGATTCCGAAATATCCCAGGAAGAAAACAAAGACGGCCGCTGTGGTATAGATCCATTCATCACGAAGCCCTATGATAATAACGATCCAGATGGCTGAAGTGCCATAAGCGAGGTAACGCAACCAGTTGAGATTGATTTTTTCAGTATTTGAAAATTCATCTTTAATCTTTCTTCTGTGCCGTCGCAGCATCAGCAACGTAAGCACAATGTATGTGACACCCGAGGCAATAATGGCGTACCGGTTAATCTCTGTCAGCCATTCAAATCCTTCACCCTCGTGCTGATAGACATAAATTTTTTGCGCGGGCGGCAATAGGAAAAACGGAATGAGCAGCGCGTACATACCCAGCGCCGGAAGAAAATGAAGTAACGAATTCAACTTCAACGGTCGTTTATGAGTGAGTGATGCGGCATACAAATAGAGGAACGGACTATACATAAGCGGCAACGGCAGTTCAAAGCCGAGCAAATGGGGAAAATGAATAAGCGCACTTGTGATGAACATGTAAAACATCACAAAGTGAAGGCAAGTAATAGCCAGCCACACATTCAATATGATATCACTCTGCGATTTTCCCTTCTTGCCGGCAAGAATTACTGATAAGAAAAATGTGATTATGATGCCGGAGAGATAAAGCATAGTATCAGGTACCTCAGTATGGCTGATTTATTCAATGACAAACTTCAGAGATTCCACCTCACCCGGCCGGATGATCTGCAGGATGTAACTGCCCTTTGGAAGACCGTCAACATGTATCGCACGTATGCGGGAATAGTCATTGACAGTTGACATCTTTCTGGCACAAACACCCAGTTGATTGTAAATATGCAAGTTCATTTCAGCGGCATCCGGTTCATTCAAATTGATATAGATGATTCCTGAATTAACCGGATTGGGATAAAGAACCGACTTCCCGGCCGGCATCACCCACTCATTCACATCAGTAAAAACAAAGCATGAATCCTGTGAATTGTAGCAAAGCGATGAATCACCGAATGAAAATTCCTCCTCGCTGGTGGCATTGATCAAACTTCCCCCGATTCCCTCCGAATAACCCGGTGATTTCACGCTTGCGCGGAGAAATTCCACTACGGTGTGATTGGTGACATCGGTGGTGTTGCATCCTGCATTGTAAACACTGTCGAGCCGCATCAGCATTACATTGAAGTGCGTAGTGAAATAGTTTGAAAAGCCGGACAGCACAAAGGTCTTATCGCTCTTCCCGCTGGAAAGATAGGGATAGTGCGATCCGCCTTTTTCATACAGCTTGGCCAGCAACAGATTTCCACCTGTGTCAACCACCACCACACCATGTTTATTGGGAACAAAGCCAGTGGTGGGATAACTCATCGTGGCATTTCCGATAGCAAATGAGTTATCGGGATTAACGATAATGCTGGATCCGATATCATCATAATCCGGATTGTTGCCGTAATAGTTCTTGCACCACAACGTATCACCATTGCCATCGGTGCGGATGATGAATGCATCTCCGAAATCCTGGAAACTTCCTTTATTGAGGGTGCTGCTTCCGGTGATTACAAAACCGCCGTTGTATGTATTTGCAATGCCGTAACCGCAGGCATACTGATTCGAATCGCCATAGCACTTCATCCACTGCAATTCACCCGCAGTGTCGGTTTTCATCAGCAGGCAATGAAATGCTTCTGAAGCAATATACCGGCCCGTAACCGCATAGCCGTCGGGCACGGCCACCACATCGTAAGCTTCATCGTAAGCCAGCGGATTGCCGTATGTTTTCCCCCAGATAAACTCACCCTCATCGCTCACCTTCATGAGGTAAACATCCTTGTATGCCGTACCGGCATCGCTGCCATAGCTGTTCGTGGAGCCGGCAATTACAAAATCGTGTTGTGGTGTTTCAATCACGCTGTTGACCAGGTCATCGTTCGGGCCGTTCATAGTCTTCTTCCACAAGGTGACTCCCGAGGCATTCGTCCTTACCAGCAAAATATTATACGCGCCCCAGCTCCCGCTGCTGGCCGCAAGCAGAAATCCCTGGTCATGGGTCTGGATTACCCGGTGAGAAATATTGCCAATGGTGGAACTGGTGCTGTAAACTTTGCTCCACAGAATACTTCCATGGCAGTCAGTGCGTGTGAGAAATATCTTGTAGGTGCTTCCTGAAGTATTTACGATACCCGTGATGATGTATCCTTCATCATTGGTTTGATATGCACCGAAGCAGTAGGCATCCAGCGATGAGGTGTAGATTTTTTGAAAGGTCGTTTGCCCGCTTACGGTGATTGCGGCAGCCATCCAGCTCATCAATATGAAAAGTATTTTCATGTCCCGGATAAGTTTCTGCTGCGAAAATTAGCATAAGTCCATTACCCGCTCTGATGAACATGGATGTGCCGCGAAGATCTGATACTACTCACCCGTTGCAATGGGAAGTTGATTGCGCGACCATTCACTCCACGAACCCACATAAAGACTTGCTCCGGTTATGCCTGCCAGTTCTAATGCCAGGAGCGTATGACAGGCCGTTACACCCGAACCGCAGGATACCATTACATTTTCTGGTTTGCGGTCACCCATGACTGACTTATACAATGCAGCAAGATCTTCGGATGAAAGAAATGTTCCGTGATCATTGAGATTTTTTTTGAATGGCACATTCACTGAGTGTGGAATATGCCCGGCGACGAGGTCCAGCGGTTCGCTCTCCCCCCGGAAACGGTATTCTTCCCTGACATCAATCAGCAAAAATTCAGGATTTGCAATCACGTTTTTCACCGTTTCAAGATTGACCACGGGTAACTTCCATTCATTAACCGGATATGGCGGCCTGGTCATTGGCGATGGTGCTTCATCGGTTAACGGAAGTCCAGCCGCAACCGCTGCCTGCAAACCGCCATCAAGTACCTGCACCTGCTTATGCCCGGCAGCCCTCAGCATCCACCAGAAACGGGATGCGGCGATCACCCCCCGTTTGTCATCATAAACCACCACGTGCGATCCGGCATCAATGCCGAGATTACCCAGCAATGCTGCAAACTTTTTTATATCCGGTAACGGATGTCTTCCGCCTTGCGCAGGATTGACAGGTTTCTCTGAAAGGTCAATATCCAAATCAACATGC
>JAFDYS010000014.1:0-16217 GCA_018267315.1 Bacteroidota bacterium | reverse complement strand
GCTGAAAGTTGCACTATTATTTTTTTGCCGGCAATTTCCTGAATCACACTAATTTTCCTAACAGGAATTCATTTTTTTAACTATAAAACTTCCTCACATGAAAAAGTTAATGCTGCTCCTCGTTATCTGTTCATTCCCGTTTGCATTCACGCTGGCTCAGTCTGCCCCTTACCAGGTGGTGTTCGATGTCACTAGTAAAGACACCCTCGTTCAGAAAGCAGTGATCAGGTGGGTAACAGAAATTTCAAAAGGAAATCCGGATGCCAAACTGGAAGTGGTTTTATATGGAAAATCACTCGACATGATCACGCAGGGCAAATCAGGATTTGCATCACAAATCAAAGACCTGACTGGCAACAAAAATGTCTCATTCAAAGTATGTGCGATCGCCATGAAAAATAACAACGTGGACAAGAGTCAGTTGCTTCCGCAAGTCCAAATTGTTCCTGATGGCATTTACGAGATCATCAGCCGGCAAAATGATCACTGGGGTTACATTAAAGCGGCCCTATGATAAATTGCCGGACATCATCAACCGGCAAAGCAGTAGGCCATGCCATGTTCCTGTGCACGGCCCAGGGCCCAAACACCCGAAGGCACCAGTTTGATGTCGGGTAAGATTCCGGATATGTAATCCTTACGGACTGTTTCGTGATCTAATCCCATTTCCTTTGCCTTGAACATGCTCATCACATAAATCGCCATGTTGCAGATAGCGAATTTCACTCCGCGCTTCTGTAATTTTTCGATCGACCAATCAGGCACCATCAGATCTCCTTCCTGCGCATTGTAATAGAAGTTGCGCTTCGATGGGGCTTTGGTTTTAGGATCAGTTTGTTCATAGGTCTCACCGAAGTTGTATTTCTCCCAAATGCGGTTTTCCAATCCCATGCAAATGGCATTGTGCCGCAGTATCACCAGCGTAGAAAGAGCCGAATCCGGTGTTCCCGTTTCATTATTCGTATTCATGAAAACCCATGACCACGCCAACGGCATCGCCTGGTGCGTTTCAGTGGCATCATAAGCAATTTTGTGTTTGCCCTTGAACTGATTGAACCACTCATCTGATCCCTCCGGGGTATTGTCGTTTAGTGATTTCAAATCGTTTGCACTTAAGGACATGGCTGGCGCCAGGGTGAGTAGTCCCATGGTGGCCGCGGCATTGGCAGTGGTGGAAAGAAATTTGCGGCGTGATGTTCTTGAATTTTGCTGATTCATTTTGATTTTGTTTAGTTGGTTAGAAAATGAAGAGATGAATTGAGATGATTATTTTGGTTTTTTATAAAAACTTTGAATGGCGGTAAATGGTCCATATTTATGTTGCTGCACACTGAATGTATCCGCATATGGCCCGGAGGGGAAATCAATCGGCTTCTTTGAAATATCCGGCCAATCATGCTTGTATGGTTTGTCGGGCCGGTCCATGCTGTTTACATAAGCGGCAATGTCCCATGCTTCTTCATCTGTAAGTTGCGGGCTGAGATAGGTAGTTCCATAGGGCATATTGCCTTTGATAAATCCAGCGAATCGCGAAAGCCGGTACAAACCCGCACCTGTGTTGTAACTGTGTGGTCCCCACAATGGAGGATATTGATATGATCTGCCGTCTGCCGACAGTTTGCCTTGTCCGTCGGCGCCATGGCATGTAACGCACTTCGCGTCAAATGCCAGTTTACCGAGAGCGGGATCAGCAGCCCGGTCCAGGTAATTCAATTCGATGAGGCCGGCGCCTTTGGGTGTTTTGCCTTTCTCTACATCCTGACCCAGCCATTTCATGTAAGCGATGATGGCCTGCATCTCGCGGCTGGTGCTGTCAAGCGGCTTTCCGTTCAAACTTCTTTCGAAACAATCATTCACCCTTTTCACAATAGACTCCACACTTCCTGATCGCGCCCTGAATTTTGGGTATGTAGAATAGACGGCGCTGTAGTTATTACCAAATGGCCGGGTGCCGGCGTTCAAATGGCAGTTCTGGCAATTCATCCCATTGGTAGCGTGAGTTATTGATCCTCTAGGACCGAAATATTCAGATGTATGTGTGAGCAATGAACGTCCGTACAAGATCAATTCAGCATTTTCATCTCGGGGAATCCATAAAGAATCGGGAGCAACCCAAACCGCCGCTTCCTTAACCTCAATAGATGTTGCCGTACTGTCACTCCGGGCGGCTGCATTTACCGGTTTCTTATCAGTGCAATGAATATGAGTGAGGGAAAAGAGTGTCGCGATAATCAAAAGCGCCATGCGCTTGCCGAGATGCAGTTCATCCGTCCGCGCAAGGACTGATGCATTATGACCCGAAGGAATCAGTGGCATGGAGGAAAAGTTACACTGAAACAAACTTCAACCGGTAAAAAAGAAACACTTTTTCTGAATCAAGATCCGGCGCTTCTTATTTCCCTCATCGAAAGTAGGAATTTCAAATATCAAGGTCACATTTTTTTTATGCCCAATTGATCCGGTAATTCAGAGCTGCCAAGAATCACTCGCATATCTGACCGGCGTCACATCCATTCCAATGTGAGGAAGCAAATTTTGTACTGCCAATCGCATGCGTGGCATCCATCAATTTTCTTATATAAAACAAGACGTCATGAAAACTAAAACACTTTCAATACTAGCCCTGATGCTTGTACTTAGCTACAGCACTGCCTTTGCGCAAATACCTAATAACGGATTTGAAGAATGGATTACTGTTGGCAACTGCCAGAAGCCGGTTGGCTGGTATGGCACGAATGATTTTACTGATACCTTGGCCAACTACTTCGGAGTCACAAGATCAACTGATCACAATCCTGCATCCGTGGGAAATTATTCGGTGCGCATTCAAAACAATTTGGATCAGTTGCCGGATTGGCCGGCGTTTGGCATTCTCTGGAGTGGTGGTGCATCAGGAAGTGATTACCCGGCCTTTGCCATCCCACTCAACTCAAGTTCGTTTTGTGGTTATTACAAGTTCCTGCCGGAAAACAATGACACGATGCGCATTGCACTGTTCGCTTACAATCATGGTGAAGAAGTATTTCAGGTGATGCTTGAATCATCCGAACCCGCACCCGAATGGACGCCGTTCTGCCTGATATTTCCGGACATGATCATTGACAGCGGACGAATCATGCTGTCATCGTTTTACCCAGAAGGCGAGCTTACCATACACGGTAATTCCGTTCTCTATGCAGACAACCTGAGTTTTGACAATCTCATTACGAGCACGCCGGTCACGGTAAATGAATTCACCGCCGTTGACATATTTCCGAATCCGGTTGCTGACAAACTCATGATTTCACTGCCCGATAATCAGAGCGGCCAAATCACTCTTGACGTATTCAACATGACGGGTAAGCAGGTATTGAGCCGGCAGGTCAAAGCAAGTTCAGCTCCGCCTGCAATAGATGTAAGTTCACTTGCGGCAGGCAATTATTTTTTGAGAATCACAACTAATACGCGGGTTGTTTTTATCAAAGATTTCATAATAACCCGTTGAGATTTTTCTTGAGATCCAAAACCAATCATTTTTGTGGCGGTGGTGTTTCCTCACCCTTTCCCACCGGAACACCACTCTTGAATCCACCACCTCCGATGACGAGCCGGATGTATGGAACTGCACTCACACCGGGCGAAGGCGGACCATAAATGATTTCGTTCATGTCATACGTATTGTACCAGCCGCCGGTGGGTATATTTAAGAAGCAACCCGCATCAATACCCAGCATGACACCGCTCATTTTGTCACCCGCTGAAGAACCAAGCACCTTTTTAACACCCACCCCAAAATCAAAATCGAATCCGCCATAGGAATAACTTTGTTGCTCACCAAGGTTAACCGGGTATTCCTGATTGAAGAAAATGCCATCCGGTGCCTTGTCATTCCTGATATCAAAACTGTGAGTCATGAATCCCGTGCCTAAATTAAAATTCATGAAATTGGAACCACGATCCCAAAAGATGTAGCCGGTTTTGAAATTGAATGAAGCGTAAAACTCATTCACAGTAGCCGTACTTGTTTGAATTTCTAACGGATTACTTCCTTCAAAGCTGCCGCCAATCAAAATGCGGTGACGTATTACAAAACCCTCGCCTCCCCACATGAAGCCGAAAGCAGTGGGTTGATACGATGAACCCAGCACTTCAGGGCGTGATAAATAATCGTCCACCCGTGACGAAAAAATCCAACTCGGACCCAAAACTGCATAACCCATTCCTCCCCTTTCAAATGATTGCGCCAACGTACCCGAAGCGATGACCATTAAAGTGCCTAATACGATGGATGTTTTAATGGCTGAAAACATGGTTGATTAAAAGAGTAATTATTCAGTAAAATTCCTTACACAAAGTTTCATGAATCCATCACAGAATATTAAGGACAACAATCAGTATTGGGTTGACCAACATTGATAAAAAAGTAAAGGAGAGATTGATTATATTTATCTATGTTGGCAATGGAATGATTAAACGCTACACGTTTCGGTAAGTCAACATGCAAACCTGCTTCGATCTCATGAGAAATACGACATTGTTTTTCTTGCTACTGGGAACAGCAGCACATGCTCAACTCACTCCTGAAATTACTTCATGGATTGTAAATACGACAGGTGAAACGGGTTATAACGGCATCCTTACGAATGTGCAGCAGGTTCAATACAGTGACAGTAATGTGTATGTTAGTTGTACCTGCATTCCCGGTTATGATATCGGTCCCTGGACGGGCAATCCGAACACACCCGCCAACCAGAACTTTGTTTTCAGAATTACCCGTTCACCCGCTGAAAACACCGGTGCGCCGGTGAAGACACCGCTTGGTCATATCGGTGTTTGGTCTAACGGCGTCAGTATTTTCAATCCGCGCGATGCGCACTCATTCAATAATCAGAACATCTGGAATCAAAACGCCATAGTGGTGGAAGGTCCTGGGTTTGACAGTTGCCTTGGACACCCCAATGCCACCGGTGAATACCATCATCATCTTAATCCGCGATGCCTGTATGATGATGCAGACAGTTTGAATCACTCACCCATCATTGGTTATGCTTTTGATGGCTTTCCTGTTTATGGTGCGTATGGATACACCCAAGCTGACGGAAGTGGCGGTATTAAAAGGATGAAGTCAAGTTATCATGCAAGGAACATTACACAACGTCACACGTTACCCGATGGCACTGTACTGCCGGCTTCAGAATATGGACCTGACGTTTCGGGAAGTTACCCGCTGGGTTATTACGTAGAGGATTTTGAATACGTAAGCAACCTGGGCGATCTGGATGAGCACAACGGCCGATGGTGCATCACACCGGATTACCCGGAAGGAACATATGCCTACTTCGTTACCATTGATGCAAATCTCAACGCCACCTTCCCGTATGTGCTTGGAACAAATTTCTACGGGGCAGTTCCTGCGGGAAATACCGGTCCCGGTTCGGGGCATAATACCATCAATGAATCAGTAACGACTTATGATCCTACCGGCATGGCTGAGGTTACTTCTCACATTGGCTGGACTGTTTTTCCGAATCCTGCTGATCAGGAGGTTTCTTTTTTCATCGAACCTTACGGACCCAATAACATGAGTGCGATGCTCTTCAATACTTTGGGTGAAAAAATCGCTATGCAGGACCACGTTCAGCCAAGTGTGTTGTATTCATTCAATACCTCATCGCTTCCTTCAGGCATCTATTTTTTGAAAATCGAATGTGAATGCACCCATGCAACCAAAATGATTGTGGTGCGCCACTGATTTATATGTGTAGCCGCATGGTGTAACATATCACAGAACCACAGCAATGCGGTGAGAACATTCTGACGTAGCTTGCGGTAAATTTTTTCACCTCAAATTTTTGAAATGACTATTGAAAACAGAATGGTGGTATCATTGAATTACCGCCTCACCGTAGATGAAAACGGAGTGGAAACGGAAGTGGAACAGACCACTGCTGAAAATCCATTTGTGTTTTTGTTCGGGTCAGACAGTGTGCTGCCTGCCTTCGAAGCCAATCTGTTGGGCAAATCCATCGGCGATCAGTTCGATTTTCAATTAACTCCGCAGGAAGGATATGGCATCAGTGATGACCGGAACATACTCAACATAGCCATATCTGCATTTCTTGATGCAGAAGGCAAACCCGATCAGAATTTGCTTGTCCCGGGTAACACGTTAACCATGAGTGATCAGGATGGACGGATGTTCCGCGGGATCGTAAAGGAAATTGGCACTGAGTCCGTCCTGATGGATTTCAATCATCCTTTGGCAGGCAAACAGTTGCATTTCACCGGCGCTGTAGTGAATGTGCGACTGGCAACACTGGAAGAATTACAGCACGGACATGTGCACGGGCCAGGCGGTCATCATCACTGATTTTTGCACTGTATAATAATGTGAAAGAGGGCTGAAAATTCAGTCCTCTTTCACATTCAAAAAACCTAATCCGAAAATATACTATTCAGCCCCGTCAGATGCAGCCATGGTGATGGCATATTGTCCAACATTTTGGCCGAGCGTAACGCCGTCTTCACAATCGAAGCGATAGTGGATGCATCCATAGAGTCGTGACATAGCCGCTTCATTTGCCTGATCCATAAAATAGGAAGCTTCAGCAGGGAAGAAATGCCCGAGAACCGTAGCTGCGGCGGCAGAAAATCCGCTGTGACCGGAAGGATACGACGGGAAGTTGGGTACCCCCATCACCGTTTTGACATCAGCGTTTTCATTCGTAGGGCGCGGGAAGTAGTAGAAATATTTGTTGTCCCATACCGCAATTCCCGCATCTTCAATCGCCATGTTCATGTACGCCAACACGCGTGCAGCACGGAGCGGATTCATTTGCGCATCATGGATATATGGTGAAGCAATCGCGTTCCAGTGACCCGGCGGAGAATAGGTACTTGTTCCATCATCCCATTTGAAGGCGATATCAAGCTCTTCCTTTGTTGCATGCTTGCTTTTATCGAGCACTTCATCCAGTGCTGTCTGAAACTCGGTGGTGCCAACAGCAGGAGGTGGCGGCAGACGGAAGGTAGTCGAAATAAGACTTGGATCAAACGTCCACGTTTTCACATGCCCGAAGTTCACCGCCAGTGGCTGCCGTGCAGGAATTTCAAGACTCTCCCAATGTGGCTGTCCGCTGCTTGCCCAATAATTCACAATAGAATCCCATTGTGCCTTGGTGCCAAGCGTTTTCCCCATGCCATCTGCTTTTGCACGACCGAGAAATGCCTGGGCAATTTTCTTTCCTAATGTGTCACCGGCAACAATGTCGCTGGTAACATTCACACCGGCCCAGATGCGGCTGTTCTCATGATCAGCGGCCATTTGAGAAAGGTATGCGCTTTCAAGCGGAAACATCGCTGTTAACAACGTACGAGAGAAACCCGCCATTACTGCATCCTCTGACGGGTATGATGGTAAGTCCGAAACAGGCAAAGATGTTTTGATAGAGGCATCGTATTTCGAAGGCGCCTCCCGGTTGTATTGATACTTGTAATACCAGGATGAAATCATGGCATCAAAAGTTCCGGCACTCAGGTAAGCATAAGCGCGGCTTGCATAAGGAGGTGATGCAAACGGGAAGAAGGGATACACATCCGGATGCGCCGGATCAGGGAATGAATAGGAGCCATCAGCATTGGGTTGTGAGAGAATGAAATACTTGGCGACCAGTTCACGTGCAATTTCATTCCATCGAATCACGCCGTTGGTTGACCAGTAATTGATCCTGTCCATTTGATCCGCGGTCGGATTTGCACTTGCTGATTTGAGAGCTGCCAATTCATCAAGATAGGATTGAGAGGTGGGATCAGCCGGAGCGGCAACAGGAACTTGAGCGGCGGAAGTAAGGTAAATGGTTTTCCAATTTCCACCATCCTGATCCAGGGAAGCATAGGAATACGAATTATAAGAAAGACCCGGTTCTATTTCATTGGAGCATGATGCAAGAAATGCGATGATTCCGGCAATGGCTATAAGTCTGATTGTAGTTTTCATTATTTGATTTCTTTTTGAAAGTGATTACTTAACCGGTTTAGCTTCTTGTGATTTCTTTCCCCAAACCGGGAAGAGATAATTGACTGAAATATTTCCGTACCACGATTGACCCACATTGCGGCCAGCTACGGTGTATCCGGTTTTCATTGAGAAATTCAGTCCGTGCGGATTCTTAAAATAGTAGTCGAATCTTCCCTGTATCACAGAAAAGTTTGTTTCATTAGTCGGGAAACCGGGCTCCCAGGTGCGAATGTCAGTTCCGCTGGTACAATTTGAATTGGTGAAAGATGCTTCTGCTAAAAACCGGCTGTTACTGAAACCGGCTGCCAACGACCAGTCGAACACGTTAGGCACATCCACTTCATCGGTGTAGTATGCATCTCCGTTATCATAGTAGAAACCGCCGCGGTGAATACTTGAAACATTGGAACGGAAAGTATACGCTGCGCGGGCATCAGCATACCAGCCCTTTTCTAACTTATATGAAACCAATTGCCGGTAAAGCAGATTGGTAGTTCCCAGCCCAAGACTCATGGGCGCAAAATCAACAAGGTATGATGACAGCGGCGTCGAGAAACCGACATTACCACCCAGTTTAAAGTGGCCTGATCCCAGTTTCCACTCTGCAAATTTTCCTTTTACATTGATTGAAATGTCAGAGAACCCATTTTGACCGTTCAACGTTCCCTGGCTGGTATTACTGGTCACATAAGGAACCATCACAATCAAATTCAACCGATCAATGAGCCCGATACTCGCACCGGCAAAAATGGTTTGATGTGTTACCGTACCCACATTACCGTTAATGCGCAGTGTGTCGCCTTCCCAATAATGATTCCACGAATCATAGTTGTAACCTAAACCGGCACAGATAGATCCCTTCGGCACAAACTCCATATCGGCCGGAGATTGAGCCATGAGTTTAACCACAGTAAGTGGAGTAATAAATAAAAAGAGTAAAATCTTTTTCATGTAGTTTGTTATTTGATGGCAAACCTATTTTTAATTGTTAAGCAAGTGTCAGATGAACTTTAAACATTTGGTAACACTTTGTAAATATTTGCAAATGCACTAAAGGACTTTTGTTCAAACACTGATCAACGTATCAATTCTGCGTGCTATCATCCATACATATGGAGATGAAAAAGATGTATATCATTCTGCGCTCCGTTTAGAAGAGATACTTTAGTCAGAAGCCATACGTCAATATTTCCGATTACCTCATGGGAATGAACTGTCAAAGTGTTGTGAATGGCATGTGGCGGGATATTTGAACCTGTGTGACTACCCAAACACCATATTTCAGTAATTTTAAACTTCAAATGCATTTGATGAAAGACGAAGAGAGATTTTCCATGCCCGGCACTGAAGATGATATTGAGTTCATGCCCCTGATTACCCTGGAAGAGGAAGAAAACACCAAACAGGAATCCTACAGCGGAACCATCCCCATTCTCCCGCTGCGCAATACGGTTTTATTTCCCGGAGTAGTAATACCGATTACAGTGGGCAGAGACAAGTCCATTCGGGCCGTTCGCGAGGCACACGGAGCGGACAAATACATTGGAGTGCTTGCACAATTTGATTCAGCTGTGGAGGAACCGCAGTTCAAGGATTTGTATTCCATCGGCACTTTGGCCAAGATTCTAAAAATGCTCAAAATGCCGGATGGCAGCACTACAGCCATTATCCAGGGTAAAGCGAGGTTTAAAGTGCATGAGTTTGTAGAATCAGAGCCGTATTTTAAAGCATCGGTTGAGTACCTGAAGGAAACAGAGATAAAAGATGACAAGCCATTTGAAGCGTTGGTTCTTTCCATCAAAGAACTTGCGGGCAATGTGATCAAACTGTCTCCGAACATTCCTACAGAAGCTAACATCATGCTTCGTAACATAGATACTCCTTCATTCCTGATCAACTTTGTCGCAAACAATCTATCCATTGATATCAAGGATAAACAAACCATCCTTGAAACAAGTGATCTGAGGGAACGGGCACAACTGGTGCTGCAAAACCTCGAATCGGAAGTGCAGATTCTTGAACTGAAAAACAAGATTCAGAATAAAGTACGCAGCGATATTGAGAAACAGCAGAAGGATTACTTTTTACAACAGCAACTGAAAACCATCCAGGAAGAACTGGGGCAGTCGAGTTCTGCAGAAAAAGAAATCCGTTCACTCAGAGAACGCGCTTCCAAAAAGAAATGGAGTAAGCAGGTTTCAGATCACTTTGATAAAGAACTCAGCAAACTCGAGCGCACCAACTCCATGTCTCCGGAATACGGTGTCACCCTCAATTACCTAGAGACCATTCTCGACCTGCCCTGGAATGTTTTCAACAAAGACAAGTTTGATCTGAAGAAAGCGAAGAAAATTCTTGACGAAGATCATTTCGGACTTGAAAAAGTGAAAGAGCGGATTCTCGAGTATCTGGCCGTGCTCAAACTGAAAGGAGATCTGAAGTCTCCCATTCTTTGCTTCATTGGACCGCCGGGAGTCGGCAAAACTTCTTTGGGGAAATCGGTGGCCAAAGCGCTAGGCAGAAAATACATCCGCATGTCGCTGGGTGGACTGCATGATGAAGCGGAGATACGCGGACACCGCAAGACCTATATCGGGGCCATGCCCGGCAGAATCATTCAGTCAATCAAGAAGGCACAATCATCAAACCCGGTTTTTGTGCTAGATGAAATTGACAAAGTCGGCATCGATTTCCGCGGCGATCCTTCATCGGCGCTGCTTGAAGTGCTTGATCCGGAACAGAACATTACCTTCTTCGACAATTACCTCGAACTGGAATACGATTTATCGCACACCCTGTTCATCGCCACTGCAAATAACATGGCCACCATTCAGCCCGCGCTGCGTGACCGGATGGAGACAATCGAAATCAGTGGATACAGCGTGGAAGAGAAAGTGGAAATCGCCAAAAGGCACTTGCTGCCCAAACAGATCAAAGAGCATGGGTTGAAACCAAAGCATGTAGCATTAAGCGATCAAATGATTGAACTCATCATCAGCGATTACACGCGTGAATCAGGCGTGAGAGAACTGGACCGCAAACTGGCCAGCGTGATGCGTGCCGTGGCCAAAGATGTGGCCATGAATGAGAAGCGCAATGCCAACCTGACTCAGGAGGATATTGTGAAAATCCTAGGCGTAAAACGCTTCGATTCAGAAATGTATCAGGAAGATAACCCGGCAGGTGTGGCCATTGGATTGGCCTGGACGGCCGTGGGAGGTGAAATATTATATGTTGAAGCCATGCTCAGTGCCGGAAAAGGCAACCTGAAACTTACCGGCAACCTGGGTGATGTTATGAAGGAATCAGCATCTACTGCACTTACCTTTATCAAGTCAAATGCTGAAAAGATTGGGGTGAAAGCAGAAGACATTGATAAGTTCGACATACACATTCACGTGCCGGAAGGCGCCATACCGAAAGATGGACCGTCAGCGGGGGTAACCATGCTCACCACGCTGGCGTCTGTTTTGAGCGGCCGAAAGGTGAAGAAATTTCTGGCCATGACCGGCGAGATCACACTCCGCGGCAAGGTGCTTCCTGTGGGTGGCATAAAGGAAAAAATCCTGGCTGCTAAACGGGCAGGCATGAAAGAGATTCTTCTATGCAAGATGAATGAAAAGGATGTAAATGAAATTAACTCAGAGTTTATTAAAGGACTCCGGTTTCATTACGTCAATACTATGGAAGAAGTGTTGAACGCGGCGCTTGAACCAGCGCCAAGAGATACATCGGTGAAAAAGGTGACTGAAAAAGAAAAAGAAGCCGCCTGAGTCCAGTAACATTCATTTAACTCCCTCTTTTCCAGGCGTGCGTGGCATATTGAAGTAATCCGGCAAACGACGGTTGCCGATTGAATTTTACTGCTTTCAGATTTAGGGCATTACCTTCAATTAGTTACATTTGCGCCTTCGATTAACCAGAGGGTAAAATGGATTGGCTGCGGAAGTTTGACATTGCATTTGTCGGGTTAAAGGAAGGAGTTCACAAGTTTCAGTTTCACGTGGATGAGCGTTTTTTTGACAACTTCAATGAATCGCTGGTGAAAAACGGAGAAGTAGAGGTGAAACTGCTGTTCGAAAAGCATCCGTCATTTTTCATGCTCAACTTTCGTTTTTACGGAACATTACAGTTACCCTGCGATCGCTGCGGCGTCAAACTGGACTATCCCATTGACAATGATGATTCATCAGTTGTCGTGAAGTTTGATGAGCACCGGGAAGGAGACAAGGATGATTCCAATGCTGATGTGATTTATATAAGCCGGAATGACACACACCTCAACGTTGGGCAACTTATTTATGAATTCATTAGTCTCAGCATCCCGGTTAATCATGTCAATTGCGATAACATTGAAGGCAAAAAGCCATGCGATGAACAAGTGCTCACGCAACTGCGCACGGCCCGGGAACAAAAACAAACGGTTGATCACCGCTGGGATGATCTCCAAAAAATAAAATTCAACTAAACATGCCTAATCCGAAACGACGACATTCTAAAACCCGTCAGAGAAAACGCCGCACTCATGACAAGGCGGAATTGCCAACCCTGAGTGTGGATCAAACCACCGGTGTTTCACACCTCCGCCATCGTGCTCATTTTCACGAAGGGGATTTGTATTACAAGGGAAAAAAGATTCTCTCCAAAGGAGAATGACCCTGGTTCGCCAGTTCAGATGCAACCTTCCGGGTGACTACCTTTATACAGTAATCTCCGGAAATGAACTGACAGCATTCCATGCAGGATCCTTCAATCAAACTCACCGGCTCTAACCAATGAAAATCGGTATTGATGCAATGGGCGGCGACTTCGCCCCTCTCGAATGCATAAGAGGGGCCATCAAAGTGCAGCCAGAACTTGGCGCAAACGATCACATTGTGCTCTTCGGAGACGAACCCATTTTGAGACAGCTCATTCAAAGTGAAGGCGGGTCGCAGGATCAGTTCATCATTGTTCATTGCCCGGAGTCAATAGGCATGGCCGAATCGCCTACCAAAGCGCTTCAGCAGAAACAGCAATCGAGTATTGCTATCGGGTTTCATTTTCTGAAAGAAGGAAAAATTGATGCTTTCGCCGGGGCAGGAAACACCGGTGCCATGCTCGTAGGCGCGATGTATTCTGTAAAAACGATTGAAGGCGTGATTCGGCCGGCGCTTTCTTCGGTGGTACCGAGAGACAATGCTCATGTCGGAATTCTGCTCGATGTGGGAGCTAACGTGGATTGTAAGCCCGAAATGCTGGTGCAGTTTGGCATCATGGGATCGCTTTACGCTAAACTCATCTACCATATTCAGAACCCGAAAGTCGCTTTGATCAGCATCGGGGAAGAATCAGGAAAAGGCAATGCATTAGTGAAAGAGGCCAATGAACTGATGTCAGCCAGTGACAAACTTCATTTCATCGGCAACATTGAAGGGCGCGATATTTTTACCGATAACTCTGATGTAATGGTTTGCGACGGATTTGTCGGTAACATCATTCTCAAATTCGGCGAATCTATTTACGACATGGTAAAGAGCCGCGCCATCGAAGATCCGTACTGGGACCGCTTCAATTATGAGAACTACGGCGGCACCGGCATCCTGGGCGTGAACGCACCAGTAGTAATTGCTCATGGCATTTCAAATGCCACCGCTTTCAGGAACATGATTTTGCTTACCAAAGAGATGGTGGAAACCAATATCGTGGAGGAATTCAAGGAGGTTTTCATTACCCATCATGCCGAAGAAGAGCGATAGCCATTATCTTTGACGCGCTTTCTTCCTAATCAAATCCAATCTACATGTCAAAAGTTACGGCAGCCATTACCGGTGTATATGGCTGGATTCCTGACACGGTTCTGAATAATGAGGAGCTGGCTAAAATGGTTGATACCTCTGATGAATGGATTATTTCCCGAACCGGTATCAGGGAACGACGCATACTTAAAGGGGAAGGCAGGGGCACTTCAGAGATCGGCGCGAATGCCGTTCGCGGATTGCTCAAGAAAACCAACACCAATCCTGACAGCATTGAACTGCTCATTTGCGCGACTACTACGCCTGATATGCAATTTCCGGCCACAGCTAATATCATCTGCGACCAGGTGGGGCTGAAGAAAGCTTGGGGCTACGATCTGAATGCCGCATGCTCGGGATTCCTTTATGCAGTTACCACTGCGGCCAAGATGATTGAGTCAGGAACCATTCGCCGCGCCATTGTAGTAGGCGCTGATAAAATGTCATCCATCATTGACTATACTGACCGCACTACCTGTGTCATTTTCGGTGATGGCGGCGGCGCTGTTTTACTCGAACCGAATTCAAACGGGCTCGGTATACAGGACTGCATCATGTATTCTGACGGCGCGGGGCGCATTCACCTGCACCAGAAAGCCGGCGGCTCAGCCATGCCTGCATCAAAGGAAACGGTAGAACGCCGCCTGCATTACGTGTACCAGGAAGGACAAGCCGTGTACAAGTTCGCTGTGTCGCGCATGGCCGATGTGGGATATGAAATCATGACCAAGAACGGACTTACACCGGATGACATCAAATGGCTTGTGCCGCACCAGGCCAACAAGCGCATCATTGATGCCACCCGCATCAAGATGAATTTGCCCGAAGAAAAAGTGATGGTGAACATTGAGAAGTTCGGCAACACCACCAACGGCACCATTCCGCTTTGCCTGTGGGAGTGGGAGAAACAACTGCACAAAGGCGACAACATCATTCTCTGTGCATTCGGCGGAGGATTTACGTGGGGAGCCGTGTGGGTGAAATGGGCATACGATTCTTGATTTGAAGTATGGAATCTGGAGTTTGAAACTCACATCGCGAATTAACGCTTCAGAAACAGAAACACCCGCTCCAATCATTAAACTTTAAACATCAAACTGAATATGGCAACAACTACAGAAATAAGAAAAGGACTGACAATTGATTTCAAGAATGACTTGTACACCGTCGTGGATTTTCAGCATGTGAAACCCGGCAAGGGTGGCGCATTCGTCCGCACCAAACTGAAAAGCGTGAAGAGCGGAAAGGTGATTGACCAAACCTTCAACTCGGGTGAAGAAATTTTTCCGGTGCGTGTAGAGAGGAAGAAATATCAATACCTCTACAAAGACGACGGCGGCTATAACTTCATGGATCAAAACACTTTTGAGCAGGTGGCCTTACAGGAAGAGATGGTGGTAGGTCATGAGTTTCTGAAAGAAGGACAGGAAGTTGAAATTTCTTTTCACTCCGAAACCGGCGAAACACTCTCCTGCGATCTGCCCACGCATGTGATTCTCGAGATCACGGAATCAGAACCGGCCGTTAAGGGCAACACCGCCAATAACCCGATGAAGAAAGCTATTCTCGAAACCGGCGCCGAATTGCTGGTGCCTATGTTCGTGGATTCAGGAATCAAAGTGAAAGTGGATACACGCACTGGCGAATACGTGGAGCGCGTGAAGGAATAAATCAAATGCAGCTACGGCATTTTTTCTGAAGCACCGCCAACCACCGGTGCTTTTTTGTTGAGCAGTAAGATGCAGTTGGCCGCCAGCAGCAGCATGAGAGCGATATAGGAAACTTTCTCAACCAGGGTGCCCGCGAAGCCCTCGTTTATTCCATTGTAGAGGATCCAAAATAGAAACATCAGGTTGCCGGCAATGGCAACCGGTCTAATGAAAGCAAAGAATTGGTTTTTCATGTACGGCAATTTTTGATGACACGAAACTAACCAAGTTGATTTTGAATCCGTGTTTTGATTTCGACATATATCCGTTTCCAATTTTAACTTCAGTCATCCGTCACATTACAACAAAACCCGTCTTATGAAACTCAATGTAATTGTTACCGGCGCCACCGGCATGGTGGGCGAAGGCGTATTGCATGAATGCCTGCTGCATCCTGATGTAGAATCAGTACTCGTGATTAATCGTCGGCATGGCAACGTTACCCATCCGAAGCTGAAAGAGATCATTCACTCCGATTTTCAAAACATCGAACCCATTGCTCAGCAGCTCAAGGGATATAATGCCTGCTTCTTCTGCCTCGGTGTTTCTTCCGTTGGCATGAAGGAAGATCAATACCGCCGGCTTACATACGATCTCACGATGCATGTGGCGGGTGTGCTTTCTCGCGTGAATCATGACATGACCTTTTGTTACGTATCCGGATCGGGCACTGACGGCACGGAACAGGGCCGCATGATGTGGGCACGGGTGAAAGGCAAAACGGAAAATGATCTG
>JAFDYS010000013.1 GCA_018267315.1 Bacteroidota bacterium | reverse complement strand
GCTGAATCAATTTTCAATGAGGTCATGAGCGCATACCAATCATCAGCCATTTGATCGTAGGTGAGCTTGCCGGCGCTGCATCCTGTTTTGTCGTGGCAGCGACTGTCGGCTGCAATTACGTGGTATGACTTTGAGAAGTATTCGATCTGATAACCCATGTCATGAATGCTGCCGCCGTTGCCATGGATCATGATCATCGGTGCGCCTTTTCCGTATTCTTCATAATACATTTTGATGCCGTTCACCTCAGCGTACTTACCCGCTTTCGCATTACTGCCGTAATTGATTTTTGTTTTCACTTCCGGCATTTGGGCGAATGTCCGGCCCGATAAAAACAGAACACCAATGGCGAGTGCAAAAAAGTGTAAGCGTTTCATGCAGTTGGTTGTTTGCAGCAAGGTAGGAAGAGAAATGGTAAGTCAATTCCTCTGCAAAATGTATGTGTGAAGAACCGGATTGAAGAAAATAGCTCACAGAGTTTCTGTGAAACAGCACTCACAGAGTGCTTCGTTTCCCGAATTCATTTATTCGACGAATCAAGCGTGAAATCATAATGGAGAAAGAGCATGGGACTTGATGTGTCCGCAAGTCTTTCGTCCG
The DNA here is from genome assembly GCA_018267315.1 of Bacteroidota bacterium. GTDB lineage: Bacteria > Bacteroidota > Bacteroidia > Chitinophagales > UBA10324 > JAFDYS01. Next base: position 49,556 of record JAFDYS010000013.1, on the reverse strand, counting down.
CGAGTCATTCGGCTTGTTACTGCATGTTCCGGATGATTTCATCACCGAACTCGGAGCATTTGAGCAGTGTGGCGCCTTCCATCAACCGGTGGAAGTCGTAGGTGACCCGCTTGGTGGCGATGGCTTTTTCAATTCCCTTGTGAATGAGATCTGCCACTTCATTCCAGCCGAGATGCTCGAACATCATCGCACCGCTAAGGATCACGGAACCCGGATTCACTTTGTCCTGATTAGCGTACTTCGGCGCGGTGCCATGTGTGGCTTCAAAAATGGCGTGACCGGTGATGTAATTGATGTTGGCACCCGGTGCAATTCCGATTCCGCCAACTTGCGCAGCGAGAGCATCAGACAAATAATCACCATTGAGGTTGAGTGTAGCGATCACGTCAAATTCATCGGGGCGGGTGAGTACCTGCTGCAGCGTGATATCGGCAATGGCGTCTTTCACCAAAAGTTTTCCTTCGGCGAGAGCCGCTTTTTGCTCTGCGTTCGCGGCGTCTTCACCTTTGGCTTTCTTCGTTTTCTCCCACATGTTCCAGGTATAAATTTTCCCGGGGAAGTATTCTTCGGCCATGGCGTAGCCCCAGTCGCGGAAGGCGCCTTCGGTAAATTTCATGATGTTGCCTTTGTGAACGAGAGTCACATTTTTGCGCTTGTGCTGAAGCGCGTAAGAGATGGCGCTGTGAATAAGGCGTATGCTTCCGCTCCAGCTCACGGGCTTGATGCCGATGCCCACCATCACCTCATTGATCACGCTGGGTGCGCCCACCATTTTCCAGAAAGCTTCATTCTTTTCTTTCGTGCCGAAACGGATCTTGGAAAAATCCTTCGGAAATTCTTTGGCAAGGAAATCCAAAACCTTCTGCGACTCGGGTGTGCCTCCGGCGTATTCGATGCCCGCATAAATGTCTTCTGTGTTTTCACGGAAGATCACCATGTCCACCAACTCGGGACGTTTGACCGGCGACGGCGTTCCCTGGAAATATCTCACCGGTCGAAGGCAAACGTAGAGATCGAGAATCTGACGAAGCGCCACGTTGAGAGAACGGATGCCGCCGCCGACAGGAGTGGTGAGCGGTCCTTTTATACCGACGAGATATTCTTTGAACACATCGAGCGTTTCATCAGGCAACCAATTACCGGTTTGGTTAAATGCTTTTTCACCGGCCAGCACTTCTTTCCATACTACTTTCTTCTTGCCACCGTATGCTCTTTGAACTGCCGCATCAAACACCCGCACCGAGGCGCGCCAGATATCAGGACCTGTGCCATCGCCTTCAATGAATGGAAGAATGGGATCGTCGGGAACGCTGAGGCGCCCGTTTTGCATGGTGATTCTGGTTCCGATCATAGGGAAAGAAGTTGTTGTTTATTTGTCAATGGAATTGTGAGGAGGCAGCAAAAGTAACGGGGGAAGCCGAGATTGAAAAAGCAGATCAGAAAATAAGTGAAGGGCTATGCCGTGTGCATGATCACTTCTTCTTTTTGTGCAGCCGTTGCAGATTTCACCGTGTTTGGTATCACAATGGTGAATGTGCTGCCATTACCTTCTTCGCTTGTTAATTGAAGTTCCCACTTGTGAGCATTCACTACCATCTTCAAATAGTGCAACCCCAACCCGAAACCTTTAACATCGTGAATGTTGCCGGTGGGGATGCGGTAGAATTTTTCGAAGATCTTTTCCTGGTATTCTTTCGGAATGCCGATGCCGTTGTCGCGGACAGAGAGAAGGAGATTTCCGTTTTCATTTTTGGTGATCACTTCAATCACGGGACGTCCTTCGGTGTACTTCACGGCGTTATCGAGCAGGTTGTAGATGATGTTGGTGAGATGGACCTTGTCGGCTTTGATGATGTGTTCGGCCGCATCGAGATGATAGTAAAGCAGGCCTTCGCGGTCTTCCAGTTTGAGCGAAAGGTTGGGAATAACTTCCCTGATTAATTCATGCAGATTGAGTTCTTCCAGATGCAACTCAATCTTATCACGCTCCATGCGGGCCATCTGCAGCAATTTATCCACCTGATTGCGCAACCGGTCAGTTTCGTGCTTGATGATGTTGGTGTAGGTCAGCAGCCGGTCGGGTTGTTCGAGAATTTCAGGGCTACTGAGTGTTTCAGCCGAAATAGTGATGGTGGCTAATGGCGTTTTGAGTTCATGCGCCATGTTGTTGATGAAATCTTTCTGCGATTCCACCAGGCGGCGCTGCCTTACGATGACCAATATGGTATAGGCAAAGAAAAAAGTGGAAACGAGCAACACAAGGGAAGAAAAGATCCAGATCGTCATTTTCACGCCGATGTATTCCGAGCGGGTAGGGAAGTTGACCACAGCATAGTAGGCGCCGTTGCGCAGGTTAGGAAGATCGGAATAGACCTGGTAAAGTTTTTCCGGCCTATCCATTTCTACAAACTGCTGGAAAACGGCCGAGTCAGTGCTGAGGTTATAAACGATGTAATTGAAATCAATATCGAGGCCGGGATAGGCCAGTTCGGTTCTCAAATAAAAATCGAGCAGATTCACATCCACCTTATCATTGAGGTTTAACCGGAATTCTCTTGACGAAATTTTGTTCACCACATCAATGGGGGTGATGCTTCCGGTTGAAGAATAGTCGAAATGCTCCGCCACCCTGCGCAGGGCGAGCTGCACATTCTGATCAAAGTTGGCCTGCTTAATCTGAACGGCTTTTTTTAGCCAGAACATCTGAGTAATAAGGGCCCCGGTAATGGAAATCATACCGAGGAACAGAATGAGCCGCAGCGGCGACTTTTTCTTCATGCCCCTAAATTAGTGAAAGGTGAATAGTGAATGGTGAATGGTAAATGGTAAATGGTAAATGGTAAATTAAACTAGATATAAAATTACCTGGAAAGGTTCACGACTTTACAACGAGGCGGAAGCCAACGCCGTGAATGTTCTCGATGGCGATTTTGGGATCGTCCTTCAAATATTTTCTGAGACGGGAAATGAATACATCCAGACTTCTGCCGAGAAAATAGTCATCGCGCCCCCAAATCTGTTTCAGTAATTCTTCACGCGGAACAAGTTGATCTTTTCGCACCACCAGAAATTTCAACACTTCGCCTTCGCGCATGGTGAGTGTCATGCGTTCGTTGCCATAGGTTAATGTTAGATTCGGAAAATCGAATTGGTACTGCCCGATGCTCATGATGCTCAATGGTGATTCGGCCGGTGCCGCAGATTTGCTCCGGCGCAGAAACACATCCACCTTGAACAGGAGTTCATCCATGCTGAACGGCTTGATGAGGTAGTCGTCACCTCCAACCTTAAAGGCAACCAGCTTGTCATCGAGCAATGATTTGGCTGAAATGAAAATGATGGGAATCTGATGATTCGAAGCCCGGATTCTTTCCGCCATCGTAATGCCATCCATCTTCGGCATCATGACATCGCAAAGGCACAGGTCGTAGCTTTCTTTGCTGAAGTGACTGAGTCCCTCAACGCCATCTTTGCAGAGCGTGATATCGTAACCCTTGCGTTCCAGATTATCCTTCAATACAAAAGCCAGATTGGAATCGTCTTCAACTAGTAGAATCCTGGGCTTGCCGTTTGCCATGTTAAAATGCGGGCTGATGCCGGTTTATAGATTTTGATGATAAGCAGTAGCCCTAAATGGCTCCCGCGTTCAGGTGGCAAATTTATTCGTAATAAAATGCCTTCACCTAGCCAATAAGTTAATAATACTTAAAGAAGCTATGTGATTTCAACTCTCATCAATGAATGATCTGAATCTTTCTGCTCCCTATCGGATTGCCTCCGCTAAAAAATTCAAGGGCGTAAATTCCCTGCTGCCATGTTGCAGTGTAAAGCTTGATCAGGTTTGACTTCGTGTTTGATGCGTAAACCAAATCCCGCTGTCCTAATGCATTGATGCGGAACACATCAGTCACGCTTTCCGGAATTCCGTCCATCATCAGCATGTCATCAGCAGGATTGGGATAAATGAGCACATTGCCGCCTGACAAATCATTTATACCGGTAGGCAGGTCAACAATTTGACACACCGAATCTGTAGCTGAGCAGGTGGAGTCGAAAATAGTGAGGCAAGCTGTATATACCCCGCCCGAAGCATATTGGTGAACGGGATTTTCTTCAGTGGAAGAATTTCCGTCACCGAAATCCCAGGTGTAGGAGGAGGCGCCATTGTCAGAAGATGCATTGGTAAACGTGACGGTAAGACCCGCTTGCTCAAAACTGAATGCTGCATCGGGTAAATTCAGGATCATGATAATTCCCGTTTGACTGGTGGCGCAGCCGTTATCAGAGGTGACTATCAATGTGAAATTGAACAAGCCGGATTGGCTGTATGTGTGCTGGGGATTTTGTTCTTCCGAAGTGTTTCCGTCGCCAAAATCCCAGAGCCATGAAGTGATGACTTCATCACCGCCAATGGTTGATTGGTCTTCAAACTGCACACTGCTTCCCACACAGGCAAACTCCGGATTGTCAAAAAGAGCTACCGGAGCGCTTCCCACATGAATATCCTGGGTATAATCCACTTCACAAGTCAGTCCTGTGACCGTGAAGAGAATGGTATAGTCACCGGCGGTGTCGAATGTGTGATGCGGATTCTGCTGACTTGTGCCGCCACCGTCACCGAAGTTCCAATGCCATGCGATGATGGAATCTCCTTCGGATACGGTTGACCCGTCAGTAAAAGTAATTTCAGCACCGGCACAAACCGGTGTGGAAACAGTGAAGGCAGGCGAAGGCGCTGAGAGGATAGAAATCGTTTTGGAGATTTGCTCAATGCAGTCGCCGGTATTGGTAACTGTGAGTGTTACGGTATAATCACCGCCCTGCATATAAGCGTGCGATGGATTTTGATCGGAAGATGAATTGCCATCACCGAAATCCCAGTTCCATCCTGATAAATCCGTTCCCGGCTTGGTAATGGATGCATCAAGGAACTGGATGGGCGTGTAAGAGCAAACAGAATCTTCGGGAGCGATAAAGTCAGGGATCAGGCAGATGTCGCTGGTGGCCGGAACGCAACCGGTAAACTCAGAACTGTTTCCATTCAAATCCGTCATTACCGCCGTTACATTGCCGGCAATGTTGTTTCCTGAAAATTCAAATAGGCCATTGTCTTGTGAAATTACGGAGCCGAGCAAGGTGCGTCCTTCACAATATTGACAGGTGTCATCAATGTAGAGATCAACCTGGTAGCCTGCAGGAGCAAGCCCGATGATTCCGTCGGAATTCGCAATCAAAATTTGCGGCGGTTGAATGCCGTCATTACCCCCATTGAACCGGTATCCGCCCTGTCCGTCACTCTGTGAATTGCAATAAGCGAGATTTCTGATCACTGAAATTTTTTGGCAGGTATTATCTTCAAAGTAGATGGCTTCACTTCCATTGTATGCAATGCGGTTTGGCAGGAAGGCCTGAGTGCCTCCAATGAGAACACCATTGGAAGCCGAGCCGAAGTAAATGCCATAGGTTCCGTTGCCTAACGGATTGTTTCCGGATTTGTCAACTCCGATAAGGTTTCCCTGCAAGACCGAGTTAGCAAACTGGCCGTAAATGCCTGCATAGGTATTTCCGGAAACGAGATTGGATTCAAAGAGCGAGTCACCGCCGATTTCAACATTGAGATTGTTTGACACGGCATAAATACCATAGCTGTTGGGGATGGCAAAAGTGCCGCTCACATCAGTACCAATATAGTTTGCATTCATGTTCACAAACTTGGCTGAAATCATGTTCACGCCATTTGTGTTTCCGGAAATAATATTTCGTCCTTCACTCGATCTTCCGCCAATCGAAATAATCTGACTGTTGTCCACATTGATTCCAATACCAACAAGAGAACCGACTTGCTGAGCGGTGTCAATGCCTATAAGATTGCTGAGCATGGCCACATGGTCGGCTTCCACGATGGCAATGCAGGCATCAGAACAGTTGAAAATAGTGTTGCCTTTGGTCACCGCACCAATTTGATTGTAGCTGCCGCTAACCAGCACACCGGTCACAAAATTCTGAATGAACATCCCATAAATGCTGCATGAATCGGCACTGAGCCAAATGCCGTAATCCAGGGTGATGGCGCCGGCGAGTTGCACCTTAGCGAGTGATGTTCCAAAAACATTTCCCGTTTGTGACACACCGTCAATCACGAGCGGATCAGTCACGGCTGGTAATACGGAATCAATTGTAATGGTACGGCCCATCACGTCGGTTCCGGGTAAATTGAATTTGATGGAATCCTGTCCTGCGTGATCATTGGTGAGTGCAATGGCCTCTCTCAGTGTGCCCGATCCCGCATCGGCATTGGAAGTGACGTAGTAATTGTCAGCATGGACAAACGTGGTTGAAAGAAAGAAGGCAACCAATGTGATTAGTAATCGAAAATTCATGGTGGATAGATTTTGAATTCAGAATATTGATTGGCTAAATAATATCATTTTACTTGTCAGTTGTCAACAAGAGAATGACGATGGAATACTCAAACCCTTATTCCGTTTTTTTGTTTCAGCTAATATATTTTGGTTAGCCCTTGTTGAAGAATTTAAATTCGATTGATTTAAACAGGTCGCTGTAAGAGTGTCTTAAAACAAAAAAGCCACCGTCAGGTGGCTTTTTGTTCAGTCAGAGTTTATCAAAGGCCGAATGCATAGAAATATTGCCCCGGATAATCCGGATACCTTCCTTCAATCATGACCCCGCCTTTCTTATTCATGAGGGCCTGTTTCAAATCATCCACACTGTTTACCTGCTTGTTGTCAATTTTCGTGATGATGAATCCTTCCTTCATGTTCGTATTCTGGCTGAGTTTTCCATCGCCGAGGCGAACCACTTTCACCCCTCCCTGTAAACCGAGATCTTTCTTTTCCTTATCCGATAAGTTCGCGAATTCGGCACCCAGACTCTCAACCGCACTCACTTCTTCTTTTTTGAGATAACTCGTATTGCCTTCTTTGTTTTTCAGGGTGGCCGTTGCCACTTTTTCTTTTCCGTCGCGCTTATAAGTCACCGTGATCTTATCGCCGGGATGATAGCGTGAAACCTGCTCCTGTAATTCAGGTGAGGTATTCACTGCGGTGCCGTTGATTTTGGTGATCACATCGCCGGATTTGATTCCCGCATCATCGGCCGCACTGCCATCGTAAATGGAATCCACATACACTCCGTTGAGGTCATTGAGTCCTTTCTGTTTTGCGAGCTCATCAGTAACGGTAGCGATCTGTATTCCCAAATAACCGCGCTGCACCATTCCGAATTTCATCAGGTCGTTAACCACCTTGCTCACGAGGTTCACCGGAACGGCAAAAGAGTATCCGGCAAATGTTCCTGTTGGTGTCGCAATGGCGGAATTGATTCCCACCAATTCGCCGGCAGTGTTTACCAGTGCGCCGCCGCTGTTACCGGGATTTACTGCCGCATCAGTTTGGATGAAAGCTTCCACCGCACTGTTGTCTTTACTGCGGAGAATATTGATGTTTCTGCCTTTGGCACTTACAATTCCGGCGGTAACGGTTGATTCAAGATTGAACGGGTTGCCAACTGCCAACACCCATTCACCCACTTCTACAGAATCTGAATTTCCGAAGCGGATAAATGGTAATGCGGTCTCGTCGATTTTTATCAGTGCAATATCCGTAGATGGATCTGTGCCAATCATTTTCGCTTTGTAGGATTTCTTATTGGCCAGGATCACTTCAATATTATCGCCGCCGTCAATAACGTGGTTGTTGGTAACGATGTACCCATCATCAGATATGATCACACCCGAGCCGGATGATTCCTGCGGCTGCTGCTGATAGGGAGATTGTCCCCATGGGCTGAAAAAGTCATCACCAAAGAAATCCCTGAACGGGTTATTGTCGTTGCGTGATGCGCTGCGGGGGGCATAGGTTGTTTTTATATGTACCACGGCCGGCGTGGTGATTTTGGCAGCATACCGGAAATCAAGCATGGCCGGCACTTCTGAGCCCGAAGGATAACTGACAGACTCAAAGCGGGCGGCCTGTTTCTGTTCAAAGGTTTGTGCCGATGGCCGGGCTAAATAATTGTACGCAGCAAGGGTTACCAGGGTACTCACCACTGCAACGAAGGCAACGAGACCAATCTTTCTGATGTTCATTTTATCAAATGTTTTGTTTGTTTGAATTATTCAAGAAATGTGCCTCTGTCAAAAAGGCAATAACGGAACGTGTAAAGAGTTTGTTCGTTATGTTGAATTTTTTTCCTGACGATTTGCGCGGTGAAATTGTTACCTGCCACCACAAAATTACTACGTGGTTCTATACCGCTTTTCTCATCATTTCGTTTAACGCAACTTTAACGGGATTTCTTATGTGTCCGATCCGCTACTTTTTCATCTGCTAATTTTACAGACGATCATGACACTGCCCTTCGAAAAATTTCATGGTACCGGCAACGATTTCATTTTGATGGATAATACTTCCGGAAAAATTTCGCTCACAGTTGAACAAATCACCCTGCTTTGTCACAGAAGATTCGGGATCGGTGCTGATGGTTTAATTCTGATTCAGAAAAAAGAAGGAGTTGACTTTGAAATGATCTACTTCAATGCTGATGGAGGAAAGGGCACTATGTGCGGCAATGGCGGCCGCTGCGCCGTCATCTATGCCCAAAAACTGGGGCTGTGCGGCAATGAAGTCCGGTTCCTTGCAGCCGATGGCATTCATGAGGCCACGGTCACGGGCAACGGGGTTAAGTTGAGCATGAGCAATGTGAGCGGAGTTACGAAATCGGGAGATGCATTCGTTCTGAACACCGGCTCACCTCACTACGTTACGTTTGTGGATGACGTGGAATCCATTGACGTGGTTTCTCTGGGCAAAGGGATTCGCAATTCACCTGAATACAAAGTTGAAGGAATCAATGTCAACTTCGTGGCAATGAAAAATGGTCAGCTTCAGATGCGAACCTATGAGCGCGGTGTGGAGGATGAAACGCTCTCATGCGGAACGGGAACTGTGGCTGTGGCCATTGCTGCATCACTTCTGTCAAATCCATATGCAGAAGGATCGGAAGAGTGGTTGATTGGGGCGCCCGGCGGCAAGCTTTCCATCTCCTTTTATCGGAGGAATCAAGATTTCTCCGGGGTCTTTCTTCATGGACCGGCAACTTTTGTTTTTTCAGGGGAGGCGATGGTTTAAACATTTTGTGTTTGCGTTGTTTGAAGATTGTGCACGCTTTTTGCCACTTCAACATCAAATCATCACGCATGCATTTTCGCCCAGGATGGTTAAGCGTTTTACTTACTACTTTGTTTAGCACCAACTTAATGGCGCAGGTAATTCTTAAACCTTCCATTGGACTTACAGAATTACCGGCTGATTCAAATCAGATTTGTGAGATTCCTCTGCGCCTTGGTGGCGGCTTCGATACCCTCGGATACAATATCAGCGACACGATTCCTGATTTTACTCTCTACGATCATTCCGGGCAGCCATTCAATCTGAAATCAACCCTTGAAATAGGTAAACCGGTTTTACTCGTTGTAGGAAGTTACACTTGCCCCGTGTTCCGCAATCACTTGAATGAACTCAATGAGTTGCAGGCAATGTTTGGTGAAGAGGTCACCATTCGTATCGTATATACCGTGGAAGCGCATCCCGACACTGACATTAGTCCTTATTACGGGTATGTTAATGTTTCGCAACAAAATCTCCTTGAAGGAGTTTTTTACCGGCAGCCCACTACATACGGTGAACGCCGCCAGTTGGTTGATACCATGCTAAAGAACCTGGTAACTGACGTGCCGGTGCTGATTGACGGACCCTGCAACAACTTTTGGGTGAACTTTCAGTGCGGCCCAAACACCGCGTATTTGATTAGACCGGATGGAGTGATTTTTTCCAAGCACGGGTGGTTCAACCAACCCCCGGAAAACATGGCCAATGACATAAACCTGTTATTAGGAAATGGCAATGGACAGGATTCGGCAACCTACGACGGGCATTTTCAAATTGAATTAACTGACGATCCCAATGTTCATACGGAACCCGGCACTACAGCATATATTCATGCAACCTTAAAAAACAGTGATCTTGCTTCCGGCGTTCAGATAGATTTGGTCAAGAAACTGGAATCATATCCTGAAGGTTGGAATACTTCTCTGTGCTCTGATGTGTGTTATTCGCCTACTGTTGACTCGGCCACCCTTTACCTTGCACCGGGAGCCAGCCAACTCTTCACACTCGACTTTTATACTACGGATGCTGAAGACAGCGGAAGTGTGGTTGTGATTTTCAGAAATCATTATTCCAGCGATGAAGAGGTTCAGCAATTATTCAAGGTAAGTACCATGCTTGAACAACCCGGTCAGGCAAAAGCTTATCCCAACCCAACGTATGGTGAAGTAGAAGTGGTGCTGAACAACAACTTGCCTGCCGGCGAACAACTCAATTTGTATGATCTGGCAGGAAAAAGAATTGTATACTTCCCGCTTACTTCCGATACGGTTCATCTCAACCTCACCAATCTACCATCAGGAGTTTACATTCTGAAGGCGGGCGATCAGGCGATTAAAATTATGAAACTCTGAATCAGGATTTCATTCGATAACCGCGCAGAAATTCTTCAGTGCTCATCTTCTTTTTTCCTTCTGCCTGCAGTTCGGTTGCTTCAATCCAGCCATCACGGCAGGCAAACCGTAAATAACTTTTTCCATCGGTGGAAAATGAGCCCACCGCTGCTGCCGGTGGAGCATCCATGATTTTTCGGCAGCGGAAAATCTTTAGCATGGTACCCTGAAAGGAAGTGAAAGCAGCAGGGTAGGGTGACACTCCACGAATGAGATTAAAAACTTCGTCAACTGATTTGCTGAAATCAATCCGGCAATCTTCGGTGAAAATCTTCGGCGCTTTCTTCAGCTCGGCCGGTGATAGTTGCTCTGAAAGTTTCAAGGAATAGTTTTCAATTTGTCTAACAGTTTGTAATACCAGTTCCGCGCCGATCACTTTCAACCGGTCGTGCAGTTCGCCGGCAGTTTCTTCAGCGCCTATTTCAGTTTTTCGCTGCATAATGATTTTGCCGGTGTCAATTTCGTGGGTAAGAAAAAAAGTGGTTGCACCGGTTTCAGTTTCGCCATTGATGATGGCCCAATTGATCGGGGCGGCGCCGCGGTATTGCGGAAGCAGTGAAGCATGCAGATTGAATGTGCCGAGCCGCGGCATCGCCCATACCGCTTCCGGCAGTTTCCTGAATGCCACCACCACAGCCAAATCGGGCTGGAGTGATTTGAGATCAGCAAGAAAATTTTCGTTTTTCAGTTTATCCGGCTGCAACACTTTGAGCCCGTGTGCTACTGCATACTTTTTCACGGCTGATGGATGCAGGTGCATACCCCGGCCGGCCGGTTTATCCGGAGCCGTGATTACGGCGGTTATATCATATCCGGCACGTAACAGTATTTCCAATGACGGAACGGCGAAATCGGGGGTACCCAGAAAAATGATTTTCATGAATGACTGCTGTTCTCCTTTCGCGATTCAGTTTGCAAAATCTTCATAGAGCAAATACTTTTTTCGTATCTGCTTAAACTTGGAAAGCCCCGGTTCCCAACTCCGGTAAATTTCCATCTCCGGCGTTCCTTCTTCGATTTGTTTCCGCAATTGATCGTTGCCGGCCAGCGTGTTGAAGTACGACGTGAAGAATTCTTCTTTCTTCGGATAATACTTATAGCTCTCCATCAGCCATTGCAGGTAAAGCCGTTTGCGTTCCAGAAAAAAACCGCTGTTGAGACCGGAAAGATCATGACCGGAACATTCCACACCGAGGTATGGGGGATTTTTTGCGCCGGATACACTCTCCGGTCTGAATTTCATGTTACCCGCGGGGTAACCGGGATATCCAAAAATCATAAAGGGTTTATCCGTTCCCCTGCCAACACTCACCCGGGTTCCTTCAAATAAACAAAGCGACGGATAAAGGTAAATAGCCGTCATGCTCCGCAGGTTGGGGGACGGATTTACCGGCAATTGGTAGAGTGTATTATGATCGTAGTTTTTGCATGTGATCCAGTGCAACTCGAGATGTCCTATACTGTCAATCCACTTTTCTCCCTGCAGCATGCGTGCATATTCAGCCGCCGTCATTCCGTAAACAATCGGAACGGGATCAACACCTACGAAAGAATGGTGTGCGCTGTCGAGTATGGGGCCATCTACATAAAAGCCATTCGGATCAGGACGGTCAAGGATAAGCAGCGGCACGCGGTTTTCAGCGCATGCTTCCATTACAAAATGCAGCGTGGATACGTAAGTATAAAACCGAACACCCACATCCTGTATGTCGTAAATAACCAAATCAACATCTTTCAGTTGATCAGCGCCCGGCTTATTGTTTTTTCCGTATATAGAGATGATGGGTATTCCGGTTTTGGCATCCAAGGAACTTGAAATCTCTTCACCGGCATCTGCGATTCCGCGAAAACCATGTTCGGGTGCAAATATTTTCTGCACCTGCTGGTGGAGCGAAAGCAACGTATCAACCAAATGCGTTTTGCCGACAACGGATGTTTGATTCACCACCAGCGCCAGTTTTTTTCCTTGAGTCAGCGGAAGGTATTCACTCATGCGTTCTGCGCCGGTGATTACCTGACCTGCACTTCCGGGTATTTGCTGCGACCATGCTATATGGCAGCAAAAAATAGAAACGTATATGGCAATGCATAAACTTGATGTGAACCGGCTGCGCATATTTTTGCTTCTGCGAAGAAAGTAAATTCGAATTTGCACCTGCAACGTTCATGAATCTTTCCTATTTCATCTCCCGCCGGCTGGCCTTTCATTCCGGGTCTTCGTTTTCGAGGTTCGTGATTCGCGTGGCTATGGTGGCTGTTGCATTGAGCGTGGCGGTGATGATAATTGCCGGGGCTATCGTGAACGGATTTCAGAAAGAGATTAGTGAAAAAGTATTTGGATTCTGGGGGCATATAGCCATTCGCAGCTATGAGCAAAGCAGTGATTATGGTGAAGAAGCGGTAAGTATGAGCCAGCCGTTCTATCCGTCGTTGGAAAAAATGCCGGGTGTGCGGCATATACAGGTATTTGCCACCAAGGCAGGCATTATGAAAACCGATTCAGAGATTGAAGGCATTGTGCTGCGCGGGATCGGGCGCGATTTCGACTGGAGTTTCCTGAAGAAATACATCGTGGATGGCAGCATTTTTCAGGCGGGCGATTCTGTTTCGAAATCCAAAATCATCATTTCAGAACCCACGGCTGATCGGCTGAAGCTGAAAGTAGGTGATCATGTCCTTGTCTATTTCATCCAACAGCCCATGCGCTACCGCAAACTGGAAGTGACAGGTATTTACAGGACCGGCCTTGATGAATATGACCGCCTTTACGCCCTGGTGGATATCGGGCTAATCCAGCGTCTTAATAATTGGGGAGCTGACCAGGTGGGTGGTTTCGAAGTATACATCAATGATGTGAATCAGCTGGATGAAATCGGCCGCACGGTCAACCACGACTTCATTGGAGAAAAGCTGCAGGCAAAAACGATGAAACAGATTAATCCCAACCTGTTTGACTGGCTTGATCTTCAAAACATGAATGAACGGGTAATCATCATTCTCATGATCATTGTTGCCGTTATCAATATGTCAACCGTTTTGCTCATCCTCATCCTCGAACGCACCAATATGATCGGCACACTTAAGTCGCTGGGTGGATCGAACTGGATGATCCGGAAAATTTTTCTGTATCATGCCATGTACATTACGGGCTTCGGGTTGCTGTTGGGAAATGTGATCGGCATCGGCGTGAGTCTTGCACAGAAATATTTTCACATCATCACACTCGATGAGTCGTCGTATTACGTGTCCATGGCGCCGGTATTGTTGCAACCGGCTTACATCATTGCAGTCAACATCGGGACGTTGCTCGTTTGCCTCATTACGCTCATGGTTCCTTCGTTTCTGGTGTCCAGAATTTCCCCGGTCAAAGCCCTCCGCTTCGAATAATTAACCGGCTTTCCGGGGCATTGCGCTTCCCGTTTCAGGGTGAGCTACGGACAGTTCAGACAAAGTATAGCCCGTTCAGAACCTTTTTTCACACAATGGGGAGTATGTCATTACTACAGGCACTGGCTTTTTCTAATTTTGAAAGCGGTGCACATAACTACCTTCATGTCCTTTTTCTACCACGGGTTAATGGGAGTTAGGAATTGGCTGAAACCCGGTTTGGGCCATGCACTTAATGTGGCTCTCTGTGCTGGAATTCTAATTAACGCACCCCTAATTCTTTCTGCTCAAACAATAGATAAAACTTCCGTTGAGAGTATACAGAAATCTTTGGCAAGCCATCCGGGCTTTATTAAGGGCGCTACCAAAGAATTGAGGAATGATTTGTTCGGTAGCGGAAATGTTTTCATTGAAAATGCCGGACAGTTCGGCGATACCCTCAAGGGGTATGGCTATATGGGAGCTATCAGGTACAGTTATGATGGCTTTGATATGCCTGTGCTGATCACTGCGCATGGATTGGTTTTTCTACAGCGCAAAATCGAGCATCCCACGGAGGAGCAGAAAGAAGAAATGAAGCGAAAAGGAATGACGGAGGAGGAGATAGAAGAACAGGTGAATACCACCGAATGTGTGATTACACTCGAATGGGCTGATGCCAATACGAATGCTGAAATGATTGCAGAAGATATGCAAAGCGGATATTTCACTTATGGAATGCAATCAGCCAAAGCCCGCACGTTCAAAAAGATCACTTGCAAAGACGTATACCCGTCGGTAGATGTTGAATTCTACTTTACCACTAAGGAAAAGCCGGGGTTTGAATACAACCTGGTGCTCAAACCGGGAGCTGATATTTCTACGGTGAAACTCAAATGGGGTGGTGATGTGGGCCGTGTGCAACTGAAGCAGGACGGCAGTGTACGATTCAAATCAGCGTTGGGAGCATTCGATCAGTCGGCGCCGGAAAGTTACTATTCAAGTGAAGCGGGAAAGGTGGTCCTTCATCCCCAATTAAAAGACCGGTTGCTTACCTTCCATGCTGCGGCGCTTGACCCGAAGAAAACTCTCGTCATTGACCCCTTCATCAGTTCTGCAAGTAATCTTACGGGGACGAATACGGGTAAAGCGAAGGATGTTGACTTTGATTATGATGGAAACGTGTATGTAACCGGTGGCGGCGACGGCAATGTTTATCAGCTCGCGAAATACAATTCTTCCGGTGTGTGGCAGTGGACTTTCAACGGCACGCTGAGCATTCCTTCCTGGACGTTCGGAACGTACTATGGCGGGTGGGTGGTTGAAAAAACCACAGGAAGTGTTTACCTCGGGCAGGGATTCAATCCTACCACGGGATTCAAAGTGATTCGTATCAACACCAACGGCTTGTATGATAACTACATCACCACTCCCAATTCAAATTTCCTGGAGGACTGGAAAATGTATTGGAGTTGTAACAGCGGTTCTCCTCAAATCCTGATAGCCGGAGGCGGCACCAATTCCAATAACAATTTCGCCGTGTGCACCCCGCCATCCACCATACTTACACCGCTCAATGTAACGGGCATACCATATAGCGTGAGCACCGGTTGGGCACAGGATATCGCCGACATTATCATTGATCCGGTTACGAGCGATATGTATACCATCTACGGATCACTTTATGGCACTCCATCTCTCTCCAACAAGATTTACAAGAATCCCTCGCCATACAGCGGAGGCACCGTAGCATGGAACGCCACTTCCGGTTTTACCGTGATTCAGGAAATAGCAAACCGGCCTTACATGACCGGCGGTATGATCGAGAACTCCTGTAATGTGTTTGCGATTAATTCTTCTTACTTGTTTTACTGGGATGGGAAAAATCTTAAGGCCATCAATAAATCCACAGGAGCAGGCGTAGGTACTTCTCTCACCGTGGCCGCCAATACAGCTCTGTGGTCGGGAGGCATCATTGCCGATGAATGCAATCATGTATTTGTAGGTTCAACGAATGGAACCATTAAGGTTTACCTTTTCAACGGTGCCGCTTTTGATGATGCGGCAGTGGCAGACATCAGTGTTACGGGCTACTCCACCAAATCAGTTTATGATCTCGCATATGATGAAGCGAAAACGCTGCTTTATGCAAGCGGCGATGGCTTTGTCGCTTCTTTCAATGTTTCTACCTATTCATGCCCCAGCACTTCTTATACGCTATCGCTATTTCCCGATTGTGCCACGGCTTCCGTCACGAGCAGCATCAGCCCTTCGCCGCCGCCGGGATCAACGGTAACCTATGAATTATACATCGGCCCTAACCTGGTGAACAGTAATTCAACCGGAACATTCACCGGACTCACTCCCGGTATTACTTACACCATGATTGCTTATGTGAATCAGATATGCAGCGGAACATCTACCACAGCAGACTTCACCTTACCGGGTCCGGCGCTTACAGTTAACAGCACGAACACGGATTGCGGCGCAAACACCGGAACCATCAGTGCAAGCGGTTCGGGCGGAAGTTTGCCCTACACCTTTAGCATTGACGGAGTGACTTTTCAGAGCAGTGGCAACTTCACAGGGTTGGGTGCTGGCGTTTATCCTGTTACGGTAAAAGATGCCAGCGGGTGCGGCACCACTGATACCATTACCATTATTAATGCCAATGGCCCTTCTCTCACATTTTCCAAAACGGATGCTTCGTGCAGCATCAGTAACGGAACCATCACGGCCAATGGAACCGGCGGCTCACCACCTTTGCAATACAGCATTGACGGATCAACTTTTCAGGCCAACAATTTCTTTACCGGTCTATCGGCAGGAACCTATGTTTTAACTGTGAAAGATGTCACCGGCTGCATCAATGAAGTAACGGTTACCATCGGGGCTGTCGGCGGACCTTCCCTTACAGCCACACCGGCTTCTACCTATTGCAATACAAATAACGGAAGCATCACTGCCTTTGCCACCGGCGGATCATTGCCGCTACAGTATAGTTTGGATGGAAACAACTATCAAAGCAGCAATGTCTTCACCGGGCTTGCGGGAGGAACGTACACGGTGACCGTAAAGGATGCAAATGGGTGCCTTGCCACATTCACATGCACCGTCGCCAACTCAACCGGACCCACAGTGACTGCAAGCACCACTTCCGCCACCTGCGGTAACAGCAATGGCACGATTACCGCCAGTGGTTCGGGTGGCACGCTTCCGCTTCAGTACAGCATCAATGGAATCACCTTTCAGAGCAGCAGCTTTTTCGGTGGACTTACCGCCGGTTCTTACACGGTAACAATAAAAGATGCAAACGGATGTACCAGCACAGTTAATGTAACGGTAAGTGCAAGCAATGCACCGACCGTAACTGCTACCACCACTTCTGCGGCCTGCAACACGAGTACAGGAACTATCACAGCAAGCGGTTCGGGTGGCACAGCGCCACTCACGTACAGCATCAACGGATTCACTTTCCAGTCCAGCGGATTTTTCAGCGGACTCGCTCCGGGCACCTACACGGTTCTTGTAAAAGATGCGAATGGATGCTATGGAGCTACTACAGTTACTGTTACCAATACCGCCGGACCATCCGTATCGGCTGTAACCACACCAACATCCTGCGGAGCAGATGATGGGGTGATCAGCGCCACCGGCTCGGGTGGTACCGCTCCATTGACGTACAGCATTGATGGCAGTAACTTCCAGGGCAGCGGCGTGTTCAATTCGCTCGCCACGGGCAGTTATACTATCACGGTGAAGGATGCCAATGGATGCATTAGTACCGTTTCAGTTGTGCTAACAAATGCTTCCGGACTTTCCCTGTCAGCCAGTTCCATCTCAACGCCGTGCAGTGGAAATAACGGAAGCATCACGGCAATAGCTTCCGGTGGAGTGGGATCGCTTCAGTATTCAATTGACGGAGTCACATATCAGAGCGATAATCAATTCACCAATGTTGCAGCCGGTAATTATACGGTAACTGTAGTGGATGTTAACGGATGCACGGCCACTACCAATGTTGTGGTGGGTATTGTGTTCGCGCCAACAGTTTCTGTAACCACGATAAATGCAAATTGCAACAGCGATAACGGTACCATCAATGCCACCGGTTCCGGCGGAACTTCACCTTATGAATACAGCATTGATGGCAGCACCTTTCAGAGCAGCGGTTCATTTACCGGAATTACGCCGGGAACCTATACCGTAACCGTAATGGATGCCGCCGGATGTACCGGAACAGCGGTTGCAACAGTGAGTAATGTCGGCAGCGGCCCGGCACCGGATATTACAGTGCTTATTGCAGATGATGTGCCTTGCGTAGCCGGCGATCAGGGTGAAATAAAAGTAATTGGTACCGGCGGTACCGGGCCATACACTTACAGCATTGACGGGGGACCTTATGATACCGAAAATGCATTTGACATCAGTACTCCAGGCACCTATACAGTGACTGTGAAAGATGCAAATGGATGTACGGCCTCAGTATCTGTTACGATCGGCGCCGTACCCGGACCTACGGTAACGCTCACAGTTACTAATTCTGTTTGCGGAAGCAGCACCGGAAGCATCGTAGCTGTGGGCAACGGAGATGAACCACCGTTCAAATACAAGTTAAACAGTGGCACATACCAGAGCAGCGGATCTTTCACCGGATTGGCACCCGGCACCTATACTGTGACTGTAAAAGATAATGAGGGGTGCACCGGCTCTGCGGTGGCTACCGTGCTCAGCACGGGCGGGCCGAGTGTGACACTGAATTCAACAAACCCAACTTGCGGCCTCAGTAACGGATCAATTATCGCAACCGGAAGCGGAGGTACAGCACCTCTTACCTACAATCTCAACAACGGATCTTTTCAGAGCAGTGGTACATTCACCGGATTAGGTCCCGGTACATATACCATACTGGTCAAAGATGCAGTGGGATGCCTCAATGCGTCAACTGTGACATTTACCGGCGTAAGTTCCCTTTCCCTCTCTGCCGCCGCCACCGGCACATCATGCGGGTCAGTGAACGGATCCATAACAGCGCAGGGCAACGGAGGCACAGCTCCGCTTCAGTACAGTATTAACGGCACCATCTACCAAAGCAGCGGAAGTTTTTCGGGACTTGCTTCAGGTAACTACACCGTATGGATGGCAGATGCGAGCGGCTGTATTACAACCACCACCGTAACGGTTCCTGCCACCACACAACCGGTGGCAACGGCTTATTCCATCGGGGCATCTTGCGGCAATGATAACGGGTCCATCGTGGCATCTGTTTCCGGCGGAACTTCTCCAATGATTTACAGCATTGATGGCATTACATTTCAGAGTAGCAACACTTTTTCGGGATTGGGTGCAGGCGCTTATACACTGACTGTTCAGGATGCCAATGGATGTGTGAACGCAACAACAGTTAATGTGGGCAATATTTCAGGACCGTCATTATCCGTCAATTCGGTTTCCTCCAAATGCGGCAACGCCAATGGAAGCATTACCGGAACCGGCAGCGGCGGAACGCCTCCGCTTATGTACAGTATTGATGGAATTACTTTTCAAAGCAGCGGAACATTTACCAATGTGCAGGCCGGCACCTACACGGTTACCGTGCAGGACAACAACGGATGCATAGCCACCAAACTGGTTGATGTGGCCAATGTGGCTGGCCCTTCTGCACTTTCTTCAACCGTTGTCAATACCACCTGCGGCAGTTCGAATGGAGAAATCACCGCATCTGCTTCAGGCGGAACTGCGCCGCTTCAGTACAGCATTGATGGGGTCACGTATCAGGCGGCAACTACTTTCAACAGTCTTTCCGCCGGCACCTATACCGTTTGGGTGAAAGATGCAAACGGCTGCACAAAAACCGTTGATGTAACGATTCTCAATCTCGAAGGCCCCAATGTCGCTGCTACTCCATCATCTTCATCGTGCTTCAATGATGATGGAGCGATTACGGCCATCGGCTCCGGTGGCACCGGGTCACTCACCTATAGCATAGACGGAATCACTTTTCAATCAAACAACATTTTTACCGGACTTGCAGAAGGAACCTACACTGTAACCACCATGGACGCCAACGGTTGCACGGCGATTACTACTGCAACGGTCAGCAGTATTGCGGCTCCATCCGTATCCGCATCCACCTCATCTTCCATGTGCGGTGCCGGCACGATTACAGCTTCTGCGATCAGCGGCACGCCGCCATATCAATTCAGTATTGATGGCATAAATTTTCAAAGCAGTAACGTGTTTACGTGCCTTGCTGACAGTACCTACACCATCACGGTCATGGATGCCAATGGCTGTATTGATACCATCGTGATCGTGGTTTCTCCGGTGCTGCCAATCACCCTGCTGAATTTTAGTGCGGAAGCGGTAGCCAATGTGGTTTTACTCAACTGGACCACCGTTTCAGAATTTAATACTGACTTTTTCACCGTTGAAAAAATGATGACGCACGATCAGTTCTTAGGATTCCAAATAACTCATGCAGCCGGGTTCAGTGTGTTACCGTTAGACTATTCCGCAATGGATGTCCATCCATGGCAGGGTACAAATTATTACCGGCTTAAGCTTACCGATCTGGATGGCCATAGCACCTATTCCGACCTGGTCAGTGTCTATTTTAAAGGAGATGAAAAGATCAGCATCAATCCCAATCCGTTCGGTGAGCATTTCAATATGGAAACGAATGAAACACTGCACCGCATACGCATCACTGATATGTTGGGTAACCGGGTTTTTGAAATGAATGGAAACTATACCGGAAGCATCCGGATCAGTCTTGTGGGCATGGCGTCGGGTTGCTACATGCTGGAAGGCGAAGGGGAGTCAGGTTTTCACAGCCGTCAGTTGATTGTGAAAAGCCGCAATGATGGCTTCTAGTTCGCCGGAAACCAATCGCACATCAGTTGTTTTGTTCTTCTATTAATCGTTGCACTCTTTTTTCCTCATCGTTTCGGTTGTCGCCAAGATATCCGTACGGACAGTGGCGGCATCCGCTACGGCAACAGTAACCGCGTTTGAGATGATACGCTTCCGTGAAAACATAAAGACCGCTTTCGTCTATATAAAAATCTTCACCTTGTTTGAGAGAATCCATTCTCAGCCGGAAAACTTACCTGTGTAATTGAACGGTGTAATGGCTTTCAGTTCGCGCTTGACGGCATCACTTACCTCGAGAGAATCTATGAATGCTGAGATTTCCGCAGCGGAGATTTTTTCATTTTTCCGGGTAAGTTCTTTCAATGCGCCATAGGGATCGGGATAGTTTTCGCGGCGCAATATAGTTTGAATGGCTTCGGCCACCACCACACGGTTGTTTTCTAAATCTTCCTTCAGCTTTGCTTCATTCAAAATGAGTTTCTCAAGTCCTTTGATGATGGAATGCATGGCAATCATGGAATGGGCGATGGGCACGCCGATATTGCGCAGCACCGTAGAGTCGGTGAGGTCGCGCTGCAATCGCGAAACCGGAAGTTTGGCAGCGAGATGTTCGCACAATGCATTGGCGATGCCGAGATTGCCTTCCGCATTTTCAAAATCAATCGGATTCACCTTGTGCGGCATGGCGGATGAACCCACTTCACCTGCTTTTATTTTCTGTTTGAAGTAGTCCATCGAAATGTAAAGCCAGATATCGCGGCAGAGATCAATGAGGATGTTGTTGATACGCTTTATGGCATCACATTGTGCAGCGAGGTAATCATAGTGCTCGATCTGAGTGGTGGGTGTTGATCGCCTGAGTCCGAGAGATGATTCAACGAAGCGATTGGCAAATGCATTCCAGTCCACATCGGGGAAGGCAGCGTAATGCGCATTCAGGTTTCCTGTGGCACCGCCGAACTTGGCGGCATGAGGAAGGCGCACCAGTTCATCTTTCTGATTCACCAAACGTGCCACGAATACATAAACCTCCTTGCCTAACAGGGTAGGCGAGGCCGGTTGGCCGTGTGTGTGCGCCAGCAAAGGCACCTCTTTCCATTCCAATGAAAGTGATTTTAGTTTTTCAATCACCTGCGCCAGTAAAGGAATTAATGCCTGCTGCAAGGACTCTTTGAGCGACAATGGCACTGCAGTGTTATTAACATCCTGTGAGGTGAGTCCGAAGTGTATGAACTCAATCAGGGATTCGAAACCGAGTTCTTTAAACTTTTCCCTGAGGAAATATTCCACAGCTTTCACATCATGATTGGTAGTCTTTTCGATTTCCTTGATGCGTAAGGCATCCCGCTCTGAAAAATTGCGAACGATCTGCCGGAGTGCCGCTTTGTTTTCAGCCGTAAATGTTTTCAGTTGCGGAAGATTGAGTTCACACAGGGCGATGAAGTATTCGGCTTCCACAAACACGCGATATTTCATCAGTGCATATTCAGAAAAAAAAGCGTCGAGCGACTGGACTTTATCACGGTAACGGCCGTCAATGGGTGAGATCGCCGTTAATGGGGTGAGATTCATATTACAAAGATAACAAGCAGCCGGCCAAACCATAACGCCCCTTTACTCCGTGCATCACATCAATTGATTCTTCCTGCCCGGTAGAAATACTTTTGGTAGTAGGGTTCGTTCAAACTGTTGATCACTACGCCGAGTTGAGTGCTTGCATGCACGAATTTTTCATTGGCCAGGTAAACGCCCACATGTGAAACGGAATTACTGTTGATCCTGAAAAAAACCAGATCACCTTCCTGCAGGTCATTTTGTTTTACCGGCGTGCAGTGTTCAAATATCTCCGCCGAACTGCAGCATATCTTTTTTCCGTAAACAGCGAGTTGAAGCTGTTCAGCAAAGCCGGAGCAGTCAATGCCTGATTTGGTTTTGCCGCCATACGCATACGGCGTTCCCATCCATGAATCAATGAAGCGATAGAGTTTGAGATTGGTGATTTGATCAGGGGGTACGCCAATCAACCCGGCATATTCCTGCCTGAGTTTTTTGCTTTCTGCATTATCGGAAACAACGGGAGCCGCCTTTGATGATGCCGCGTGCTTAGTTGAGCCGCAGGATGTCATGATCATGAAAATAATCGCCGGGATCAGGGTCGCCCGGATGCTGCAACTGCGCTTTTCCTTCAGGGTCATCAATTTTTCGGAATGCGGCTCCAATATTATGAATGATGTCACTGGCCATGAGCGAATGATGGCTTTCAAATTCCACAGCCAGATCGGCCGCAAGTCCATGGAGATAGACACCGAGCACACAGGCGTCTTCGGCAGAGTAGCGCTGTGCAAGGAAGGAAACAATCATGCCGGTGAGCACATCGCCGCTGCCGCCCTTTGCCATTCCGGGATTGCCGGTTGGATTGAAAAAGGAAAATCCTTCCGGCGTGGTGATACAGGTATAAGCGCCTTTGAGTACGATGTACAGCGAATGCTTTTGAGAAAGTTCAAGCTGCCGCTCATGGCGTTCCATCCATGTTTTTGTTTTACCGGCTAATCTCTCAAATTCCTTGAGGTGCGGTGTGAGAATGGTGTTTGGCGGGAGAAGTGCCAACTGTTTTTTTTCTGAAGCAACAATGTTGATAGCATCAGCATCAAGCACCATGGGCGCTCTAACGGTTTTCAATAATTCCATGACGGCCTTTCTCGCTTCGTTGCCGGTGCCAATGCCGGGTCCAATGGCAAAGGCGCTTATTTCTTTCATGGAAGCAAAATCAAAAGGTGCGTTTTCATATTCACGGGTCATCACTTCCGGTAAGGCCGCATTGATGGAAACGGATTGCTGATAAGGAACATGGGCTGTGGTGAGTCCGGCACCAGCCCGGGCGCACGCGGCGGCGCACAGGATGGCCGCGCCCATTTTTCCGCTGCTGCCGGCATGTATGAGGGCGTGGCCGTAGTTTCCCTTATGATCGAATTTTTTGCGGCGACGAAGCCGTTGCCTCACATCTTCTTCTTCAATCAGCAGGTTGCTTGTGTTGATGCTCCGGATCACTTCATCGCTGAGGCCGATATCCACCACACAGTAATATCCCACGGCCTCAGCATTTTCAGCAAACAGGAATGAAAGCTTGGGCGCGTGAAAACTGATGGTGTAGAACGCATGAAAGGAAGTGCCGGTAGTGAGCTGATCGGAAAACAATCCACTGGGAATATCAATAGCCACCCGTAATGCATCCTGTTCATTGAGGTAGCGGATAAGTTTTTCAGGTAACCCGATCAGAGGCCGGTTCAGCCCGGAACCGAATAACCCGTCAATAATGACTGCGTCGCGGCTGATCATGGGAAAATCTTCCACACGGCTGATGGGCACCGGAGTAATTCCTTTCAATCGTTTAAGCCGTTCAAAGTTTGTCTGGAAATCTTCAGAGTACTCGTTCTTTTCTGCGAGGTAAAACACATTTACTTCCTCACCGTCTTTCTTGAGCAAGCGGGCAATTGCCAACGCATCGCCGCCGTTATTACCGTATCCGCAGAAAATAAACCATGCAGGCGCCGGCGGCAGGTACGCTTTCCTCAACAGGCACTCCACAAATGATTCGGCTGCGCGTTCCATAAGATCAATGCTCTTGATACGCTGCTGACTGATGGTAAACTCATCGGCCATGCGGAGTTGCTCGGCACTCAGGATCTTAATCATGGATGTGTGGGTTTCTTCCCGGCCGCCGGAGGTGCTGCCTATTCAATTATTCTTTTGATCAGCCGGAGCTGATGCGAATATCGCTTTTGTTCTCCATTAAAGACGCCGTAGTGATCAATGGTATCCACCCGCACGCGGCCTGAAGCATGGATGATCTTGTTGTGCTCGAGCAGAATTCCCACATGAATAATCTTTCCCTCTTCATTGTGAAAGAAAGCCAGGTCACCGGGCCGGGCCTGATCAATGAATGAAACCAGCATGCCCTGCTCGCTTTGTTGCCATGCATCCCTCCGCAGCCGGATACCTGAAAGCTTAAATACCACATTGGTGAAACCACTGCAGTCTAATCCAAACAATGAACGTCCACCCCAGAGATACGGCATGCCTGCAAATTTCATGGCGTTCCATGCAATTCTTCCTGACAGGTCGTTTCGGCCGGTATCGGTGACATCCCCATCGGTTTGATACGACTCACCGGCAAATGAAAAATGTTGCCCGCTGTAGTTGGGAAGGGTAGAACCAATCACGAGAATCAGACTGCCGTATTTTCCAAACGCTGTCGCCGTGAGATCAGTGAGACAGCAAGGCGAGTGTTGCACGGATTTAAATTGCCCGGCATCCAGCCGGAGTATTTGCTTTTCATCAATCCAGCCCTCGTAATCATCAGCGTGGGTATGTACGCGAAGCCATTGTTTTTCCTGCAAATGAATTTCGAATGTTTCACCGAATAATAACTGTGAAACCATTTCGCTCTTGTCAGCCGGTTCCGAGCGAACCGGAATTACCGTAAGGTTGCAGATGCCGAAATTCAAATGCCGTTGGATTTATGTGAGGGAATTAAAAGTATTGCTTCTGCTTCCGCGTAATTTCTCCCAACACCGAAAATTCATTGCTGCCGAAGAACCGGTTCTTTACTTCTGACTTAATTACATAATTCTTCAGCGGTAAATAGTAAAGTTCTTCATGCGAGGTGGAGAGGAAACTCGTCTCGTGATTCACAATGTGCAGTTCAACGATGAATTGTTTCTCATAGGTGATCTCAAGCAGGCGCGTGCGAAGCGCAGGATCTTTTGCCGTGTAAGAAATCTTCGTCTTCACACTGTCTGTTGCTGTGGTGTCAACCAGGTATTTCCCGATCATGGAGGGCTTGTTAATATCGGAGTTGGTAAACAGGATGAATTCTTTAGTCCAGTCTGTCCAGTCCATCTGATGCTGATCGGTTTTATCATTCACTACGGATGTTTTCACTACCACGAGTGAATCACGGTGCAGTTCGGCAACCTGCCGGCTGAAGTATGCCGGAATATCAAAATAGGGTTTGCTTGCCAGATTCGCTGCCGGAGGTTCGCAGGCAAAAAACAGCAAGCCGGCTGCAAGCAACAACGAAAGGTTTGAAATCTTCATCTCAGGTATTGCAAGCGAATTTCTAAATCAAAATAGCTCCGTCCATCTCTTGGGGAATTTCAATTCCCATCAGTTTCAGAATGGAAGGAGCAAGGTCAGCCAGTTTCCCATTTTTCAACTTCGGATGGAGTTCATTATCGAGGAAGAAAAGCGGAACGGGATTCATGGTATGAGCCGTATTGGGTGATCCGTCTTCGTTAATGAGATAATCGGCATTGCCATGATCTGCAGTGAGAAAGATGGAGTAGCCCAGTTCCAGCCCTTTGGTTACCACTTCATTCACGCAGCCATCCACCGTTTCCACGGCTTTTTTCACAGCGCTCATCACGCCGGTGTGTCCCACCATATCAGGGTTGGCGAAGTTCATGCAGATGAAATCCGGCTGCAGCTCCGTCATTTTCTGAAGGAGCGTATCCTTTACCTGTATAGCACTCATTTCCGGTTGCAGATCGTAAGTCGCCACCTTCGGCGAAGGAATCATAAACCGGTTCTCCCCGTCAAAGGGTTTTTCTCTTCCGCCATTGAAGAAAAAAGTGACGTGCGGATATTTTTCTGTTTCAGCAATTCGAATTTGTGTGAGACCTTTTGAAGCCAGCACTTCTCCCAACGTGTTCTTCAGGTCATCATTGGAAAAGATGTACCCCACATTTTTAAAGGTGTGATCGTAAATAGTCATCGTGGTGTAACGCAGATTCATCTTCTTCATGCCGAACTCCGGAAAATCCTGCTGCGTGAGCGCCTTCGTGATTTCGCGACAACGGTCAGTGCGGAAGTTGAAACAGATCACAGCGTCATCTTCATGAATCGTCTGCACCGGATTTCCGGTTTCATCTGCTTTCACTATCGGTTTGATGAATTCATCCGTCACATTTTCATCGTATGATTCCTGAACGGCTTTCAGTATGTCGGAGGTCTTTTTCCCCTCACCATGAACCAACATGTCAAAGGCAAGTTTGACCCGTTGCCATCGGTTATCGCGATCCATGGCATAATATCTTCCGACCACGGTTACCAGTTCACCCACAGAAATCCGGAGGTGGTTTTGAAGATCTGTGAGATAACCGATGCCGCTTTTCGGATCGGTGTCGCGTCCGTCAGTGAAGGCATGAATGTAAACGCGTGTTAATCCGCTTTCCTTCGCGATGTCGCACAGTGCTTTAAGATGGTTGATGTGTGAGTGCACCCCACCGTCAGAAACGAGCCCTATCAGGTGCAGGGGCTTGTTGTTTTTCTTAGCGTAATCCAGCACGGAGAGCAGTTCCCCGTTCTGGTTAAGTTCTTTTTTCTGAATGGCCCGGTTGATCCGAAGCAACTCCTGATATACTATACGGCCGGCGCCTATGTTCATATGGCCCACTTCAGAATTACCCATTTGGCCTTCAGGTAACCCCACGGCCTCACCGCACGTAATAAGCTCTGAGTTCGGATACTTTTGATAAAGACTTCTCACAAACGGAACATTCGCCTGATAAATGGCATCACTGGCCGGGTGAGCACCGTGTCCCCAACCGTCCATGATGATGAGCATTACTTTCTTTTTCATCGCGGTGGCGAAATTAAATCGAAAATATCGCCCTGCTTATGATCGGGAGGTACGGGACAGGCGGCTGCTACTCAGGAAGTCGCATTTATTCAAAAGAATTAAATTTGGTGGCTCCTGAAAAGAAGATCGTTGGCAGAATTTTTGAAACTGTTATCAGATGAAATGAAAAATACCATGAGAAGTAATTTTTTGGGAAGTGCCTTGATTCTTTTACTATTTACATTGCCCCTGTCAGTTTTTTCACAAAGCGTGCTGGATCAGGTGGCAGGCGGAATCAGCAGCGGCAATTCAAGAGAAGTTGCCAAGTATTTTGACAGCAGTGTTGAAATAACTATTCTTGACCGGGAGTCATCCTACAGTAAAACACAGGGCGAAATGGTTTTACGCGATTTCTTTTCAAAGAATCCAGTGAACGGATTTGAACTCAAACACCGCGGTACCTCCGGTGAAGGTTCAACCTACGGAATCGGTACCATGAGATCCGGAGCGCAACAATTCAGGGTCTATTACTATGTGAAGCAGAAGGGAGCACAGCAGCTCATTCAGGAAATTCGTTTTGAAAAGCAAAAGTGATTGGACTGGAAGGACTTTATACAACAGGCATTAGCTGAAGACGTAAGGGAGGGAGATCATACCTCCCTTTCGTGCATTAAGGAGGAGTCTCACGGCAAAGCTCAGCTTCATGTAAAGGACGAAGGCATCTTGGCCGGTGTGGAATTGGCGGAGATGATTTTCCGTTATCTCGATCCTGGCATTCAGTTCCGAAGCATTTTGAAAGATGGCGAAGCGGTTCGCCATGGGCAAATTGCATTTGAACTCACCGGCAATGCCCGAGCAATCCTCATCGGGGAACGGTTGGCATTGAACTGCATGCAACGGATGAGTGGCATCGCCACACTAACTCATGATTTTGTTCAACGAGTAGCGGGCTTCAAAGCAAAAATTCTCGACACCAGGAAAACAACTCCCTTGTTTCGTGCAGCAGAGAAATGGGCTGTGAGAATCGGCGGCGGTGTGAATCACCGCTTCGGTTTGTATGACATGATTCTAATCAAGGATAACCACATTGACTATTGCGGCGGAATCGTGAAAGCCATTGAAGCAGCCAATCAGTACCTTAAGGAAAAGCACCTGACAATCCCCATAGAAGTTGAAACGCGCACTATGGAAGATGTGAAAAGGGTGATTCAGCATGGCGGGGTGAACCGGATCATGCTCGATAACTTCACATTAAAGGCTCTCCGTGAAGCGGTGAAGTTGATAGCCGTAAAATTTGAGACGGAAGCCAGCGGCGGCGTAAACCTCGACACCGTTCGGGATATTGCTGAAACGGGTGTTGATTACATTTCGGTGGGCGCCATCACCCATTCATACCGGAGTCTCGATCTGAGTTTGAAGGCCCTGATCGGGTAAACTGATTTCCACCTTCTGTGGAAAAAATGGACGCATGCTCCACTTTCTTTTCTTCTACTTTTGAATTGAAAATCGCAGCAGGAATCATTCCTGCTTTTTCTTTCTCCGGTGTCCAACAAAAACAAAAACAAACTCGGCGTTGTCTATTCCACCAATCCGGATTATCAATACGCGAACCCGGATGCAGAAGAATCAAAAACACTTCCGAACAAGCAGCAGCAGTTGAGGGTTCGCATTGAAAAAAATCACCGGGGAGGTAAAACGGTAACCGTTGTTGACGGATTTACAGGCACACAGGATGATCTGGAATCGCTGGCAAAAACGCTGAAGCAAAAATGCGGCACCGGTGGCAGCGCCAAAGACGGATTAATCCTGATCCAGGGAGAAATGAAAGAGCGGGTGGTAAAACTGTTGAATGAAATGGGATACAAAGCGAAGTGAAGAGTTTAATGGGTTAGGAAGGTATGAAGAGTTTGAATGGTTGAATGCCTGACCCGAACATTGAAATAGACAATCACATATTAAAGATCCAAAATCCCCAATTACTACGTGCCTGAATTTGTACATCTGCACTGCCACACTCAATATTCGCTGCTTGACGGCGCCGCCGATATTTCCACCATGATTAAAAAAGCAGTGGCGGATCAAATGCCGGCCATTGCCATCACCGATCACGGAAATATGTTTGGCGTGTTTGAATTTGTGAAGGAGGCCCACAAGCATCACATCAAACCCATCATCGGTTGTGAGTTTTACATCACCTTCGATCGTTTCAAAAAGGAAGTGTTGCCCGGTTTTGGCAATGATGAAGACGGAAGCAAGGGCAAGAAGGCATTTCATCAGGTACTCCTCGCTAAGAATGAAACGGGTTACAAGAACCTGATCAAACTTTGTTCGCTCGGCTTCACCGAAGGATTCTATTACTACCCGCGAATAGATTTTGAGTTGATTAAGCGGCATGCTGAAGGAGTGATTGCCACCACCTGTTGTCTGGGCGGCATTGTTCCGCAGCACATTCTTAACCGTTCTGAAGAAGAGGCCGAGCAGGTTTTCAAAGACTGGCTCAGTGTATTTGGAGAAGACTATTACATCGAATTGCAGCGCCATGGAATTCCGGAGCAGGACAGGGTGAATTCTGTTTTGCTCAAGTGGGCGCGCAAATACAATGTGAAGATCATCGCTACCAATGATTCCCACTACGTGAATCAGGAGGATGCCGAAGCGCAGGATATTTTGCTTTGCCTGCAGACCAATAAAAATGTGAATGATGAAAACCGGATGCGTTTCTCCAACGACCAGTTTTTCTTCAAGACCCAAGCGCAGATGATTGAGCGCTTTCGTGATGTGCCGGAAGCCATTGACAATACGATCGAAATTGTTTCGAAGGTGGAGGATCTTGACCTCAAGAAGAAAATCCTGCTTCCTAACTTTCCGTTGCCTGCGGGTTTCAGCACCAATCAGCAATACCTCGAGCACCTTACATGGATCGGGGCGAAAAAAAGATTCGGTTCTCTCACACCTGAAGTGGAAGAACGGCTACGGTATGAACTCAGCATCATTGATAAAACCGGATTCGCCGGTTACTTTTTAATCGTGGCTGATTTCATCAATGCCGCCCGTGAAATCGGCGTGTGGGTGGGTCCGGGCAGGGGCAGTGCCGCTGGTTCGGCGGTTGCCTACTGCATCGGCATCACCAATGTGGATCCGCTCAGGTACCACCTGCTCTTCGAGCGCTTCCTCAATCCCGAGCGCATCAGCATGCCCGATATGGATATTGACTTTGATGACGTGGGCCGGCAACGGGTTATTGATTATGTGGTGAAGAAATACGGTCAACACCAGGTGGCGCAGATTATCACCTTCGGTACTATGGGCCCCAAAACGGGTATTCGCGATGTAGCCCGGGTGCTCGGTCTTCCTCTTGCGGAATCTAACCGCATAGCCAAGCTGATTCCCGAAATGCCGGGTATGAATTTCCTGCGGGCCTTCAATGAATCTTCCGAACTCGCGCAATTACGTACGAGTCCTGATCCCATGGTGAAGAAGACGCTGAAGATTGCGCAAACGCTTGAGGGCTGCGTTCGCCATTATGGTATTCATGCCGCCGGCGTCATTATCGCCCCGGATGATATTCGCGAGCACATCCCCGTCATTCCTTCCAAAGATTCCGATCTGCTCGTTACCCAATTCGAAGGAAAGCTTATTGAAGACGCCGGACTGCTGAAGATGGATTTCCTCGGGTTGAAGACGCTATCGGTGCAGCGTGATGCGTTGGACAACATCAAAGAAAATCACGGAATTGATATCAACCTTGATGATATTCCGCTGGACGACAAGAAAACTTTTGAACTGTTTCAGCATGGCGACACCATCGGCATCTTTCAGTTTGAATCGCCCGGCATGCGCAAGTATCTGAAAGAATTAAAGCCCACCGATATCGAAGACCTTATTGCCATGAATGCCCTGTATCGTCCGGGCCCCATGAATTACATCCCCGATTACATTCAGCGTAAGCATGGTAAACAAAAGGTCAATTATCCGCATCCGCTGCTCGAAGAAATTCTGAAGCCCACGTATGGCATCATGGTTTATCAGGAACAGATCATGCAGGTGGCTCAGCAAATGGCCGGCTTCACCCTGGGCTCCGCCGATTTGCTGCGCCGGGCCATGGGGAAAAAGATCAAAGAGGAGATGCAGAAGCAACGCGGTGTGTTTATTGAAGGAGCCAAGAAGAAAGGCATTGAGGAGAAAGTGGCCGATGAAGTGTTTACCATCATGGAGAAGTTTGCGGAATACGGATTCAACCGCTCTCATTCTGCCGGTTATGCGATCATCGCTTACCAGACCGGGTACCTCAAGGCAAATTATCCTGCCGAGTTTATAGCCGCCACGCTTTCAAATTATGCCGGCTCCATTGACGACACACAGTTTTATCTCAACGAAGCCAAGCGCTGCAAGATTCACGTGTTGGGCCCCGATATCAATGAAAGCAAACTGAAGTTTTTTGCTAACAAGCATGGCGACATCCGTTTTGCCTTATCGGCCATTAAGGGCATCGGCGAAGCGGCGGTAACTGCCGTTATTGAGGAACGAAATCAGCACGGACCATTCACCAGTATTTTTGATTTGACGAAGCGCGTGAGTTCACGGGCTCTCAATAAGAAAGCACTCGAAGTGCTGGCCGCTTCAGGCGCTTTTGATTGCTTCGCGAATACCCACCGGGCTCAATATTTCGCCATGCTGCCGAAAGAAAACCTCACCGTGATTGAGAAGGCCATGAAGTTTGCTTCGGCAGAGCAGAACAAAACCAACGGAAGCATGGCCAGTTTGTTCGGCGAAGCGCAACATCAGGAAATGCAGGCGCCCGTACTTCCGGTTGCTGAAAAATGGACTTCATTGGTTCAGTTGAAACGGGAAAAGGAAGTTACCGGAATGTATCTGAGCGGCCATCCGCTGGAAGACTACCGGCTGGAGATTGACTGTTTCTGTTCATGTACGATAGCCGATCTGGAGAATCACAAAAATCAGGAAGTGGCGATTGCCGGCATTGTGGTGGGCTACGAATCCAAAGTGAGCCGCAATGGAAAACCGTTCGGCGTTTTCTCTATTGAAGATTTCAGCGGCGCCACTGAAATGGTGCTATGGGGTGAAGACTTTCTGCGGTACAAGCATTTTCTTGAATCAGGAAGCATGCTGTTCATTAAAGGCAAGTATCAGCTGCGGTTTAATTCTGATGATCGCTGGGAGCTGAAGATATCCTCTGTTCAATTGTTACAGGATGTTCGGGAGAAAAATACAAAGCGGGTTTCTCTGGCCATTCCGCTGGATGAAGTATCGGAAGAACTGATATTGAAAATGGAAAACCTTCTGACGAAGTACAAAGGCAACTACCCGGTGGCCATTCGTGTGGAAGACCTTGACCAGAATGTGGCTTTGAATTTTGCCGCTCTGAAATCAGGCGTTAACCTCAGTGAGGAATTCATGACTGAAGTTGCTAACGTTCCTGAAGTTGAAATCAGGCTCTTGTAATCAAATGGAATAGCCCAAAGAAACTTTTCTTTGACCCTGAAATTCTTTATGAAAAAGGCGAATCACCAGAAGGCAAAATCAAAAAAGCCGAAAGCCAAACCGGCCCGCAAAAAAGTTGCTGCTAAAAAAGTGAAGCAGGTTAAACCGAAAGCGGCCAAAGCAAAGGAACCGGTGATTGAAAAAAAACCACCGTTTAAACCCGATCCCGACAAGCTTTCCGTAATGCGCCAGACCCTGGTAACCACGCTGTGGCAATTTGAAGCGCTGCCGCCCGATCAGGTACGTGAAATCGTGCAACAGCAGATTCCGGCCGGTCTGGCGGATGAGTTTGCTGTTTACTTCGACTACGTTTTTCGTCTGCTCAGCAGATACCGCCTGCTGGAAGAAGTTCCTGACCGGGTACCCGTGCATATTCGCCTCGCCCAACGGCTTGATGAATGAACAGGAAGGTTATTTTTGCCACCGTTACGGGCAGGAACTTTTTAGCTCTCTCATTGTTTTCTCTCATACACTAAAAGCAAATTCAAAGAAAATGGCAATTCAAATCACTGACGATAACTTCAAAGACACAGTTATCAATTCCGACAAACCTGTATTGCTCGATTTTTGGGCTGAGTGGTGTGGTCCGTGCCGCATGATCGGGCCGGTTGTGGAAGAACTATCCAAACAATATGAAGGACAGGCCGTCATCGGAAAAGTGAATGTGGATGAAAATCCTGAAACGGCGATTCAATACGGTATCCGCAGCATTCCCACCCTGCTGATCTTCAAAAATGGGCAGGTGGTTGACAAACAGGTGGGCGTGGTGCCAAAATCAGTTTTAGAAAACAAGCTGAAGGCGCAACTCGCTTAAGCGCTGAATACTTTCAAAAATGCAAATTGCCTCACTGAGCAAATCAGGGAGGCAATTTTTATTGGCAGAAACATCGGGTGATTACAATGCCATGCGATCAGGAATCTTAATAATTACTTTGATCGTGAGATAGCCGAGCAGCAGAAAAACAAAATAGATCAGCGTCATTCCCACCAGATCAAGCCGCATCAACTGATCCTGCCAGTGCATGAGCATAGTTGAAAAAAGTTTATCAGGGTTCAGTACGTCCCAGCTGTTGAGGCGGCCGTAACGGCCAATATAAATTCCGAGACTTCCCAGCAGTAACATGAACGTGGCGAACGTCCATCCCCAGAAACGGTTGGTGCGTTTGCGCACCAGGTTTTGGATTTCAATCAGCGAAATGAATCCCAGCATCAACCCGGCCCAGGCGAATGAAAGAATCAGCCCGAGATCAAACCACAGCGGAACCTGTTTCTCCTTCAGATGAAGCAGATCGGTAATGATGTAAGGGGAATTGGGCCAGAATAGAAACCAAACGATGAGCATCAGCCAGGCCACGATCTTGTAGCGGAGTTTGTAGTAAGCGATCGGCAGGTAAATGCTGATGAGGTATGGAATCCAGGCAAGAAATAAATTCCAGATGAAGTAGAAATAGTTTTTGTGATGTGTGATGAGGATGCGGGTGAATTCCAGAGAAACGGCAAACAGAGAAGAGAGAATCAACATCAGGGTAATTTCCCAGTGATCTTTGAAGTACGTGCTTCTGACGGTATCGAGCATGATCGGGTTGGATTCGTTTCAGGAAATATCAGCATAATTTTTCCGTTTTTTACAAATTGAAAAACTCAGGGCGGGCATGGATAGCATTGCGAAGTTCTATAAGGAGATTGCGAAGATTGAAAACCTCGACTTGCTTGCCAAGCAGGTGGTGGAAGGTTTTCTGATTGGTTTACACAAGAGTCCGTTTCATGGTTTCTCTGTGGAGTTTGCTGAACATCGTCTCTACAATCCCGGTGAAAGCACGCGTCATATTGACTGGAAAGTTTTTGCCCGCACTGACCGGTTGTATGTAAAAAAGTTTGAGGAAGAAACCAACCTGCGCTGCATGATTGTACTTGATGCTTCCTCATCGATGTACTTTCCCGAAAAGGAAGAATCTGCATCAGGACTTCGTAAAATAGATTTCGCCGCTTTAGCCGCTGCCAGCATCATGCAATTGTTGCGCAAGCAACGCGATGCATTCGGGCTAACGGTTTTCACAGGACAAACGGAAGCGATGTCGGAAGTGAAATCGAGTTCCGTCCATCATAAAGTTTTACTCGGTCAACTGGAACAGTTACTCGAACGAAAAGAACGCAACCGGAAAACAGCTGCCGCGCAGGCGCTGCATGAAATTGCCGACAAGATCCATCGCCGTTCGCTGGTCGTTATCTTCAGCGACATGCTCGAGAATGTGGATACCGCAGAAACGGAAGCCATCTTCTCTGCATTACAACATCTCAAGCATAACAAGCATGAAGTGATTCTCTTTCACGTGACCGACAAATCAAAAGAGATGGATTTTGAATTCGTGAATCGCCCGTACAAGTTTGTGGACCTCGAAACCGGTGATGAAGTAAAAGTGCAGCCCAATCAGGTGAAGGAGTTTTATGTGGAACAGATGCAGAAGTTTTTCCAGCGTTTGAAACTTCGTTGCGCTCAATTCAAGATTGACCTGGTGGAAGCGGATATTAATGAAGGATTCACGCAGGTGCTGCTTCCGTATCTGATGAAACGCGAGAAATTCAACTGAGTTGCAGTGTAAATATCATCGCAGCAGCAGCACGTTTCCTTTCATCACTATTTCTTTTCCCGATTCTTCATTGAAACCGGTGAAGTAATAAACAAAGGCGCCTACTTCTTCCGGCTTGCCGTCAAATGTTCCATCCCAACCTGTGGCGGGAGATGATGAGAGAAACACTTGCTGCCCC
The DNA here is from genome assembly GCA_018267315.1 of Bacteroidota bacterium. Taxonomy (GTDB): domain Bacteria; phylum Bacteroidota; class Bacteroidia; order Chitinophagales; family UBA10324; genus JAFDYS01. The sequence continues at coordinate 13,848 of JAFDYS010000013.1, read as the reverse complement.
CAGCGGTTGAATACGGACAATGTCTTCATTTCCGTTCGGCCGGAAAGCACGGGGAGAAATACATCATTCAGCCCGTCGCCATTCGGCGTAAAAGCATTCGGAATAAAAATTTGATTGATGGCTTTCACGTAAACAATAACAGAGTCAACGGCACTGCATCCATTGGCATCTGTCACTGTCACATAATAGATCATTGTATCAACCGGATTCGCTACCGTGGTTAAGCATTCAGCGCAACTCAGTGAAATATCAGGACTCCAGGTTACTGAAATTCCTCCTGAGGCGTTCAGCGATACGGATGATCCGAATTCGATGACTGTATCAGGTCCTGCGTCTGCGGATGGAAGCGGATCTACCAACACAGTAATTTCCGCCGTGTCATTACAGGATCCGTCAAAACCAATGAGGGTGTAAGTAGTTTCAGTTGGCGGCGAAACATTGATTGAAGCCGTGGTTGCTCCGTTATTCCATAGATACGTGAGCGCGCCATTGCCGGACAACGCGGTAAAAGCACCCATGCAAATTTCTGTATCTCCACTCAGCGTGAGAAAGGGTGGTGCAATAAAGACGTGGGTGGATGCCGTACTGGTGCAGTTGTTTGTGTCGGTAATCAACACAGAGTAAGCAGAGTCGGCAAGCGGTTCAACTTCGATGCTGCTGCCACTTGCTCCTGTGCTCCATGCATAGGATATTCCGCCACCGGCGGTAAGTATTGCAGATGTGAACCTGCAAATAGTGGTGTCATCAGAAATCGCCACTACCGGTAAATCAAGAACCTTCACCAGTACACTGTCAGTCGCTTTACATCCGTTTCCATCGGTAACAGTCACGGTGTAATCCGTTGTGGAATCCGGAGCGGCAATAGGGTTGGACACCAGCGGGTTGTTCAACGTTGCGGAAGGAGACCAGGAAAAGTCAACTCCGCCGGAAGCGAACAGATTGGCACTGTTGCCAAAGCAAATGGATGTATCATCACTGATCGTGATTGCCGGTAAAGGATTTACATAAACGGTGGCGCTATCAGTGCCGGTGCAGCCGCTTGAATCCATAATGGTCACATAAAAAGTGGAAGTAGCCGGAGGAAAAACATCGGGGCTGCTGATCGAAGTATCACTGATGAAGGTGGAAGACTGCCAGGCATAGATCGCGCCTCCGGATGCTGCAAGTTGTGATGTGTCGCCGATACAAATTGATTGATCCGGTCCGGCATCGGCCACAATGGAGGAGCAGATGCATTGCTGAAACGAAATGTCATCCAGCCCGAAATCGTTTCCGCCCAAATCGGTGTTTTGATTCACGATGCACACTTCGGCTGATGTGTTGATTCCGGCATTCCATGTTTCAGTGTGTTGTTCCCATGTGTATGTTGATGAGGGCGCCGTGGCAATGCTTCCGATCAAAGTGCTGTTCACAGAAACCTGAAGCTGCGCCGGACTCGAAGTGACCATACTCGAAAGCCAATAGGAAAAAACATAGTTGGCGAAGGGCTGAACGGTCATGGTCTCGCACCAGATATCCACGTTGGCTGTGCCGGCGCCGTTGACGATCATCAGTTTTCCGCTGCCGGTGGTGTGATCGTTTCCGTGAAAGGCGTCATGAAATAGGGTGGGATTGGCACCCACGGCATAATATGCTTCCGGATACAGGCAGAGATAGGAATTGCAGTAGGTATATGAACTGGTGAATCCGGTATTGCCTGAACTGAAATTACTATTGGTGACCAATTCTACACCGGACAAGGATCCGCCGTACGGGCATTGCGCAGAAATTTTCTGAGCAAGCAGAAATGCACATATTGCCACTACAAAAATCTTCATACGAGAAGCAGATCAGTGGCTGAAATTAAGAAATGAAATTCCTAAGGGACAAACCGGAGTTAGCATTCAAAAGAGAGATGTCTAACATCAGAAAACATGAAGAACAAGAGCGGATTTCGTTGCTCCTTCGTCGGAAATCAATCGAAAGAAAATGACTCTGTTGTTTCCCAATTCTTTTGCACTCAATGAAATTTTCTCAAGAGGAAGTAACTGTCTTTTCAAAATAATATCTCCTTGAGAATTCATTACTGATAAAATGGAAGAAGATTGAAATGGAGAAGTGACAGAAACAAAATCGGAGAACGGATTAGGGAAGATTTTCAAAGCAGGTTCTGAATGTTTGGAATCCAAATACGCGGGAAATGAAATATCGCAATTGTAGATTGATGTATCAAGTGTTGAATAAAGAAGTTGATCATCAACTTGAAAACACGTCAAGAACCAAAATGTTTCAAACCCATAGGTGGAAATTGGTTCGAGGAGGCCTAAACCACTTCCAATACCCTCAATTATGTAAAGGTGTGCAAAGTTGTCATTCGTAAACCAATATCTTTTCTGAAATTGATTATTTACCAATATGGAATCAACTGAATCTACGACAAGCGGATATTCCTCAGCAAGGATTCCTTTCAAAGTATCGCCAAGTGAAAGATTAAAGTCAAATAGAAGGTTTGCTGTTGTGTCGGGTTGATTACCCCAAACAAAATAGACTTTCTTCTTGTTTTGATTTTGCCGAATTGCACCAGTATAAGTATCGGTGTACCATTCGTAAATGAAATTGTGGCCTGCGCTTCGTAGCTTCTTAAAAAGAATTGAATTGATGGTTGTATCGCCTGCGATATAATATTTCCATTCGGCACAATGGCCGAGGCAGATATCGTCTCCACTGAAGTAATCAACTTTCCACGAAGCACTATCATTCATGAAATAATATTGCTGGGCATAGGATCGGATACATATGAAAAAAGTAAGGAGAGAGGGTAGAATTACTTTCACCATTTGAAAGTACAATTTTATCTTTAAGTCATGCCGAAGATTTACCAGTATCTCAGTTTCATCATTCGCTTTTACTCCAATGAACATCTTCCGATACATGTTCATGTGCAGAGGCATGAGCGGGAAATGAAAGTTGAGTTCAGCATCAGCGAGGATCGAGTAACTTTGTTTTTCAAGAAAATCAGAGGAAAGGAGCCGCTAACTGAAACTGAGGCAAATGAGGTTGCGGTTTTTCTTAAAAAGTATCACAAAGAAATAATCTGGAAATGGGAACAGTTCTTCATCTTCCGCAAAAAAGTAAGCAGCGAAACCATTCGCCAAAAACTGAGAAGAAAGATTTGATGGTTATGAAAGCCGAGTACCTAAAGGATTTTCAAATCAGATTATTTTTCAGCAACGGAGAATCGAAGGTGATCGATTTTCTTCCTCTGTTTAGCGTATATGTAAAAGGTGAATTCACTAAATATTTCTCACCGGAGCGATTTAGAAAATTTATCGTGAAGAACGGAAATATCTATTGGGGCCGGAATGAAGATGTGATTTTTCCGGTGAATCTTCTTTTGAAGAGCCATCTTAATAATTCCAATGAAAAGGAAGAAGTAATTTTTGTGATTTGAACAATTCAATTCATTCGTTGACTTACCTGCTCAGGTACATACTCTTTTCCTTATACACCTGCCTGAAGAATGGATCGTACAAATCCTTGATGAAGCGGATGGCTTCGCCGGTTGATTTCATTTCAGGACCTAACTCTTTATTTACGTTGGGGAATTTCTCGAAGGAGAAAACAGGTTCTTTGATCGCATACCCCGTGAGCTTGCGATCGAATTTGAAATCCTTCAGCTTCTTCACACCGAGCATCACCTTGGTTGCGATGTTGAGATAGGGAATCTGATACGCTTTGGCAATAAATGGCGTGGTTCGTGATGCGCGCGGGTTGGCTTCAATCACATACACTTTGTCGTTCTTGATCGCATACTGGATGTTGATGAGTCCGCGGGTGTTCAGCTTCATGGCCAGTTTCTCAGCGTACTCCATCATTTTGTCAATCACTTCATATTTGAGATTGAAGGGCGGCAGCACGGCTGATGAATCACCTGAATGAATGCCTGCCGGCTCAATATGTTCCATCACACCCATGATGTGCACTTGCTCACCGTCGCAGATAGCATCTATCTCCGCTTCTTCGGCGTGATCAAGAAAATGATCAATGAGAATTTTATTTCCCGGAAGATGTTTCAGCAATTTCATCACGGCATTCTCCAGCTCTTCATCATTAATCACAATGCGCATACGCTGTCCGCCGAGCACATAACTCGGGCGCACGAGAACAGGATAACCGACACGGTGCGCCACTTCAGTCGCTTCCTCTACCGTCCATGCCACGCCGTAATCAGGGTAGGGGATGCCGAGTTCTTTCAGCAGGTCAGAAAACCTTCCGCGATCCTCCGCCACATCCATGTCATTGAATCCGGTGCCGATGATGCGGATTCCTTTTTCATCCAGCTTCTTGGCCAACTTCAATGCGGTCTGCCCACCGAGTTGCACAATCACACCTACGGGCTTTTCATGTTCAATGATTTCCCACAGGTGTTCCCAGAAAACCGGTTCGAAGTAGAGTTTATCTGCAATGTCGAAATCAGTGGAAACGGTTTCCGGATTGCAGTTGATCATAATCGCTTCGTAACCCGACTCGCGAATGGCGAGCAAGCCATGCACGCAGCAGTAGTCAAATTCAATACCCTGTCCGATGCGGTTGGGTCCGCTGCCGAGCACGACAATTTTTTTCTGATCAGAAACAATGCTCTCGTTCTCTTCATCGAAGGATGAATAGTAATACGGTGTTTGCGCACCAAACTCGGCCGCACAGGTATCCACCAGTTTGTAAACGCGGCGTACACCGAGCGACTTCCTCCGTTCGTAAACTTCTTCTTCATTAGCATGCAGCAATTTGGCAAGCTGCGCATCGGAGTAACCGAGCTGCTTGAGCCGGTAGAAATCTTCTTTCGAAAGTGAATCGAGTCTTTGTTCCTTCAGCGATGTTTCGGCTTTGACTAGTTCGTGGATCTGCTCGAGGAACCATTCGTCAATGTGTGTGACCTTGTGAATGGTGTGAACGGAAAGCCCGAGTGAGAGCGCATCCTTGATGCGGAACACGCGATCCCATGAGGGATGCGGGAGTTTCTCCTTGATCTCATCAATTGGGCGAAGACTCTTACCGTCAGCCCCCAAACCGATGGAGTCGTTCTCCAGCGACTGACAGGCCTTCTGCAGTGCTTCAATAAAGGTTCTTCCAATTCCCATCACTTCACCCACGCTCTTCATTTGAAGTCCGAGCGTTTCATCGGCGCCGTAGAATTTATCGAAGTTCCAACGCGGGATTTTCACGATCACGTAATCGAGCGCGGGTTCGAAGTAAGCCGAAGTGGTTCCGGTGATTTGATTTCTCAGTTCATCAAGATGATAACCAATCGCAAGTTTCGCCGCAATCTTCGCAATAGGATATCCGGTAGCTTTGGATGCCAGCGCTGACGAACGCGATACACGCGGATTGATTTCAACGGCGAGAATTTCTTCTGTTTCCGGATTGAGAGCAAACTGAACATTGCATCCTCCGGCAAAATTTCCGAGTGATCGCATCATGCGCATGGCCTGATCGCGCATTTGCTGGTAAGCGGTATCGCTCAGCGTCATGGCCGGTGCAACGGTAATGGAATCACCGGTGTGAATACCCATGGGATCGAAATTCTCCACCGTGCAGATGATGGCGACATTGTCGGCCGCATCACGCAATAGTTCCAGTTCAAATTCCTTCCAACCCAAAACCGCTTTTTCAATCAGCACTTCGTGAACAGGAGAGGCCTTCAGTCCCCGGTCAAGCAGCTCTTCAAAATCTTCTTTCACATGCACAAAAGCGCCACCAGTTCCACCGAGTGTATAAGATGGACGAATCACCAGCGGGAATCCGATGTCCTGTGCAATCTCTTTTCCTTCGAGCATGGAGCCGGCCACCTTGGACGGCGCCACACCCACGCCGATTTCTCCCATAAGTTTTCTGAACGCTTCCCGGTTCTCAGCACGATCGATGGCTAAAATGTCCACACCGATCATCTTCACGTCATATTTCTTCCACACACCCAGTTCATCCGCTTCTTTGGCCAGGTTGAGAGCGGTTTGTCCTCCCATCGTTGGAAGAACCGCATCAATCGGAAATCCCTTTTCGCGCTGCTCTTCAAGAATTTGGATGATTGAGTTGACTTCAAGCGGCAACAGATAGACATGATCGGCCGTGACCGGATCGGTCATGATGGTCGCCGGATTGGAATTGATGAGTGATACCGTAATGCCTTCTTCTCTCAAACTGCGGCTGGCCTGACTTCCGGAATAATCAAATTCGCAGGCCTGGCCGATGATGATCGGTCCGGAACCGATGATGAGAATATGCTTGAGTGACTGGTCGCGGGGCATTTATGACTTCTGGATTTGAAGGGTGAGGTTTGAAGAAAACCGGCCTTCGCCACGGCTTCGGCAGGTGAAAAAAAATCCCGAAACAAGTTCGGGACAAATGGAATGAAATAAAAACGGCTCGCGGCAAACCCAGCGAGCCATGTTTTGATTTCGGATCATCAAAGCACAAAGGTAAACCCATGATGTTTCTGAAGAGCACTTTTTTTTGTTGCAATATTGAAATGTGGAGAAGATGTTAAAAACCGGGAAGGCATATTTATGATTGCCACAGAATTGTCAATCCGCTCAAAATTCTTATGCTTTTGTTAAAACCCGCTTTAAATCATTTGAGAATATAACCTGCCGGCGTTATCTTTGCCTCATCATAAACTTTTACTTTCTGCCGATGAAAAAGTCAATACTTGCACTAGCCGTTTTTGCATGGCTGTCTTACTCCGTTCATGCTCAGGTATTAACCATTGATCAGGCCAATTACGATCTCACCGTCAATGCCGATGAGATGGCTGAAGCACTGTCATACGTAACCAATACATCCGGTGCCTCCATGAGTATAAAATGGGTTCGGTACGTGGATGTGCAACCTTCCGGTTGGGATTTCGCCATTTGCGATCCGAACAACTGCTACAATTCGATCCTGGCAAGTCAAACATTTAATTTGAGCGCCGGGCACTCGGGGTTGATGAAAATGGACGTTTCTCCATATGGCAATGTGGGATATGGTTCCTACCACATCAACATCTTCAATGTAAACGACAGTGCCAATGCCCACGTGACTATGACGGTGAATGTGACTGCGGAAAGCAATACAGGAATTAGCAATGTGAATAAGGAGGTAATTTCTGTTTATCCCAATCCTGCCAAGGATGTGTTGAATGTAAATCTTGATGCTGCGAAGAAGATCAGTGCCATTGAAATTTATAATGTGGTTGGGCAGAAAATCAAGACGGTGAATCTCCAGCAGGGAATTACCTCAATCACGGTTCCGGTTTCAGATTTGAAAAAAGGTGTTTACTTCGTGAGAGCCATCAGCAACGGAAAGGAAATACTGACGAAGACATTCAGCAAAGACTAACAAAGAACAGATAAAAAGTGAAGTGCCTTGCCCCAACCGGCAGGGCATTTTTATTTTATGAGGGTCGTAAAATACATGAGGGCAGTCGGGAAAATCTGAACATTATAAGTTTCATCTTCTAAACTCCAAGTGCCACTTCGTTTCCATGTGCTCCGGGATTGCGAGAGCGGAAAAAACGCGAGGTATGATTGATGGAGTAGATGAATACGATAGCATATCCAACGGCCAGCATCACATGAAAAGGCAACAGTCCATAATCATCGAGACGGATGGCGAGTAATATTCCGCAAGTGAAGTATGCCGCCAGAGTGGCTTCCATTACGGTGATCCAGCTTAGTCCTTTTACATGGTATTTATTGCCTCGCCAGGTATCTTGCGGAGAAGTGATATTGAATTTCGGTGTTCTGATAAATGAAGTTTTCCTGCCGGCAAATCCTTCCAGCACAGCAATGGCATTATGCAACGCGAGCCCCATGGAAACTGAGAGAAACAACGGAAATAACCAAACAAACCTGAACAGGTTAGCCGGGAATTTCTTTTGCGTTTGAATGAACGCCGTGTAATAAAAACCGGCCAGCATCAGGAATCCAACCAGAAAAAAGGATGCAAATAAGAAGACGGTATTGAGCGCGGGAAATTGATGTTTGATAAACAACACAGGAATGCTGAGTATCGATGTAATCATAATTGCGATGAAAACCGTACTGTTGAGCAGATGAAAAGTTGCATTGAGTTTCTTGCCGGTTCCAATTCCTTTCTGCTTCAGCACATCTGCCAGATTCTTCCGGGCGCATTCAGCAGCCCCTTTATTCCACCGGTATTGTTGGTTTTTTAAAGCACTCATCGTCACCGGCAACTCCGCCGGAGTGCCAACTTCTTCCATGAAAAGGAATTTCCAGCCGCGTAATTGCGCGCGATAACTGAGATCGAGATCTTCGGTGAGGGTATCAGACTGCCATCCGCCTGAATCCATGATGCATGATTTTCTCCACACGCCGGCAGTGCCATTGAAGTTAATGAAGTAACCCGAACTGTTTCTTCCTTTTTGCTCTATTGAAAAGTGAGCATTGAGCCCAAAGGCCTGAAGTTTGGTAAGCAGTGAAAATTTTTCATTCAGGTGTTCCCACTTCGTTTGCACCACTCCCAGTGCAGGATCACTGAATGCTGGTATCGTGCGGCGCAGAAAATCCGGTGCGGGAAGAAAGTCAGCATCGAAAATGGCGATGAATTGACCGGCAGCTATTTCCAATCCATACTCCAACGCGCCGGCTTTGAACCCTTGACGGTTGCCACGGCGAATGTGCAGGATGTTTATTCCTTTTTTCCTTAATGCAGCTACTTGTCTTTCGAGAATGGTAACCGTTTCATCCGTTGAATCATCCAGCACCTGTATCTCAAGTTTGCCGGCAGGATAATCGAGTGCCGCCACTGCTTTGAGCAGCCGCTCTGCCACATACATCTCATTGTAAACAGGCAATTGAACAGTCACAACAGGCAACAGCTCGTCAGGTTGTGTGAAACCTGCTGCAGCGGCAGATGCCTTTTTTCTTTTTTCCCGCAGATAGGCAAAGACCAGGTTCAACTGAACTATGCTGAAAAGAAATATAAAAGCCAGGGCTATGGCATAGCAGACCATGGTTATGATGACAGCAATATTCCAGAACAAAGTCATGCGTACTTAAAAATGGTTGTGATGATTTTATATCCTGCTAAAAATGTCCCTCTAACGGTTCCTGAAACTTTGGATACACCTATTCGCCGGCGATAACTGACCGGCACTTCGGTGCAGCGAAGCTTTTTTCTCACCGCCTTAATCTGCATCTCCACCGTCCAGCCATAGGTTTCATCCTTCATTCCCAGATCAAGCAAACTGCTCCAGCGAATCGCGCGAAACGGACCAAGATCGGTGAAGCGAATGCCATACAATAAGCGAATGAGCCATACGGCGATCCGGTTTCCGATAAGCTGCTGAGGGGTCAGGGAACCCGCTTCGCGGTTACCCAGCGCACGGGAACCGATCACCAGGTCATGATTGCCGTTTATGATGGGTTCAATAACCATTGGAATTTCTTCCGGATGATCCGAATAATCTGAATCAAGGAAGACGATGATATCCGGTGCAACCGCTTTTGACTGAATGTGGCGGATACCGGTGAGGCATGCCGCACCATATCCCCTTTTCTTCTCAGTCAGTACGGTTGCTCCTGCCAGCCGGGCTACCGAAGCGGTGTCATCCGTGGAGTCGTTATCAACCACCACGATCTCGCGCACTATGGTTTTGTTTATATCAGCAATCACTTTTGTTACCGAAGCACCCTCATTAAGTGCGGGAATGATCACATCTACTACCGGTTGGTTCATTCAGTCTAATGCAGTGCAAAAATAGTTCAATCGAAAGGGGGGATTTAGCGTGCAGCGATCGCATTATTTCTCGCTCTGGCTGAACTGCAACGAAACTGAATTGATGCAATAGCGCAAACCGGTTGGCGCGGGACCGTCAGGAAACACGTGACCGAGATGACCACCGCAACGGCTGCAAACCACTTCCGTCCGGTCCATCCCCGCACTCGGGTCATGCCTTTCCACGATGGCCGACTTATTCAGCGGCTGCCAGAAACTGGGCCAGCCGGTTCCGGAATCAAACTTTGTGTCGCTGGAAAAAAGCGGCTGCCTGCAGGCCGCACAGTAGTAGGTTCCTTTTTCATGGTTGTCCCAGTATTTACCGGTAAAGGCACGTTCCGTTCCTTCCTGTCTCATTACATAGTATTGCTCCGGCGTCAACTCTTTCTTCCACTCATCATCAGTTTTTGTAATAGGGAAACTATCATCCTGTTTTAGTCCTGTGGTCACTTCCTGCTTGCTGTTTTGTGCGCAGGCCGTGATTGAAATCGCAATCAGTAATAAAGGAGCTATCAGTTTCGGTTTCATTTTCTTTTTATTTGCTGAATTGAACTGCGAAACAACAACTTTCCGGCGTTTCGTTCCTGATGTTAATGAATTGTTTAACTCTCATTATAATTTTCATTACAAATAAAACAATTCCATGTCACGTTTATCTGTAGTCAAACAAACTCTTCTGACGGCCCTGCTGATTATTTCCGTCGCGTACTCTTGCACTGAAACCTCGGCACCAACACCACAGGAACAAAAACCCGAAGATGTTCACCTGGGTGAAATGATGGGGCAACTGCATTATTACACCGTTAAACTGGGTCTCGCGGTGCAGCATCGGAATGAGCCGCTCGCCATGTTTTATATGAATGAAGTGAATGAAACATTTGAAGATATCAAGTCGAAGGAGATTGTTCAGGGAACTCTGAGAATATCCGAGATGTTCAATGAGCTGTTAAGCAGTTCAAAAGACAGTCTTGAAATGGCGATTGCAAAACGTGACACCGCTAATTTGGAAAGACGATACCACGCTCTCATCACTTCGTGCAATAATTGCCACCGCGAGACCAACCATGCCTTCATTGTAATTGAAGAACCTCATGTGGAATACAACGGGCAAAATTTCGGAGTGCTCATGTCGCCTTACTCAGAATAAATATGGGAAATGGTGAAAGTTGCAGGGTGAACTATTTTCAGCGATCAATAATTGACTAACAGTAGATACGCAGGATAGCCGGCACTCATGAACCATCTCGCACATCTTTTCCTCTCCCGCCAATCAGATAAAATGATGGTGGGCAATTTTATCGCTGATGGGGTGAAAGGAAAAAAGTACCTCGGCTTTCATGACGAGATCGCCCGGGGCATTCTGATGCATCGTGCCATTGATACATTCACTGACAGCAGTGAGATCGTGCGAAACAGCAAACAATATTTTAAGAATCGATATGGCTTATTCGCCGGTGTGATCGTGGATGTGTTCTATGATCATTTCCTTGCCTCAAACTGGAATAGGTATGCTGATGCGCCATTGGAGGAATTTGCCGCACGTGCCTATGGCATCTTTGAATCCTATCTTCCGGTGATGCCGGTGCGGTATCAGCATATGCTTCCTTATATGAAGAAGGAAAACTGGCTGCTGAACTATGGAAACCTTGATGGCATTCGCCGGACTCTGCACGGCATGTCGCGGCGGATACCCAATCACCCGGGCATTGAAAATGCTACCGACGAACTCATAGGGCATTATGATCAACTGCAGGATGATTTCACGCGCTATTTTCCTTCGCTGGAAAATCATGTGGCGCCCTGGACGAATACCCGTTAATTCACAGGTGCATTACGAATGGCATCATAGATGGCCTCCTGTATGCGCGTGCGCGTGCTGAGTTTGGTTAGCTTCTCATTGTTGTCATCAGGAAAGGTCCGGTTTGAAAGAAAGACGTAAACCAAATGGTAAGCAGGATCAACCCAAACGCACGTTCCGGTAAACCCCTGATGCCCGAATGTTTCAGGTGAGGCGCTGCTGCACGTAGGTGAAGGACGATCGGCTTGCAGTTCCGGTTTGTCAAATCCCAAACCGCGCCGCGAATGCATGCTGTACTGCGATGTGAATTTCCGTACAGTGGAAGTATCGAGATATTGGCGACCTGCGTACGTGCCGCCATTGGCCAGCATCTGCATGAGGATCGCCAGATCTGTGGCATTGGAGAATAACCCGGCATGACCGGCTACGCCACCCAACATCGCCGCACCCTGGTCATGCACCGTTCCCTGGATGAGTTGTTTTCTCCAGGCATAGTCAAAGTTGGACGGCGCCAGATGTTCTGAAGGAAAAAAACGCATGGGATTGAAACACATCGAGCCCAATCCGAGGGGCTCATAAAAGTGGTGCTCCATGTATTGATCCAGCGATTGTCCGCTTACTTTTTCAGCAATGCGTTTCAGGAAATAGAAATCGAGGTCGCTGTACACATATTTTCCTTTAGCGGTAATCGGAGAAGTGATGATTCGCGCCCACAAGGTGTCTACATAGTTCTTGTTCATGAAAATGGAAGGCGTCACTTCCACCGTGAACGGCTCTTTGTTTTCTGATTGGTAGATTGCCGGATTGAGATTGCCGGTGGAGTCCATGGTTTCGCGGTAAAAGGGTATGTAAGGTTTCAGTCCGCCTTCATGAGTGAGCAGTTCGGAGATCTTCAGCTTGGACTTGTTAGTGTTTTTCAGTTCGGGCAGGTAATCCTCCACGCACTTGTCAAGATCAATTTTTTTCTCTTCATAAAGTTTCATCACCATCAGTGTGGTGGCGGCAATTTTTGTGACCGAAGCAATGTCATACATGTCATTCGGGTCCACTTTATGAAGTGCATCATAGGTGAAGTTGCCATAGCATTTGTCCCAGATCACCTTGCCGTCCTTGGCCACAAGCACCTGGCAACCCGGAATGGCCTGATGGCTCATGGCTTCATATACGATATCGTCAATCCTAGCCAATGAATCTGTGCAGAGTCCCGCATCTTCAGGAACAGAAAACTTCATCCGTATGGGCGTAGTGATAATTCCTCTTCCCCGGTAGTACTCCAGTGAAGCCGTTACCGGTAATTTCCCTTCAATACCGATACCGCCAAACCATGCCTGCGCTGCAAACTCCTGAGTCATCGGGTCTTCGTTGAATGCAACCAGTACGTAGTCGAAATTGCCGAAGTATTGCAACGCATACGGACTGCCGAACAAGGTGAGCAGCACTTTCTTTTGCTTATGTAATGTGTTCACGAAATCGCGGCTGCGGTCCGTGATGCCGTAATTGATGGAAGCCATTCTTGACATCGCATGAAGTGATACAAACACGGCATTGAAACCTTTAAGCGAGTCAAGCAGGTCGGCGAATTTTTTTGCGGGAGCATTTTTTGCGATGCTGAAATGTTTTACGCCGGCATAGTTGCTCAGCATGTCCTGAAATTCATTGACGGATGTATCACCGATTGAAAGCGCTGCAAACCGGAATGTGTCAGGCCGCTGTATCGGTATAAACTGATTTTTGTTTCTGGGCAGCACGAGCGCCTGTTCAATGATCTGTTGCTTGATGTACTTCGCTGCCGGTGAATTCAGGTCCTCATAGAGATGATTCAGTTCAATCGGTTTGAAGCGGCTGAGGCCGCACCAGTATTTTGCCTGCAGAATTTTTCTGACGCGTATGTTGATTTCCGTTTCGGTGATTTTACCGGCTGTGATGGCATCCCTGATCATCTGCACCGCAAGGGGTACATCCGTGGAGAAGAGCAGAATATCATTACCTGCGAGCAAGGCGCTCACATCAATGATACCCGGCTTCATATAGTCTGCTGCCCCACGCATGTTCAGGGCATCGGTAATTACCAAGCCGTGAAAGCCGAGTTCGTTTCGCAACAACCCGGTTACGATTTGAGGAGAAAGACTGGAAGGAAGTTTCTGTGTGGTATCAAGAGCCGGAATATTAAGGTGAGCCACCATGATGCTTCCCACGCCCGCATCCATAAGCTTGCGGAATGGATACAACTCGGTCGAGTCCAGTTCTGACCGGGAGGCATTGATCACCGGCAGCACCTTGTGTGAATCTTCATCCGT
>JAFDYS010000012.1:4605-17023 GCA_018267315.1 Bacteroidota bacterium | reverse complement strand
TTGCCACGAACGTAATTCCTTCTGATGACAACTCGAAATTTACGCCGGTCATCGCCGGGCGCATATCATCCGTTCCTACGGCAAACAATGTTTTTGAAATGGCATGGGCAAGAACCGATGAAGGCAGTTTGATTTCCTTCGTCTCTTCTGCAGCAGGAATGCGCGGAAAGTCGTCACCGTTTTCGCCGGTGAGGCGGTACTTTCCTTTGTCACTGGTTATCTCAATGGCAAGGTTCTGACTATTGATCTTGAACGTGAGCGGTTGCTCCGGCAGCGTTTTCAGGATATCGAGTAGCAGCTTAGCCGGCACAGCAATCTTCCCGTCTTCCTTGCCTTCCACATCCAGCGTGGTGGACATGGATGTTTCCAGATCGGTGGAGAAGGCATTGAGTTTTCCGTCTTTTATATCAAAAAGGAAATCTTCCAGGATGGGAAGCACGGTATTCGAGCTCACTACGCCGCCGATCAGTTGCAGTTGCTTCAGCAGCGCACCGGATGACACAATAAATTTCATGCAGTAAAAAATTTAGGGGCGCAAGATAGCCAATTTGAAAAGATGGCGACAGGGGAAGTATTCACCCTTCATCAACAATTTTAAGCAATGAAAACGGCGTTTGGAGGTTGTGCAGACTTCCTTGCTACTTTTGAATAGGCATTGTAGATGGACTTCGATCTCATCCTTCGGAATGTAAGCAAACACATTACCCTCAATAGTCGTGAGAGTGATTACTTCATTTCATTGCTCGAACCGAAAAAAGCAGTGCGCAATGAGTTCCTTTTGCATGAAGGTGAAGTGTGCCGCCACTCGGCCTTTGTCACCCACGGCTGCCTTTATGGATATACGGTGGATCATAAAGGCGGAGAACATGTGATCAGTTTTGCTCCGGCTGATTGGTGGATTGCCGATTTGTACAGCGTGATTTCAGGGAAGCCCGCCCGCATGAACATCAGAGCGCAACAGGATAGCGAGGTGCTGCTGCTCTCGAGGACGAAGCAGGAGGAACTGCACATCAGGGTTCCGAAGTTCGAGCGCTTCTTCCGTATCATCATTGAAAATTCACTGGTGGCCAGTCAGCAGCGCATCATTGACAATCTCAGTCTCACTGCCGAAGAACGATTCAGAGATTTTTGCCGGCGCTATCCAACACTTACCGCATCTGTTCCGCAAAAACATATTGCGTCTTACATCGGAATCACTCCGGAGTTTTTCAGTAAGATGCGAAGCCGGATGAGCAGGAAAAGATAACTGTCGCCTCCCCCCTTCATTTCATCAAGTTTTATTTCTTAATCTAGATTATTTGTTGCCGGGTTGGCGCACCGGAACTTTGTGTCGTTAATAGGAAATAACACCTGACCAATGACGATGGAACTGAAAGAAGAAGTAATTGTTGAAAGAAAACAAGAACGAAAAAAGTCAATCATGTCAAACACTGTTTTTCATCCTGCTGATTCTCGCGGCCAGGCCGATCATGGCTGGCTCAACAGTTATCACACCTTCAGTTTCGGTCATTGGTATGATCCCGAACGCATTCACTTCGGCGCACTGCGCGTGCTGAATGACGATACGGTGGAAGCCGGCATGGGCTTCGGCACACACCCGCACGACAATATGGAAATCATTTCCATTCCGCTCGAAGGCGACCTCGAACATAAGGACAGCATGGGCAATGTGGCCGTGATCAAACACGGCGATGTGCAGGTGATGAGCGCCGGCACCGGAATTTTTCACAGTGAGTACAACAAGAACAAGGACCGGCGTGTGAAGTTTCTGCAGATATGGGTGTTCCCAAATAAACGGAATGTGAAACCGCGCTACGATCAAATCACACTGAACACGGAAGACCGGCATAACCGCTGGCAGCAGATTGTTTCACCCGACGGCGAAGGCGGCGGGGTGTGGATCCATCAGGATGCCTGGTTTCACCTCGGCCATTTTGATAAGAGAATTTCAGCGCCCTACACATTGAAGAAGCAGGGAAACGGCGTGTATGCATTTGTGTTGAGCGGTAGCGTGACAATAAACGGTCAAATGTTGAACATACGTGATGGGTTCGGCATATGGAATACGGATGCGATTACGATGAAAGACGAAAGCGATGCCGAAGTGCTGCTGATGGAAGTGCCGATGAACTTTTCAGCATAAGCCCTGTTTAGAGGGAGACTTTGCAACAAGCATATTTTAAAACCAAATAAAATCAAACAACATGTCAACCACAGCAACAGCAACCAAAACGAAATGGGCCGTTGATCCCACGCACAGCGAAATTCACTTTAAGGTGAAGCACATGATGATTGCCACCGTTACCGGGGCGTTCACAAAATATTCAGTAGATGTAGAAACCGACGATGACCGTTTCGCCACAGCCAAAGTGCGCGTGGAGATTGATGCAACATCCGTCTCTACAGGCACTGAAGCGCGGGATACGCACGTCCGAAGCGTCGATTTCTTCAACACGGAGAAATTCCCGAAGATCATTTTTGAATCTACTTCCGTGGAGAACGTGCAGGAAGAAGGCCACTTTGTGCTGAAAGGAAATCTCACCATCAAAGACATAACGAAACCCGTTACGCTAAACGTTGAATTCGGCGGCACCGGCAAAGACCCGTGGGGAAACCATAAGGCCGGATTTACCATCAGCGGTAAAGTGAACCGCAAAGACTGGGAACTGAACTGGAATGCCGCGCTTGAAGCCGGCGGCATGCTGGTGAGTGATGACGTGAAGATCGCCGGTGAAATTCAATTGGTGAAACAATCATAAATGAACGGGAATGGCGGATGAATAACCAGACTGAAATACTGGTGATCGGGAGAAATCCGCAAATCATGCAAAACGTTTTGCGCCTACTCAACAGCCGCCCCGAATGGGCGGCTGTTGGCGCATTAACCGATGAAGAAGCCATTGAACAGTTTCATCATCATGACTTCGGTCTCGTAATATTAGGTGGCGGTGTGGAACAGGAATCGGAAAAGAAACTGAAGAAAGTTTTCCTTCATCAGAATCCGCGGGTAATTATTTATCGCCATTATGGCGGCGGAGGTCTTTTACTGCTAAACGAAATAGATCAAATGCTGCAATCGCAAAGTGGTGTAAAAATCACCGACAACCCATTCGGTAAGTCATGATTCATTCACGGTTCAGGTGAGCCATCACCAATCGTATTTCCCCATAGCTTGCTTCATCACCCAGCGTATTCTTGACCGGAGTCAGTCCCGGTTCTGATGTTTCTGCAATCACCTGCGCGATTCGCTCCACTTTTTCCTCTGAAAGCACGCGAAAAATATCAAGCGTTCCTTTCCTCACGAAGTAAGCAAGATGTCCCTCAATGGTACTCACGGCCAGGTTTCTCCCCGCAGCAATTTCCGCAATCGTTTTTCCCGATTCAAAAAGTTGCAGCGTTTGTGTCTGCGTGTCAACGCTTGCTTCAGACTTCGCTTTTTTCTTTTTCGCGGGCTTCACCTCTCCGGCCTTCAAATGCATCTGCGATGCCAGTCCGTTCGATCTGCAAAAATTTTGAATCACGGCGAGAAATGCTTCGCCGTACTTGTTCAGCGAATGATCACCCATGCCTTTGATCATGGCGAGATCAGTGAACGACTGCGGCAGGCAGGTGGCCATCTCCTTCAGGGTTGCATCATGACACACCATGAACGGCGGCACATTCTCATCATCGGCAAACTGCCGGCGGATTTGCCTGAGCAGATTGAAAAGGTGCTGTGCATTCTCATCGGTAAGCGGCGCATGATCCGGCGAGGAAACCGGCGCATCCATTTTTTTCGCTTCCCGTTTCTTCGGATGCAACCGGAAGCGGTTGGTGAAGTTTGAGAAGAAATCCAGGTACGCCTTCAATTCCTTCAGCAGTTTTCTCACTTTTAGCTGCTGTTGGATTTCGCCGTTAAGTTTTTCCAGTTCATCATTTACATTTTCATCGAGTGCTTTTTCGAAATACGCTTTGGCTTTCACCATGCGATCCTGCAGTTGCGCCTGCGCGCGTTCACTCAGCCCTTCCGCCGCCATCTTCTTTACCTGATCGCAGAATTTGTCGGCCGTTTCCTTCAATATCACGATGGAGTCGTTGATCCCGTGAAGGGCAGCAATGATTTTTTCCTTGTCTCCGATCTTTCGCTCACCCATGTACAAAAGCAAATCCTGCATTTGATCGAGCAGCAGTTGCAGGTCGAACAGCGCCAGTGTTTTTTTAAGGATGAAGGCCTGCTTCTCCTGTTCCAGCAACGGCAGCAGCGCTTCGATGCTGTTTTGCTGTTGCGAGAATTGCACGATCGTTTCATCGGTCATAATCACATGAGCAGGGATGCGCGAGAGCAGCACGATGCCGTCGATTGAAACACAGCGGCTCAGCGCCACATACACCTGCCCCGGAGCGAAAGCGGCGCCGGCATCAATCACCACCTTTTCAAACGTAAGCCCCTGACTCTTGTGAATGGTGACGGCCCATGCGAGACGCACAGGATATTGCGTGAACGAACCCAGTTCATCTTCTTCAATCTTGTTCTGAGCTTCATTGAAGGAGTAACGGATGTTCTGCCATGTGACGCGCTGAACGCGAATCACATTTTTCTCTTCCGGGAATTCCACTTCGAGAAATTCCTCATCCTCTTCTTCCGCAATGGATTTGATGATGCCGATCTTCCCGTTGAAATATTTTTTCTCTTCAGTGTCATTTCTAACAAACATAATTTGCGCGCCCGGCTTCAGCCGCAGCGTTTTCTCCACCGGAAAATTGCGGTCCGGAAACTCGCCGTCCACTTTGGCCTCACACAGAAATTCTTTGCCCGGCAAGCGCCGCAGTTCCCGTGCATTGATCTCATCGGCCTTGTAGTTGTGCGTGGTGAGCGTGATGTAGCGGTCCTCGGGTTTGGGGCGGAATGAGGGTTGGTATCGCTGATGCAGTTTTTCAAAATCATCTTCATCCACCCTGTTGTTGCGAACACGATTCAGAAGATGAATGAACTTCTCATCACTTTGCCTGTAAACCTTCTTCAGTTCAATGCAGATGGGTTCTGCCTGCCTGAAAACCTGTGCTCCGAAAAAGAAAGGAGATTCATAATACTCACTCAATAATTTCCACTCCTCCTCTTTTACCACCGGAGGCAACTGATACAAGTCGCCGATGAAAAGCATCTGCACTCCTCCGAATGCTTCGCGCTGATTTCTTCTTACATGACGAAGCACGGTATCAATGGCATCGAGCATGTCAGCCCGCAGCATGCTCACTTCGTCAATCACCACGAGGTCGAGATTCTGCATCAGGTCACGCTTCTCATTGCTGATACGCAGGTGGCTGAGCAGATGATGACGATCGGTGATGGCCGTTTGCGAATGAAACGCGCCGCGAAATGATCCGGGAATGAAACTGCCGAGCGGCAATTGAAAAAATGAATGGGCCGTTACACCACCGGCATTTATCGCCGCCACCCCCGTAGGCGCCACCACCACCATTTTCTTTTCGCAGTGCTCACGGATGTGTTTGAGGAAAGTGGTTTTGCCGGTGCCTGCTTTTCCTGTCAGAAAAATGTGTTGCGACGTGTGCTGAACAAAATCAGAAGTGAGTTGAAAAAGATTTTGTTCAATAGAGGATTTCTCCATAAACAATAAAGATAAAAAAAGAAAGGTACCCTTGGCTTCATAAAATATCATTACATTCGAATTGTTAATTCTGTTTTTCTTCTATCCGAAATTCCTCGTAAATGAAACTACTCTACTCAGCCATCCTAATAATTTGCTCTTGTCTGTTGCTTCAAACTTCAATCACTTCAGCCCAATGTTTGTGTGGTTCAGAAGTCAATATCACCACCACCAGCAGTGCAGCATTTAAACTCACTTTAAATCCAGGACCATTCACCGATGATGTTGCGCGTGATGTGGAGCCCATTGACAACCCTTCATCCTCTGACCCAGACTCAGATAAGGATGATGGTTTCGTAATTGTAGGTTCAACAGATCAGGGTGGAAGCACAGGTTCTGATATATACATAACTTGTGTAGGTCCGACTGGAAGCACACTATCAGGATGGCCAAAAATAATTGACGTTGATGGTGATGTGGATGTAGCTTATTCTGCAGAACAGACCAGCGATGGCTACTTACTTATTTGCGGATCGGCAAAAACATCAACGTACATAACCGGCGTTAACAATAAAACAAATGCTGTGCTACTCAAGTACACTTTTGATGGAAATCCTGCTCCCGGATGGCCTTCACCTGTTCCGCTCATTGAATATGGAAGCAGCGGCTCAGATGCCGCTTATGATGTAAAAGAAGATGGAAATGGCGACTACGTTGTGGTAGGAAAAGCGCAATACAATGACCATGACATTCCATCCAGTGCAAGCACGCAAGGCGATGGCGATGTTTGGGTCTTTAAAGTTTCTCCCGGTAACGGTAGCTTGAATGTAAGTACCAATTCAAAAATTTATCACGGATCAAATGCAGGTCTTGATTTTGCACTAAGCTTGCTCATTGATTGTTATACGGGCAATTACATCGTCTCAGGCCCCTGTCAATCCTATGATCCAAACAACCACGGCGACGAACAGTTACATCTGTTCAACATTCCTTCCAACTTTAGTACTCCGGCGGAGCAGACCTATGGAAACATAAGTTCTTCTTATTTGTGGGACTATAGTTCGAGTAATATCATGCAGTGGCATTCGACTTTTGACAATTGTGACCAAAATGATGGCTATCTCTCGCTTGGAGTACAGCATCCGTCGGTCAAAATCGGAACTTGCTTCACTAACAAGCAACATGATTTTTGGGCAGTAAAAACCGATCCTTCTTTTACTTCTGATGCAACTTTTGCCGGAGTATGTGTTAATGCCAATACGGGTGCTGCTTACGGAGGATATTGGCAGGACAACGGACAAAGTTCGGTACAAACCTGCGATGGTTATTTATTGGCAGGCATAACAAAGTCCAATTATCTTGACACTGATCCTGCCGATAATCAAGCTTGCACAAATTGCCAGGTAAGCTGCAATCATTATGTGTGCAGTGCTTCTGAAACGGAAGATATATGGCTGGCGCACGTGAACACCAGCACTGGCTCACTGGACTGGAACGAGTCTGTTGGAAGCAGTGACAATGATGGTGCTTATAGTATAAAAAAAGTGTTGGATGGGTCGTACATTCTTGTTGGTTATACCACCAACTCTGGTCATAAAGATATTTATGTAGTCAAATTTGAACTCACTCATTGCTCTCCGCCCACAAATTTACATGCCACAGCTATCAAGGGCTGCCATATACGCTTTGTATGGGACGGAATTAATTGCGGTGCCACTTACAGGTTACGTTACAAGCCGTCGGGTGGCAGCTGGACTACTGTTTATACTACGAACACTTTTTACAATACTCCTCTGCTTTCGTCAGGAACAACGCTTTATAACTGGGACGTTACTACCCGGTGCTCTCCCACTATTTTGAGTTCACCCGTAAGCGGTACTTCTTACACCCTTTCCTGTAAGCTCGATCAAAGCGAATCCGAATCCGATAACGACTTGCTGTTTGTTTTTCCTAATCCAACGGACGGTACATTTAAGTTGTCGCTTCAACTAAAAGATAAGAATCCGCAACCATTCCATCTCCTGATCTTGGATGCAACAGGTCAGCAGGTGGAGAATCTTAAATTAACGGCCGAAAACGGCTCTCTTAATAAACAAATAGCGCTCGACAATCTAAGCGGCGGGATTTATTGCCTGAAAATGATTGGTCAGAACAATTGTTTTTCGAAAAAAATTATCATCCCAAAAGATTAAAGATGCACAGCAACAAGTAGTAGTATAACTATTAAAATTTCGAAGCATGAAACAATTAAAAATAATTCTCTTGTCCGCTGGGATGCTCGATCTGTATTCTTCTTCCTTTTCCCAGGGGAAGTGGGAGCAAGTCACAGATTATAGTGGCCAAGAAAGAACTAACGCCGTAGCATTTGGTATTGGGGGGTTTGGCTATGTTGGAACCGGAGATAAATTATTGGAGGGTGCACGGAAAGATTTTTGGAAGTATGATCCCGTGGATGATATCTGGACGCAAATAGCTGACTTCGGGGGAGGCATTCGAAGTGGCGCCATTGGTTTTTCTATTGGTGACAAAGGCTATGTAGGAACCGGTGATCCTAACCTGACTGATTTTTGGGAATACGATCCTGTAACTAATGCATGGACGGAAAAAAAGAAATTTCCCGGCAAAACGCGACGCTACGGTTGCGGTTTCAGCATTGGGGGCAAGGGTTACATGGGACTTGGGGAAGGTACCAACAACTTCTACCAAAGAAAAAAAGACTGGTATGAATATGATCCAGCCACTAATCAATGGACACAAAAAGCCGACTTTCACATAGGCATTAGCAAGGTAGCTGCATTCTCAATCGGCAACAAAGGATATGTTTGTTGCGGTTACAACAGCAGTATTTATGAAAACCAACTGTGGAGTTACGATCCCGCTACGGATCAATGGACACAAAAAGCTGATTTTGCCGGAGGCAACAGGCGCGGACCTGCCGGCTTTGCGATTAATGGAAAAGGATATGTAGGCACAGGTGTCAATATAGATCTCGACAGTTTGTATTCAGATTTGTGGGAGTATGATACCACCAGTAATTCATGGACGCAAATGGCAGGTTTTGAAGGACCTGGCAGATGGGAAGGCATTGGCTTTTCCATCAACAATAAAGGATACATTGGAATTGGAGACAGCGTGGGAAATTACACCGGATTGTTAAAGGATTTTTATGAATTCACTCCCGGCTGCGAAGCACCCACTGGTCTTACCGTCACCAACATCAAATCTACTTCTGTAAAAGTGAACTGGATTGCAGTGTCGGGTGCGCAAACCTATAGTATCCGTTATCGCAAGACTGGCACCAATCCCTGGACAAAAATTACTGCACTGTCGAATTACAAAAAGATCACAGGACTAGTGCCAAATACTGAATATGACTGGTCAGTAAAATCGGTTTGCGATGCTGCCGCAAATACTTCTTCTGACTGGAGCGCGATACAAAATTTCACAACAAAACCATTGAAACTTGAAGATGGAAATGATAGCGATGAAATTTCATTCGTCGTTTTTCCGAATCCTTTTTCTTCTTCAACTAACATTTCGCTTTCACTCCGCGAAAATTCGCAAACCACGATTGAATTGTTTGATTTGGCCAACCGAAAAATAAACACGGTGCTCGATGAAGATTTAAACGCCGGAGACCATCAGGTAACAATGAATGCAGGGAAATTATCAGCAGGAATTTATTTGCTGCGCCTGCATGCCAATGAACGGACTTCAGTTATCAAAGTAATCATTCAATGAAAGAATATAAAAAAATAACTTCATGAAATCAATTGCTTTCTTCTTAGGTGGACTGGCGCTAAGTTTTAATGTTTCCGCTCAAGTATTTCAAAATTCAGCCATTACCAATGGCACATTGGTGGCGTCAGCATTTATTAACGATAATGAAGGATGGTTAGCCGATGACAATGGCAAGCTATGGCATACTACCAATGGCGGCCAAACATGGGATTCCACCTCCATAGAAAAAAAATTTTTGAAACTTGATTTCACCGACACACAAAATGGCTATGCACTTTCAGTGAATGCTGCCTTCAAAACAAATGATGGAGGCCACACATGGTCGCAACTGATTCTTCCTGGTTACATCGGCAATGCAATTTGGTTCGAGGACAGTGAAATAGGATTTATAAGCGGTTACGAAATGATTTTCAAAACCACCGATGGCGGCCAAACATGGACAACCATCAACACAGAGGATGTTTCATTTCTTGATTTCTATTTCACCAATTCAACAACCGGAATTGCAGTAGCAAACGACGGCGGCTATCGTTGCATCTGGAGAACAATTGACGGCGGCTCTTCATGGTCAAATGTTTTCGATTCAATTAATTATTACATGAGCACCGTATGGTTTAGTAATGAAAATAATGGATGGGCTGCAGGATATTTTGATCAGATTGGAATGGGAAAGGAACCCGTAATTCTCAAAACCAGTGATGGCGGAACTACATGGGAAGAAAAGTACAGATACAAAGATATTCTCGGCGAAGGTGAATCACTAAGCGATATACGTTTTAGAAACGCCACCGAAGGATATGCGATTTCCCGACACAATTATGATGTTTACACGAATGACGGCGGAGAAACATGGACGCTCATGAGTGATTCTGAAAACATAAGTGCAACACCAGTATTTGGCTTGTATAAATCACTCGACGGATTTAATGACATGTATTTAGTCGGCAAATCAGGAACAGTGACGATTTGGAAATAACAATTGTAGTTCTGCTGCTCACAAGTGAATCGTCCTCCCCTCACTCGCCAGCATGCACGCTTCTTTGAATGCTTCAGTAAACGTGGGATGCGCATGGCTGCTTCGGTAAATGTCTTCCGCTGAAGCACGGAACTCCATGGCCAATACTCCCTCAGCAATCATGTCAGCTGCACGTGCGCCTATCATGTGCACGCCGAGGATTTCATCGGTCTCCTTATGTGCCAAAACTTTTATCAAACCATCCGTGTCCATGGATGCTCTCGCGCGTCCGCTTGCCTTGAAGGGAAATGATCCTTTGTTGTAAGCAATGTTCTTCTGCTTCAATTCATCTTCGGTTGCACCCACAGCGGCCACTTCGGGCCACGTGTACACCACCCCGGGAATCAGGTTGTAGTTGATGTGTGGCTTCTGCCCGGCAATGGTCTCTGCAACAAACACGCCTTCATCCTCCGCTTTGTGCGCGAGCATCACTCCGCGAATCACATCGCCAATGGCATAAATTCCTTTCACATTGGTTTCCAGATTTTCATTTACAGGAATTCTCCCTTTATCAAGCGCGATTCCGATATTTTCCAGACCAAGTTTCTCTGTGTAAGGTTTTCTTCCGACGGCGACCAAACAATAATCGGTTTTGAATTCCGCTTTCTCTCCCTTGGCATTTTCCGCAGAAACCGTAACTGAGTTTTCATCGGCTACAGCTCCCGTCACTTTGTGAGAAAGGAAGAATTCCATTCCCATCTTCTTCAGAACTTTTTGCAATTCCTTTCCCAATTCTTTATCCATGTTTGCGATGAGCGAATCGAAATACTCGATGATGGTCACCTTGGTTCCGGCGCGTGCGAACACGCTGGCCAATTCGCAACCGATCACGCCGCCGCCGATCACGATCATGGATTGCGGTTGCTCTTTCATCGAAAGCGCTTCGGTGGATGTGATGATGCGCTTTTTGTCAATTTCAATTCCGGGCAGTGTGGATGGTTTGCTGCCGGTGGCAATGATCGTTTTCTTCGTTTCAATTTCTTCCACAGTTCCGTCTTGTTTCTTCACCGAAATTTTATTGGCCGAAACGAAACTCCCATGCCCGGTGTACACATCAATCTTGTTTTTCTTCATCAGGAATGACAGTCCCTGCGTATTCGTTTTCACCACGCCTTCTTTCCTTGCCATGAGTTGACTCCAATTCAATGACACGCCCGCCGCTTCGATGCCGTGTTCTTTGAACTCATGAGTGGCTTTGAAGAAATGCTCCGTGGAATCGAGCAATGCTTTGGAAGGTATGCAGCCCACATTCGTGCACGTCCCGCCTAAGGCGGGATACCGCTCAATGATGGCAGTCTTCATACCGAGCTGTGCGCAGCGGATGGCAGCCACATAGCCGCCGGGGCCGGAGCCGATGATGGTAACGTCGTATTGATTCATGTGAAATGGTGAAGTGCAAAGTTATCCTTTCACGAAAGATCGTTTCATCTTCCAGAATTTAACTTGCAGCCCGCGCTGCCATGAAATTCATTCCTGCTCTGCTGCTGTTGCCTTTGTTTACTCAAGCGGCTGTCATCAAAGGCCGCGTGACGGATGAAAGACAGCAACCCCTCGCCTACGCCACCGTTTACCTGAAAAATACTTCCATCGGCACCACATCGAATGAGGACGGATATTATTCGCTTGAAGCGCCTGCAGGAAGTTACGAGATAGTGTTTCAGTACATCGGCTACGGAAAGTTCAGCGAGAGAATAACGCTCGAAAACGAGCCGCTTATCATCAATGCCATACTTCAACTGGAATCTGTTTCACTCAAAGAAGTGACCGTGACCGCCGGCACTGAAGATCCGGCATATGCCATTATCCGCCAGGCTCAGAAGAAGAGGAAATATTACCTCAACCAGGTGAAAGCCTATTCGTGCAACGTGTATATCAAAGGCATCCAGGGACTGGATCGCATTCCGGAAAAAATATTCGGCATGAGTCTGAAGAAGCAGGGCATTGATTCATCGATGCTCGGCATCATTTACTTATCTGAATCCGAATCGCAGTACAACTTTGAAAAGCCCGACAAGGTGAAAGAGATCGTCTTCTCCTCCAAAGTGGCCGGCAACAACAATGCCTTCAGCTGGAATTC
>JAFDYS010000012.1:0-4582 GCA_018267315.1 Bacteroidota bacterium | reverse complement strand
ACGGCACGCGGACTGGTGTCACCCATCGCCGAAGGCGCCTTCACGTTTTACGATTACCGCCTGCTCGGCACGTTTTACGATGAAGGTTTGCTCGTGAATAAAATCCAGGTGATCCCGAAGCGGAAAACCGATCCGGTGTTCAGCGGCACCATCTACATCATCGAAGATCAGTGGCGCATTCATTCGCTCGACCTCCTCGTGACGAAAGATGCCCATCTTGATTTTATTGACTCCCTCCGCTTCAATGAAACTTTCGGGCGCGTGAATGACACGGCGTGGATGCCATTCAATCAGTTGCTGCAGTTCAAACTCGATGTACTGGGTTTCAGCGGCGAGGGAAAATTTATCGGTGTGTTCTCGCACTACAACCTCGCTCCGGATTTTCCACCCGGTTTTTTCGATGCCGAACGACTTAAGGTGAATGACGATGCCAACAAGAAAGATTCATTGTACTGGATTGAAAACCGGCCCGTGCCGCTGACCACCACCGAGCAACAGGATTACCGGAAGAAAGACAGTACATACACGGTTCAGCACAGCAAAGCGTATCTCGATTCTGTTGACCGGGAGAAAAATAAATTCAAAGTGCAAAGTCTGTTGCTGGGTTACAATTACCAGAACAGCTATGATCACTGGGATTACACGTGGAGAAGCCCGCTGCTGAGCGTCAGCTACAATACCGTGGAAGGTTTCAATCTCACCTTGCGTAATACGCTGCGCAGAACTTTTGAGGATGACGCAAAGAGCTGGACGGCCTATGCGGATGTGCGCTACGGGTTTTCCAACCTGCACTGGGGTGGGCGGGCTTCTTTCAGTTACGAGAATGATCCGATTCACTTTCAGGAGTGGTTTGGCTCCGTGGGAATTTATCCCACGCAGATCAACCGCAATGAACCCATCAGTGAGCTGGTAAATGCGGCTTACAGTCTGGTGGCGCAACAGAACTTCATGAAGATTTATGAGAACCGGTTCATCACCTTCAGTCATGAGCGTGAGTGGTTCAACGGGTTTGATCTCACCGCCTCTGCCGCCTGGCGTGACCGCGTACCACTTGAGAATACAACTGACTTAACACTGGACTGGGTGGGTGACAACACGTTTACACCCAACAATTCATTCAACAACCCTGATGCGGACACCCTTGTGCGCACGCAGGCGCTGCTGATTTATCTCAAAGCATCCGTCACCTTCGGGCAGACGTACATTTCACGCCCGAACCGCCGCATCATCACGGGTTCAAAATACCCCACGATAGATGTGGAATACCGCAAAGGGATTTATGCTTTCGGCAGTGATGTGAACTTCGACCTGCTTCAGCTTTCCGTCAGTCATTCCTTAAACTTTGGATTGGTCGGCGAAGCGAATGTGAATGTTGCCGCCGGTGCATTCCTCAACAACCGAAACGCCACCATCATTGACTTCAAGCACTTCCAGGGTAATCAAACCATTTTCGGCGTTCACTACGCTGATGGCTATCAACTGCTCCCTTACTATGACTACAGCACCAAAGATTCATGGCTGGAAGGACACTACGAGCATCACTTCGGCGGTTTCATCTTCAATAAAATTCCGCTGATCAAAAAACTCAACCTGCATGAAGTGGCCGGCGGGCATCTGCTGCTCACGCCTGATCTCACCTGGTTTGAAATAGATGCCGGCATTGAGCATCTGTTCAAAATAATACGAGTCGATTATGTGACTTCCTTTGATCAAAGCGGGAACATCCATCATGGATTTCTTATTGGATTAAATTTGGGCGGCGCCATCAGCGTTGAGTAATTCCTCCATCAACTCAACAGGGCCGCCACTATTTTTGCCGCCCGCAGCATGCACCCCTTACCCATCATAGAGCTTCGTCATCTGTCTAAAACCTTCGGCGACCTGCACGCCGTGGATGATCTTAACCTCGATGTGTTTGAAGGCGACATCTTTGGTTTCCTGGGTCCCAACGGCGCCGGCAAAAGCACCACCATTCGCATGATGCTCTCATTGGTGAAACCCAGTGAAGGTTTGATTTCGATTTTCGGAAAGGAACTGAATCAAAACCGCCATGAAATTCTACAGCGGATCGGCTGCATCATTGAAGACCCTGATTTTTACCTGTACCTGTCGGGCGAAAAAAACCTGGATCTCTTCGCTCGGCTTTCCGGTAAATCGCCGGAGACGAAAAAAATTCATGAGCTGATGGAATTGGTGGGTCTGAAAGGAAGAGAGCAGGACAAAGTGAAAACCTACTCGCATGGCATGAAGCAGCGCCTCGGCATTGCGCAAACGCTCATTCATGATCCGGATCTCATCATCCTCGATGAACCCACCACCGGATTAGATCCACAAGGAATTATTGATGTGCGCAACCTGATCCTGCATTTAAAAAATGATTTAAGAAAAACCATCTTCCTCTCATCCCACCTGTTGCATGAAGTGGAACAGATAGCCACGCGCATGGCCATCATCAATAAAGGCAAAGCGGTGGTGCAGGGTAATGTGAGTGAATTGCTTTCGACACACGATTTAAATGTTTCAGTCGAGGTGGATAATGGGGAACGAATGAATTCGCTCATCTCATCATCTGCCTGGCAACATAAACTGATCAAAAAGTCAGGCGGGCATTTTGAATTCCGGATTTCAAAAGAAGAAATTCCGGTGCTCAACCAATTCCTCAACGGAGCGGGCCTGGCCATTTACGGTACGAGTTACCGCCGAAACCTCGAAGATTATTTTTTAAAACTCACTCAGGATGCCTCGTGATGTGGTCACTCGTTTCCATAGAACTTTATAAAATCATCCGGCGTCCGCGCAGCTACATCGGCTTCGCCGCCATCGCCGCCATTGTGGCCGCCATTCACCTGGCGATGTACATTGACGGACCCGGTTATGTGAGCTTCTTTATTCAGCAACTGGAACAATCTTTCAGCATACAAGGCAAGATCATCAACGGCAATCTCGTTACCTGGCTCATTCTGCAAACGCTCATCGTACAAATGCCCTTGCTGGTGGCTCTCGTGACCGGTGATTTGCTAAGCGGTGAATCGGCATCGGGAACGATCCGGTTGCTGGCCACCAAGCCCGTTTCACGAAGCACCATCATCATGGCAAAATTTCTGGCAGGTAATATTTATACCGTGGTACTGGTGGTTTGGCTGGGACTGATTTCCCTGGGTGTGGGATTGCTCATCTTCGGCAATGGTGATTTGATTGTGCTGAACAGTAATCACATCTCCATCTTCCGTGCTGATGATACCATGTGGCGTTTCGGCGCCGCACTGCTTATTGCCTGCCTGAGTCTTTCTGTAGTGGCCACTTTCTCCAGCATGCTTTCAGCATATACAGATAATTCCATAGGACCTATTGTGACAACGATGGCTGTAGTGATCATCTTTACCATCATCGGAACCATGGAGTTTCCGTTGTTTGAAAAAATCAGCCCGTTCCCGTTCACCACGCACATGGTGATCTGGCGCGGCATGTTTGATGACCCGGTGGATTGGAGACACGTAACTGCTTCAGTCATGGTGTTGATAGGTCATATTGCCTTGTTCCTGGGGATTACGTTGGCGCACTTTAACCGAAAAGATATTCTGAATTAGATTCGAGATGTTCACGGTTCATATTTTTCACACAACTTCGGGTAACGTCACTGGTCTGAATTTCCCTAAAAAGATGAATACCCTTTTGCGGCCGCGTAAATTTTCATTGGTGCCCTTCCTGTGTCTTGTTTTCACCTTCCGGTGTGAAGGAACAATACAGGCGCAGACGCCCAATCAAATCATCAACACAGTTAACCGGCGGTTCTCAAAAATCAGCGATTACAAAGCGGATGTTCTGGTAACGGTGGATGTCCCTTCCATCAAGGTAAACCCAATCAAAGCGAAGGTGGTTTACAAGAAGCCGGATAAGTTCAAGGTGAAAGCCGAAGGCATTCTCATTCTTCCAAAACAGAATGCCAACTTCCTGCTTTCCACCTTACGCGACACCACCTCATACACCGCCATTAAAACCGGGGAAGAAACGGTGAACGGGGTCAACACGAAAATCATCAACATCATTCCTTTGGCTGATACCGCCGACCTCATCCTCGGTAAATTCTGGATTGACGATGTGCAAGGACTGGTGATGAAATCGCAGCTCACCACCAAATCGCAGGGCACTATTCTTATTGAGAACACGTTTGGATCGGCATCGGCTTACGGGCTTCCGGACAAACTGCTCTTCACCATCGAAACGGAAAAATTCAAATTGCCCAAAGCGCTCGCTCTTGATATCGGAACAAATGCTGCAAAGAAGAAAGCGGAAACCGGCGACGGCAAGGGAAGAATTACCCTAACATTTTCAAATTACATAGTAAACAAAGGAATCAGCAACGAAGAATTCACAGAGCAGCAGAATTGATTTCCTTCGAATTCAAATTCGCAGTGGCTTTATCCCGGAATATCACGGACGGGAGTCTAATAGCTGACAGGAAAACAAAAGCGATCATCAAGAAATATCTTGAAGAGCGTTTGGATGAAGTGAGATCCACAATGACTCAAATGCCACAGAACGAAAAAAATTCAAACGGATTTCTATCGCTCGTTGAACACAA
>JAFDYS010000011.1 GCA_018267315.1 Bacteroidota bacterium | reverse complement strand
TCACCGCTGTTCAGTGAAACATTGTCAATTGTTTTAGTTATGTATCCGGCTTTAGTAAACGTGACGGAATAGAGGCCTGATTCAGCGAGCCCTGTTTTGTATTCGCCGCTCAAATCGGTGGACTCATAAACATCCGTACTAAGGATTTCCACCGATACCCCGTTGAGCAATGCACCCGTAGTGGTATCAGTGACCGTGCCTTCGATGCGGCTGGCCTGCGTATAATGCGGAGTGAGTACGAATAGTCCGTCTTCGATATTCGATGCAATCATATTTCCTGAAGGGAACCAGGGATATACTCCCCACGTGCCATTGTAGCCGTTGCAGGCAGAAAGGTAGGTGTCGTAGGAACCCACTTTCACCATGTTATCAGGATGGGCCACATCAAACAACACGACGCCATCACAGTAATAGGCCACTACGGCGAATGTGTCATTCAGTAAATGAACGTTGTGAGCGATAACGCTGGTGCCCGGCGTGGATTGAATCTTATCTACCTCAGTCACATTATCCAGTTCCGATACGTCATACGCGGTTACATATGACCCGGGAATTTCATCGGCCGTGAACAAATGATTGCCATCGGATGTAAGCCATGAGTTGTGCGTGAAGTTGCCCGGTGTGTGCCATGAAGCCATCAGCGACGGGCTGGCGGGATTGGATACATCAATTACCTCAAGCTGCCCGTCAAAAATTTCAGAGGCCCACATGGTATCGTTTCGGACGTAGGTGCTGTGGATGTAATGATTTTCATACGCACCGAGAAAGGGAGGATTGATGGGATCAGCCGTGAGATCGAAGATCGTAGCGCCGGCGCCCCAGTAGGCCCCGCCCACAATAAAGAGCCGCCCTTTTTCATCAATCCACAATTCATGACCGTCATTCTGCTGGAAGCCGTTTGGGTCTGTATAGACAAATGAATATTGCGGAACGGAATCAGGCAGGTATTGTAGGTCCATCACGAGTAAACCGCCGCCATCTTCATTCGTTGCATAAGCATAATGCCCGTAGGTCTTTATCTCTCTCCAAAAACTGGGCGTGTGCAGCACGTTGAATTTCACCTCCGGGTTATCAGGATCGGTGATGTCAACGATTGAAACCCCGAATGAAGTGCCCACGAGGGCATACTCAGTTCCATCGTCATCCGTGTATCCCCAGCAACTCGAGCAGGTATAACCGGGGTAGGGGATGTTACCACGGAAATCAAGATTGAAGTTTTGGGCGGAAGCCGTAAGCGACAGGCATGCCGCTGCAATTATTGTAAAAAATATTTTCATGTAATCCGGTGAATTGAAGTTCGGCGAATTTAGGAATATTCAGGGCGGTAACTATGTCTTGATGATGCATCCTGCTATTACAAAAAAAAGCGCCGGATTTACCCGGCGCCTGTCGTCTGTTTTCAAAGGCAGTTCAGAATTCAAAAGCCAAACCGGCTGAGAACGGATAAGTCACGGGTTCCACATCGTTCTTAAGAAATGTAGAAAGTCCGTACATCGCATAGATGTTCACAAAACCGTAGCCGGCCCGGAAAGAAAGTCCGTAACGAATCGGGTTCACGTTAAAATCATCGTGCACCTTCACCTTATCATTGGAAGTGGTCTTCACTTTCACCCGCGAGCCCATCATGTATTCAAAGAATCCGCCGGCACTCACATGAAATGAATTGCCGAGGTGAGAAGGATTGCTTTCATAACGCAACATGAGTGGCACGCCTACATAATCAGTTGAAAGTTTATTTTTCTTAAGTGTGACATCGTACGTGCTGAATGCAACGGCATTCGTGTCGGCCACCAGCACTTGCTGCGAATTGTACTTGTAAGAGTTGAATTCGAAAAAGAGTCCGTAGGATAGCCACAGGTGATGATCAATGAGATTGAGCCGCTGGTTGAAAGCATGAATATTCACCACCCACGATTTGCCGGGATTGGGTTCAAAGGGTTCGTAACCGGGAAAATGCGAATCGAATCCTTTGCCGAAGTAGTTGTTCACGCCAATGTCAAGCAGCAGGAATTTGGTTTGGATGTTTTTCAAATCTTCATGATCGTATTCATCCTCGCAGCAGTTTTCATCCTTGTACACCTTCACCTTGTCCTCTCCATCATCTCCTTCGTGAACCACTACATGCCATTTACCCCATCGTACTTCGGTGGTATCATCATTGGTGTACACCTCACCTCCGGGAAAGGGTTCCGTATAACCCGGTGACGGAGGAACCGGTGGTAGCGGTGGTACCGGCGGAATGCCGGGCATGTCAAAATTGAACTGTGCTGTGTCGAAAGCCGACCAGTCAATTTCATTCATGGCTTTTTCCATTTGCCGTAATGAATCCTGCAATTGTTTCATCTGCTGATCCATTTGCTGGCGCATCTGGTCCATTTGCTTGCGGTACTCTTCCTGCTGCTGCGGCGTCCACTGTGAGAAGGCAGCCAGCGGCATCATCATCAAAAACAACAATAACTTTTTCATGGGACTTCGTTAGATAATTAGTGAATGTTTTAGCTTTTGAACCAATCGTAGAAGGGAAGCATGTGAAAAAAATCATCCATCCTGTTTCGTTCGCGGTAATGCCGGGGCGCACCGGGCATGTCCGGCATATCCGGAAACGGCGGCATGCTGTAATGAAACTCGTAGGGTTGTGACCTGAAGAAATACAGTTCGCCGGGTGTTGTTGGTGACTCCGGTAATTCCGGCGCATCGGGCATTTCAAGATGAAAATCATCGGGCCACCTGAAGTCGAAATTGAACGAATGATCTCCTTCGCTTGATGGATTCTCCTGAAAGAAATCACTGCCTTCCGGCAAGCTGAAATCGAAATGCTCCGGATTTAAAGCCCGCGCTTTTTCCAACTGATGCTGCAGTGAGGCAATCGAATCCTGCAGCGCTTTCATCTGTGCCTGCATTTCTGCCTTGAAGGCATCCATTTCATTACGCAGTGGATCGGGTGAAGCCGGTTGTTGCGCGGTAACGAGGATGGGTGTGAGGGCAAGTAACAGGATAGCAAAATGTTTCATGGCAATGAGTTATTAATTGGTGGAAGAATTCTTTTCAGCCCGTTTCTTGAAAAGGGTCGTGTTAAACCCAAACCGATCCGCATCGAGGTTCAGCGCGAGTGGCTCTTTATTTTTCTCGGCGGAAGCGGTGGTAGTTGATTCGGGCAGATAATCACCGCGGCCGCTCCACTTGAGTAAATCTGTTGCGAGACCGGCCGCAAGGGTACCGATCGGAGAGGAACCGGAAGTGGTGCGCGAAGCAACAACTGGTTGCGGTGCAGCAACATCTTTGTAGAGTACTTTTTTCTGGCGCGCCTGATAATAGATCGGTGTGGCACCGCCATTACTGATCGGGTGTAGTTCATCCGCCTGCATTTGCTGCGGTTGATTATCGGCAACCTGCGATCCCGTTTCGGGAACCTGAGCGAGAAGAGCCGGAGCTGATTCACGTTTCTTCGGTGAAATCTTTTTTTCATGATTCACCGTTTTCCTTTCACTCGCTTCTGTTTCTTTTTGCCCTGCATTCGGTGTGGACATGGCGACCTGGTTTTCATGGTCTGATGCAATATCCGGTGTGGAGATATTTTGCTGTTGATCCTGTTGTTGAGCCACCGGGGTTGATTCACCCGTGATATTCCACTGCACACCTCTGATCAATAATACGGCAACTAAGGATGCAGCCACAGCAGTGGCCATAAGATAACGGAATCCAATGGGAATGGCGCGGCCGGTGGATTTTTTCAGTGATCGCTTGTTGGGAAAAAAAACTGTGGTGTCGGCAGTCAGTTTCGTCGCTTCGAAGTATCCGAGTGTCTTTTGAAACTCAGGGTTGAAGCGGAGAAAGTCGTTCAGTTCTTTTTCTTCAGCGGCAGAAAGGTCACCTTCTATTTTTCTCACCAAATATTCATCGCTGTTGGCTGCCGTGATTCCTTTCTTCAGGGCATCTTTTCCCGGAAATGAAATTTCATCCGATGCCGGAAGAATCATTTGCCTGAATGCTTCTAGTTCCCGGTTCAATTCAGGATGTGCCATCAGAAAGTCCTGCACTTCCGTCACTTCATCGGGCGTCAATTCGCCGTCAAGGTAGCGGACGAAATACTCTTCGTAGTTCTGCAAATGGATCTTCATCTCAAATGGCATTTTCTGCACTAACCAAAAAATTCTTCAAAGCAGTTCTGGCTCTGAAGATGTAAACTTTCACCTGCGATTCATTCAGTCCTGTTATTTGACCGATCTCTTCATAACTGTATCCTTCGTAATCCCGAAGCATCACCACCTGCTGCTGAATGGCCGGCAACTTTTTAAGTGCCAGCTCAACGGCGGCTTTTGCTCCGGTATATTGATAGCTGCTCCCCTGAACCTGTTCTTCATGTTCTTCTCCGATCTCTCCGTCGAACTTCTTCTTCCTGAAATGATCAATCATGTTATGGTACGCTACGGTAAACAAGTATGAACGACTCTTTTCAAAACTCACGCCTTCATGATTCTTCCACAGAATCTCGAATGCGTTCTGAACCACATCCTGCGCATCGTCAGCGTTCTTCATGTTTTTCAGGATGAAGCGATATACCCGGTCGGCGTATTGCTCCACGCATTGGTTGTATTCCTGCACCGTCATAGCAGCGGACGTTCTGTGAGATTAGAAAGTTACAGCTATTATGGTAAAGAACAACGACGCTTGTAAACACTCTTTCATTTCCTTCCCCCTTGATTTTGAATTTGTTCGGGTGTAAGACGAACCGATACTCTAAAAGTTACAGCCGTGCATAAAAATGCGCCGGTTTGCTGGGCAAGACCGGCGCATTTTAAAATGCAGATGGAGTTAACTATTATCGGTATTCCTGCTTGACTTCGAATTTGAGGGTGCTGAATTTTTCTGACACATTGAATCTGCAGAAGTATATGCCCGATGCCAGTTGGTCAGGTAAGCGTAACTCAATAGTATTCGGTCCCTTCGGAAATTCCTTTATCACCGGTTCGATTATCTGCCGTCCGTTGATATCACATATGCTGATGGAACCCGTTGAAGCATATGGCATATTGAATGACAGAATCATCGTATTGACCGAAACCGGGTTGGGGTAGCAGCTCAGATCAGCAATGGAGCTGGTGATGATTGGTTCACTGTCTGATTCTTTACTGAAAGGATTTGCATTAAGAATGCGTGCGGTGAGAAATGCATCATTGGAAAGCGTAGTGTAGCCGGCAATTACAATGTTGTTGTCTTTCTGAAGCACCACATCATTGCAGGCGACCGGTTTGGAAGATGAGGAGAGAAAAAACGTATCCATGCCTCCGCTGGTGAAAGTGTTGTCAAGCGTTCCGTTCTTCTTAAGGCGCCCAACTACCACTGCATTCTTTTGATCCGGCAGATAAACATAGCCTGCAAAAACGGCCTTACCGTTCTTTTGAATGGCCAAGCCTGTGATGAATTGACTGCCGCCATACATATCGATATATGTCCACCCATTGGTGCCATAGCTTGTGTTAACCGCTCCATTTTGATTCAGGCACAGCACGCTCGAGCTGTTGTATCCGGTAAATTCAGAAAAGCCGCCGAGGATGATTTTCCCGTCAGGCATCAAGCCGGCTGCATAGCAATTATCGCTGTTGGAATTGCGCTGGCGTTGAATACCATTAACACCGAATGTATTGTCCATTGTTCCATCGCTATTTAGCCGGGTGCAGAAAAATTCGTTTTGGAAGAATGCCGTAAGAATGATCGTGTCGAGTGTTCCGGCAGCAACGATCTTGCCGTCAGGTTGCAGGAGCAATTTTTGGCATTGGAGACTTTTGTTGGTGAGATTGAGTGTAAACTTTCCATCTCCGCTGAAGGTGTTGTCAAGTGAACCATCGGTGGTGAGTCGTGCTATTGCCATCGAAGCATGACCGGCGTAAAAGTTACCGTCGTTTCCGGCGATCAGAATTTTGCCATCCGGTTGAATAAGCATGGTGAAGCAGATCACATATCCACTAAAGGCAATGCTCTTGAATCCGCTTGTTCCGAAAGTGTTATCAGTGGAGCCGTCGGCATTCAGGCGCCACACACCGAACAGGGTGGAACTTCCTTGTGCCACCGATCCGCCAACAACTATTTTACCATCATTCTGGATCGCCACTACGTTGCAAAAGCCATCATTGATAATCTTGATACCTGTTTGGTTGAAAGTGGGGTCCGGTTTCCCGTTAGGCTTGTACCTGGCGACTCCGATGTTGGAGTAGCCTAGCCAGTCAAAACTGTTGCCGGCCACTACTATTTTCTTGTCGGGCTGAATAGCAACGGACTGCCCAATGTCGTCTCTTGAATTGTCAATTTTGGTGGCTGTCCAGCCATCCTGTGAAAAGGAGGGATCTAAAGTTGCCTGAGCGAAAAGTAAACGCGGGTGAATGAGAAATAGGATCATCAAACCAGCTAATGCGACAATTTTTTTCATGACAAATAATTTCTTCAAAACTATTTTCGGGCTAAGCCCGGTAATGTGATATAAATCACATCCATGGCTGATACTTGATAGTTAGCCGGGTTGTTAAAGCCGGAACTTATGTGAGTGAATCAAAAAGATAAGAGTACTCACCTTTGCCCCTGATAACACTCAGTCAGCACCGGGGATAATGAAGGTTAATATCTGAATGAAACCGCACTAAGCAGTCTTCCCGTGCTTCTTGTTTTATAACCAAACGAAATCTCTTGCCCGCATAAATAGGCCCATCATAGAGCAATTTACCATAAAGAGATAAATGGGAATTTCCATTGTTTCATAAATACAATCAACAGGACTAGCTGGTCTGGCTACTAGGGCGAATGATCTTAAAATTCTTTTAGGGGGTTAAAATTTTACATGCAAATGTTCGAAGTCACTGAATCTAATGTTGCAAAACTTATAATAAAGCAAATGCATCATTGGCTTACTGCTGGTATTGCTGCTTCACTTCGAATTTGATGATACGGGTGTGTTCCATCGCGCGGAGCACGCACAAATACATACCGGCGTCAAGTCCCTGAGGGAAGTTGATCTCTACGGTGTTGGGTCCCTCATTTAAGTTCTTCACAATAGGAGTGATCATTTGTTTGCCGCTCATATCGCTGACGGTAAGATTGATTTGCGCCGGTTGGAGCAGGTTAATGGAAACGATCATGGGATCATATGACATCGGGTTAGGAAATGCAGAGAACTCTGCGATGAGATCTTCTGAAATTGCAGATTCAGTTTTCGGATTTTTTACAGGTTGTTCATTGTTTTGAAGCCGGGCGGCAAAAAATGAATTGCTGTCACCCATTCTGAATCCGCCAAGCAGTATGCGCCCGTCATCCTGAATAAACAAACTATTGCATCCGGCCGGTAAAGCAGGTGAGGTGAGCATCAGGGAATCAATCCCCTGCTTCCCGAAGGAATAATCGAGACTGCCATCAGCTGTGATGCGCGTCGCGATGAGGGAGTGGCTCTGGTTCGGATAGTCGGCGACACCAGCAAGAATGACCTTGTCATTTTGCTGTACAGCCATGCACGTAATGAGCGGCGTTCCGCCAAAGAAATCAATGTGTTTCCATCCGTTGGTTCCAAAGTTCGGGTTCACATTTCCGTCAGGGAACAGGCAAAGAACGCTGGCGCTTTTGAAACCGTTGAATTCTGATTCGCCGGCAAGAATAATGCTGCCGTCGCTAAGGATAGCGGCAGAGGAGAAGTTGTCGTCATTTGAGTTACTCTGAATCTGAATGCCATCGTGTGCAAATGACTTGTCTATGCTGCCATCGCCGTTCAATCGCATGGAAAAGAATTTGCTTCTAGAAAAAAGCTGGTTGATGTTGGTATCGAGTTTGGCGGTAACGATGATTTTTCCATTTGACTGCAAAAGAATGACGGGGCAATCCACACTTTGATTTGGCAACGCGACCGACAATTTGCCGGCCGTGCCGAATGAATTGTCAAGCGTACCATCAGCATTTATCCTCGCAACGGAAAGCGTGGAATGGCAGGTATAAAAATTCATATCACTGCCTCCAATGAGAATCTTACCATCCGGCTGAAGTGCCAGTGCGTTGCAAGTGGAGTTACCACCGAATTCAGCACTTCTGAATCCGTTGGTTCCAAACGCATGATCGGGTGTGCCATCCGGGTTCAGCCGCCAGACGCATAACCGTTTTGAAGTGCCCTGGGTGATCCATCCGCCGAGCAGTATTTTTTCATCGGGTTGAACCAGCACTTTAGAGCAGGAGCCGCTGATGATCAGCTCTTCGCCGGAGTCGCTGAATGATCGGTCAATTTTTCCGTTGGGTTTAAGGCGGATAATCCCGATGCTGGAATTACCCATCAGGTCAACGGTATTGCCGGCAATAAGTATTCTTCCATTTGGCAACTGAACGATTGACTGGGCTACATCATCGTTCATGTTTTGGATCTTGAAAGTGGCAACTCCCTTTGTACCGAAGGAGGGATCGATCATGCTTTGTGCGCCCGCCATAGATGCCGAAGCGAACAGGAACATAATAGCCAAACTGGCCCATTGACTAGTCGCTTTCATATCTCTGCATTTTTCTCAAAAATATCGTCCCGTCTTGCCTTTACATGTGAGAACGATCATAAGTCATGATGACATTGGATATGAAACGATAGCTTAAATGGGGGCGGATTCAGCAGTAAAATGATGCCGCAGGAAGGATTTCCGTTATTTACGAATAAGGCAAAATGAAAAAAGGTCGCCGAAACCAGCGACCTTTCTAAAATGAATTGCAGTAACTAATCCGCCACCACCTCGAAGGCCACTTCCACATTGGCATCTTTGTGCAGAGCAATGTTCGCCTTGTATTCACCCAGCATGCTCACATCTTCAGGCAGGGTGATTTTTTTTCTATCAATCGTTACACCCGATTGCTTCTTGATCGCCTGAGCCAATTGAATGGTGGTCACGCTCCCGAAAATTTTGCCGCTGGTACCGGTTTTGGCGCCGATGGTGTACTTTGTGTTTTTCAGCAAGTCAACCACCTTGGCAATTTCTTTCAGCATCTTCTCTTCGCGGCGGTCTTCCTGTTTGATGCGTTCACTGAGCATCTTTTTCTGTGACTCATCAGCAACCACGGCAAGTTTACGCGGGATGAGGTAATTGCGGGCATATCCGGGGCGAACTTTTACCATTTCGCTTTCCTTACCCAGTTTATCAACGTCTTGCAATAAAATCACTTCCATGGTTCAATCATTTTAGAAGGTCAGTAACATAGGGTAGAAGGGCGAGGTGCCGGGCGCGCTTGATCGCTTCGGAAACCTTGCGCTGGTATTTCAATGAGTTACCGGTGATACGGCGCGGAAGAATTTTGCCCTGCTCGTTGATGAAGTTGAGCAGAAACTCAGTCTCCTTGTAATCAATGTAGCGGATATTGTATTTCCTGAAACGGCAGTACTTCTTAGGCCGCTTGATCACCTTTTGGGCAGTAAGGTATTTGATGTCTTTGTTAGATCGAATTGCCATGTTACACCCCCGCAGTTAAAGGTTCAACCATTTTTTCTTTCTTCTCATCCTGGACTTCTTTCTTCTTTCCTACAAGTCCTTTGCGGCGCTTGTCGTTATACTCAATGCCGTATTTGTCGAGATGAATGGTAAGCCAGCGGATTACATTTTCATTGCGACCGAATTCGACTTCGAGCTTCTGAACGATTGTCCCGCCACCGGAATACTCCATGATGAAGTAAATGCCGTTGGATTTTCCTGCAATGGGATAGGCGAGTTGGCGTAAGCCCCACAGGCGCTCCTCCAGGATGGTGCAACCGGCATCGGTGACCATTTTGGTGTACTTTGAAACCTCTCTTTTCACATCATCATCGGACAAAAGCGGCGAAAAGATGATTACGGTTTCATAATGATTTGACATTCCTTGTTGTGTATTGGTTTTTTTGTTTACACATCCGTCCCGCTTTCGGCGTAACCCCTTCTCTACGGGAGAAGGAAAACGGATGCGATTTTTTTAGGGACGGCAAAGATATACAAGGAATGCTAATAGACAAACCAAAGTAAGGTTCTGTTCGCCTGAACCAACGGCAGAAATTTATCAGATCGGGGATTTCCCGGATTCAGCGGTGCTTTTTGCACCGCAACGATTGCATATTTCATGGTAAAATGCGTTGAGCATACTTTTGCAGCGCTTACACAGAATGTCACGGTTAGTTATTGTTTCTGTTTTCTTATTCACTCTTTTTTCATCATTCGATTCATTCAGCCAGGGAAAGGTTACTGTAGGCGGGTATGTGAAGGAGGATGGTACCGGCGAAAACCTGGTTGCGGCCACCGTGGCTGTCAAAGGTGCAACGATCGCAACGTACACCAATGACTATGGTTTTTATTCCCTCACCTTACCCGCCGGTACTTATACGCTGGTTTATTCTTACATCGGCTTCACTTCGTTTGATACCACAGTGAACCTACGTACCGATGTTCGCATCAACATAAACCTGAAGAGTGAAGCTAAACTGATGCAGGAAGTGGTGGTGGAAGCAAAACGCAAAGATGAAAATGTCACCAGTTCGCAGATGGGTAAGTTCGATCTGCCGATGGAGAAGATCAAAAACCTTCCGGTAATATTTGGTGAGCAGGATATTCTCAAAACCATCCAATTGCTTCCCGGTGTGCAGGGCGGCAGTGAAGGTTCAACGGGATTTTTTGTGCGTGGTGGCGGTGCTGATCAAAATCTGATTCTGCTCGATGAAGCCACGGTGTACAATTCATCGCACCTGTTTGGTTTCTTCTCGGTGTTTAATTCTGATGCCATCCTCAATGCAACACTATTCAAAGAAGGCATGCCGGCGGAATATGGTGGTCGCATTTCTTCGGTGCTGGATATTCAAATGAAGGAAGGAAACAACCAGGAATTTCACGGAACAGGCGGCATTGGCATTATTGCCTCACGGCTTACCCTGGAAGGACCGCTGATCAAAGGAAAATCATCTTTCATGATTTCGGGCAGAAGAACCTACTTTGATGTTATCTCGAAACCGTTTTACAAGAACACCGAATTCGGTGGCAGCGGATATTATTTCTACGACCTGAATGCGAAAGTGAATTTCAGATTCTCCGATAAAGACCGGCTTTATATGAGCGGCTATTTCGGAAGAGATGTGTTCAGCTACCACGATGATTACATTGACTTCAACACACCGTGGGGAAATGCCACCACCACATTGAGGTGGAACCACCTGTTCAACAACAAACTTTTCCTGAACGCCTCTGCCATATACAATGCATACAACTTTGAAGTGAACGGCTCGCAGGATTTCTTTTCGTTCAAACTTTTTTCAGGCATTCATGACTACAACTTCAAATTAGATCTCAACTTTTTTCCTTCCCCGAAACACAAAGTTGACTTCGGCGGGGCATACACATATCACATCTTTCAACCGCAAAGTTTCAGCGGCACCAGCGATACGGTTGTTTTCAGTTCGCCAGTGGTGAAGAGCTATGCACATGAAGGAGCACTCTATGTTCAGGATCAGTGGGACGTTACCCCGCAGTGGCAGCTCAGCGGCGGCTTGCGCTTCTCCGTTTTCGACCAGGTGGGTCCATACACCTTTGTAAATACCGATCCGTTTACCGGCCTACCGACTGACAGTGTTGCATATAAAAACGGCGAGCACGTGGTCACCTACACCGGGCTGGAACCTCGCATCATGGTGAGGTTTCTGATTAATGAGGTTTCTTCCATTAAGGCCGCTTTCACGATCAACAATCAATACGTGCATCTCGTGAGCAATAACGGAAGCACCCTGCCCACGGATATTTGGGTGCCCAGTTCGCTCATTGTAAAACCGCAGCGGGGCAACCAGTATTCGCTGGGATATTTCAGGAACTTCAGCGCCAATATGTTTGAGACCTCGGTGGAGGTCTATTACAAGCAGCTCTACAATCAGATTGAATATAAAGAAGGATACACGCCGCAGGCGAATGAAGATTTGGAGAAGAGTTTTGTCTTTGGAGAAGGCGAGTCTTATGGCGCAGAGTTTTACATAGCCAAGAAAACCGGCCGGTGGAATGGTTGGATTTCTTATACTCTTTCATTCACGAACCGCACCTTTCCTGACCTGAATGACGGCAAAACTTTTCCTTATCGGTATGACCGACGGCACAACCTCAGCATTGTGGCTTCATATCAACTAACGGAGCGATGGACCCTGGGCGCCGAGTTCATTTATCAAACCGGTATCGCCTACACGTTGCCCGTGGCGAAATATTTTATTGAAGGGAATGTAGTTACGGAATATGGCGAACTCAATTCCTATCGCCTCGCTCCATACAACCGGCTCGATGTTTCGGCTACGTTAGCAGGTAAGAAGAACAAGAAGTTCAGCAATGGCTGGTCGTTTGCTATTTATAACGTGTACAACCGG
Organism: Bacteroidota bacterium; assembly: GCA_018267315.1. Taxonomy (GTDB): domain Bacteria; phylum Bacteroidota; class Bacteroidia; order Chitinophagales; family UBA10324; genus JAFDYS01. Next base: position 58,769 of record JAFDYS010000011.1, on the reverse strand, counting down.
GCCAATCCATTTTTCATTTACAATCAATATGAAGGACAATTCCTGCAGGACCCGTCGGTTACGGTTTCGGCGAAGCAGGTAAGTCTTTTTCCGATAATACCCAGTGTAACCTGGAATTTTAGTTTTTAAACAAATGAACGACGACGTAAAAAGCAAGAGGGAATTTGTGCAACACGGGTCAACCGCGGAATGGATCATGATATGTTGCCTCGCCGCTGTGTTCATACTGGCAAGTTGTACAAAGGATATTACAATCAACCTTCCTCCGGCACAAGAAAAACTGGTGGTTGAAGGACATATTTCCACAGGTCAACCGCCCTATGTGCTGTTGAGCAAGAATTCTGATTTCTATTCCACTTTCTATCTTGATTCCATCGCCAACTTCTTCGTGCATGATGCCGTGGTGATAGTTTCTGACGGAACGATTACCGATACACTTACCGAACTCTTTTTTGATACCGCAGGAGTTACCGTTTCAGCATACATCGGTTTTGGAATTATCGGGCAGGAAGAAAAAACATATACCCTCACAGTGCAGGCCGAAGGAAAAACGCTCACCTCGGTTACCACAATCCCGAAAGCCAATCCACTTGATTCAGTGTGGTGGCAACCGGCCAGCAGCGAGAATCCTGATGACACACTCATCCGGCTCGTGTGCCGGTACAGCGATCCGACAGCACCGGGGAATTATGTTCGTTATTTCACGAAAGTGAATTCCGAACCTTTCTATCCCGGCTACTATTCCACATTCTCCGATGACCTGGTGAACGGCACCACTTTCAACTTCACTCTTGACCGCGGCGTGAATCGTTCTGACTCTGATTTATTCAATAACTATGGACTCTTCCAACGCGGTGATACCATCGGGGTCGGCTGGTATGGAATTGACCGTGCGCAATATGATTTCTGGAGAACGCTTGAATCCGAAATCAACGGACAGGGAAATCCATTTGCCACTCCGGTTTTTGTACAGGGAAACATCAATGGCGGCCTCGGAATCTGGGGCGGGTATGCGCCTACTTACAAATCATTGATTGTTCCGAAATGAATTGAGATTATTTTTGCACCTCTTTCGGCGAATCGAAGTGATGCGATCGGAAGTAATACGGTGGTTGTAGCTCAGCTGGTTAGAGCACCAGATTGTGGATCTGGGGGTCGTGGGTTCAAGTCCCATCATCCACCCACATAAAGAGGCCGCGGAAGCGGCCTTTCTTTTTTCAAGATGAAGTTCACCTCCTACCGCAACATCATCAATATTGCCTGGCCAATCATGCTCGGCTCTCTCGGGCAGAATGTGATCTACCTGGTAGATACGGCCTTCATCGGACGAGTAAGTGAATATGATCTGGGTGCCAGTGCCATGGGAGGCATTTTCTATTTCCTCATGTTCATGATCGGGTATGCCATGAATACCGGCATGCAGGTGGTGGTGGCGCGCAGAAAAGGCGAACATCGCGAAGGCGCCATCGGTGAAATTGTGGATCAGCAGCTCTACATCATTCTCGCATTCGGTGTGATGGCATTCTTGATGTTTCGTTTTTTCTCCGGTGAAGCCATGGGGCTCATTGTTCATTCTGAAGAAGTACGCCTTCGCGCCGTGCATTTTTTGAATTACCGGTCATATGGTATCGTGTTCGGCTTACTGAATTCTCTCTTTATGTCTTTCTTCATCGGCATCGGCAACACCCGGGTCACTACGTGGACTACCGGTGTCATGGTTGTGGTGAATATTTTCTTTCTGTCTGTTTTGGTTTTCGGTAAGCTTGGCTTTCCGCGAATGGAAATTGCCGGGGCGGGCCTCGCTTCCACGCTGGCTGAAATTTCAGTCACCATCGTCATTTTGATTTATCTCTACAGGAAGCGGTTCAAACATCATTACCGCATGTTTGAATTTGAACGAATAAAATTCGCCATCGCCGGTCAGCTCATGAAATTATCCGCGCCATTGGTGTTTCAGCAAATGATCAGTGTGGGATCGTGGTATGTCTTTTTCCTGGCCATTGAACATTTGGGTTCGCGGCCGCTTGCTGTTTCCAATCTCATCAGAAGTTTGTACACCCTTTATGGTGTTCCGGTTTGGGCGCTTGCATCCACCACCAACTCCATGGTGAGCAACCTGATGGGTCAGAAGAATCATCAGGAAGTCATTCCGCTCATCAAAAAAATTTCGGTGCTGAGTATATCGTTTGCGGCCATATTTGCAGCAGCGGTTTTTATCGCGCCGTCATCGCTGCTTTCCATTTTCACCAATGATCGGGAACTCATTACGGCCAGCTATTCAACATTGCCGGTGGTGGTGATGGCCACCTCGCTGTTTTCATTCTCCATACTCTGTGTGTTTGCTGTGAGCGGAACGGGCGCCACAAACATATCCTTCCTGATCGAAGTGGTATGCATTGTGTTTTACCTGGTGTATGTGTATTTCACGGCCGTAAAATTTCAACTTGAACTGCCGGTGATCTGGATGGCAGAGGTATTGTATTGGATTGTGGCATTTTCTCTGTGTGCCGCATACCTGCGTTATGGTAACTGGAGAACGAAGCAGGTCTGACACTACCTCACCGCTTCCGACGAACGATTGGGCTGCGCCAGTTGCTCCACATCAGCAGGTAAACTCACCGGCTGTTCAATCATCCGGCGGTGGTAATTAATCTGCCCGAGGTGATAATTTAAATGTGAAAGCAGTTGCATGAGCCGGTCGCTTGTGGTCTTCCACATCTTGCCATCATTGAGAGGATAAGGGCCGTTCAACTGCTCATCAGTAAGACCGGAGATGATAGTCTTCACCCGGTAAATGAGTTCATCAATCTCTTTCATGAGTTGTCCGGTGGGAACATTCCGGTCGGCAAACTCGTGTTCGCGCTGCCGCACATACCCGCTGTTGCCCAGCACGGCACCGATAAAATGATTGAGGTTGCCGAGCAAATGAAGGCAGAGCGTACCGCCTGAGTTTTTGATTTGACCTTCCAGCTTCCACACATTTTCTTTATGCGTATAACTGTTCATTTCGTTCTTCAGCTGAATGAGGGCTGTTTCAAAATGGCCTGCAAAGAATGACTGCAACATAGCGGATGTTTTCTGCTGCAAAAATAAATTTCGAATTCGTTTCAGGAAACGGAGTAATACTATCTTAGCGAGCAACCGAAACATTTCAATAACCAATCCTTCAAAAAATGAAAGACAAAGTGCAGACGCTGGAAGAGCTACGGGAGCAATCGCTGGCAGGCGGCGGCGCAAAAAGAGTGGCTGATCAGCATAAGAAAGGAAAGCTAACCGCACGTGAAAGAATTCACCTGTTGCTTGATGAGGGATCGTTCGAAGAAATCGGCGACCTCGTATTGCACCGGGCGCTCAACTTCGGGATGGACAAAGAAAAATATCCCGGCGACGGGGTAATCACCGGCTACGGCACCATCAACGGAAGACTGGTTTACATTTTCTCACAGGACTTCACCGTTTTCGGAGGTTCACTTTCAGAAACACACGCTGAAAAAATTGTGCGCATCATGGATATGGCCATGAAGAACGGTGCGCCCATCATCGGCTTAAATGACAGCGGCGGCGCCCGCATCCAGGAAGGTGTGGAATCGCTGGGCGGGTATGCAGATATATTTTACCGGAATACGATTGCCAGCGGAGTGGTGCCGCAGATATCAGCGATCATGGGACCCTGTGCCGGCGGCGCGGTGTATTCACCAGCCATCACCGATTTCGTTCTGATGGTGGAAAATACTTCCTACATGTTTGTCACCGGCCCGAATGTGGTGAAAACTGTTACGCATGAAGAAGTCACATTTGAAGAGCTCGGCGGCGCGATGACGCATGCCACCAAGTCAGGCGTTACACATTTTGTAGCCGCGAATGAAGCGGACTGCCTGGCACGCATCAAGCAATTGCTCAGCTACATTCCGCAGAACTGCGAAGAAATCGCTCCGGTGTATGACTATGAACCGAAAGACGAGTCTCGGCCAAAGCTTGCCAACTTCATTCCGCAGAATCCCAATCAGCCGTATGACATGAAAGAAGTGATCCGCGAACTGGTGGATCAGGATAGTTTTTTTGAAGTGCATGAAAACTTTGCGGAAAACATCGTGGTGGGTTTCGCGCGCATTGCCGGCCGCAGCATTGGGGTGGTAGCCAATCAGCCCTCTGTATTGGCCGGAGTGCTTGACATCAAGAGTTCGGCCAAAGGAGCACGGTTCGTGCGCTTTTGCGACGCCTTCAATGTGCCGCTGCTGGTATTGGAAGATGTGCCGGGTTTTATGCCGGGAACAGATCAGGAATGGAATGGCATTATCAGCAACGGAGCCAAGCTGCTCTTTGCTTTTTGCGAAGCAACAGTACCCAAGATCACCGTGATCACACGCAAAGCGTATGGCGGGGCGTATTGTGTGATGAACTCGAAGCACATCGGCGCGGACATGAACTTTGCCTGGCCGACTGCGGAAATTGCCGTGATGGGCGCCAAGGGAGCCGCTGAAATAATTTTCAGAAAAGAAATTCAGTCAGCGGCCGATCCGGAGAAAAAGCTGCAGGAAAAGGTGGATGAATTCACTGAGAAATTCGCCCACCCTTATGGCGCTGCAGCCCGCGGATTCGTGGATGAAGTGATTCACCCTGAAATAACACGCACCAAGCTGATTCGCGCCTTCGAGATGTTACAAAACAAAGCGGAGCAGCTTCCTAGAAAACGACACACCAACATTCCGCTTTGATAGCATGGGTTTCAGGCAGGGCATTGTAAATGAATGTGGCGCTTCCCGGGCAGTTGATTGAAATTTTCCTGAATGTTCATTGATGAATACTTCAAACGATTAGCTGCAGCATGAACGAAGACCTGAGGAAAGTTGTGCGACTTATTGCCGATCCGGTCATCTTCGGAAACTTCTTTATCTCGCTCTGCGCTGCCTCGCTAGCACTGGAGACTTACCTGATTCTCGAGATGCCTTTAAAATTTGACGGGCTTTTCTTCTTTATTTTTTTTGCCACGCTTGCCTTGTACAATTTCCACCGGCTAATGGGCGTTCGGCGTATCAAGCCGGAAGACCGCGGGGAGATCACCGGCTGGGCGGCCAAGCATCAGTTCACCCTTCTCATGCTTATCATCATCGGCATCGGCGGCATGGGTTTTTTCTTTTTTCAATTGCCGGCATCCGTGGGATTGATTTTCATTCCTCTCGGTGCGGTCGCTGTATTTTATGAGATACCGCTGGTAAAACACGGGAAACGATTTGAACGATTACGTAACCTGTGGTTCAGCAAGGCCTTTCTCATTACTCTGGTTTGGAGTGTGACCACTGCGTTGCTGCCTGCGCTTAATGCGGGATTGTATTGGCTTGATTTCAGGATTTGGATGGTACTCATCGAGCGGGCGATTTTCATTTTCATTCTGGCGCTCTGCTTCGATGCACGCGACGTGGTGTTTGACGCGCGCGATGGCGTGAAAACGATTCCTGTTGTTTATGGACAAGAGGCAACCTTTCGCCTTTACAGAATCCTAAGCGGTGCTTTTGTTTTTGTGTCCTTAAGTCACCTGCTTCTTCTTTACTGGCTGCCCTGGATTGCCGCGGCCATGCTCGTGAGCATCGGGCTTACATTTTATGCTGTGAGTAAAACTGCGCCCCGTAAAAGCGATTACTACTATATGTACATCGTGGACGGAATGATGATTGTTCAATTCATGCTGATCGCAGCAATGTCACTCCTATGAGATTGATTGGATCGGAATTGATCCTACAATACATCCATTGAACCGGCTACGAAAGTGCCGACAAACGGAAACGTGACCCAACTCCATTCCGGTTTGAACTGGAACATGGCGATCATGGCGCAAATAGATACAAAGGCGAGAAAGTACCAGAGTTTCCGGGATTTCTTTTTTGTTTCTTCCATAGAGGTTGCTGTGAGAATGGTGCAAATGTAATCTTCCGCTTTGAAACTTCATTCCATTGTTTTGGAACAGTGCCGGTGCACAACTATTTTTAACCAATCCTGAGTCAGGTGAATAAATATCAATGACTGCCTGTGCAGTTTAACGGCATGGAATCAGTCGGATTTTTCTAATAGTAAAATCAGAAGCCAAAACATGAACCCTTTCTTTTCCGGCATATTCGCCCAGGCCCTGAAAAAAAAGAAAAATGGTGACAAAGGGCCCACGGACTTTCATAGTCACTATACCATGGCTAAGGCGTTTCGTGAGTTGAAACTTACAGCGCTCAAATTATTCAGAGATATTGTCCTGACAATCCTTGGGATATTTTCGGCAGCATTCGGGCTGGAAAGTTTTTTGCTCCCCAACAAATTTATTGATGGCGGCGCCACCGGTATTTCATTGTTGCTTTCTGAACTCACGCCACTTTCGCTGCCCGTTTTCCTGGTTCTCGTAAACCTGCCATTTATTCTCATGGGCACCCGGCTTATTGGTGTTCGCTTTGCCATTAAAACGTCCCTGGCCATCCTCGGCTTGGCCATTGTAGTGGCAACGGTTCACTTTCCTGAAGTCACCCACGATAAGTTGCTTGTGGCGGCGTTCGGCGGATTCTTTCTCGGGGCAGGTATCGGGTTGGCGGTGAGAAGCGGCTGCGTGATTGACGGCACTGAAATTCTCGCCCTCTACCTGAGCCGGCGGTTTCGCACTACGATGGGCGACATCATCACCCTGGTAAACCTCATGATCTTCTCTGCTGCAGCTTATTTTCTTTCCATAGATTCGGCGCTCTATTCCATGATCACATACCTCGCTGCATCCCGAACGGTTGACTTCGTGATTGAAGGTATTGAGGAATACACCGGCATTACCATCGTTTCAGTGCACAGCGAAGAGATCAGGAAAATGATCGTGGAAAAATTGGGCCGCGGCATTACAGTGTACACCGGGAAACGCGGATTTGGCAAAACCGGCCATACGCGCGATATTGAAATTCTGTTCACGGCCATAACGCGGCTTGAGATCAGTAAACTGAATTCAGAAATACAGAAGATTGATCCGAATGCCTTCGTGGTGATGAATAGTCTGAAGGATATTCAGGGCGGACTGGTGAAACGCCGTCCGCATTCCAAGTGATGCTTACTTCTCTTCGGCGCGTGAATTATTTCGGTTTCGCTTCCCGGATTTTCTTCAGCAACTCTTCCGTGGAGGATACATCACTGCCATCGGCTTTGCCGAGCTCAATGGCCTTTAACGCCGCGGCTTCCGCTTCGTCATACTTTTTTGATTTGTAAAGGAGCGCAGCATAAGTATCGGTTTCGGCATACATGGGATGAGCGGCTGTCACACTCTTCATAATGGCGGTAGCACGTTCCACCACAGCCGGGTCATCGCATTGTTCATAAATAGCCCAGCAGTATTCGTTGAGCGCCACGTCACCTTCACCATGTATGCGGATGTATGCTTCCATCTGTTCCATCAGTTTCTTCCAGTCTTTAGTTTGCTGGTAGAAGGCCAGGCGGTAAAAAAGAACTGTTTCAGGGTCGCTGGTCAGCTCATAGTCATTCATTTGTTTGAGGAACTGATTGAGCATCTCTTCATCCTTGTTTTTTACAGCGTTGGAAAAATCTTTGTTGAGTGCTGATTGCAGTGCGTCATTCACTGCATCCGTGCCGAATAAACTGCGATAACGTTCCCTCTTATCAGCGATCTGCTGAAAATATTTTTTGTCAATGCCATAGAACCGGCAGAGTACCGCCCAATAGGCCTCCGAGAATTTGTTCTCTGCTTTATCAAGATATGCGGCGATTTGCTCATTACCGGGTTTGTTGTTCTTGTCCTTCCAATACGCGGTGAGGAAATCAGGATAGGACTCCGGAATTTTCTGAGAATATCCGTTCAGCGCTTTCTGCTTTGAAGGGTCGGTGCTTTCCTTGAGCATGGCTAAAAACAGGGCGGCTTCCTGGTAACCGATACTCACTTTCACGAGGTCACCTTTCGGATTTAGTATCAGATAAGTGGGATAGCCGGTGATGTGAAACTTGTGTCCGAGTTCAATGCCGAATCCTTTTTCCATGTCAATCTTGATGGCCACCATGTTATCATTCATGAACCGTGAAACTTCTTCATCGGGAAAAGTCTGTTTATCCATCACCTTGCACCAGGTGCACCATGTGGTGAAGCAATCCACGAGGAGATATTTGTTTTCTTTTCCGGCAAGATCTTTGGCCTGCTGCCAGTCGAGGGTTTGAAAATTTACCTGTGAATAGGCGGTTGAACACACGCAGAAAAGCAGGAACAGTGTTATGTGGCGCATCGTGATTTTTTTCAGTGAGCAAAGCTAAAGAGAACCGGACACTTGAATAGTTTGTCGAGTGTGACATGGGAATGCAAGCTGCCGGTTCAATTTATTTTTAGATAAGAAAGCAGAGAAACAACCGGAGTGCATTCTTTCGGTAAGGGCGATGTTGTTACCATTTTATCAATATAATCGGTTTGAATTCGGACTGACCTCCTTACATTTGAATCCATTAGAATTTACCGACTGAACCAAATACAATTTTCATGAAAAATCCTGTTGCCGTATTCTGCCTTTCGCTGGTTTTATTTTCTTCGATACATCAGAATAGCTTAGCCCAGCAAGCGAGTGTGGCATCGCTTGTTGATCAATATGGGGTGCTGCTGAATCCGCCACCGGAAGAAGCAGTTAATTCACTTAGCTATACTCAGCACTACCTGGATCTTAAAAAGAAAGTGGAAGCTCTTAATGCTGATGACAGGGAAGCTTTTAAAACGGCCATTACGAAATATGAATCGCATCCGCGCTACGCCGAACTCAATAATCTCATCTTTGGAGAATCGCAGGGAAATGCTGCCGAAGTGGTGATAGGAAAAGAGGGAACCGCTATAAAAACCAATGCGGGTAACGCCGCAGATTCCACGCTGACTGTGGAGGTCTATGACCGCAAGCGGAAATTACTGAAGAGCTACAAAATGGTGCCGGCAGATCTTGAGAACAAGATGAAGACGGATGGGTATGAGGTTACGTTCTCCACCTACGATGCCACAAAAAAAATAGCCACCGTCACATTTGCGAAACCTGACGGATCTACCACATCCAAGGTTACCTTCAACACTACGGGTGATTGTGATTTGAAATTCAAACTGGCAGAGGGGCCTACGCTCACGGTGCATTCCACTGCCACCGCCTCGCCAACAGTAAAGGTGATGAAGCCGAAGAAATAGCGAAAAGCAATTTACCGGCAATTCTATTACCGCCTGTGATTGGACGTACCATTCAGGCAGATTGCCCTGACCATGTATTTCTATTGAATACAGTTTGGTGAAAGTGCAAGCCGGCGCCGTCCACAAATTCATAAAGGCAACGGATATGAGATTCACATACCAAAGAAGTTCGTTGCAATCCCATGCGAAGAAAGTCGTCGGCAGAATGATTATTCAGCGGCAACCCCAATCGCAATTCATGTTGTTGTAAGGAAGGAAAATGATTCCGCCATTCAAATTTTAAGGCAGCATTGGTAATGCAACAATCCATCCCTAATGAAGAGGGGATTTAACAGAAACCTCTTTCCATTTTCTCATTCCTCCTTCAAGCGAATAAGCTTCGGTATTGGGATAGTACCTGCGAAATATTCTAACGGCCTCCGCACTTCTGTTTCCTGTGGCGCAGTAGAACACGATCTTTTTAGCGGTTTCTATTTGATGAACTGTATGCTCTAATTCAGCAATGGGAATATGTGTTCCGCCGATGTTGAATTCATGCCGCTCGCTGATGGTGCGAACATCAATCAGCAGATATTCATCCTTGTTCGCCGCAGCGTTTAATGCCTCCACTGTAAGCAAAGGCACCGGCGTCGGTTCCGTAATTTCCGTTATGGCAAGTTTCGATTTGTTTCCGGTTTTAATAATTCTCGATTGCATGGTGCGTGCATCAAAGAGCAGCAACTTACCGGCAAGTGGTTCACCGGTTTGGGTAATCACTTTAATGACTTCATTGGCCTGCATACAACCAATAATTCCGGCGAGTGTCGGGATCACACCGCCTTCAGCACAGCCGGCAATCGTGGCCGCATCCACTTGCGGAAATACATCCCGGTAATGAGGCGAACGGGTCCCATCTTCATTCTTAAAATTAAACAGCGCCACCTGACCTTCATACTGGTAAATTGCCCCATACACCAATGGCTTACCCAGCAGCACACACGCATCATTCAGAAGGTAACGGGTTTCAAAATTATCGGTGCCGTCAATCACCACATCGTGCATCATCACAATGCTCATCACATTTTCCAAGGTGATTTTTTGAGTGAAGGGGAGAAGCTGTATTTGCGGATTCTGCTCCTGCAGTTTGCGGCATGCCACCTCAGCTTTCATCATTCCTGCTTCATCCGGAGAGTAAAGAATCTGCCGATGGAGGTTGCTCACCGAGATGGTATCGAAATCAGCGAGCGTAATGGTTCCAACGCCCGATGAGGTAAGGTACTGCGCCGCAGGGCAGCCGAGACCGCCTGCACCCACGATCAATACCCTGGCGTTTTTCATCAGCTCCTGTTTTGCTTCACCGAAATCAGGAAGCTGAATCTGGCAACTGTATCTTAAAAGTTCCTGTTCTGTCATGGTGCCCGTGCAACTTAGCTCAACTTAAGCGGTGATTTTGTTACTGAAATTCCTCATTATTTCTTTTCGAGTATAGCATTGGTGATCCGGCTGATGCAGCTAAGCCGGTTCTGCTCATCATAAATTTTTATTTCCCATACATGCGTGCTTCGCCCGATGTGAATGGGCCGGGTAATGCCGGTAACAAATCCATCGCGCACAGCGCGGAGGTGATTTGCGTTGATCTCGAGTCCCACAACAAGGTTTTTTTCGCGGTCAATGCACAGAACGGATGCCACGCTGCCGAGTGATTCGGCGAGTACCACATTAGCGCCGCCATGCAAAAGACCTTTCGGTTGTTTGGTTCGTTCATCAACCGGCATGCGCGCGGTGAGGTAATCATCGCCGTAATCAATAAACTCGATGCCGATGTATTGCTGCATGGTATTTTGATGCCAGTGGTTAAGAGCATTGAGATCAATGGGATTCTTCCAGATCATGTGATTGTCATTTCGAATGGAGAATGCTGAATTATTGCCGTTTAGTTCTTCACTGTGTCGAGTGCGCCTCCGATATCTGCCAGCAGGTCGCTGATGTCCTCCAAACCAACGGACAGCCGGATCAATCCATCGGTGATTCCGTATTGCTTGCGAATTTCTTTTTTAACTCCCACGTGGCTCATGCTGGCCGGGTGCTGAATGATGGTGTCCACCGTGCCGAGTGAAACCGCCAGCTGGCAAAGCTGAATTTCTTTCAGCATGCGCTTTCCTGCCGTGAGGCCGCCTTTTAATTCAAAGCTCAGCATGCCGCCGAACTGCTTCATCTGCTTCCTCGCTACAGCATAATCGCTGTGCGATTCCAGTCCACAGTAATTGACTTTTGAAACAGCCGGATGACTGCTGAGAAATTGCGCCATGGCCATGGCGTTAGAACAATGACGGTCCATTCTTACTTCAAGGGTTTTCATACCCTGGTTCAGCAGCCACGCGTCGAAAGCATTGCTGTTGGTGCCCAGTAATTTCAGATAGTTGAATACAACCTGATCCATAAATGATTCATCACGTGCAACCAGCGCTCCGCTGATGGAGTTACCGTGACCGTTCAGAAACTTGGTGGTGCTGTGTACCACAAAATCTACCCCGAACCGAAACGGTTGCTGCAGGTAAGGTGTGGCGAATGTATTGTCAACGGTAACGAGTTGCCCGTTCTCCTTTGCAATGGCAGTGAGCGCTTCAATATCATAACAATCAATGGTGGGGTTTGCCGGCGTTTCAATATAGATCATCTTCACCCCCGGATCTTTGCATTGTTTTTTCACTTCTTCCGGTTGCTTCAAATCAGTAATCACCGGCTGAATGCCAAGCGGCGAAAGAATTTTTACGAGCAACTCATTGGTGCCTCCGTAAAGATTCCCCTGCACTATTACTTTATCGCCCGGTTTCATGGCGGAAAGGAACAGCGTGCTGATGGCTCCCATGCCTGAACTGAAGAGGCGGGCTTTCAGCATCAACGGATTTCCTGTGTCATCTTTTAATCCACAGCTCTCCAGAGCGGCAATCTTCAACTCCGCGGCTTCAATGGTGGGGTTACTCCACCGGGAATAGACAAATCCTTTTTTCTCCCCGAGGAAAATTTCCATGAGCGCCTCCGGATCATCATAGCTGAAGGTAGTGGTGGCCACAATCGGCTCCATGTGCGGTTGGGAATAGGGGAAGGGTGTCTTTGGGTTACGAACGCAGACACTGCCGAATTTGAGATCCATGGATTTTTATTTGCAGCAAATTTACGGTGGCCGCAACGGCATGCAGCCAAAGCGGCATAATCTCTACTTTGGCGGCATGAAGAAATTTATTGAGGAATTTGCCGCATTCAATGTGTGGGCGAATGATCGTATTTGTTCCGCGATGGAATCGCTCAGTGATGAACAGATGAACCGCGAAATCGTAAGCAGTTTTTCTTCCATACGGAAAACCGTACTGCACCTGTGGGGCGCTCAGGAAGTTTGGATCAGGCGGGTGGAAGGATTTTCACCGGCCGCGCTGCCGACTGAAAACTTTCAGGGAACGAATCAGGAAATGATGGATGGAATCCGCCAATCGTCGTACCGGCTCAAAGAACTGGCAGAAGCTACCGCTGAGGATTCATTGCTGGAAATAAAAAAATATTCCACGCTTAAAGGTGGTATCGTTACTTCATCTCTCTACCAGGTATTCGCTCATGTCTTCAACCATTCCACCTACCACCGCGGGCAATTGGTAACGATGCTGCGACAAGTTGGTGTTGCAGAAATTCCTCCAACGGATCTCATCTTTTTTTACCGCTCACTCAGGTAACGGCATTATGCTTCCTGCACAGGTGGCACAGCCGGCGGAAGATATTTCGCCGCGTTAAATGATTTTCTTTTCATCAGTCGGGTGCTGATGGGTAAAAGGAAGATTGGGAAGATGGAAAAAGAAGTGAGGTAGCCGGGTAGAATAAACAACAGGAGAATCATGAAACCAAACAGCACAATGGACAGCATGCCGCTGATGTACTGCTCTACGGCTTCTTTTTCTTCCTCCTCATTCAGCAGCAGGTGTTGCCGGTACCTGAGCGCGTGACGATACATCAAACCCAATGTTCCGTTCATGAGGCCGATTCCGAAATAATACAGCGACAGCAGTTCCGGCATGCGGTCCACGTTAATGATCTCATGCAGGCGCTCATCCGATCGGTAAAACACCATGGACACAATGAGGTAGGACATGAACTTGAAAGGGTAAATGAAAAACAATACAGCACAAAGCAGAACGCCGTTATATGCGATGATGGTTTTGTCATCAATGCCGTATTTCCTGAAGAAGATATACTGCCGGTACCAGAAAACGAAAAGGATGGCAAACGTAAAAGCAAAGCCAAGGAAGCCCTTCATTGTTTCGAGAAGTTCATCAAAACTCTTAGGCACTTCCAGCGAAACGGCAAGCAGTGTTACGGCAAAGGCGAAAACGGCATCAGTGAATGCCTCGATGCGCTGAACCTCATGACCGCGCCACTGTGTTCCTTTCTTATGAGCGAATTCATTTTTTACCAGGATGTTTCTCACGGAGTGAAGTGGTTTGAATTGTGAAAGGTATAGAGTACCGTCATAAAAATAAAAGAGCCCCCGGTTTCGGGAGCTCTCTTGAAAAAGTATTTGCCGGTGATTAATCTGTTGACTTTACAAACTTCATGTAATTGAGTGAATCGAGTTCAAGCACCATGGTGTCCGCTTTGAACTTCACGTGTACGGAGGAAGTGCGTTCGTCAATGATAGTAAACAGGATTCCTTTATCTTCATCGTATGACCAGATGCCTTTGTTCTCGCCCTGCATTTCGCTGGCCTTGAAATCACCGTTGCTCATGAATTCCCAGCGGCTCTTGGCAATCATGGTGTCCTGTTGCTGTTTCATTTGCTCCGCGCGTTTTTGGGTATTTTCCAGTATACGCTGGAAGCGGGACAGCTTGGCCGTATCGGTATTTGCTTTGATGGAATCCTGCAGCATGGCAATCTGCTGTTCATCATACATCGCTTGCTGCTTAAACTGCTGAAATTCTACACTGGCAATTCGCCATTTACCAATGAGTTGGTCTTTTTCATGTTTCGCGCACGAATTTGCTGAGGTCATTATAACTGCAAAAGCCATAATGCCGAAAACTGATTTTTTCATTTTGATTTGGAATTGATTTTCTGGTTGGCTCCGTTCTGTTTTTCCGGAGAAGGCGCAAATGTAATGCAATTATGATCTTCAGTTCAGTGAGATTCATTGCAATACATGCGCAGTAATTTTCTTAAAGCCGAAACAAATTGCATGAATCTGTGTTTTTTTGCCGGCTATGAAGAAGTGGTACTTCCTGTTCGTTTTTCCGTTGAATGTAGCATGGGGCCAAATCTTAACGGTTGATCCTGAATTTCCGGTTACCAATGACACCGTGACGATTATTTATAACGCCCAGGAAGGAAACGGGGCATTGGCCGGATATACCGGTGATGTTTTTGCCCATACCGGCGTGCTCACTACCGAGAGTCAAAACGGCAATGACTGGAAGCATGTAGTTGATGACTGGGGCACCTTTGATTCAACTACCCTCATGGAAAGTCTCGGCAATGATCTCTATCGCATCAAATATCACATTAAGAGTTTCTATGGCATCAATGATGGCGAGCAGGTGACGTCGCTGGCTTTTGTGTTTCGCAACGTGAATGGATCCATTGTGGGACGATCGGAAGATAACTCCGATATCTACTATGCCATCAACCTCCAGGTGATGGGCGATTACCAGTCCTACTCACTTTCCGGATCATCACTCACCGTGCAAACGGAAACCGGAACGATTACACTTCGGCCGTTTACCTCCAACATGATTCAGGTGGCACTGCAGCCGCCGGCTGAGGCAAATCCTGATTCATCATTCAGCGTAGTCATGGAGCCGAATTACAGTGGTGCTATGGTGCAGGAGTTCAGCGATCACCTCGAGTTTTCGACGGATAGCATTACGGTTCTAATCACTAAATTCCCTGTACGGCTTACTTACTTATTCAGTGGTGATACTCTGCTGAAAGAAGAATCAGGCATCTATCAGAATTACCAGGGCGGTGGTTTCAGATCATATCTTAATGAAACGGAACACCTCTATGGCACCGGCTCACGGGCCATAGATGTGGACCGGCGGGGGAAGAAATTCTCCAGCTACAACTCGGCGAATTATGGCTATTCGTTCGGAGCATCAACTCTGAACATCAACATTCCTCTTGTGATCTCCACCAATGGGTATGCGTTGTACATGGATAATTACTCACCCGGCAACTGGGATTTCGGCAATTCCATTTCTGATGTATTGAATTACACCTTTGAATCGGGTGCCTTCAGTTATTTCTTCATCGGCGGAAGTTCGAATGAAGAGATTCTGAACCAATACACTCAACTCACCGGCAGACAACCATTGCCACCCAGATGGGCGCTGGGATACATTCAATCGAAATACGGGTATCAGAATGAAACGGAAGCGCGGAGTATTGTAAGCCAGATGCAGTCGAAGAATTTTCCAATGGATGCGCTGGTGCTTGATCTGTATTGGTTCGGTTCACCATCCACCATGGGAAATCTTGACTGGGATTACTCTAAATGGCAGCAACCGGTTGACATGATGCATGACTTCGATTCCCTGGGAATCAAAACCATCCTGATCACCGAGCCCTACATCACTCTGAATTCTTCCAACTATTCCACCGCTAACAGCAACGGATATCTCGCAACGGATGTAAACGGCAACGAATTCGTGATCGGGAATTTTTGGGCAGGGAGCGCCGGATTGCTCGACATGTTTTCAGCAGAATCGCAGAATTGGATGTGGAATTTTTATGATGGCCGCATTACCGAAGGGGCTGGTGGATGGTGGTGCGATCTCGGTGAGCCGGAAAATCATCCTTCGGGTCTCTATCACTCCATCGGATCGGCGCGCACTGTTCACAATGTGTATTCACTCATTTGGGCCGAGATGCTGTTTGAAAAGTATAAGCAATACCATCCGCAGGAGCGCCTGTTCAATCTTACCAGGAGCGGCTATGCCGGCATGCAGCGATATTCCGTTTTCCCGTGGTCGGGAGACATTCAAAGAAGTTTCGACGGACTGAAAGCGCAGATTCCCATCATGCTGGGTATGAGCATGAGCGGTGTGGGGTACATGCATTCTGATATTGGCGGGTTTACCGGTGGTGGCCAAAATGAAGAGCTCTACACGCGCTGGCAGGAACTCGGCGCATTCGCCCCGGTGGAACGGGCACACGGTGAAGGCGTGCCGACTGAACCGGTTTACTATTCCACAACCTGCCAGAACACGGTGCGCAAATATGTGTCGCTCCGGTATCAACTCACTCCGTATAACTATTCACTCGCTTATCAGAATGCAACGCGCGGAACTCCGCTTGCACGCCCTCTTAATTTTTATGAGCCGTGGAACGAGGCATTGTCAAACATCAACGATCAGTTTTTGTGGGGTGAGAATATGATGGTGGCGCCGGTGATTGCTTCAGGGGTCACTTCACGATCTGTTATTTTTCCATCGGGGAAATGGATCAACTACTGGAACAATACGCAGGAATATGAGGGAGGAACAACAGCAACGGTTAGTGCTGCACTCGATGTACTGCCACTTTTTATCAAGGCAGGAAGTTTTATCCCCATGGTGCCACCATTGAAAACGCTTTCCGCTTACAATACGGATACGCTGATCGTGAAATATTATCCGGAGCTATCAGTTCCGCAATCTTCCTGCTTCATTTACGATGATGATGGGAAAGATGCGGAGGCGCTTGCCAACGCGGGCTATGATCTCATTTCACTTGCCGGAACGGTGGACTGGCATCTGATAACAGTGAATCTTTCGAAGAGCGGCAACAGCTTTGCAGGTGCGCCGCAAATGAGAGAAATGAATTTCCAGTTTCAGCGCCTGCTTGATGCGCCGACGAATGTGTTGCTCAATGGAACCGATCTTCCATTCAAGTCTACACTCGATGAATTCGGCGCTGCAGATTCTGCCGTCTATTTTGATGCAAGTGCAGATATTCTTTATGTTCATTTCAAATGGAACGGTGAAGCGGCAGTACTGCAATTGCTGAACACCATGCTGTCAGGAATGGGTGAGCTGCAATCTTCATCACTTAATGACCTGAAAATTTTTCCTAATCCTGCGACCCATGCGGCAACCGTATGGTTTAACATGAAATCCGGAGGCACGGGCACGGTGGAAATCACATCCGCTTCAGGGCAGTTGATGCGCACCGCCCATTTCAAAATGCAGGAAGGTGAGAACGAACTGTCACTTGACCTCAGCGCATTGCCTCAGGGAATTTATTTCATTACCGTGAATGGAATCCATCAATCATTGAGAGGTAAATTGGTTAAGCAGTGACAAGGCGAACAAGCAGTTCGTTCAGGATCCTTCGTTCATTTTGCTTTCCACTATCTTCAGAATTTCCGCTTCGCGTACCATGGCTTTGGCCTTAAGTTCCTCTGCTGATTTCAGGTAGTTGTTTCTTGCCGCTTCATCCTTCAGCCCGCCCGCATTGATCTTAACGTTCAGGAAGGCGCCGATCACGGCGCTGCGCGCGCACAGCGCACCAACACCTGCATCAGAAACGGAATTGGGGTTGCCGTTTTTAGCCATGGCCTCGATGATGTCGAAAGAATCACAGGAGAGTTGCATCACCTTCAGCGGTACTTCAATCGCATTTTTGGTGGCCGACTGAATGGCATCCGTGCGCCGCTTCTTTTCTTCATCACTTCCTTTCGGTAATGAAAAACTTTCCATGATGCGGTTGAAGGCATGCGTGTCTTCATCCACCATTTTCAGCAAGGCGTCTTTGAGTTGCTGACCTGTTTCGGCCCACTTCGAAAATTCTTCCCATCGTTCATCCCATACTTTTTTGTGGGAGGAAAGATTGGCCACCATGGTGGCCAGTGAAACACCGAGCGAACCGAGGTATGCCGAAATGGATCCGCCGCCCGGCGCGGGCGATTCACTCGCCGTTTCATTGGCGAATTCACGCAGGTTCATTTTGACCAGCTTGTTTTGCTTCTCATCACGCAGCAGGTACTCAATGATTTTCTTGTAGGGATCAAATGGCGAGAGTTCATCGAGACCGAGCGATTTCACCGCCAGGCGGATGAGTTCTTCTTCGCTCACCCCCACGCTTCGTTTCTGTTTATTCAAAAAATATTTACCGGCATCGAGCAGGGCCTGCAACGGAATTAGTCCCACCAATTCCGAACCGGTAACACGCAGCCCCCTGGAATCGGCGCTCTTCACACATTCATCAAATGCCATGTGCACGGGTGTGATGCTGATGTTGGTGAGATTGATGCTTACCTGTGCGATACCATATTCTTCAATAAACCATCCGATGGCTTTCACCGCTTTCAACTTGCCGGGTTTCACCACCTCATTTCCGTTTTCATCTTTCACTTTTCTTCCGGCTTCACGAATGTCGAATGCCACTGCATTGGCTCGCCGGACAGAAGTGGTGTTAAGATTTACATTGTAGGCCACGAGGAATTCGCGTGCGCCGATTACGGTTGCGCCGGTGGAGGCGGGAAATTCATCCGGTCCGAAATCCGGTTTCCACTCCGGTTGTTTAATTTTCTTGAAGAACCCTTCGTACTCCCCGCCGCGGATCACTGATAGATTTTTACGTGCCGGATTTGATTGTGCATGTTCATAGAGGTACACCGGGATGCCGAGTTCATTGCCCACGCGCTCTCCCAGTTTTTTGGCATACGCTGCTGTTTGCTCCATGGAAATTCCCGAAACCGGAATGAGCGGACACACGTCGGTGGCACCCATCCGCGGATGCTCGCCCGTGTGGTGGCGCATGTCAATCACTTCCCCCGCTTTCTTAATTGCGCGGAATGCGGCCTCTATTACCGCTTCGGGATTTCCGACAAAAGTGACCACTGTACGGTTTGTGGCTTTGCCCGGATCCACATCAAGCAGCCGAACACCTTCCACGCTTTCAATCTGATCGGTTATTTCCCTAATCTTGGCCGGATCCCGTCCTTCACTGAAGTTGGGCACGCATTCAATCAACGCCTCATTCATGCTTTGAATTTTTCACAAAGGTAGAAGAGGGAATGAACACATGCAGGTGTTTAAGGCGGTGAGGAATTCTTTACGGCGTATATAAACACTCAGTTGAATTTATTTGAATCCTGATGAGTTTAGCCATCTTGCAGGATATTTGCACACGCTCTTAATAAGTCATGAAAAAATTTCGCTGGGTTATTTGGGTGGTTCTTCTGATCGCTTTGCTTGTTGCCATCAAACTTATATTCTTCAAAAAAGAAACGGGCACAGCAGGTAATTCCATGCGAAAGCCATCCGTTCCTGCAGTGAACGGAATGGTGGTGAAACCACAATTGCTAAGTAATACGGCATTGGTAAGCGGATCGCTGGAAGCCAACGAATCAGTGGATCTGCAGCCCGAGGTAAGCGGCATGATCACCGGCTTGTTTTTTAAGGAAGGTGACCGCGTGAAACAAGGAGCGGTACTCGTTAAAATCAATGATGCGTCGCTCAGGGCACAGTTGCAGAAACAGGAAGCAGCGTTGGAAGTGGCGGAGAATAACATGGAGCGCATTGAGAAATTGTACAAGCTGAGCTCGGTGAGTGAAGACGAATACAACCATGCCCACCTCGCTGTGAAGACAGCCAGCGCCGACATGGAGTACACAAAAGCCGAAATTGAGAAGACAGAAATCCGCGCACCGTTCGATGGTATCATCGGAGTACGCCACGTTAGCCCGGGTGCTTTTGTGAGTCCCTCCACAGTGATTGCCACACTGTATTCTTCAAGCCAGATCAAAGTGGAGTTTGATTTGCCGGAAAAATTCGCCCCGCAGGTGAAGCCGGGAACCTCGCTTACATTTTCCGTTCAGGGATCCGGCAAGAATTACGCAGCGAAAGTTTATGTGGTGAATCCCGGCGTGAATGCTGAAACACGTACGGTGACCGTTCGCGCTCTTTGCGAAAATGACGGAACCCTGCGCCCGGGCAGTTTTGCCAATATTGAAATTGACCTGGGAAGTGATCCGCAGGCATTACTGGTTCCTACACAGGCGCTGGTACCCATACTTAACGGACAGCAGGTTTTTGTGGCCAGAAGGGATACCGCATTTCCGGTGCCGGTACAGATTGGAATCAGGAATGATACCGCCGTGCAAGTAACAAGCGGTATCCGTGCGGGCGACACCGTAATTACTTCAGGCATCTTGTTTCTGCGCCCCAAAATGAAAGTGCAGTTGAAGAGTGTTAAATGAGTATTGCAATTGGTGAATATCAAATACGATCATAGCGCATCCTTATGAGTTTGCCCTCCCTCAGTATCCGCCGCCCGGTGCTTGCGATCGTGATGTCCATCGTGATCATCATCTTCGGCTATATCGGATTCCGTACGCTGGGAGTGAGGGAATTTCCGGCCATTGATCCGCCGGTGATCACTGTAAGCACCAACTACAAGGGCGCAAGCGCTGAAGTGATCGAATCACAGATCACCGAACCGTTGGAAAAAGCCATCAACGGGGTGCAGGGTATTCGAAGCATTTCATCTACCAGCGCTCTCGGCAACAGCCAGATAAGTGTGGAGTTTGATTTGGGCATTGACCTGGAAACAGCGGCAAATGATGTACGCGACAAAGTTTCGCAAGCCACTCAGTTTTTGCCACAGGATATTGATCAGATTCCCACCGTCACAAAAGCCGACGCAAGCGGTGATGCCATCATCACACTAACCGTGCAAAGTGAAACGCGGAACATTCTTCAGCTCAGTGACTATGCAGAAAATGTGATTGCCGAACGGCTGCAAACCATACCCGGTGTAAGCGGCATTCAGATCTGGGGACAAAAGCGCTATGCCATGCGCCTGTGGATTGATCCGAACAAACTGGCGGCGTACCAACTCACACTCATGGATGTGCAGAACGCCCTGCATGCACAAAATGTGGACCTGCCCGGCGGAAAGATCGAAGGCAACCAGACGGAACTGAACGTAAACACGCACGGTCAACTGTTCAGTGAAAACGACTTCAACAATATGGTGCTGAAAACCGAGGGCACGCAAACGGTGAAGTTCATTGACGTGGGGCATGCCGAGCTGGGAGCGGAGAATGAAGAAACCATTCTGAAGCTGAACGGTGTGCCAATGGTGGGTCTGGCGCTGGTGCCACAGCCCGGTGCAAACTACATTGACATTTCCAATGAGTTTTACAAAAGAATGGAGCAGCTTAAAACGGAGATACCGTCTGACATCAAAGTGGATGTGGCCATGGACAACACCATGTTCATCCGCAATTCGGTGAAGGAGGTAGGGGAAACCATCCTGATTGCGATCATTCTTGTGATCCTCATCATCTTCCTTTTCTTCCGTGAATGGCTTGTGGCGCTCCGTCCGTTGCTCGATATTCCGGTTTCATTGATTGGCGCTTTCTTCATCATGTACGTGATGGGTTTCAGCATCAATGTGCTCACGTTGCTGGCTATTGTACTTGCCACGGGATTGGTGGTGGATGACGGCATTGTGGTGACTGAAAATATTTTCAAACGCATTGAGCGTGGCATGAAACCGCGTGCGGCCGCCATTGAGGGCTCTAATGAAATTATGTTTGCCGTGCTCTCCACATCGCTCACATTGCTGGTGGTATTTACGCCGGTGATTTTTCTTGAAGGATTTGTCGGCAAGCTGTTCCGTGAATTTGGAATTGTGTTAGCCGGAGCAGTGCTTATCTCCGCATTCGTTTCGCTTTCGCTCACACCCATGCTCAACGCATACCTCGTGAGGAAGAAGAAAGGACATTCCTGGCTTTACCATAAAACCGAACCCTTTTTTCAGTCGCTTAACAATGGCTATGAAAAAATGCTCGACAACTTCCTGCGGCATCGCTGGCTCGCCTTCCTGATTGTAGGTGTGGCTCTGTTGACTTCATTTCTGTTTTTCAAATCGCTGCCTTCTGAACTTGCTCCGCTTGATGACAGGAGTCTGGTCCGTTTTTCAGTCACTGCACCCGAGGGTTCTTCCTATGAATATACCGATGCATTCATGGACCGGCTCGGGCAATACTTCATGGATTCAGTGCCCGAGCATCGGGTAGTGCTTACGGTGACCGCTCCGAGTTTTGCCGGAACGGGTGCTGTCAATACCGGTTTTGGAAGAATCAGTCTGGTTGAACCATCGGAGAGGGAACGCACCCAGCAGGAAATAGCGAATCATCTTTCAGGCAACCTGAACAAGCTGAACAATGCGCGGGTATTCACCTTTCAGCAGCAAACCATACAGGTGGTTCGCAGCTTCGGATTGCCGATGCAATACGTGATACAGGCGCCCGATTTTGAGAAGCTGAAGGAAGTGGTTCCGAAATTCATGCAGCTTGCACAGCAGAACCCGGCATTTCAGGGCGTGGATGTCAATCTCAAATTCAACAAGCCCGAACTGAATGTAACCATTGACCGTACCCGCGCCGCATCACTCGGTGTGGCCGTGAGTGATATTGCACAAACGTTGCAGCTTGCTTACAGCAGTTTGCTGTTTGGATATTTTGAGATGGAAGGAAATCAATACCGGGTGATCGGTCAGGTGCCACGCCTGAATCGCGATCAGCCGATTGATCTCAGGTCACTTTATGTCAGAAACAATAAAGGCGATTTGATCCAGCTTGACAATGTGATTCATGTTCAGGAAGAAAGTGCACCCCCGGCCATTTATCACTACAACCGGTATGTGTCGGCTACCATCTCAGCGAACATGGCTCCCGGCAAAACCATTGGTGACGGAATTAATGAAATGGATAAGATTGCATCAGAGGTGCTCGATAAATCATTCACTACGTCACTCACCGGTCCGGCACGCGATTACACGGAGAGTTCATCCAACCTCGCCTTCACTTTCCTGTTGGCACTCATTCTTGTTTTCCTCGTTTTAGCAGCGCAGTTCGAAAGTTTTGTGGATCCCCTCATCATCATGTTCACGGTACCGCTGGCCATGGCAGGCGCATTGCTTTCACTTTGGTACTTCAATCAAACACTGAACATCTTCAGCGAGATCGGCATGATCATGCTTATAGGACTGGTGACGAAGAATGGAATTCTGATTGTGGAATTTGCTAACCAGCTTCAGCGGCGTGGCGTGGATAAGCTCAGCGCACTCCGGCAGGCCTCAGTGATGCGCCTGCGCCCTATATTGATGACAACCATCGCTACCGTTTTCGGCGCCCTGCCCATTGCCACTGCCATAGGTGCCGGAGCGAAAAGCAGGATGGGAATGGGAATCGTAGTGATCGGCGGATTGTTAATTGCACTTGTATTTACGCTCTTCGTGATTCCTGCCATGTACAGTTACCTGTCAAGGAAAAAACATTCGGAGCTGGAAGTGGCGGAGAAAGAAGAAGTGGTGGTGGAGGGATAAACGCAAGTGAGGTAATAGAATCATACGGCAAAACAGGACATGAGGTTCATGTACGAAAGCAAGCATCAAAAATCACCCGGTATTCTCATAATGTGCGGAAAGTTCATCATGAAAGCCGCATTGGTCCTGAATCTGATTTCCTTTTTTGGTGGTCACGCTTACGGGCAAAACCTTCTCACTATTGATGAAGCCATCCGCATCGGGCTCAGTAAAAATTATCAGGTACTCATTGACAGTAATGTGATGCGGGCCGCCCAAATAAATAACTCACCGGGCAGCGCGGGTTTTCTGCCGCGCCTGGATCTGAGCGGCGATGCGACCTACAGCGGTCAGAACATCAACCAGAAATTTAGCAGTGGCACCGAGATTGACAAAAACAATGTGTCCGCCAATGCGCAGAGTGCCGGCGCCTACCTCACCTGGACCTTGTTTGACGGACTGAACATGTTCGCCACTGCAAAATTTCTCCGCTTGCAAGAGGAGCAAGCGGGAACGTTATCAAAAGAAAACGTGCAGCGGTTAATGGCAGACATCATCAATTCGTATTATGCCGTGGTGCAGCGAAAGCAATATTTACGTTTGCTCGACAGCAGTATCAAGTATTATGATGTGGCGCTCACCACGGCGAAAAATCTGCAACTGAACGGCAAAGGAACCCGCCAGCAAGTGTTGCAGGCGCAGATTGACCGCAATGCGGCACAGGCCGATTACCTGTTGCAACAGAATAATCTGCAAGTGGAGAAAATTAATCTCAACCAGTTGTTGCAGCGCAATGCTGAAACCGCTTTTGATGTATTGGACACGATTCCGCTTATTACCGATCTTTCAATTGACACCACAGAACTGACACTACGAAACAGCAACCCGGCCCTCATGTTTGCCAACAGCGAGGTAGATGTGCAAACCTCCCTGCTGCAACAGTCGCGTTCACTTTATTATCCGCATCTTGATTTTGATGCCGGTTATTCAATTAATAACAGTTCTTCTTCAGGCAGCTTCTTTTTGAAGAATCAAAACGTCGGGTGGAATGCGGGGCTCACGCTAAGCTGGAATCTCTTTAACGGAAATCAGACACGGGAACAGGTTCAGATCACCAGGATCAATCTTGAAAATGCACACTTGAATTATCGTCAGTTACTCAGCCAAACCCGCGCATCCATCAGTTCAGCTTACCGGGATTATCTCACCGCGCGGCAGGAAATGGAACTGCTTCGGGAAAATCTGTCGCTGTCTTACGAGAATCTGCAATTGGCCACCGAGCAGTACAAGTTGTTTGCGATCACGCAAATTGACTTGCAGCGCGCTCACAAGTCATTCGATGATTCAGCGCTTTTATACCTGCTGGCGGTTTACCGGGTGAAGCAATCGGAAACAAATCTGTTGTTGCTTTCCGGCAGACTGGTGCAATAGCGCGCTGTGTTGTTTTCATTTCTCATCTTAGCCAATTATATGAACAAGAGCATCATAAAATCACTGACGATCCTGCTGGTCTTTTTTCCGGCAATGCTGTTTGCACAGCAAAATCAGCTGCAGTCAGGAACCATTCATTACAACTTCATCATTTCATTCAATTCAGATTCTGCATCCGGGGCTTCCCGTGACGTGCAACCCATGACGGTCACGTTTAACGATCAGAAGGCGGCACTTTATCTGAATGTGCCTGACATGGGTGAAATGCGAATTATCGAGGATCAAAAGACGCATCAGACTACGGCTGTTTTTACCAATGGAAAGAAGAAATATTATGCCACAGCGAATGAGGAAGAAATGAAAAAGATGCTGGAAGAAAGTAAAAGAGTTAAGGACTCTGCCATGAATGCGCTTAACAGCTTTTCAACGGAGAGTGATTCCACGGGCAATCAATTAAGTCGCGGTGAATTCATACTGACTGATACTGCTTTAGTGGTTGAAGGAATAACGTGCAAAGTCTATCATATGAGCAATGCCCTCATCACCATGCAACTGCATGCTACCCGGGATCTTGCTCTTTCTTCTTCACTTTTCGATTTCGGTACGCCCCTTTCCACCAATTCTGATTTTGACATGAGCGGTATAGAGGGCTTTCCGCTGGAATATGAAATGGAGATGAACCTCCTCGGAATGAAAATGCAACTGGAGATGAAAGTGCAATCGTTCGAAGCGAATAAGGTGGATGAATCATTCTTTGAAATACCCAAGGGCTACAAGAAGATTTCGATGAGTGAACTGCAGAATATGGATATGGACTAACTGCTAAAGCCGGGGAGTGAACCAATAAGCGGTGCTGCCCGTTATTTTTGTTCTAATCAGCGAGGTAGCTTCTTGTTCACACTAATCAACAGCATAAATGAAACGAAAACAATTTCTCAGGGGATCAGCAATTGTGGGACTCACTACTGCCATTCCTGCGCTGCTCAAGGCGCAATCCGGATTGTATGAAACAGGAAGCGGTCGCCGCGTGTACCGCATTTTGAATGCTGACAGAACCCTGGTGGGTACGCTTCCGGTTCTGCGCGTGTTTGCCGGCAATCATGACGACTATGTTTCACCGTTTGTTTTCTTCGATGAGTTTGGACCAGTGACCGTAAAGGAGAACGATAAGCCGCTTCGCGTAAATGCACACCCGCATGCAGGAATCATCCCTACCACATACTTTCTTTCGGGAAGCGGGCACCATCGTGACAGTCTGAATTACGACTTTCAAATCGGTAAAGGAGATTTCATGATGTTCACGTCCGGCAAAGGCGCCATTCACATGGAAGAAACCGGAAAGAAACTTAATGAAGACGGCGGACTGTATCACGGTTTTCAAATCTGGCTGAACCTTCCTTCCAAATACAAATGGATTGATCCGTCAACAGACGTGCATCGGATGGATAAGATGGGGCAGATTGAAACAAACACGTACTCCGCGAACGTTGTGTTGGGTGAGTTATTCGGTACGAAATCGAAAATTGATTTGTTGTCGCCCGCCTTTTATTTCCATATCAGGATGAAGCCCGGTTGCAAACTGGATATTCCTGTCGATCCCGCTCACAATGTTTTTGTTTATGTGGTGAACGGTGAAGTGGAAACCGAAGGACGAAAACAGATCAGGCAGAATCAGGTGGCGCTATATGAAAGGGGCGAGAGCGTGTTGAATCTTTTTAGTGCCGGCGATTCGGAGATACTTGTTGCGGGTGGCCGGCCACTGAACGAGCCGGTTTTTTCGTACGGACCGTTTGTAATGAATACGGAAGACGAAATCAGGAAGTGTATTGCAGACTATCAATCCGGGAAGATGGGTAATCCTGAACTCGTCGATAATTTCGGAATGAAATAATTTTATGCGGTGATCATCGCTTATTCTTGCCTCAACAATCAAACCCTATAAACATGAAACTCAGTAAAGCAAAACACATTCTGTCCCGCACTGTTCCGGTTCTAATCGTACTCTTCTCGTATTCGCAAATCGCAATGGCGCAGGACGACCCCTCCAAGCGTGCAAGCCCTCCCGCTACAGCAACAGGGAAAATTGGCTCTGCAACCATTACGATCAATTACGGTAGCCCTTCGGTAAAAGGACGCAAGATTTGGGGCGATCTCGTTCCTTACGGACAAGTGTGGCGTTCGGGAGCCAATGAAGCCACCACATTTACCTCCGATAAAGACTTGATGGTGGAAGGAGAGAAACTGCCTGCAGGCAAGTATGCTTTCTTCACCATTCCGGGTGAGAAGGAGTGGACCATCATCTTCAACAAAGTGCCCGATCAGTGGGGCGCGTTCAAATACGATTCATCACAAGATGCGCTGCGTGTAACCGTGAAAGCTGTGCCGTCAAAGGAGATGCATGAGCGGCTGCTTTATGTAGTAGATGATAAAAGCTTTAAGATGCTTTGGGAAAATCTCGAGGTGCCTGTTTCTGTGAAATCCAAATAGCGCACTCTTCCGTTTACCGGCTAAGGATCAACTTTCGGGTAATGATTTTGTCTTTACTAATTGCCTGCACAAGATAAACGCCTGCCGGAACCGAAACGGGAATCGTGATTTTCATTTCCGTTTGTCTTGGCGCATTTTTCAAATCAATGGTTGCTGCCACTTGACTCTTTTCATTCACTATCCGAATGATGGTAGGTGTGCTTGAATCATTTACCAAATTGAACCGGATATAGAAATCTGCATCGGAAGGATTCGGAAAAATGGAGAATTCTTCTTCAGCTATTTGAGGAGGATCGCCGACCGTTGCGAAATCGCAGATCAAAGAATCTGTTGCACCGGAATCAATCGAAGCCGTTACGTCACTCACTGCTATAGTGACATCGGTTTCTTCGACATCCGTGTTCTCAAAAAGCGAAAAGAATAACTGCATCATGTTGGGTTCGACGGTGTCACACACAGGGCCTTTCAGGTTATGGTCAACATGCATCAGCATCCAGTCGCTCATGGCCAACGACTCATAAGATGAAGTGGTACCACTCAGCAGGTAACTTCCGTCAGCCAACGGTACGACAGATGCAAAATCATCATCGGCAATGGCTTTGCCGAATACAGATGCCTTCAACAGTACGCCGGATGAATCCATGCGCATGACGAGCGCGTCCGCGTATCCGCTGTTGGCAGATGAAGCCGTTGATCCGCAGATCACAAGGTTGCCATCACCATCCTGAATCATGTCTTCGCAGTATTCGTTGTCGTTACCACCGTATGCAGTGGTCCATTCAACAGATCCGTTGCTGTCAATTCTAAGGAGCATTATGTCGCTGAATAGTTCTCCGTGCGTGCATGATCCTCCAATCAGGTATCCTCCGTCTTTCGTCGCGATCGCGCGGGTGGCTGTTGCACGGGAGAACGGCGGAGAGGTGAGATAGGTTTTTTGCCATTCAACATCTCCGAGACTATCCGTTTTTACTGCATACACAGGAATGGTTGCAGAGTTTTGCCTTGTTACCCCGCACACGAAGTAGCCACCATCATGCGTCTGCATGACGAAGTTGGGAATATCAGGATCAGAACTGCCGAGTTGTTTGCTCCATTGAATATTACCGTTACCGTCAGTTTTGATCAGAAGGAAATCGAGGTTGTCCTGAACAATAATTTCTCCGGCGATAATGAATCCTCCGTCACTCGTTTGGCGGATGCAGTAACCGATTCCCGCTTCATCTTCCGCCAGTATTTTTTGCCAGAGAATTTCTCCGTTCTCGCTGATCCTCGCCACGAGCAAACCAATGCTTGAGTTGTTGTCACTCGCAATTCCGCAAATAACGTAACCGGAGTCATTGACCGGTTCAATCCAATAAATGTCATCATACGCTTGAAGGTTGAATGATCGCGACCAAATGACGTTGCCTTGTGAATCTGTTTTCACAACATAATCATCAGTCAGGCCGAAGTTGCCCTGACCATAGCTCTCTGTCGATCCTGCCATGATCAGTCCGCCGTCATGACTTCGTATCATGCCATGCTGGTATTCGCTTCGTGATCCGCCAATAATTCTTAAGAAAGGATTTTGAGCCCGTGTTGCCGTTACAGGTAGTGTTATCATAATGACCAGGTTCATCATGGATTTGGTTGCATCTTTTAAAAAGTCTGTTGACATGGCAAGAAGTTTCACAGCATGACACCGATTACAATCCATATGCTGTTTGTTACAATGGAAAATAGACGAAACGAAAATCGGGCATGACCAATTTTGGATTTGGAGAGCTGAAACCACACTCATTGACGGCGGGTCGAAGCATAAGGCAAAACTCATCTCCGGAAGAAATGAATCATCTTATACCTTTGCTTCATGGGAGTAAAATCCGTTTTGGCAAAGCCCTTTGCCAATGTGATAGCGCGAAGCATCAAGCGCTGGAGTTCGGAGGCGGAGCGGGCACAAGAGTTCTGGTTTCACAAACTAATTGCGGAAGGAAAGAAGACCGCATTCGGAAAAGACCACGGGTTCGAGTCCATCGCATCTTATGAAGATTATGTTGAGCGTGTTCCCTTGCTTGAATATGAAAGCTTCATTCCTTACATCGAGCGCATAAAATCAGGAGAAGAGAATGTGTTGTGGAAAGGAAAACCCATCTACTTCGCCAAGTCATCCGGTACCACGGCCGGAGTGAAGTACATACCCATCACGAAGGATTCCATTCCCAACCATATTGACTCAGCGCGCAATGCACTGCTGATGTACATTGCTGAAACTGGCAAGACTGATTTTGTGAACGGGAAAATGATTTTTCTTTCCGGCAGCCCCGAGCTGGATAAAGTCAATGGCATACTTACCGGCCGGCTCAGCGGCATTGTGAATCATCATGTGCCGGGTTATCTCAGGGGCAATCAACTTCCTTCCTATCAAACTAATTGCATTGAAGACTGGGAAATGAAAGTGGAGAAGATTGTAGCGGAAACGATGAATGCAAACATGACTCTCATCAGCGGCATACCGCCCTGGGTGCAGATGTATTTTGAAAAACTTATCGAGAAAACGGGTAAGCAAAATATCCAAGAGATTTTTCCAAACTTCTCACTGCTTGTTTACGGCGGAGTGAATTTTGAACCCTATCGCGCCAAGCTCTTTAATACCATTGGCGGTGAAGTGGATTCCATTGAAACCTATCCGGCCTCCGAGGGATTTATTGCTTTCCGGGATACGCAGAAAGAGGAGGGGTTGCTGCTGAATGTGGATGGCGGCATGTTCTTCGAGTTTGTTCCGGCCGCTGAAATTTTTTCTGATCATCCTAAACGTATCCGGCTACATGATGTAGAGTTGGGAGTGAACTATGCCATTGTACTCAGTTCCAATGCCGGCTTATGGAGTTATGTTATTGGCGACACGGTCAAGTTCGTTTCTAAAAAACCATATCGCATTCTGGTAACCGGAAGAACAAAACATTTTATCTCAGCATTTGGTGAGCATGTGATACAGGAAGAGGTTGAGCAGTCGCTGATGAAAGCGGCGCAGGAGGAAAAAGCAGAAGTGATTGAATTCACAGTGGCGCCGCAGGTGAATCCGCCGGAAGGCGGGCTCCCATACCACGAATGGTTTGTGGAATTTGCAACAGCACCGTCAGACATGAATGAACTCCGAAAAAAAGCAGATGATAATCTTCGCGGTAAGAACATTTACTACGACGATCTTATTACTGGAAACATCCTGCAGCCGCTGAAGATTACCAGATTGCACAAAGATGCTTTCAGGAGCTACATGAAATCAATCGGCAAACTCGGCGGCCAAAACAAAGTACCCCGCCTCAGTAATAATCGCAGTATTGCCGACGCATTAAAACCCTGGATCGAAACCTGAGAGCAGGTGATAGGATTTCCGGCAGCAGATGTGGTTAATTGTAAATCACACTCAGCTTACGCTGGCGCATGTACCGGTCAAAGGTGTTGCGCACCAGTTCGTGTATGCCGGTCCTTCTCAGGTTCGCTTCAATTTCATAAGAGAGGAGCAGCAGCAATTCACCGGCTTCTTCATTGGAAAGTTTGGCTCTGAAATTTCTTTGAACGAGGTCCTTAATTGCTTTACGAGCATTCATGGCGTTTATAGTTTTGTGTTTTCGGATATGTAATTCCGTAAGTCAATCTGCGTGCCAAGAAAAACGATTTACGGCAACCCGGATTTTGGTCAACAGAGTTGTTGACTTTATTCTGACAATTGAAGAAGTGTGTGAATGATTTGTGGAATGCCCCCGCTATTCCACAACTATTTTATTAATCGAAACTACGCCGCTGCCCGGGAAGCCAGTGTGAAGAAAATAAATTCCTTTTGACAGACTTAACAGGTCAAGTTGAAAAACCGAATGCCCCGCTTCCTGCTTGGCTTTCACGCTTTTCAATTCAACTCCTGAAATATCAGTCACCATAAAAGTCACGATCGTTGATTGCGGCAGATCAAGAAACACCGACAAGTTGTCTTTTGCCGGCACTGGTGCAATTCCTTCCACAAATGAATCGAACATCTGGTTCTCGAGCAAGATGATATTGGAATAGGTAACTGACCGGTCAAGTCCAACCTGGCGCAGGCGGTAGAAATTCGGACCGTTGTTGAAATCGTGATCAATGAATTGATAGGTGTGTGCTTCCAGACTGTTTTTCTGTGCAACCACAGATGCAATGGAGGAGAATGATTTTCCGTCAGGCGATCTCTCAATTTCGAAATAATCACTGTTAAGCTCCGAAGCAGTTTCCCATGACAGCAGATTTCCTTCCGGTGCCACTTCACCCGAGAAACTCACCAGTTCGATCGGAAGAATGAGTGTGGACTGCGCTGTGCCGAATTCACTGAAGCCGCTCATGCCGGTTCGCACCACCTGGTTTACACTTGAAGTCGCACATGCTCCATACAAGCCCCACGATCCGGATGAAGGTTTTTTCATCACCGTCCAGTCAAGCACGCCGCCGGTGTTGGTGTATGTACCGGGCGTATTGTAAAGAGTAGCGGTATAGAAGCCTGTGCTGTTTGATGGTGTTGAAGAAATAGTCCACTCACCATTATCCAGTGCTGAATAGTTATAGTTCTTGCCACAGTCAATGACACCCAGTGCACCCGGCAAAGAAGAGTAGGCATCGAAACGTGCTACGAGCGAGGTTGCAGTGTTGCCTGAAGTAAAATCAATGTTGGCTAGCTGATATCCTTTGCCTGATGGATAGTTGCCAACCGGAAAGTTGTATGAGCCCGTTGAGTTTACATACCTGCGGAGGTTGCCGTCCACATAGCTGTTAGTATTCCCTCCGTTCACGGCAGAGGTGGATGTATTGGCGATGCTCATTTCGTAACTACCGGTGCTGATTCTTCCGCTGTTTAGCTGCAGAGTGCCGGTGCTGCCGATGATCATGTCATTACCTGTCAACACCACCGCAGATGTCACGGGCTGATTGATGATGACATTCTCCAACGTCAGACTTCCTCCGGGCGAATAGATTTGGCTGGCAGATCCATTGAACTCAAGCGTTGAGCCGGCGGTATTGGTGAAAGTGGTGTTGCCGGAAGCATTCATAAAGTCGCCGCCTATACTGAGGTATTGACCATTAACATTAAAAATGCTGGTAATGTTGGATGTGGTAAAATCCTCAGTTACGT
Source organism: Bacteroidota bacterium (assembly GCA_018267315.1). Lineage (GTDB taxonomy): Bacteria > Bacteroidota > Bacteroidia > Chitinophagales > UBA10324 > JAFDYS01. The sequence goes on along the minus strand of JAFDYS010000011.1, from coordinate 26,231 downwards.
CAACCGGTGCATTCATGATTACACTGCCTGTTGACTTGGTGATTTTCAGATTGGCAAAACCATCAACACCTGTCATGGCTCCATTCATGTTTTGTGTTCCGGTGCCGTCAAAAATTACGGTTGATCCGGAATTGGCCACCAAACTGCCTGAATTGGTGTAGTTGCCACAGATGTGTAATTCTGCACCGGAGAGGAGTGTTACTGTTGCGCCTGCATTGATCGTGAGGTTACGAACGTTGTATGTTCCGGCGGTGAGGATGGGCTGATTAAAAGCAGCAGAAGTTACAATACCATCCACACTGCAACTGGGTGCCGCGCAGCCGCCCCAGTTAGTGGTAAGCGGCCACGTAGTGTTCGATCCACCGGTCCAAACTACCTGGGTAGCCGTAGAGTAGCTGATAGGTGATCCCGATGAAAAGTTAAGCGAGAATCCGGAGGTGCTGTTTGAGAAATTGGAAACTTCCAGCAAATAGGTTTCACCGGCTGATACAGCGATACCGGTTTCGTAAGATGTATTAAAACCCGGATAAGCCGCCGGGGCATTCCCTGTGCTATAGCAACCCGTGACTCCCTTTGCATCATAGTTGCAACGCACGGGAGAACCGGTTCCTGCGGCAATTTGAGCGCATGTTACGGCGCCGCTTCCGGCTGTTTTCCAAACAGCAAAATCGTAGTCAGTACTCGCTGTACTGGGCGCTCCGGGCCAATCATTGGGAACGATGTCAAACTCAAGAGTTCCGTTACTGCTGATATTGATTTCATAAAAAGCCGAACCGCGTTCACCTGAGGCGAGGCAGTACGAACTACTGAAATCACAGATGTTGCCGTATCCGGCATAGCCCGGGTCACCGATGGAAATATTTTGATTGCACACCGGATTAGGATAACTGCATTCCTGCCCGATTACAGCCGGTACGGATTGCGTGCCATCAATTACAAGAATATCAAAGGTGCCCGTTTCCGTTCCTACTCCGTCAACCGCCAGGTAGTAGGTGTTACCCGGAATAAGGCCGGATGAAATTGTAAGCGCCGAATTTTTATAGGTGTTGGTTCCGCAGTCCGGAGCATTGTTATTGCACCAACTTGAAATCGTACTCAATGAATCACATGTGCCTGAGTAAAGCCCGATCTGCGTATCGGTTAATGTGCCGAGGGTAGTGACAATCTTTAATTGGCCAGAAGCCGGACACACGACAGAGTACCACAGTGTGTTAACAGTTCCGTTGTTCCAGCATGAGGGTGGTGATGGTTCGTTGAGATTTCCGGTACAGGTATTATCACCGCTAATATTCACTCCGAGAGTAAGTGGGGTGGCATTGCAGGGCAGGTCATTAACAGCACCGGAAGGATTGGGGGCAGAAATGGAAAGATCGGAGTAGGCATTATAAGAAGGCGAGGCCCACGAATCCAGCACCAGATAATAGGTAACGCCACCCAGTACAGTGGTACAAATAGATTTGCTTCCGGTAGTGCTTTGAGCGTATGCCACGCAAGGTGCCGGGGTGTTTCCGCACAAAGAGGAAAGCGGGCAGGCACTATACAGCATTAGCCCCGTATAGCTGCCGGAAGAAGTTAAATTGATCGTTACCTGTCCGTCAACCGTGGGCGTAAAAATCCAAACCTTGTCTTCTCCGGTGAGGTAATTGGAACTTCCGCAGCTGTACACATTGGATGAAGTAAGATCATTGCCTGCTCCCTGCGTAGTGCCGGCTCCGGATGAATAGGGAAGTGTTGAAACCGTAGTAACCCCGGTGCCGAGTGCACTTTGGCAGGAAGAACCGGTGGAGACAATGAGGGAGATGCTGTCAACGGCCACCGGCGGATCGGAGCCGAGAGATGCATCATTCGTCCATGAAAAAATCAGGCGTTGCGTGGTGCCCGCCGTGGCACAAAGTGAAATGGTGGTGGTGATCCAACTATTGCCGGAGAGGTTGTAAGATCCAAGCAGACCTGATGAAACGGATGTTCCCGCAACAGGAGTGGTTGAGGTTGATGTGAGATAGACCTTCAACATATCATAGGATGATTCGCCGGTTGCTTTCCATTTGAAAGAGAGAACGGCCTGTGTGTAGCCACCAGGAAAAGCAATGTCGCGGTAAAAATGATTTACTACCGCAGTGGTCTTGGTATAGGAATAGAGCGCGCCATCTTTACTGACTACCGCACAGGCACTCCCGTTATATCCTCCGGCGATAGTGCCTATGTACCACAGATTTTTAGTTCCATTTACTTCAGTCCAACCATTTGCGCCGAACGTGCTTCCGTTTTCGAAGCCACCATCACCTTGCGGATCTAAAAGTGTGATTTGCGCAAAAGCGACCGGCAGTAGCCAAAAATTAAATAGTGCAAGCAGGATATAAGCTGAACGTCTCTGGGTCATACAAGGTGGTTAATGTTCTGAGTGAGCGGTATTCTGACTCATAACTGTGCATCCTGTTGTTAGAGGGTCCAACGTGGTGTTAATTTTTAAAAATCCCGTGATCTTCATGGAGCGAAGAGTTTGCATCACTTTTTCAGGTCCTGAAAATTTTGACGGATCAAATTCAAGGATCAGGCAATTCAATTCTGAACAATATGCAGAAAGATGAATGCCGTCAATGCCATTGAAACGGCTTGTAACCTGATCAATATTTGCTTCATCAAAATTGTTGAGCCCCACCACCATCTGCTTGTAAGATGAAGCAGTCGTTGTTTGGGCATTAGCGCACCAGGCAGATAACAGCAGTACGGTTAAGCAAGAAAGTAGAATTCTACTCAAATGTCAGGGTTGGTTTACCGCCTGAAAAGTAGAAATATTCCGAAACCGCAAAAAATTTATTTCCACCGTAATCAACGGGATTCATCGGAGGTCAAATGAAGAAATAGAAAGACCCCTTTCCTTGCAGAAAAAGGAATCCTTCAGCTGGTATTGCGCTATCAGAATCGCTCCAACTCAGAAAAGAAGAAGTTTCCTTCGATCAATGCATTTTCATCAGAGTCGCTGCCATGGATGGCATTGCGTTCCACCGATTCAGCAAAGAGTTTTCTGATGGTTCCCTCGGCTGCATTAGCCGGATTGGTGGCACCGATCAGCTTGCGGAATTCCTCTACCGCATTTTCTTTTTCAAGGATGGCAGGTACTACGGTTCCCGAGGTCATAAATTTTACCAGGTCGCCGTAGAAAGGACGCTCGCGGTGAACTGCATAAAATTTGCCGGCCTGTTCGGTTGTGAGGCGAGTATATTTCATTGCCACAATGCGGAATCCGGCATCGGTGATTTTTTGAATGATGGCTCCGGTTTTTCCATTTGCCACTGCATCGGGTTTTATAATCGTTAGAGTTCTGTTGCCTGCCATGAGAGTTGTTTAGGGATTAGTATTTCAGATTTAGAATTTTGTATTTGACGATTGACGATTCGCCGGCGCGCAAAAATAGATTCAGCCGTGCAATTGCCAAACATTTGGGTCGTCGCCAAAAAATCATGACCTTCGGCAACTTATTTTTTCAATGAGTGCTGCTTCTGAGGTAAAATTCCTGCTTTCCGTTCCGCAAAAAATAATTATCACCACGCATCAGCGCCCGGATGGTGATGCCATTGGTTCATCGCTCGGTTTATTTCATTATCTGAAGAAGAAAAATCAGGAGGTGCATTTCATTTCACCCACTGACTATCCATCTTTCCTGAAATGGGTGCCGGGCACTGAGGAGGTGCTTATATTCGAAAAAGAAAAAGCAAAGTGTGCAGAGTTGGTTGAAGCGGCGACGCTTATATTTTGCCTTGACTTTAATAAGCTGTACCGCCTGGATGAATTGGGAAGATTTATTGAGAATTCCAAAGCCCCCAAAATTCTGATTGATCATCACCTCGAACCCGATGGATTTCCGTCGTTTCAATTCTGGCGGGTGAGTGCATCTTCCACTTCCGAATTGGTATATGAGTTTCTTGCTGAAATGAATGAGGATAAAGTCATTGACCCGGTAATGGCCACGTGCCTTTATACCGGTATCCTCACCGATACAGACCGGTTTCGTGTGCCCACCACTTCACCGGCCGTACACCGTATTGTCGCTTCATTGCTGGAGAAGGGAATTGATCACACCGCCGTTTATGGGAACATCTACGAATCATATACTGAGAACCGCCTTCGCTTCTGGGGGTTTTGCGTGACGGAGAAAATGGACATCATCAAAGAACTGAATGCGGGCATCATCTCCATCGAGCGGCCGGAGATGAATCGTTTCGGCATCCAGTTGGGAGATACCGAGGGGCTGGTGAATTATCCGTTGTGGATTGATCATGTAAAAGTGTCGGCGCTCATCATGGAAAGGCAGGGCGAAGTGAAATTGTCATTGCGATCGAAAGGCGATTTTTCTGTAGAGAAGATCTGTCGCGAGCATTTTGGCGGAGGCGGTCACCGTAATGCATCCGGCGGCACTTCGTACACTTCCGTGAAAGAAACGAAGGAGAAATTAATTTCTATTTTAGCGCTCCAGAAATCAGAGTTAAATCCTTCATGAAGTATTTCCTTGCCGTTCTAACCGGCATCTTTCTCATCACTTTTTTCTCCTGCACCACCCAAGATGATTACCAGACTTCACCCAACGGGTTGAAGTATAAAATCATCATTGACAACAAACAGCCGAAGGCGCAGGTTGGTCAGTATATTTCTTATCATGTAGCATGGCGCACGATGAAGGATTCCCTTCTCTTCAGCAGTGAAGGAAGTTCGGAGCCGCTGATGAGTTTGGTGGCGCGTCCTATTTACGATGGCGATCCCTGGGAAATCTTCACCATGGTGGGGCAGGGCGACAGTGCCAGTTGCAGGGTTCAGGCGAAACTCATTTTTAAAACCTTTCTCCCTCCGAACATCAAGGGAGATGATCCCATCAAGCTGGATCTGAAAGTACTGGCCGTTTATTCGGCTGAACAGTATGACAGCGTGAGAACAGCAGCCATCAATGCGCAGTACACGCGCGAAGATCAAATGATTCAAAATTACATGCTCGAGAACGGCTTGCAGGGCACTAAAACACCCAGCGGCATTTACGTGGTTATGGAAAAGGAGGGAACCGGCAAACAAGCTGCTCCCGGAAATACTGTTCTGGTGGATTACACCGGCACCCTGCTCAACGGAACTCAGTTTGACAGTTCCAGAAAACCGGGAGGTCAACCGTATCCCGTTACCATCGGCAAATCAAGTGTGATTGCGGGATGGACTGAAGGCCTGACGTACTTCAAAAAAGGCGGAAAAGGAAAACTGCTCATTCCGTCGCGCCTTGCTTACGGCGAGCGCGGCAATGGTCCCGTCATTGGTCCCAACGAACCGCTCGCATTCGACATTGAAATTACTGACATGAAATAGGGCCGGCATCCTTCCGCTCATAGCGATCATCTAACCATTTTCTCTTTACGTATCATCCACATGAAAAGAATATTGTTGCTTACTGCATTAACTCCCGTACTGATGTTACATGCGCAGGTTACCATTCCCGAAGGGTTCAAAAAAACACCGAAGGGATTGTTGTACAAGATCGCCGTGGATGCCGGCAAGCCGAAAGGCAAGTTGGGTGACATCATCAAACTCAATACAGTTTACTCCACCTGGAAAGATTCCATTCTGTTCTCAACTTATGACAGCGGCATGGGTCCGGTGCAATTCACCATCAGCCCGCCCGGTTACAACGGCGATCCGATGGAAGGATTTGTAATGCTGGGTGAAGGTGACAGTGCCATGTTTCTGATGCCGGTGGACTCTGCATTCAAAGGACAACCGATGCCTCAATTTGCCAGGAGCGGCGAGTACATTAAGATCGGTGTTTCCGCAATAAGTGTGATGAGTAAAGAAGATTATGAACGCAAGAAAGCCGAGGATGCGAAGATGCAGACGGATCAGGAAGCAAAAACCATTGAGGCCTACCTCGCAAAGAATAATCTGAAAGCACAGAAAACAGCATCAGGTATTTATTACGTAGTCGAGCAACAGGGAATGGGAGCGAAAGCCGAAACCGGCAAAAATGTAACGGTGAACTATACCGGAAAGCTGCTCGATGGTAAGGTGTTCGATTCAAATGTGGATCCTAAATTCAAACACGTGGAGCCGTATACGTTTAAGCTGGGGGGCGGTTCAGTGATCAAAGGATGGGAAGAAGGTATTGCGCTTTTCAATGCCGGTGGCAAGGGAACACTCTACATTCCGTCTCCCTTAGGTTGGGGTTCACGCGCGAATGGCCAGATACCGCCGAACAGCATTACGATTTTTGATGTGGAGGTGATTGAGGTGAAGTAGTCTCGTTTACTTCTCGTCTTGTACTACAATGAGCCTTGCAAAACTTTTTACTTCATTCCCGGACTTTAGCAAGACTGAATAAATTCCTTGCCCGAAGCGAAGTAAACTGATTGAGACCTGTGACTGTGACTTTGGAAGCGTAGTTTGCTTTAGCAAACTTCCCAAAGAATCATATATGTCAATCCTAATTGGTTCTTCCAATTCTGCCGATGATATTTCAATGAGAACTTCATTTGTTGCCGGATTAGGAATGAGGCGTAGCGAGCTGGTGGTTGTTGATTCGCCTTGATTGTGGCTGCTTTTCTCAAACTCATCCGATTCAATCACCGGTATATCTTCAAAATATTCCTGACCAGCAAGATGCGATAACAAATTCAGTGCATAATAACCCACGATAGAATTCTCATTAGCCCATTCATTTACCTGCTCAAGCTGATCACCGGCGAGTGAATCCAGGCCTTGTCCTTTCATTTTTTGATCAAGTATGAGTTGATAAAGGTCCTTCAAATTTATGTCCGCTTTTGTTTCACCCGGTAATTTGTCAATGATTGATTGAGCGATATCATATTCATCAAGCTGAATGGCAAAGGGTAGTGCGCGATAATCTTCATCAATGGAAATAAGATAATTCACCGCGCTATCGGGATTCTCATTTTCGATAAAATGAGAAATCAATTGATTAAGATGAACGGTGTATTCAGCAGCCGAATTTGCAATTTCATTTTGCAGCAGTTCCATTGTTGAAGCTGTTTCGACATCCTGTGCCGCTGAAATGGCTGATGCAGTAGCCAGTTCTTCGTTTGCAATTGTTAAATCATTAAAAACTGTTTCCGTTATTGGAGAGTTTGCGACAATCACAGATTCCAAATCTTCACTTTCCAAAGAAGGTTTCCGGTTGATCGCGCTCGTTAAGACTGTATCAGAAAGATAGGGACTGGCGGCATTAAGAATTTCCGCAACGTCTGAAGATGTCAGTTAAGCATCAGCAATTTGGTCCAACAACTTTTGCGTGTTGCCTCCGTCAATCAATGCGATCATCGAGTCTGTTTCTGACGATGCATTGCCAATTGAATTCATCATCATGGCAGATGAGCCACCACCTCCTCCCAAAAGCGAGGGACATGACGTTTCGCTTCCGCTGATCCCGCAATTGCTGAGTGCGAAGTTTAAGATGATGGCAGGGGGCAGGTAAGGAGAATTATTGTGGTGCCGGTAGATAATGTTTGGAGGATTCTCCTTCCATAAAGAAAATCCACCCGGAGGAAAACTCAGGAATTGATTTCCTGCCGGACCTGTCGTTGTACCATCGCAAATGCCCTGAAATCTTTTGATGGTCCCGTCATATGAAGGAGAACAAGTGGTGCACGGAAATACGGCAATGTTGTAAAACACATTGGTAAAAACATTGCACTTGAATTGCAAACCAACATTCGGTACCTCGCTGTAACCATTTGCATTTTGGCCCTTGGCTACACAACCATATTTCAGATTGGTCAGAAAGTTTTTATAGACATAATTATCATAAGGACCGGAATTGTTTACGATAATCCCGTAGCTCAGTGTTTGTGATTGCCCGGTGATGTTGTTTTCCTGAATCGAGTAGTAGTTGGAGGCCGAAGCGTAAATTCCGTACGTGGTATCAGACGTGCCGAGAGTTAGATTACAGGCGTTACGGGTGATCACAGGATTGTTCACATATCCTGAAAGATATATGCTGCGTGAACAGCCATTGAAAACATTTTGATCAACGTTGAGTATTCCGGTAACTTCTGCGGGATTGCCCACCAGTGAATAGATTCCGCGGTGCAGGTTGTTAAACGTATTAGGTGTTAATCCGTAAAGCGAGGCGTTGTAGTCCGCATTAAACGAGGTGATACCTAAACCACGTTGCGTAATGGGTGCTCCCGTGTAACCGTTCCACGTATTACCCAGAATGGTTATACCATGCACATCAGTCAATCCAATAAACTCGTTGGTAAAATTCGGATTAGGAGTATTGAGTAGACCGCTGCATGTAAATGTGCTCCGTGTAATGTAGCTGATGTTAGGAGGAGCAGAATACGCAGGAGCAGGATACGCAGAAAACTTAACGCCGTTTCTGCATTGAACAATGGAGGATTGATCAATCTGCACGATGCCACCGCCTTTGTATCCAACACCGTTTGGGTAAGCATAATCGGGCGCGGTATAAGTTGCTTCATCAACCAACACTCCTACGTAAGCATTTTCAATTTTCGCTCCGTTTTGCATGATGAGCATGCCCTGGCTGGCTGCGTTCTGAGGCGAATTGGGATTACCAACAACCTGCACTCCACTCCACATGTAGCCGCAGGTATTGGTGAGAGTGGCATTATTAATCACCAATTTGCCACCGGGCATTATTTTTATGTAGGTGTTAGCACACATGTCAATCACTGCGCCATTGTTAATAGTGAGTGTATTACCAGAGTTGATTATGATGGACCGAACCCTCTTTTGACTCGTGCTCCAGGTTTGAGTCGTAATTACCTCCGGTGTTTGCAGAGTTTGAGGGTAGAGATCTGTTTCCCAAAATCCTCTGCCATAGGTAGCAGCACGTAATTTTCCTGCACAATAATTGATTTCCAAATCCTTCACCACGCAGGCAGGAAAATTGGTACTGAAACATTCCCAAGTTCCCACCCATGGATCGCTGCTTGGCGTCTGTTTCCAACGGAAAACACCGGCGTCAGTACCGACATACAAAATGTCATCTGTTCCTTGCTGATAGACGATACAGTTGATATAAAAATTTGGTAAGCCGCTACTCATCGAATGCCATGTGCCTGGTAAGCCTGCCTGATCCGAAAAATACACTGCTGTTTCCTTATAGGGTTTTAAATCTCCGGTGGCATCTGTCTCGAAGTTATTCCAACGGTCACTCAACGTAATCCACACACGATTATAATCTTTGGGATCACTCACTATTCCGGTAATTTGCTGATAGCATGTGAGGTAATCGTTGCAATTATTTTCATCAGGATTTGTGAGAAGGCTTGGAGTGCGATTTACCCAAGGAGCAGCTAACCCATTTTTAAAAAATAACTGAATTTGATATTGCTTGTTTCCTTGATAGTCTCCAGAAGCATCGTAGGCGACATACATTCGGTTTTCATCAAGAAGAGAAATGTCGAACGCGCTTACTGCATTTTGGTTTTTGTTAAAGGATCCTCCGCTCAGGCCGGCAGCCGTGTAAGATGGACTTGCAGTTTCAATGTTGCTTGAAATATATAAGTCATTCTGTCCAACATAGAAATTTCCTGAGATGGGTGAGTGGTAAAGTGGTTTGCTGTACTTCTCCGGATCATCATTAGGATTTGGGGTTACATTCAACCCCCAATTTCCAACAGGATCACCATCAGTCTTTCGATAAATGTCTGTGGCATGAGGACCACCCGTTCCAGACCCAACTTGATGGAAGAAGATGACGTTAAAAGGAGATACGGATTGCCGGAAGCTTTCAGTACCATAGCCGTCACCCTGGTTAAATGCTCTTGAAGGAATTCCGTTTTCAATGCGCCAGGTATAGTTGTCCTGGGCACCTCCATACAAAAGCTTCGGACGTTCTTCCACATCGCTCATTCCATAGATCTGACTTACTGCCAGTCCGGTTCCGTTCAGATTTTTCCAGGAGCTGCCCGCATTGATTGATTTACTGACTCCCCCGTCATTGCCAACGATGACAGCATCAGCAGCTCCAGCAACGGGGTAAACTGATATTGATCTTATATCAACATGACCGGTGTTTAAATTTCCGCCAAAAGTGGTTCCGCCGTTACCTGACTTACGGACATGCAGCTGACCAACATACATAATACTCATGTCAGCAATTGAGACGGTGAAGTTAATTCCGGCAAACCCCGGATTCTTAGTGTCTGTTGTAATCAAATCATAAGCATCATTTCCGGAATTGTATTCGTAATGAAAGATGAATCCGTCAACAGGGTTGGGTGTATTGGAAAATGCATAGACAAATACATCATCGGTTGAAGGCAGCGATATATTATATTCGGGCATCGTGCCCATGTCGGCCGTTATATCTTCAAAGGTGACGCCACCATCTGTGGTGTAAAGAATCCCGTGGTCATCTCCTGTGCCTGCCACCCAGAAAATATCCGGATCATTGGGAGACATTTGCAGTTCAGTCAATTCAATTTCCTCATAACCCGGCGGCAGAGGTATGATTTCCCATTGGTCATTAAACGTTGCTTTCTTCAACACCTTATTCCCGCTTATGGCAATCATTCCGTCAGTATCAGCAATAAACTTTGCTTTGCTTACTTTAGGAGCTCCACCTCCAATGGCCTCATAAAATTCTTCATCGAATTGCCACGTAGCTCCTCCATCAGTGGAAAAGAAAATACCCCAACCATAGTTTCGGGGGGGATCTGCAATATTTGTAAAAGTGGCTATTGCAATTGTTGCGTTGTTCCACTCGCTTCCGTTCTTATAAACAGCGATATCATGAACTCCGATTCCGGGAAGTTTATTCGTAAGAGGAAGCCATGTCATGGTGCCTGTTTGTTTCTCGAAGAGACCACCACTCAAACTACCCGCAAGAATGTGGCTTGAGTCATCGGGGTCCACCCAGACTGGGTCAATTCTTCCCATGTTTTGGCTTGAAAAACTTTTAGGACCGATAAGTTGCCAGTTGCCTTGGAAGCCAGCAACTGAAGTGCAAAAAAGATCTTGATTGGTAAGGAACGGAATCCCGGTTTGAGCAGTACTCAAAAAGCTAAATAAGGATAATGCGGAGAAAAGAAGATTCTTTTTCATAAGAATGGATTGGATGGTGAGATTTATTGTACTACTAACTTCCCTGAAGCAATTAGATTCTTGGCCTTATCACGAATTACAAATATATAAGTGCCCTGTAACAATCCCTTTACTGAAATTTGTTCAACGCTCGCATGTATCTTTTCTGTGAGAAGCAGAGTGCCTTTGGTATCATAGATTTCAATTGTTGCCCTTTTGAGGCATTCACCATTATCGGATGAAATAGTAAACTGGTCGTGGAACGGATTAGGAAATACCGAGATTTGCTTTTTGGCATCCGTTATTTCACCTGCCAAGGTAAAGTTGCCAACTTTAATGAACCAGCCATCACCGGCGCCATGGTAATCATTGATGTCAAAATCGTTCGAGGATGTCCATCCAGCTTGAACTACCGTATTTGAATTGATTAAGATATTAGAATATGGAAAATCATCCTTACTACCCCCTCCGACTTTTGAATTAACAAGTATTGCATTTGAGTCGACAGTCAGAAACCAAAAATCAGTAAATCCATAATTGATTCCAACGTCACCATCATTGGAACTTGTTACTGCGCCGATCACGTATTTTCCACTTACTGCTGAGTGGACTCTCAATCGATCAAGCATTGCATCGGTACCACTTCCTCCGTATGCATAATCCTCAATCTTATTGGTTGCGGAATCGAGTCTTATAACCCAAACATCAGTAAAATTAGTGCCACCCGCACAGAGAAAACCACTATCGGTTAAAGAGACTGCACCAATAATTACATTCGGTGATCCATCTCCTAATCTATTTTGGAATTTGATCACTCCATTAGAATCTGTTCTCAAAATCCAGCCATCCCAATTGCCATAAGCAGTGGTGCCTTCCAAATCGTGATCATCAGATTCAGTATAGCCGAACATCTGCCAGTCACCATCCTGTAATTCTATTACCTCGGTAATAACGTCGTCATCACTCCCGCCATAATGAAAAGAGGTATCTTTCTCTCCGGCATTAGTGAGTATCCAAATCCATGCATCCTCAGTGAATCCGCCACCATAATGTACCGGAAAATCTATTGACGTGTTTAACGTGTAACAGGCAATCAGATATTTCTTGTTCTTGAGTTGCATTAGGTGATATGGCTGCCCCTCCGCTAAACCTTGCTGCCACTGAATAGAACCAGTGCTGTCAAGCTTCACCAGCCAAGTAATAAATGATCCGTCATTTACTGTCACATCGCCATCGTGCGAATACGTCCACCCAGAAAATAAAAAGCCGCTGTCATCAGTTTGAATAATCTGGTAAGCAAAATCATCCTTGCTTCCACCGTAGCATTTTTGCCATAAAATAGTTCCGTTCGCATCCATTTTTACAAGCCAGATATCGACGCCTCCACCATGATAGCCACATGAGGAGTCGCGATCAATAGAGTCGCATATCCCGAGTGCAATCAAATGATCATCGTCATCAACAATTAGATCGCGAATGCTCTCACTACCTGCAGTTCCGATGGTCTTTGAAAGGGTAATGGTAGGTTGCGCTATAATTCTTGAAACAAGAGTTAATTGTAATGCAGCAACTAATAGCAGGCGGGAAATCATGTGATTTGATTGTCTGCCTAAGTTATGAAATTTAATTGGAATAAAACAGGCAGTAAATGCAGACTACCCCTTGAGCACAATTCTAAAAGTAGTGCCTTTGCCAACCACAGATTCTTTTACGAAAATTTTTCCTCCGTGAAATTCTTCGACGATTCTTTTTGCAAGTGACAGTCCAAGTCCCCAGCCGCGTTTCTTGGTTGAATAACCTGGCCGAAAAACCGTGTTGAATTTTCCCTGNNATGTCAATCGTGCCTTCACCGCTGATGGCATCGAGGGCATTCTTTAAAAGATTTTCAATCACCCACTCAAACAGCGGCGGTGAGATCATGGCTTCAATGCTTTCTTCCGTGGCATGAAAACGAATGGAAACTTTTCCGCTTGCCCGCCGCCGGATGTAATCAATGCTGCGCGCCACTTCCGCTTTCAGATTCACTGAAACCAGTTCGGGCGCCGACCCGATTTTGGAGAAGCGCTGTGCAATGAGTTCCAGCCGTTCTATATCTTTTTCCACCTCCGGTATCACGTGCTGCAGTTCCGGGCTGGTTTCCTGCAGCTTCATGTAATCCACCCAGCCGGAGAGCGCCGAGATGGGAGTGCCAAGTTGATGCGCCGTCTCTTTCGCCATGCCTGCCCACACGCGGTTTTGTTCCGCGCGCCGCGCCGTGCTGAAGATGAGATAGGACAGCCCCAGGAAAAAGAGAATGATGGCGAACTGGATATAGGGGAAGTAGCGCAGTTGCGTGAGCAGATATGAATCGCGGTAGTAGATATACTGGTGTTTGTTCGGCGCGTATTCAATGTCAATCGGCGGGCGATCCTGCTTCATTATCTCCAGTTGCTTCTGCAGGTAATTGGTGTCGCGCGCCATCTTCACCGAATCGAAATTCTTGTTCCATGAAATGTGTCCGTCTTCATCCGTGATGATGAGCGGCACTGTTTTATTCGTTTCAATGATGTGAAACATGAAACTCAGATCTTCATTACCGGTGGCATTGTTCAGCCGTTTGTAGGTATCGGCAATCAGTTCCACGCGGTTGCGCTCTACGCGCGCCAGCTTCTGTGCGAGGTAGTTCGTGTACAAAATGGAAGTGAACACGATCAGCAACAGCATGATCAGCAGGATGAATTTGAGCGTGTTCTTCTGTTCGTAGATGTTGATCACGTGAATGGAAATCGAAGAAAGTGGTTGATCGGATCGCTGGAAAAGGTAGCGATTCAATGATTATCCTTCGGTTGTTTTTTGAAAATGCTCTTGAAATCTTCAAAGGCCTTCTGCTGATCCTTCTTTGTGGCGCTTTGTTCAACAGGTCCGGAGCTGTCATCATTTTCTGATGCAGAGTCCGGTTCAAATTCGAAATACTGAAGATCATGCGGCGCCTTCCAGTCTTTGGCCTCTTGCTGCGTGGCGGATTGCTGATTGAATTCTTTTTTGAGAATTTCCTTCAGGTTCTGTTTCTCCTGCGCCAGGTCGGTGGCGATTTTTTGTTTCACCGACTGCTTGTCGTATTTAATTACCGGATCAGTGGCCGGCCCGGTCATGGTGAGGTAGAGATTCAAAAATCCTTCCGTGGTTTGCTCCGCGTCATTCACATGGTTGTTTGACTTCCTGAATTTATCCGTGAGCAGCCGCAGCAGGTTCACCTGCACTTTGTAATCAATCACATTATCGAACCCATGCGTGCCGGACAGATGTACATTAAGGGCGCTGCTGAAAATATCCATGGCCGGAATAAATACTTTCCTGTTCCTGATCTCGATCTGGTTCTGCATTTTCGAAAAAGTGATGTTGCGCAGTTCTTTCACCTTGATGAACGTAGCCAGCGCCAGCATGGGTTCGAAGTTGTTGAGCTCTCCGTTCTCTACACTCACATCCGCCACGGCATGGAGCGCATCTGCATTGAAACGGTTTTCATGCCACATCGCCTGCAAGGAAATGTCAGCTGTGATTTTGCCTTTCAGGTTTTTATCTGTGAGGGCAGATTGATTGAAATTATCAAACTCATAAAAGAGCCGCGTGAGATCGAGTTGCTGCAATGAGATGGCGGCGTCGAGCCGGCTACGGTTCGGCTGCGAGATGTCGAGTGTGCCATTGGCACCGGCGGTTCCATTTTCAGCACTGAGGCGGATGTTGTTGAAGTAAATCTGATTGGGAAGGAAAAGGACTTTGCCGCTGATGCCGGCAGCGTGGAATTTTTTATAACTGAATTCTTTTACCACACCGTTTACTGATCCGGCAAGACGATAAAAGACGGCGGGTATTTCATAGTGGCCCGATGAACCTGTTGAAGATGTCTTGCCAACCAGGTCTTCCCAGTTCAGTTTGTCTGATGTAAGCGTTACATCAACTCCAATCTTCTGACGAAGGGTAATGGAATCAGAAAGTCCGGTGAAGAGAAACGGAAAAAAATTGCTGACCGTTCCGTTAAACTCCAGGTCACTTTCACCGGCGCTGAAGGTGCATGCTTTGAAACGGATATCGTTGTTTGCGATTTCAAAGGCGCCGTTGATACGGTCATACGTCGCCTGCGGTGTCACCACTTTTAGATCCTTCACTTCAAAATGTCCGCCCGCCTGAATTTTATTCATGTTTAACGCTGTTGAATTCAGCGCGCTCACAGCGCCCCGGTAGTAGCACCCTTGAAAGGTGACTGTGCCGGTTACGGATTCCACATTTTCATTTTTGAATAAGGGATAAATTTTTTCAAGCCCGGCTTCGCCATCCAGCATGGCATTCACTTCAGGGTTTCTGAAGTTGCGCAGCACGAATGATCCTTTGAGTTCATTACCGGCCACATCGGCGGAAAACCGGTCAATCACTAGCTCTGATGTCGCCGGCTGGTGAGCCGACCCATTCGTGTAACGGCCATCTAACGAAATTTCCGTCAGCGCTTTCTCATATGCTCCGGTTCCGAAAGCGCCGCGTTCGATTTGAAATTTCGCGGTGAGTTGCGGAACGGTTTTCTCATTCATCAATCCGGTGATTTCGCCGTTCCATGAAATGCGACCGTTCAACCGGTATGCTGATAGTTTCTGAATCGTTTCAGCCGGCAAGAGAGCCAGCAATTCGTTCACGCTTTGTTTAGAGCCGCCAATTTGCAGAGCGAGATTGGTGCCATCCGGCATGCCCGTCATTTCACCGGATAAAGTGAAATCACTTCCGTCAATATTGATTTGTGATGACCGGAATACATAGTGATTCTGCGCCGGGGCACAATCAATTTGTCCCTTAAGCAGCAGCGTACGGTGATGCAGGTAGTCGACACCCTGACTTTTGAGATAAGCTGTGACGGCATCTGCATCAAAGCCGAGTGTGAATTGTTCGGCAGCAAAATCACCCGTGAGTTTTGTTTCGCCGGTGAGCATTGAATAATCCTGCTCATTCGGCTCATCGAGATAGTTCAATTGGAAATTCCGCAAACGCGCATCATTGATCTTTAGCGAAAATTCCTTCTGCGGCCCTGCGGATTTTTTGAGTATGTCGTAGTTCCGGTTTCGGTCTTTGTCAATGTGAATGCTGAGGGTGCCGTTCGCCGCCGTGAGTTTGTGTATCACGTATTGTCCCTTCCACAAATCACTCAGGTTGATCAGCAGCGAAATTTCATCACATGAAAGCAGATTGCCTTTGGCGGGCAGTGTTTCGATGATGCTCACTTTCTCAAACGTGACGGATGCATACGGAAAATGTGCAAACACGCTGAAGGAAATCGGTCCCTCCACTTTCATTTCCGTCGCCAGCTTCTTGTTGATTTCAGCAATCGCAAACTCTTTCACCTTGTCGCCGAACAGGAGTGTGATCACCAGCAGCGCGGTACATGCCAGCGCAATAACAGCAAAGATGACGGCTATAAACCGTAGCAGGAATTTTTTGATGCGCGAAACGGATGACGGCGGCGTAGCGCGACGTCTATCCTGCGGTTGGTTCCTGCTTTCCTTTAAAAAGTTTTCCTGATCCAATGGGAGATCCTGTTTGCTGAATACACATTCAAAAATAGGGTAGCGGACAGGCGATAGGTGATTCTTGTGCTAACAGCAGCGCTGTGGATTGTATTAACGAGCCGGTGACGCTGATCGTATCAATGATCGCGGTAAAATTTCTCGGCCTGCATGAGATCTTCAGGCGTATCGATGGAAATGGTTTCTTCTTCAGTAATGGTGGTGCGGATCGCAATTCCGTTGGCGAGCCAGCGCAGCTGTTCCAGCGATTCGGCCTTCTCCAGTTCATTTAGCGGCAGCGTCACAATTTCAGCGAGCGTATTTTTTTCATAGCCGTACATGCCAATGTGCTTGTAGTAATTCCCGAGGTTCACCCAATAATTTTCCATCGCATTGCGGTGATGCGGTATGGGTGAACGGCTGAAATACATCGCTTCGCCGGCATTATTGATAACGGCCTTTACCACATTGGGATTGAACAATTCCTCGCTGCGCGAAATCTTTTTTACGAGCGTGGCAATCCTCACTTCCGGCGAAGTGAAAACGGTGCAGAGCAGATCGATCTGGCTGCTTTGAATGAAAGGTTCATCGCCCTGCACGTTGATCACGTAGTCGAAATTGTCGGGAAGTTTCGTGATGACTTCCGCACAGCGCTCGGTACCTGATTGGTGCAGGCCGGATGTCATCACCACATGACCCCCGAAGTTTTTGACCGCCTGCTCAATGCGCGCATCATCCGTGGCCACCACCACGTTGCTCAGTTTCTGACTCTTCATCACTTGTTCATACACCCGCTGAATCATGGGCTTGCCATGAATCAGGGCCAGTGGTTTCCCGGGAAATCGGGTGGAAGAATAGCGGGCCGGAATAATGGCGATGATATTCATTGGAAAGCCAAAGTTACATTTTCACTTTTCGGGAATGATGAAGCGGGAGGTCAGCGAATTTTACCGGCTTCGTGCAGAAACGCATTCATTTTCTCAAATGCTTTTCTTCGATGGCTGATTTTGTTTTTCAGTTCGGGCGGCATCTCGGCATAAGAAAGCACATGCCCTTCCGGAATGAAGACGGGATCATATCCGAATCCGCCCTCGCCGCATCTTGCAGCGGGAATGGTTCCTTCCGTAATGCCCTCGAAGAAATGATTCTTGCCTTCAAGAATGAGACTGATCACGGTTCTGAACCGCGCCCGCCGGTTTTTCTCGCCGCCGAGCTGGTGAAGGAGAAGATTGATATTGTCGTCTGAGTTTTTTCCTTCTCCGGCATACCGCGCCGAGTAAACACCCGGTGCACCGAGCAGGGCTTTCACTTCCAATGCGGTGTCTTCAGCAAAACAGTTTGACTTGAACCGGTTATAAACGAAACGGGATTTTTCCTCTGCATTTTCTTCCAGCGTAGCATGTGTTTCCGGAAGTTCATCGTGAAAGTCAAGATCAGGCAGGGAAACAAGTTCAATGTCTTTTCCTAGTATGGCACTCACCTCATTCAGTTTGTGCCGGTTTTGTGTGGCAAAAATCAGTTTCATTGAAACATGGGGCGTAGTGCTTCGCGGAAAAACCTGCTTTTCATTTTTTCTTCCGCCGTAAGTTCTTTCAGCGAGGCCGTAAAAATGAAATTCACTTTTCTGAATGTAAACAGTGCATTAGGAGTGTGCTCGATGTGGAAGCCGATGTCAGCAGGTGTGATGCCAAAGCCGATGATATTGAGTGAATGGAAATTCCGGTTAAGTGCAATCAATGATGTTTCCTGTTTCGCCAGATTCACGACAAATACTTCGTTTCGTTTCAGCTTGAGTTCTTTCCAGTCAGCGATCTTGTTCAGCAACTCGAGATCGGCAGGGGCACAGGTTTCATGTTGCGTTTCATGGATGAGGATCAGCAGCCGGCAAGTTTCTTTCGGTTCTGCGAGCGCAACAAATTGAATGGGTCCCTCCTGAGGCACTATAAAAATCTCGGAGTCAAAAATTTCAGCGGAGGGTAAGCGTGATTCGTCAACCGGTATTTCATTCGTCATTGCCGTGCAAACTTAGAATTCATGTCGTAATGCCGGGGAGCAATTTGTGAACAGGGGCGTCCGTGCATTGAAGAATTCCGTAGTTATCTTTACCGCGTTGAGCGGTTCCCGAGTGAAATCGGGATGAAAAGGGAACCCTGTGAAATTCAGGGACAGTTCCCGCTGCTGTGATCCCGGCTTGTAACCAATGCAAGTCATGGCTTCTGAGTCTGCACGTCACTGCCCCGAGTACAATCGGGACGGGAAGACATTCAGAGGCCGGGAAAGTCAGAAGACCTGCCGGTCAACAAACCATTTGTCGCTTTCGGGAAAAAAGCAGGAGTGAGTTTGTTACCTCTCATTCACCCGGATGCATTCATTCATGCTGCTGCGGGTAACGGCAGTCCAAAATATTGGAATTGAAAAAATCATTTTCAGCAGTTCAAGCGGTGCTCTTCATCATTTATGCCTTCCACACCCAGGCCCAGCAGCAGGATACGCTCCGTAAAGTGATTCCGGAAGTGATGGTTACAGCCACACGCATCCCGGAAGATCCGGAAAAAGTGAGCCGCAGTGTAACAGTGATTGATGCCGGCAAAGTACAACAGCTTCAGTCCAATGATCTTGGACAATTACTTTCAGTTCAACAAGGCATGTCCGTAACCGGCGCGGGGCAGAATCCCGGTCTTACCCAAACGCTATTTACCCGCGGCACCAACAGCAATCACACACTGGTGATGGTTGATGGCGTGCGCATCACGGACCCTTCCACCGTAAATGATGCGCTTGATCTGGTTGAGATTCCCTTTTCCGGTTTTGATCAGCTGGAAATTGTGAGAGGATCACACAGCACGCTGTACGGATCCTCCTGTATAGGCGGCGCTATCAATATGGTATCAGGCGGAAAACAATCTCCGGGATTTCATGCCCTTGCGGATTTCAGAGGCGGCACTTTCGGGGCGGGCACGTTGCAACTCGAACAAAATATTCAGCTCAATTATTCGTGGAAAGGCGGACTTTATGCCAATCTGAATTTCTTTAACACGAATGTCAACGGACTTGATGCTACAGTGGATACCGTGACCAATCCGGCTGCTTTTAAAAGTTATGACCGTGACGATTTGAATTTGCTGAAAGGATCGGTGAAGGTAGGTTTTGAAAACACTAGGTGGAATGTGTTTGTCAGTTACGGCATCACCGATCAGCATACGGATTATGATAAGGCCGGCTGGAAGTACCGCAATCCATATGGTGCCAACCCGCTCGCCTGGTATGATGGCGACAGCACAAAAATCAAAGCCCTAAGAAACCTGATTACCTATAATGTGCAACACTCATTCTCTTCACAGTTCTCGATGGCGCTCAGTGGTGGCTACACCTCGCTCAACCGGGTAGCTGTGGATGATTCCTCCATCATTGATCACATGGGGGACTATGATCACACTTTTTCTGATGCGGATTATTCAGGCAGCAACATGAATCACGACCTGCAGGCCACCTGGCGGCTCCGGGGCGCTACCCTCATTGCAGGTGCCGGACTGTTGAGTGAAACCATGACCTTTCAAACTTCATTCTACACGAACACCGGTTATGGTGTATATGAGGCCTATACCAATCTTGATTCGCTGAATCTTCATTCCAATATCTATGATGCATATGTACAAGCGGATTTGAATGGCAAACTGCTCGGGGAAAAACTGGACAGACTGAACCTGATTGGCGGACTCCGGTACAACTATCATGATAAGTTCGGCACATCCATTAACTATGAAATCAATCCGTCATTACAGGTGACGCAACATGGCATCATTTATTTCTCACTCTCCTCCGGGTTCAATGCGCCGTCATTGTACCAATTGTATTCCCCCGAAACGTATTACACCTCTTCCATTACGCGGGGCAATCCGTTCCTGAAGCCGGAAATCTCACGTGCGCTGGAACTCGGCTATAAGCAGAAACTGAGCGATCACTTACGTTTCGAGGTGGCGGTGTATCAAAATACGGTGAAAGATGAAATTGAATACGTTTACCTCTGGGATGGCACTGTTCCAATTGATTCGCTGGGTTCTGATTTTCTGCGGGATGATTTCAGGGGAGATACCTATCTCAATGCGGGTACGCTGCATAGCAGGGGCATAGAGCTTTCTCTAAGTGCGGTTATTTCAAAGAAGATCGCGATGAGTGCAAACGTAAATCTCGTTGATGGTAAACTCAGCTACAATCCGGATGATATTGACACTGCCCACACCGCAGGCAATCATATTCAGCTTTACAGTAACGGCGCATTTCCAACGCAGGAAATAGAAACTACGGGACTAACGCGCCGGCCTTCAACGGCAAACCTGTTCATTAACTATGCGCCACTGGAGCAATTTAATGTTGGTTTCGTGGCGCGTTTCATTGGAAACCATTCTGATATTTTTTATGACTCCGATCTCGGGCCATACGGTGCTCTCAATACCGTTGAGCTGGACAGTTACGTGCTCTTCGATTTGCTGGCATCCTGGCAAATCAATCAACATGTTGCCGTACGCTTCAAAGCGGAAAATATCCTGAATACCCACTACGTTGACCTGAGTGGATTCACCTCCCGGGGAAGAGGATTTTATTTCACTGTTTCTGCTAACCTGTAATTGACGGGGTCGTGATGTGGCCGTTCAGGAAGCGGTTTCCGCTGCCGTCAATCTGCGGCTTATAAGTACATAAGAGCTGAAGAGAAGAACACTGTAGATCAGATCGCCGGCCACCGCTGTGCGGAAGAAAGGAATAGCTGCTGTATAGCTGCTCATGATTCCGGTGATGCTGTGCGGATACAGCCACGTCGGGTAAAACAGCGCAAAGTTGGTTACGAGGTAAAAGATCACCGATGCTCCCAGCGAACCAAGAATCACCGGCATCACTTTGATCCGGTTACGCAGTATTAATCCGAAGAGGGTAATGAGCAGCAGGGCGAAATACACCACAAAAACTCCCGAATAGAAACCGATGATGGCATCCGTAATCAACATGGCAGCAAGCGGAATCAGAAACGCCAGCCGCTTATCTTTCATGGCAGCCCCGCTGAACAGCGCCATGGCGGTAATGGGTGTGAAATTCCAGATAGAAAAATAATTGGTGAGCAACCGCATCAATGCTGCAATTAAGATGAGAGCTGTAACAATCCAAAAGTGTGAAGGAATTTTCCTGAGCATGTCGTGTTGAATTCGGCTGTAAATTTAACAGGAAATCGAGAATCGCGTGATCGTATTCACTTAAAACCACCAACGGCGATGCTTACTCAAACTCCGTGGCTTGAACACACATTCCGTTTCGATTTTCCGGCAGGAATGTTTCCCGTTTTTATTGAGCGCCTGAGAGGAACGGCCCCGCGTATCGAAGAGATGATCCGTGCAATTCCGGGCAAGAAGATTTCAAAGAGAAAAAACGGCAAGTGGTCAGTGAAGGAACACATCGGGCATCTCATGGACCTCGAGGAAATTCACCTGCATCGTTTTCATGAATACATACTTGGAAAGGAAACACTATCGCCTGCCGACATGAAGAATCAAAAGACAGAAAATGCGAATCACAATGCGAAGCGAAAGAAGAAACTGCTCAACGCGTTCAGGAAATCACGCAGTGAGTTCATAGCGCAGCTCGAAAAAGCGAATGAGGAACTCATTCAACGCGTAGCCATTCATCCCCGGCTCAAAGTTCCCATGCGACTGGTGGACATGGTTTACTTCATCTGCGAACACGACGATCATCACCTCACACGCATGCGTGCTTTGCTGCCGTGATCTATTCCTCTTTCTTTTTGAAATCCAGCGAGAGTGAATTCACGCAATACCGCTGACCCGTTGGGTTTGGGCCGTCATCAAACAAATGACCAAGGTGTCCGCCGCATTTGGCGCACATGATTTCTGTGCGGATCATGCCGTGGCTGTAATCGGTTTTGGTTTCGATCACTCCCTTGTCAATGGCATCATAAAAACTCGGCCACCCGCTGCCGCTGTCATATTTGGTATCTGAAGTGAAAAGTGGTGTACCGCATCCCCTGCACACGTAAGTGCCGGCTTCTTTATTCTTGTAAAACTTGCCGGTAAAGGCGCGTTCCGTTCCTTTCTCACGCAGCACGTGATAGGTTTCCGGATCAAGTTCTATGCGCCATTGCTCTTCGCTCTTGTTGGTATTGTCTTGCATGGTATTTTCAGATTTCATGGGTCATTAACAATGCCGGTACTGAAAAGTTTCCCTTCTTATCCCTGCTGCCGGGGCAAAAACATTTCGTGAATCGGTACTACAAATGTAGTTTTAACCGGATTCATGTTTTGTTGCATGATAGACATTTGATGGCGAAAAAACCTTCATCATTTATTGTTTCCATTGGTACGGCGGTTCCTTCCAACGCTTACAAACAAAGCGAGATCGCTGACTTCATGATCCGGTATTTCGGGCTCGAAGGAGATGCTGCCAGAAAACTATCCATCATTTACGACAAAAGCGGAATTGAAACCCGCCATTCGGTGCTTGGTGATTTCAGAAGCAACGCATCGCCGTCGCTGTTCAAATCTTCAATGGTGAATCCACCGCTCAGTAGCCGCATGCAGATTTACAAGAAGGAAGCAGTGCGGTTAGCGGCTTATGCTGTTGCAGATTGTTACGGCTCTCTTCGAAAGCAGGACCGTGAGCAACTTAAGAAAGTAACCCACCTCATCACAGTCAGTTGCACGGGCATGTCGGCTCCGGGCCTTGACATACAACTGATGCGGCAACTCGGTCTGCCCAATGATGTACATCGCACCAGTGTCAATTTCATGGGATGTTATGCCGCCTTTCATGCCCTGCGCATGGCGGACAGTATCTGCCGCAGCGAGGAGGATGCTGTGGTGCTCGTGTGCATGGTGGAATTGTGCTCGATTCATTTTCAACCCGGAGAAGAAACAGAAACGCTCGTGGTGAATTCGCTCTTCGCCGATGGAGCCGCCGCCGTCATAATCACGTCGGGTAATAAGTCCGCGAAACTGAAATCGCCGCAATTGCAGATTCGCGGATTCAGCGGAGAAGTGATTCATGACGGAGCTCCGTACATGACCTGGGATCCCGGTGAAGAAGGATTTTTGATGGGGCTCGATGCCATGGTGCCGAAAGTGATTCAGGAGCATGCTGACCGGATGATCTCTTCCGCAATCAGAAAATTTAAACTGAAGAGGAAGGATATCGGCGCCTGGGCCATTCATCCCGGTGGAAGGAGAATTCTTGAAGCGACCGCCACATCAATGAAGGTAGAACTAAGAGAGTTTGATTCATCTTTCCATGTGCTCAGGCAATACGGCAACATGTCATCACCCACCATTTGTTTTGTGTTAAATGAGATCATGCAGCAAGACCGAAAAAACTTGCGGCACATCTTCGCCGCAGGATTCGGGCCGGGCATTACGATTGAAACAGCTTTGTTCAAACCGGTAATGAATGATTGATTGGTCTCAACGTCATCCGGGTCCTGAGTTAATGGACGGGGCTGATTTGGCCGTTGAAGACCTCTATCAAAACTACCGTGAACTACACATCATCAACAAGCGACTCGGCGGATATGGCATTACCATCAGCGGCATCGAATTACTTATGGATGGAAAGGACCGTGAGTATTCCATTCTCGATGTGGGATGCGGCGGGGGAGATATGCTGTATGAAATTTCTAAGTGGGGAAAGAAACAGGGTTGCCGGTTTCAACTCACAGGTATTGACCGCAGCCCGGCAGCCATTCAGTATTCGACTATGAAGAACCGGCAAATCCGCTGGATAGAGGACGATGCTTTTCATTTTCTCAGTGGTGAAAGGAAATTCGATATTGTCACCTGCACACTCTTTATGCACCATTTCACTGATGAAAAAATCATCGGGCTGCTCGCACGCATGACGGCGGCGGCAAGGCGGGGCGTGGTGATCAATGATCTGCATCGTCACCCGCTGGCTTATTACAACATCCGGTGGCTGACAAAATTATTTTCGCGATCATACCTCGTGAAGAATGACGCGCCGCTATCCGTGTTGCGCGGTTTCAGCAAGGAAGAGTGGATGCGGTACACTGCCACAGCAAATGTGAAGGTGCACACACTTAAGTGGGCATGGGCCTTCCGATATTTGACAGTGATAAAAACGGGCGAGTGAGCGGATACGATGTTTCCATCATCGGGGGCGGCCTGGGAGGACTTTCACTGGCCATTCAGCTCGCTGATGCGGGCTATCGCGTGATTCTGTTTGAGCGGAAGAAATATCCATTCCACCGTGTTTGCGGTGAATACATCTCAATGGAATCATGGGATTTTCTGCAGCGGCTGGGAGTGCCGCTGCATGAACTTCGGCCGCCGCGAATCACGAAACTCAAAGTAAGTTCATTGAAGGGAATCGCGGTGAATCATCATATGAGCCCCGGCGGATTTGGCATCAGCCGATACACCCTTGATAATGAATTGGCAATTATTGCCCGCAGGAAAGGAGTGGAGCTAGTAGAAAACGTAACGGTGAAGGGCATTGATGAATTGGACTCCCGTGTGATTGCGGGTGCATTCGGAAAACGATCCATTATGGACAAGAGCTTAAACCGTTCAGGCACTTTGCAAGCAGATTCGCCGGATAGAAACTGGGTGGGAGTAAAATATCATGTAAGAGCCGACGTGCCGGAAGATGAAATTCAGTTGCACAATTTTGAAGGCGGATATTGCGGTATTTCCAAAGTGGATGGAGATAAGTATTGCCTCTGTTACCTCACGCGGGCGGCGAACCTTCAGCGGTTTCAGGGTGATATCGAATCCATGGAAATGAATCTGTTGTCAGCCAATCCATTTCTGAAAATAATTTTCAGTTCACGGGAAAATTTTCTTTTTCGTGAACCGGTTACGGTTTCACAGATATCTTTTCAGCGGAAACTTCCCGTCGAAAATCAGGTGCTGATGGTCGGTGACTCCGCCGGAATGATTGCGCCGCTCTGCGGAAACGGCATGAGCATGGCGCTTCATGCCTCGTTGTTATGTGCCACAGCGATCCAGCGGTTTCTTGAAAGTAAAATTTCAAGAGAGGAAATGGAAAGAGATTATTCAGTCAGCTGGAACCGGCATTTCGCCCTGCGCGTAAAACTGGGACGCATGCTGCAACCCATTTTGCTTAGGCCGGGTCTTTCAAACATTTTGTTGTCGTTACTGCGAAGAGCGCCCCGCCTGATGAATCAAATCGTCTCACTCACTCATGGCAAACCATTCTGATCAGCCAACCAACGGGTGGATGAGTGCGCTGCAGCTGATGCGCATTCCGTTTTCCGTTTTCCTGATGCCTGTGTTTTGGTTTGCGCTGATTCCGATCGAAGTCAAGGTGTGGAATGCAGTGCTGGCTTTTGTTGCCATTCATATCTTCCTTTACCCGGCTTCAAACGGTTACAATTCGTGGTTTGACCGTGATGAAGAAAGCATCGGTGGTTTGAAAAGTCCGCCTAAGGTCACGCGCGAACTCTGGTACTTCATCATCGCTTTTGATTTTCTCTCCCTGCTTGTGGCTTCTGCGGTGAATCCTGTTTTTGCTGCCATGCTCTTTATTTACATGCTGGTGTCAAAGGCATACAGTTATGACCGCATCCGGTTAAAGAAGTACCCGGTGATTGGTGCGCTTACTGTGGTCATCTTCCAGGGTTTCTGGATTTAC
>JAFDYS010000010.1:139472-141702 GCA_018267315.1 Bacteroidota bacterium | reverse complement strand
ACGGTTTCAGGTCTATTTCACTCCGCTGTTCGCGGTGCTTTTCACCTTTCCCTTACGGTACTAGTTCACTATCGGTCTCTCAGGAGTATTTAGCCTTGGCGGATGGTGCCGCCGGATTCCCACAGGGCGTCTCCGACCCCGCGGTACTCAGGATACTGCTCGTCCCCATCAATGTCCGCTTACGGGACTGTCACCCTCTTTGGTCCAACTTTCCAGATGGTTTTGCTTGATGATGGTTTCTAAACGCAGTCCTACAACCCTCCGAAAACCGTGGTTTTCGGAGTTTAGGCTGTTCCGCTTTCGCTCGCCACTACTTACGGAATCACTGACTTGTTTTCTCCTCCTCCGGGTACTTAGATGTTTCAGTTCTCCGGGTTTGCTCCTCTCGGTAGTCACTCTTCAAGTGACTGGGTTGCCCCATTCGGATATCTGCGGATCACAGGTTATTACCACCTCCCCACAGCTTTTCGCAGGTAGTCACGTCCTTCATCGCCTCTGAGAGCCAAGGCATCCCCCGTATACCCTTAATTGCTTTCGTATCTTAAGTGTCTTGCACTCGAATTTCAAATTGTATTACGTACTCAATGAAACTTGAGATGATTGTTTGTACTTCCGTGTAAACAACATGTCAAAGAACATTAGCCGACTTTCAGCATCAGTGGGCTACACCGATGATTACGTTTCGACCTGGCAGTTCTAAGCTCCTTTCAGAGCCAGCATTTGCCCTCGCCATTCTTAGGCGATTTCAAAAATCCCGTGTTAGAACTTGATTTCTTGGAAGCAGCTTTTCAAAAGCGGACGGCAAAGATATACCGATAATGCATTTCACCAACAGGCATTGAAAAAAAAATTTTAGGGGCT
This sequence comes from Bacteroidota bacterium, assembly GCA_018267315.1. Taxonomy (GTDB): domain Bacteria; phylum Bacteroidota; class Bacteroidia; order Chitinophagales; family UBA10324; genus JAFDYS01. The sequence goes on along the minus strand of JAFDYS010000010.1, from coordinate 140,841 downwards.
CTTTTACAGCGATTTACTGCAATTAGGTCTTGATCGGTTATGATTACGTGCTTGATTACTTCGTAAGTATTGACGTGTATGAAGGATATTTTGCTGTAAAAAGAAAAGGGCACTGTCCAATGTCAGTGCCCCATCCTTTTCATGGCAGAAATATTTTCATAAAGACCCCCCGTCATTTGTATTCGCTATTCTTTCGCGAACCTGTTTGGTCATAAGTTGAAGAATGGATTCAACGCCGCCGGCGTTCACTCTTTCACGAACTTCATGAGTCATTCCCTGCAATAAATGCCTGACGCCGCTATCACTAAGTGCACCGGCTTCTGATGATTCTGATGCTGCCATCATGTTAAGACTTTGAAGTTCGGTTGAGCAACACGTATCAAGATTACCGGCAAAAGCTGATGAACTGATCATTAGAGTGATTGCTGTAAAGAAGGACATTATCGTTTTCATTTGGAGTGGATTTTTCTCGTTTATGATCATTAGGCATTGCAACCAGCAGTTTTGTTACACCTCTCTCAAGATTTTTTTACGGGAAACATTTGAAATCCTTTCTAAAGGTCTCTTATCCTTTCATCAACAAAAACTTTTATCGGCAGGCAGTATAAAATTTTCGACCATCATGAATTGGGAATAGCGGAAATAAAAATGTCCCCGTGTGACCCGGGGACATTTTTGCTTTCAGGGCAGAAAGAGAACTCACTTCATGCAGGAGATTTTTTTAAAAGAGCGGAGTCCTTCCCTCTCCGCTCTTTACTTCTGATCAATCATTTGAACCGATCAGAATGCGGTGGATGTATTGTTTGATTTCACTGAATCATGTGCCATGCGGGTCATTTGCATAAGAAGCAGATTCACGCCGTCTTCTTTCACATGCTGCTGAACTTGCTGTGTCATATCCTGCAGCATATCACTTACACCGGCATCTGCAAGAGCTGAACTATCATTCAGGAGAGCGGAAGCGTATTCCGGGGCGAGGCAGGCATCGCATTTTTCATTTTCACTGCTGCCTGCGAATGCGGAGGTGGTGAAGGCGATGAGGGCAGTTGCGATTACAAATCTTAAAGCTTTCATAGTAAGTGATTTTAAAAACTTTTGAATTTTCATTTTCATGTTACATCAACTATGGCGCGTGGTGCGGATGAAAGGTTTCAGATAAAAAAAGATTTTTCTTTCCTGATCACGTGCACCGGAACGGGCCTGCTTAACCATTTGGCCACCACGATGACTGGTTGTAGTAGTGAAATATCTTTTGTCTGATGGCTCAACTGATCAAGATCAATGGTCACCTTGTGTCCGGGTCTTGAACTCTGCGTGTTCCATTCTTTGTTTTTCTCTCCGCTGCCGGCAAATGCCGCTGATGAGATCA
>JAFDYS010000010.1:93067-139395 GCA_018267315.1 Bacteroidota bacterium | reverse complement strand
CTTGAGTTATTGAATGCTGTCCACTTTGATATCGGGGCCGCTGATCTCCACGCGCTTGCCATCCTTCTCAATGATCACTTTATTCGGTTCCACATGGATATGCTTATTGCCATCATTCCAGTCGCGCGCATTGTTCAGAATATCTTCCGGGCACCCTTTGCACTCCAGTCCATCCTTTGTCATGGTCCAGGTATAACCCAACATGTCGTGATCCCACGTGTCGGTCACATTTTGAATATCATCAGGCATCCAGTCGAGTGACTTATCAAGCGTCACTGATTTTCCTACCGGCAACTTCAAAATCAATTTCACCTGCTGCCCGCGGTATTTTGATTCCGTATTTAAGATGAAGTAATTCGGAAGGGTGATCACTGAATCATTTGCGCTGTACGCATACCGGATCTCCTGCGCCCGGCGGCGGGCATCTCCTGTGTTATTGCCCCGCGAAATGAACCGCTGTTCGAGGTATACGGAATCGTTTTCACTCTGCTGCACATCAAGTCGTACAAACGGAGCCACCACTGAATCAGATTTGCCATCGAGCAGGATCAGATCATCGAGATCCCCGATTTCAAAATGATCCTTGTGTGAAGTGTTCCAACGGTCGTCGGCCTTCAGCACAATGGTGTTAGCCGGCGTACTGATTTTTTGCGTGTACTTTACATATGCATCGCTCTTGTACTCGCTTGCAATACTGAAGCCGGTGAGGATGCAGATACCGAGACCAATCAGCCAGAGACCAGCCATCACCAGTCCGATTGTTTTCAGATTCAAATTCATTTTGAACAGGATCTTCAGCCCGTTGAGCAGCAGCAATGTGAAAGGAATTCCAATCGCGAGTAAGCCACCGATGATGAGCCACCAGATTTGTGCATCGGTGAGTACCATGTGTGTGATCACATGCGGAATGGCGAACTGCACTACCCCGATTCCGCTAAAGATGGCCACTGTTAAACCCACCAGCACGGCAAGGCTTACCAGTGTGATGATGATGCCGAATATGACTGCAATGAATTTGAATAACGCTCTGAAAACATCTCCAATAAAACTGCCCACACGCTGACCTGACGATTGCGCTTTCATTTTAACATCAGAAGAGCTCACCTCACCCGCAATCACTTCACCTTTTTTGCGCAGCGATTCCATTTCTTCCTGCACGCTCTTCTGTATGCTCGCCAGGTTTACCGGCTCCCCCCGCATCTGTAGTTTTTCAGACGGTGTTTTTGCCAGCGGAACGATCACCCATAGAATAATGTACAACAGCACACCGGTGCCGGCGAAAATCACGCTGAGTGCAAAGGCCAGGCGCAGCCAGATAGGATCAATATCAAAGTAAGCGCTGATGCCCGAACAAACGCCGCCGAGAATCTTATCGTCAGGATTTCTGAAGAACCGGCGACGTGCGGATTCATAAGAGGGACCCGTGTAGGTTGATTGGCCTGATGTTTTAGGTTCCTCTTCCTCCGTGGCGGCCACTTCTTCCGGCTTGCCCATTACGTTGATTACTTCCTGCACATCAGTGAGTGTAATCACATTCTTGCCAGGCGTTACGCGGTCGCTGAACATTTCAGCGAAACGGGTTTCGATGTCGGAGATGATTTCATCCTTGCCGGATGTGTTGGCAAAGTGCCGGCGCAGGGCATCGAGGTACTTGCGGAGTTCCTCGTAGGCATTTTCATCAATGTGAAAAACGATGCCGCTGAGATTAATGGTGACGGTCTTATTCATGGCTTAATTCGTTTTGAGAAGTTTGATTGGAAATGGATGTGTTTGATTCAATTTGTTCGGGCTTGCGGGTCGCGGAGTCAACAGCTTCCACCAGTTCATTCCAGGTTTTGCGAAGCTCTTCAAGGAATTTTTCACCCAGGCCGGTGAGTTTGTAGTATTTGCGGGGAGGACCACTTTTGCTTTCCACCCATTGATAGCTGAGGTAGCCATCATTCTTCAATCGGGTCAGAAGCGGATACAAAGTCCCTTCCACCACGATCAGTTGCGCCTTCTTCATGCGTTCCAGAATCTCTGAGGCATAGCATTCTTCATCACTGTCAATAATGGACAGAATGCAGAACTCGAGGATTCCCTTCCGCATTTGCGCTTTTGTGTTCTCGATGTTCATGGCTTTAAATTGTTGCTTGTTTAAAAAGTATCAATGCGGTACAAAGATATAGTTATAGTTTGTTACCTTGTATCGCATAGTACCAAATATTTTTAGAGGTCTGTGTTAAGTTCCTGATAATTAGATGAAAAAATTTTAAGCCCTAAGCACCATCGAATGAATAACGTGGATGCATCCTTTCGATCCCTGATCAGGACATGAGCATTTTTGGCATAACCGGGCAGGGCTAAAAAGCAAGCATCTGGCTCTTAGGGGTGTTTGAGCCAGATGCCGCTTAACTTAAACCAACAATCGCCACTACTTCTCCATCACTAGTTTCCTCACTTCATTCGATCCATCGTGGATCACCTTTAAAAAGTACGTGCCGGAGGAAAGAAAGCTCAGATCAATCTGCCGGCTAAAGATGCCGCTCTGCAATCCAACTTCTTCGGAGTAAACCTCCTTGCCCACGATGTCATAAAATTTGATCACCACCGATTGCTCCGTTACTGCATTCACTTCTACATTCACCCAACCTGATGTTGGATTCGGGTACAACTTCACATCGAAAGCGGGAGATTTTTCGAGCGCCCCTTCTTTGAACGGCGCCGTCTTGAAGCCCACGGTTTCAGTCCAAACACTGCTGCTGCCATCATTGCACCTGGTTTTCATGCGCCACTTGTATAAGGTGAATGTGCTCAGACCGGTGATGTTAACGTAGGATGCGGGTGCAAGAACGGTCAGGTTCACCGGCGGAGTGCTGCCGTCGGCGGGCATGTACTGAATCTTGTAGCGCTTCGCATTCAGCGGTTCGGTCCAGTGCAGATGGGCGCTCGTAGTGGTGATGGCATCGTTGAATAGCCCGGTGGGTACGCTGCAGAATCCTTCATCCACCGCACCGTCGCAGTCGTCGTCTATGCCGTTTTGAATTTCTGTGGCACCCGGATTCACTGCGGCATTTTCATCATCACAATCGCTATCATCAGTTACATAGCCATCCGGGGCAACATTATCACAGGAAACAATATAGACAGAATGATTGCCGTACGTGTCGCCATCGGCATCGGCAAAGAAGGTGTAAAGTGTGTATCCTTCATCTACCTCGTTGTTGCAGTTATCGTCAATGCCGTTGCAGACTTCATCGGCGCCGGGGTGAACGGCGGCATTGCCGTCGTTGCAGTCATCTTTATTGGAGACATAACCATCCGGAGGTGAGCAGTCATACACTACGGCATTCACATTACCGAAACCATCGCCATCCACATCGGCATAGAACGGTGTATCGCCGGTGCCGTCATCAATCACACCGTTGCAGTCGTCATCAATGCCGTTGAGACAATCTTCAAATGCATTGGGATGAATGCTTGATTCCGCATCGTTGCAATCGGTGTTGTAATAGGAGTAGCCGGGAGGCGCGATGCAGGAAATGTCTGAAATCGAATCAGTGGAATTTCCGTAGCCATCACCATCGGCGTCTGCGTAATAGGTTTGCAAACCGCTGGGGGGATCTTCAGATAGTTTAACCAGCCAGTAATCACCATTGCCAATTCCATCCGACACATCGCCATCATTTGAATTATTGATGCCCGCAACAATATATCCGCCATCATCCGCCTGAAGAATGTCATCTGCATAATCAAAATCAGTTCCACCGAAATATTTTGACCACTGCAGTTCACCGGTGCTTTTCAATTTGGCGGCCCATGCATCCTGGGAGCTATGAGGCACATACCAACCCGTTCCAGATACAGCATAACCGCCATCGGCAGCTTGCACCACTTCATTTGCACCGTTTGGTAACCAAATTGTCCATTGAAAATTACGGTCGTTGTCCAGCTTGGAGAAGTTGCCATTCCCGACATATCCAATCAGTGCATAACCTCCGTCGCTGGTCTGAATGCCGGCATCCAAAGATTCATAGCCCGATGTGCCTATAGCATCTTCCCAAAGCAATTCTCCGCTTGAATCATCGAGTTCTAATATCCAGCCATCATAATATCCATTGAAGTCAGCCACATCTCCATCGCCGGAGGTCGTATAGCCAGTCACGAGAAATCCGCCATTCAATGTTCTTGAAACCGACAGAGCATATTCATCGCCGCTTCCGCCCAGGCATTTTTGCCAGACCAGGTCACCACTGTTATTTACTTTGATGACCCAAATGTCTGCTGCACCGTGAAAGCCGCTAACATCTCCGTCATTTGAATAAATATAGCCGGCGGCTACACAACCTCCATCATCAGTCGCCGATACGGCGCGACCAACATCATAATTGCTACCTCCATATTGCTGTTGCCACAGCAGATTTCCATCCGCATCAATCTTTGCAAGGGAGAAATTGCCGTTGTATTCTCCGGCAACAATAAATCCATTATCCGAGGTTAAGGCAATTGAGTACGAATAGCCCGAAACACAGGTTTGCCACACTATATTTCCATCCTTATCCACCTTGGTTACCCAGCCCCAGTATCCCTGGCAGGTAACATCTCCGTCGTACGAATAGGAATATCCGGCAACTACATATCCGCCATCACCAGATTCAGCAATGGACTTGGCCTCGTCATAGCTGGTACCTCCCAACGATTGATCCCACTGAATAGAAGGAGTACATACCTGAATCTCGTCCGCCTGCCCGTCGCAATTGTCATCAATGCCATTGGTTAACTCATTTGCTCCGGGATAAATGCTGGCATCAGCATCATTGCAATCTCCATTGTAATAGGAATACCCGGCAATGTTTCCGCAGATCTGAACTTGATTTCCCGCGCCATAACCATCACTGTCTGCGTCAACAAAGACATTGCTCACATACCCATCAATGCAGCCATCGCAGTTATTATCAATTCCGTTTCCGTCATTGTAATCATACGCACCCGGGTTGATTGAAGGATTGCTGTCATCGCAGTCACCAGTGTTAGGTGAATAACCGGGGACGCTTGAGCCTGAAGGTCCATAGCATCCAAGAATTGGATCTCCACTGTTAACTCCCCAACCATCGCCATCTTCATCAGGATATAACCAATATTGATAACCATCCACACAACCATCGCAATTGTTGTCAATGCCATCGGTGTCCCAGTCACTAATATATGGATAGATGTTAGGATCTGCATCATTACAATCCAGATTGTTCCATGAGTAACCTTGGGTGTTTCCATCACAGATGGTTAATGAAGAAGCAGAGGCATCACCGTAACCATCGCCGTCAGCATCGGGCCACATGGTTTGTCCGTTACCATCAATGCATCCGTCGCAGTTGTTATCAATTCCGTTTCCATCGTAATCGTAAGCGCCGGGGTTGATGCTCCAGTCCGAATCATTGCAATCATCAGCGTTGGAAACATAACCGGATGGTTGATTGCAATCTACTACGCTGGAATTGATATCGCCGTATCCATCGCCATCGGCATCGGCGTAGTACAGTGTAGAATCGTGAATAATAATTGAACGGAAACTGCCAATAGTATCAGGGTCAGAAGACACCACTCTTATTTTGTAGTTATTGCTTGTTGGAATTCCATCGGGTATAATGGCCGAAATTACACCTGAAGTGATTGCTTCCACAGACCCGATATCAATTGGTGATGAGAAATCCCCGTTTTCATTTATAAGTTGCGCTGTGAAAATATTCCCCAGATTAAAATCAAATGCCGTGGTAAATGGAACTTCTACGATTGAAGTGACACAGGCACTTTCCACCAGTTCATCCACGGTAATGGTGGGAGTTACCGATTGCAACAGTTGCACATCATCAATGTAGTAATCGCAATTAGATCCATCAGGAGTGTATGCAAAAAAATCAACCCCGCCGATCTGTGCAACCGTTGGGTAACCTGAAGATCCTAATGACCACTGCCAGGAATACACGAATACATCGTTCATGTAGAACTCCGCATAATCACTAGTGAGATCAACAGCAAGCTTCAGGTCGTTCCAGGAATCCGGATTATAGGAAATGACGGGTGTGTTTCCTGCCGCATAAATATATCCCCCACCATTGCTGTCAAAGTAAGCTTCAAACATCCACCCTGCGCCGGGAGTTGAACTCTGTTGAATGTTGAAATATCCGCCATTGCCCCCAACGATGTACATCTTGAAACTGAATTCAAATGCGCCGGAAGTGTAATCAGATGGAAAGGGAAGAATAAGGTCTGTTGGTCCAACCGTGCCCTGAATTCTGACGGAGTTGGAACCACTGTAAGCGTAGGCGTTGCTCACCGGTGCATCTTCGCCATCTACACCGCCCGACCAGGTAGTCCATAAATCTGAATTAGCCGCAAGCAGATTTCCAGCAGTGTAACTTTCGAAGTCGTCGAAGATGATGGTGGTTTGTGCTGAAGCCGGGTTCACGTAAATCCATACGGCGACTGCGAGTATGATTTGAGTAAGAAGTTTCATGGTTGAAATTTTTTGGGGTTAAATGATCAGTGTTTTTTTAGCGCGACTATTACTGCTTCACTGCCGGATGCATCATGTCATCCATCGTCACCAACGGAGGCATTTCACCTCGTTTCATTTTCTGCATGGAGACTTGCGCAGCGCGCTCGGCTTCCTGATGTGAATGGAATGCACCGCCCGGGCCTTTTACCGGTGAAGATGGTTGCGGCTGATACTGCTGGGGCGAAGCTTGTGAGGACGGAGCTGTAACCGGCGAGCGTTGATTCAGATTGTATTGCTGCCACACCATTTTACCGTCGGCAAAAAGATTGAAGCCAAAGGTGTGATCAGGCAATTCCATCACCTGGTAGGTAAGATTCGCATGCGAGAAGGGTCCGGGATGAGCTGGTGGTGCATGCATATTCTGCTGCGGAGCACCGGGCACACCGCCTGTCACGGGTGCCTGCATCTGCGGTTGCTGATGAACATTTGCCGGTGGCTGCGGTTGATTGGGTGGGGTGTTGTTCTGCGCGTGTGCGGCTGAGAAAACAAAGAGAGCAAGTAAAAGCGTGAGCATTAATTGGGGTGTTTTCATTGTGTTAGTTTTAGGTTAGAAAATTTGACAGATCAAACCTCCGGCTATGTTTTCAGAAAGTCAATCCCCGAAACCGGTGAAATTTGGTTGGGAGGCAAGTTGGTTTAAGCAGGCATCAGCCATACTGTAACCTTTTACAGGCAACTGTTTCAGCACTTTTGGATATGCAAAAACACAACGGATAACAAAAAGCCGGGAATTTTGCATTCACCAAAAACGGGAGTATGTGCAGCAGAAATCGGGTATGCTCTTACCTCGAGTGATTTCACCGTTTCGCTAATAAATGGCCAGCGATTGCTTCTGCAAAGAGACCACTTAAGGGAAATGGCAACCGGCTTATTGAATCACAAACGGCGCAACGAAGCAGCTGCCCTGCGAAGAAATTCTGATCTGATACACGCCGGCCTGTGTGATGGAATGTTGCCGCAGGTTTATATCACAAATATTATTTGGTGCGGGAAAATCTGCTGTGTACATAACACATCCCAGTGCACTGAGTATTTCAATGCGGAATGAAGTTTCAGTGGAAGAGAGTTTATCATCCCATTGCACGTGCAACATTTCGCCAGCAGGATTCGGATAGATCTGAACGACGCCTGTTGCTTCCTGCTCCAGTTTGCACGATTTCAAAATAGTTACCGGCGCTGATGTTTTGCTGCAACCGGTGGTAGTATTGGTGACGAGCACCGAATAGCTGCCGGCTTCTGACGGATAATATTTGTTGTCTGTTGCGCCTGTAATGGCTGCTGCATTTTTGTTCCACTGCCACGTTCTCAGTTCAGCGCTTTGCACTTTCAGCTCCACCGTTCCGTTGCACAAGTCCGCATTGCCGTTGTTTCCAAACAGGATCATGGCCGGGGGAATGGTATTACGGATGATCGCCGTTGCCGCCGATTGTCCGCTGCATCCGTTGCTTCCGGTTACGGACACATACACTGATGTTCCGAGTTTCGTAGAAAAGGCGCTGCTTGTTTGGCCGAAAACAGCAACGCCATCACGGTACCATTGGTAAGCGGTGATTCCGGTTCCCGTGGCGGTAAACGATACTGATGTGCTCTCGCATGTATTTACCGTTCCGGCCGGCGTGATGGTGACCTCAACCGCATTATCATCAATGATGAAGTTGCAGTTCTCATCCACTCCGTTACATATTTCAATGGTGGCCGGATTGATAGCAGCATTCAAATCATCGCAATCATTTCCAACGGCAACGTATCCTGCGGGCTGAAACACCGAGACCGAATCATCAGCCGTTGCGCCGTATCCATCATGATCCTGATCGGCATACCAGGTAATGAGTTCCGCTGTGGTTTTGAGCAGCCAGAAATCCGTGCCTCCCTGACTGGGCTGCGATTTATCAGCGCCTGCACCGGATTTGGATGAACCGGCCAGCAGCCATCCGCCATCGCCTGCCCGGCACGCTTCAAACAATGCATCACCTGATTTGCCTCCTAAATCAATGTCCCAAATCTTGCTCCCGTTCGCGTCCATTTTCACCAGCCAGTAATCATCTTTCCCTTCATTGATTTCTGATTTGTCGCCGCTGATGCCGGACTGTGAATAGCCGCAGGAAAGAAAATTTCCATCTACCGTTGAAGTCACAAATGTTCCGATGTCAGATGCCGTTCCGCCAAAGCGTTTATCCCACACCTTGTACCCATTGATGTCGAGTTTCACCATCCAATAATCCTCCAACCCCCGTGGTGATTCCGATACATCATTATTTTTTGGAGAAGCCGTGAGGCCTGCACAGAGGTATCCGCCATCGGCAACCTGCAGTACATCATTCATAATGTCGCGGTCTGTTCCGCCGAGGCGGTTATCCCACATTTTATTTCCGTTACCATCCGTCTTCACCACCCAGTAATCCTTGCCGCCGATCACTCCTTCGGTAATGTCGCCGCCATCTTCCAGTTTGGAATGTGTCAATCCGCCAAGCACATATCCGCCATCAGCCGATTGAATAATGCAGGAAAGATTATCATCGCTTCCCCCGCCGAAGCGCTTGTCCCATTGCTTCACGCCATTCGCATCCACTTTCACCATCCAGTAATCATTGGCGCCGCGGCTCACTTCGCTTACATCGCCGGAGTTTTTCGAATCAGTGTATCCGCCTAAGATGTAACCGCCGTCTGCGGTGACTTTCATGTCAAACAGGTAGTCGTAGGTTTTGCCGCCATAGCGCGCATCCCATTGTTTGTTTCCATTGGCGTCAATCTTCACAATCCAATAATCGCATTGCCCACGGTTGCTTTGCGTGCGGTCGCCGCTGATGCCTGAAAAAGAATAACCGCCGAGCAGAAAGCCACCGTCTGCCGTGCTTCTCACTTCGTAGAGATAATCATCGTTATCACCGCCAAAGCGCCTGTCCCAAATCTTGATGCCGTTCGCATCCAGCTTCACCACCCAATAGTCAGCGCCCCCTTTTGAGCTTTCCGTCACATCGCCTCCTGCCGCCGATCGTGTGAATCCGCCGGCGAGAAAACCACCGTCAGTTGCAGCGCAAACTGAAGTGAGTGAATCTTCTGCACTTCCGCCAAAGCGCGCATCCCATTGCTTCACGAGCGCATTTTGGGAATGAGCGGAAAATGAAAAACAGAGCAGAAACGGAACGATGGAATAAGAAACCAAAATGGACCTGTTCATTTTATTCACAGAAATTTTTATGAGCGTGGCAGCAAGTATCGCGAAACAGAATGAATTCATGCGTTTTCAGGAGGCAGAAGTTTTTCATATTCAAAAAAGCGGTTCCGGCGTCAACAAATTTCAACATGCTGTTCATAAAAAATTTCATGGTTAAACGCATCGTCAAATACTTTCGTTGCACTTCTCACACGGTCGGTATCGAATGCCGACCGTCATTATCTAACCAGTAAAAGTTTGTAATTTAAGATGTCAAAAGCCACTGCCTTGAAGAAGGAAGAAGCCACCGTCGCCTCTCGTCAAACATATACCTATGACGAAGTGCTCAAAGCGAGCATCGCCTATTTCAACGGCGATGAACTCGCCGCCACGACCTGGATGCACAAGTATGCCGTGAAAGACGCGCATGGTCATTATTATGAACTCACACCCGATGACATGCACCGCCGCATGGCGCGTGAGTTTGCGAAAACCGAAGTGAAATTTTCAGAGCGTTCCAAACTGAACGGCTCGTTCAAATACCTGAGTGAATACGGACAGAAAAGAAGTTTCCTCGATGAAGGAAAAATCTTCGAGTACTTCCGCAAGTTCCGTTACATCATTCCGCAGGGAAGCGTGATGGGTGTGCTCGGCAATCACACCATGATTGCATCACTCAGCAACTGCGTGGTGCTGCCGGAGATCTACGATTCCTACGGTGGTATCTTTTTCACCGATCAACAGCTCGCGCAATTATTTAAGAGAAGATGCGGAGTTGGAATTGACATCACCTCCATTCGTCCGGCTGGTGCCGAAGTCGCCAATGCGGCCGGCACCACCACCGGTGCCGTGAGTTTCATGGAGCGTTTCTCCAACACCACCCGTGAAGTGGCGCAGCACGGTCGCCGCGGCGCTTTAATGATCACCATGGATATTTCGCATCCCGATGTGGAGCAGTTCATCACCGTAAAACAGGATCTCACGAAAGTGACCGGCGCGAATGTGAGCGTGCGGCTGAGTGATGAATTCATGCAGGCCGTGGTGGATGATACGGAATATGTGCAACGCTGGCCGCTGGATCATCCCGATCCGAAGTACAACAAGACCATCCGCGCGCGAGAGCTGTGGGATACCATCATCAACTGCGCTCATAAATCCGCCGAGCCCGGCCTGATCTTCTGGGACCGTCAGCACAAGTATTCCACGTCATCCGTTTATCCCGGATTCAGAAATGTATCCACCAACCCGTGCAGCGAGATAGCCATGCAGGGCGGCGACAGTTGCCGGCTGATCGCGCTTAACCTTTTCTCATTCGTTGAAAACCCTTTCACACCTCAGGCGACTTTCAACTTTGAAAAATTCTATGAAGTCACCTACGAAGCGCAGCGCCTGAGCGATGATCTCGTCGAGCTCGAGCTCGAACACATTGACCGCATCCTTGATAAAGTGGCCAATGATCCGGAGCCCGATTTCATTAAGGAAGTGGAAGTGCGCACGTGGAAACTGCTGCAGGAGCAGGGAAGAAAAGGAAGACGCACCGGCCTTGGCTTCACCGCACTCGGTGACACACTCGCGGCACTCGGTTATAAGTTCGACAGTGATGATGCCCTCATCACCATCAATCAACTGCAGAAAACAAAATGCATGGCCGAGTTCGATTCATCCGTTGACATGAGCATTGAGCGCGGATCGTTTGACGGCTTCCATGCGGAAGTCGAGAACACCAGCGAGTTCGTACAGATGATGAAAACGGAAATGCCCGGCGTGTACGACCGCATGATGAAATTCGGACGCAGAAATATTTCCGTGAGCACCGTAGCGCCGACAGGCACGCTGAGCATTCTCGCCCAAACATCATCGGGCATTGAGCCGGTGTATTTGCTCTCGTACAAACGCCGGAGAAAAGTGAACCCCGCTGATAAAAATGTGAGGGTTGATTTCGTGGATCAAATGGGTGACTCATGGACGGAGTTTGAAGTGTATCACCCCAAGCTGAAGATGTGGATGGAGATGACGGGTGAAAAAGATATCACGCGCTCACCCTACTACGGCAGCACCGCTCCCGAAATTGACTGGATCAAGCGCGTGGAAATACAAAGCATCGTGCAGAAGTATGTGACGCACTCCATCTCTTCCACCATCAACCTGCCGAATGATGTGGCCGTGGAGAAAGTGGGAGAAATTTATCTCGAGGCCTGGAAGCACGGACTGAAAGGCATCACCGTGTATCGCGATGGTTCGCGCACCGGCGTGTTGCTGGCGAAAGAAGACAAGTCAAGCGCAGCGAGATCCCGATCAAAGAAAGAAGCCGTGGATGAAGTAACCACCACCACGGCGCCGAAGCGCCCGAAGGTGCTGGAAGCCGATGTGCTGCGTTTCATGAACGGCAGCGAAAAGTGGATGGCCGTGATCGGTTTGCTGAAAGGAAGACCATATGAAATTTTCACCGGCATCATGAACGACGACAGCATCCTGCTGCCGGGTTACGTGGAGAGAGGATTTGTGATCAAGAACCGCCTCGAAGACAAAACCACGCGCTACGATTTTCAATACACCGATAAAGCCGGGTACAAAATCACCATTGAAGGACTCTCCCGTTCATTCGACATTGAATTCTGGAATTACGCCAAGCTCATCAGCGGCGTGCTGCGCCACGGCATGCCCATCCCGCACGTGGTGGACCTCATCGAAAACCTCGATCTCAAGAGCGATTCACTCAACACCTGGAAAGCCGGTGTGGAACGCGCGCTGAAGAAATACATCGAAGACGGCACACCCGCCGTGGACAAGCAGTGCCCCGACTGCGGCGATCCCGCAGGATTGATTTACCAGGAAGGATGCCTTGTTTGCAAATCGTGCGGCAGCTCGAAGTGCGGATAAAGTGAGACGGAAGACTAAGATTGATTGGCGCACAAGTGGACACTTGCGCGAGAAAGGAATTCAAGAATATTGAATAGATAGTAAGTCAACATCTTTTTAAAGCTAAGGTTCTAAGATCAACTATAGTTTTAAAAAAATGAGTTGTACCTGCAAGATCTAGTATTGGCTATGAAAAATGGAAGCGAAATAGTTTTCGAAGCGATTCAAGAATTTGAGAATAAACATGACCTACAAGCGTTTTCAAATGATGACGTCCGTCATTATTTCTATGGAATCATTCTTGGTTGCTTGGTGACCTACTATAAGGGCTATCTTTTTTTAGATTTGTCTACCAAGATTCTAAAAGAGAAATCATCATTCTCCAATCTGTTTACAGCTTTAGAGCAACACGCATTAATAGATACTGTACTTGACCGAAAGTCAATCGTACGGTATTTGAGTAATTGTCATAGGAACTTAATTATTGGATCATGGAATATTTTCGAACTCCTAATTACCTCCATAAGTGACAGATTGCTGAATCAAGACGTAAAGGATCGGCTATTAGCATTTCAAATAGAAGAAATTACTTCGAAAGAAAATGAGCTGAATGATGCAGGTAAAAAATATTTATTAAAAAAACACATAGCAGAGGTACCAATTCACCGAAAGTGGAACGAGTTGATTAAGCTTTCCAAGGATTACAATAGAACTTGGAAGGTCGATAATAAATTTCTTGAATTTCTTCGCGACTTCAGAAATGCAGGAATGCATTCAAACTTTGTCCACTTTGGTTCTGAAAGTAGAGATTACTCTTTCAAGAATATTACATTCAAATTTGAATTCAGCAAGGTAGTTGATTATGATGATCCCAATCCACTACATCCAAATTTATATCTTGACTTGAATCGAGAATTAGTTGCAATAGTTGATGAATTATTAAGAGCTATACCTTATAAAGATTTGATACCCTACCCTGATTTGAAAGCTCAATCAATGATAAAATAACCCAACCAGGTAAAGCTCCCCTAATGTCTTCGCGGGGTCCTTCCGCCGCTGTTGGTGCGAGAGCCGTTGATTTCCGCCGTTATTGGTCTTTGCACGAGCACAGAAGCAGAGGCAGACCAACAACCGAAGTGCAAGCCCCTCACCCAACCATTGTCGCGCATTCTCCGCCCTTGTTGGTGAGAAGCCGTTGTTGGTCTCCCGACCAACAACCAGCAGAGCAGGAGATCGTCACGCATCATCAATGTGAGTGAGAAATCCCCATTGATCCTGATTCATCAAATAGAATCTCGCAGAGGAGTACCTGTATTCCTCCGGATATTTCGCCGATGTCCTCGCGGGGTCTTCCGCAGGAGACCCCGCGCTGAGTTCTTCAATCTCCGCCCTTGTTGGTGCGAAAGCCGTTGTTGGTCTCCCGACCAACAACCAGCAGAGCAGGAGATCGTCACGCATCATCAATGTGAGTGAGAAATCTCCATTCATCCTGATTCACAACAGTCGCGCTCGAATGTCGCGCAGCCACTCTGGCGCATTCTATGACAAAACCAAATTTATTTAGGCAGCGTGTTTAGCTAACTGAACGAATGGTGTTCCTCGTTGAACAACTGCAAACATGCGGCTTAGTAATTTATTACGAATGGCATTAAGGACCAACATGGAATTTTTCCCTTCTGCTTTTTTGCGGATGTAGAAATTTCTGATCTCCGCATCACATTTCACTGAAACGATGGCGCCCATGTGAAGTAGCGATTTCATTTTCTTGTTAGCCAGATGACTCACTTTGCTGCGTCCGTGAATGCTGCTTCCTGAGGTGTATTCAAAAGGCGCAACGCCTGCATAGCAAGCAAACTGTCGCCACGTTTTAAAGCTGGTGAAGCATCGTGTATAAACAATCATGTGTGCCGCCAGTTGTTCTCCTACGCCGGGAATAGATTGAAGCAACTGATTTGTTTTGCTCAGCTCCTGATCCGCAGCAATCAGTTTGCTGATCAGGTGATCCATCTTTTCGACTTTTTTCATCAAATGATTCAATACGGAGCTACTGTCTTTGACCACATCACCAGCAATACTCTTCTCCAGAAATGGTTTCATTTCACCTGCAGCTACTTCAAACATTTTCTTTGCTTTCAACAATCGATCCCTGTGAGAAAGCAGCATCTTGAGACGGAGCAAGTTCTTTTCAGGAAGTTGCGTGAGGGTAAGTTCCTTGTGGTACATCCGTGCAAAACGTGAGATATCTTTTGCATCCACCTTGTCACTCTTACCTCGCTTCAAACCAAGAGACTTTTGAATCAATCCACCTGCCACCAGGCAATAGTCAAGCTTAGCGTCAGATAAATAACAACACATCGGCATTGCATATACTCCTGTATGCTCAAGGCAAAACAGCATCGGCTGATCCGAAACCAACTTCTTTAACCAGTGCATCATGTTACGGATGCCTTTTCCATCATTGGAAACTACTTGATGCAGGAACCAATCAGGATCACCAAGAGTGCGAAGACAAACATCGAGTTTGAGTTTGCTCCCCAACTCGTCCTCGTCTGTGACGAGGATGCTATTGTAAAGCATTTGTAATGCGAAACCCCATTGTCGCGCGAGAATGTCGGGCTGATTTTGTGCGTCGCCTTCGACGTCCTCGCGGGGTCTTCTTCCAAAGAACTTGCAGCAACTCCCCAACTCGTCCTCGTCTGTGACGAGGATGCTATTGTAAAGCATTTGTAATGCGAAACCCCATTGTCGCGCGCGAATGTCGCAGAGCAATGTGAAGGAGCAATTCGCGTTCGTTGAGTGAAACAGCACGATCGCGAAGACAGGCATGCAATTCCAACTCGTCCTCGTCTGTGACGAGGATGCTATTGTAAAGCATTTGTAATGCGAAACCCCATTGTCGCGCGAGAATGTCGGGCTGATTTTGTGCGTCGCCTTCGACGTCCTCGCGGGGTCTTCTTCCGCCCTTGTTGGTGAGAAGCCGTTGTTGGTCTCCCGACCAACAACCAGCAGAGCAGGAGATCGTCACGCATCATCAATGTGAGTGAGAAATCCCCATTGATCCTGATTCATCAAATAGAATCTCGCAGAGGAGTACCTGTATTCCTCCGGATATTTCGCCAATAGCCATCTTTCAACGCATGGGTTATTGTGTATGTACTCAATCTTTTGCCAGATTACACTTTCAGAATACAATTCAATCGCTAATGGATTTCGTTCCCAAATCTGAATTGTGCGATCCGCATCATCCACCTGAAAATATTCTAAACGATGAGGGTTGTTTAATTGCATCCAGCTGATAAGTTGTTTAGCCGTCCATTTGTGAATGTCCCGCTGAATTGTTTCAGGTTTCGAATCATGCACTGACCAAACAAGATGATAATGGTTCGGCATAATGACGAATGAATAAATCCTCAGCTTGCCACGTTCAATAAAATGCTTCCAACAGTCAACGATCATTTGTTTGCAATCATCATCTGAAAGCAAGTGCTGCCAATTCAGAATTGTAGAAGTGAAAAAATAGAGTTTGCCTGATTCCATTGACATGACTGACAAGATAATCAATCATGGCTTGAGCTTTGGGTTGTTGGTCGGGAGACCAACAACGGCGCAAATCCTCAGCTTGCCACGTTCAATAAAATGCTTCCAACAGTCAACGATGATTTGTTTGCAATCAGTATCAGATAGCAAGTGCTGCCAATTCAGAATTGTGGAAGTGAAGAAATATAGCTTGCCAGATTCCATTGACATGACTGACAAGATAATCAATCATGGCTTGAGCTTTGGGTTGTTGGTCGGGAGACCAACAACGGCGCAAATTAAAAGTGTTGAACGCTCATCAACGCCTTTAACAGGTCTTGGAAAACAACCTAAGATTCTATTTGATGCGGCTTCAACGTTTAACAAGGTAGCAGAGGACTAATGCGCCAGAGGGGTCATTCCCAACGCGTCTGATAGTTCACCTCTGCTACTTTTGTTTTGGAAAATTAATAAGTGCAAGTCTAAAGGCGCGTATGCAGCGAAGCCCTTGTATGTAGCGTACGCGTGCCGCAACTATGTAGCGCAACTGTCGCGCAGCCCGAGGTGAATGAGCCATTCGCATTCGCTGAGTGTGACAGCACGAACGCGAAGGCAAGCACGCAATACTTCTAATACATCACTTCTGTTGTTGGTCTACCTGCACTCAACAACTTATGCAAAGACCAACAACGGCTTCAAAGCCAAGCATCTTTATGTGCAGAATATTTTGAGATGGACACCATCCTGTCATTTACTTTCACCCATCCTTTCACAAAAAACAATCTGCATGAATACCTACATCATCATCCTGCGCCTTATTCATATTCTGTGCGGCGTACTTTGGGCCGGCGGCATTTTTATGCTTCATCTTTTTGTGATCCCTGCCATTAATGCTTCAGGGCCGGAAGGCGGCAAAGTGATGCGTCAGCTTTCCGCCACCAATCATTTTACAACTGTAATGACTTCGGCCGCCACCCTTAACATTATTGCCGGCCTGTTGCTATACTGGAATATTTCAAACGGACTGTCGCCTGAATGGATTCACTCACCTTACGGCACGACGGTGACCATGGGCGGACTGCTGGCAATCGTGGCCTACATTCTTGGAATAACCATTAACCGACCCGGTGTAAACAGGATTACGAAAATCGGCAATGACATCGCTGCTGCGGGAGGCAAACCAACGGAGAGCCAGGTAGCTGAAATGACCTCTATCAGAGCTCGCATTGCTGTCAATACAAGAAACATGGCAGTATTACTTGCCATTACGGTGGCCTGTATGGCTGCAGCGCGGTACCTGAATGGAGTTTGAGCAACCTGATTTCTCCACAGTCGCGCGAATGTCGTGCTGCCCAATGTTAATGAGCAATTCGCGTGTGCTGAGTGAGACAGTACGATCGCAAAGACTGGCATGCAATTCCTCTCCTTCATTCGCGCTCAACTCAGGCATTCATTACTTCACCTTAAAATCCGGTGGTGTCATGCCCTGAACGCAGTCTGCGTTTACGTGATCTGTCGGGTGATCAAAGAAATCAATTACGGTTTGATCAAAACATTCAGGATGATTGAGTCCATCAAACATGTGCGACATGGCGGGAATGTACACGATGCTGCTGTGCGGAAGGTGCGAAGCGATTTCTTCTGCATTCGAATAAGGAGTGACCGGATCCATCCCGCCTGAAAAAATCAGGGTGGGGATACCTGCTGAGGTCGGCGTAAAATAATCGTCAGGAATTTTTCCCCGTGTCCAGTTCCTGCAGGCCGATTTCTGCTGGTCAATCCGGTAGGTGCCGATAAAGGTGCCCCGCGTGAGCGAATCGATCTCCCTGTCTTTTATGAATGGGACATCCTCAGTGCATGTCACGCAGAGATAAAGACCCTCGGCGATAGCGGTACTGGTATCCGGTCCTTCGGGAAATAATGCAAGAAAGGGTTCAAAGTTTCCGAGATAAGATTGGTGAATAACATAAGGCAGCGAACGCAACCCTGCAGGCGAATACATCAGAAAGCGCAGCTCCGTTTCATATGCATCCCATGAGATCTTCAATGGTTCCTGCCTGCCCCCGGCATCAGCATGTTCCACCTCAAATGGACCCCTTTTTCCTTTTTGCATCAGGTCGTTGAATTCATATCTGAGATTCGGGAATGCAGCATGACACAAAGAATCCCTTTCACATTCTGTGAACAAGCTGTCAAGTGTATTTTGTGCAAAGCGGGCGTGGTACAATGGCATGTGAGCATAAGAAGGAACGGGAGACCACAACACACAACTCTCAATAGATTCAGGAAACATTTTCATGTACACGAGGCATACACGCGTTCCATAGGACAATCCAAAAAGACCAATCTTCTTATATCCGAGAAACTTCCTCACGTCTTCAAGATCCTTTACAACATTCGGCGTTGTGTACTGCGTGAGATCAGCATGTTTTGAAAGTTCGTTATAACATTCCTTTACAGCTTCCGCAGGATACATTTCATCGAACTGATCCTGCAGGTTCGCTTTTACCTGCAACGACATGCAGTTTAATGGATTTGATTTTCCCGTTCCGCGAATGTCAACCAATACCACATCGTGATTCCTGTACCCAGATGCCGGATCTGAATAAAAGGAAATATTGAAGGGACTTGCTGCGGCCACTCCCGGACCACCTTCAATATAGAATATCGGAGTTGCCGGTGCTGATTTCTTCAATGCAGGAATCAGTACGATGTAGAGATCAATCCTTCGCCCCTGGTTTGTTTCACGGTTTTCATAAACTGAAATGGTGCCTGTAAAGACGGTGTCACTGCTATTTGGAAGAACCTCGGCGTGAAGTTTCTTCCGCAATGAATCCGTGTCTTGTGAAAAAAGACTTTCAGCCATAATTAGCAGAATCAATAAAGCCGCATATTTCATGATGCTAATTTCAGGTTTTCTGCAAATTTTTTCTGCCGCAGTTTATGTTAAAGCTGTTGTTGGTCACCTAACTCGTCTGTGGCGAGGATGCCATTGATCAGCATTTGCATTGCGAAAACTGATGTGCTCGTCGTCTTTTTCCAAAGAAGCTGTGATGACTCAAGAGCTCATGCAGGCAGCACAAGTTCCCGACAGGCTCGAACTGACCCTCCCAACTATGTCCTCGCTGGGCCTTCCGCAGGAAACCACGAGCATGGGGAATCAGCCAATTCATGCGGCTGAACTTTTCGCCGGCACTCCAGTTCCGGCTACTTTTTCACAACCAGGATACCCAAAGGTGGGAAGGTGGTTAAATAGGATGGTGGCTGTAGTTTGGTCTGCAACCCCAGTTGGTCGAAGTTTTTCCTGTATTCTTTCATGTGTTTGTAATCAGAAATGATAGCCGTGCCGCCGGTGACGAGGACTCTGGCAATTTCAGCACATGCCTTTTTTCTGTCAGCAATATTGTAGATGTTATGCAAACACAGGTTACTGATCACCACATCAAAGCTGTTGTCAGGGAATTTCATTTCAATCACATTCTCATTTTTCACTTCCACCCGGTCACCCACCCCTTCCAGTTGCGCATTGCTCAGGGTATTTTCCATTTTGTTCTGAGTGAGGTCTTCGGCATTCCAGATGTCAATGCCTGTTGCCATGCCGGTGGTTAGCTTCTTTGCCGCACCGATCATCAGCAATCCTCTTCCCGTTCCTACATCCAGAACCCTTTCAGAGCCCTTCCATTCAATCAGGTTCAGTATCCGGTTTCTATGCAACAGCTTTCCGTATTTCGAATACAAGAGCATCCATACCCCCATGGCGCCGCATGCGATTCCCATCCAGATGAATCCCGACGTATCAATGTTGACAGGTCCGATTCTTATGAGTGGAAAAATTATGGGGACTATGAAACCAACGGCGGAAGCCAGAAAGAGATTCCTGATGACTCCGGGGGCATCAATTCCGTAGTTCGCTTTATTCATGATCACTTTTACAGCAATATCCCTTATCTGTGATTTGATCGGGCTTACAAAGAAAGTGATTGTTTTCACGCCGTTGTTGGTTTGTCTCAACGGCGATGCTCATGCAAAGACCAACCACGGCGAAACGGCGAAGTTTGACTATTTCATCAGTTCACTTTTTCATTCCTGGACTCGAACCCATATCGTATTGCCGCTTCAAGTACATCCATGTTTATGTCTTTCAGTGTTTTGAATTTAATGCAATACCCGGTTACCCTTGCCTTGCCAAGTTTTTTTCCATAAGTTTTTACCAGGTAATTCTTGTCTTTGATACCCATGATATAAACAGAGATTCCGGTTGTGTTTGCACTCATACCAATTTGATAAAACTCTCTGGTTTTTCCATCAGCATATTTTATCGCGAAAGATCCATATCCAATGTTAGGATTAGAAACCGTTTTGCCCTTGCTGTCTTTACCATCCAGAAACCACAATCTGCATCCCGGCAACACCTGAAGTGTGATGCGGTGCAACTCTTGCATGTCGCTGCGTTTTGGTTCGGGCTGACAGGCAATATACTTTTTGATTTGCTCTTGCACGTTCATATAAAAACAAAACTACAGGTTGCCTGCTTTGGTGGTGTATTGATATCCCCGCGGGGTCGAAGACTGAGAACCCGCGCTGAGTTCTTCAATGCGCAGCGACTTATTTCAAAAAACCTGCGGCGACATGAGAGCTAATGAAAGCAGCTCAAGTTCCCGACAGACTCGAACTGACCTTCCCTCACCTCTATCGCGTGTCAGCAAGGTTCGTAAACAGTCCTGATGACTCAGAAGTCAATCAGCATCTGCTCTTCAGTCTTTGTTTCCGGATCGGCAGGAGCCAGCATTCCCATCTGGTCAAATGCTTCCCTGGCGATCTCTGCCCAGAAAAAGCCCGGCACCTCATCATCAAAGTTGGCCATCAGGTCGGCTTTGTCGAAGGAACCCTTCTTCCACCGGCCGTCCACTTTGATAAAGGTGCCGATGTCCGTTTGCATGTTGATTCGGCCGTCATCGGCCATTTCTATGAATAAAACTTCCATAATGGGGAAGTTACGAAATCTTCCACGCGTAAACAAATGCTGATGACCATAGCGGATATGCTTCCGCACCGGCGTTATGCCAGGTATTTATCCGAACCAACCGATCTGATCTGCTTAACATCACTCCGGATATTAATTTCCGTGACACTGATTGAATCCGCCACCTCTTACTTTTACATATCACGGCCTGAAATGACTTTTATCATTTCGCTCTCCGCAGCACCGAACTACTTTTATCGATGAGTTACCATTCATGAAAACAACAACTGCCCATATTGCAGGAAGAGGTGTTTGGCTGTTCGTGCTCCTGGTGTTTTCACTCGCGTCTGCAGCGCAAACTATTTCCGGCTTTTCTCCGGCATCAGGTCCGGTGGGAACGGTTGTGACCATCACCGGTACGGGCTTTAATGCCACCCCGTCAAACAACATAGTCTTCTTCGGAGCCACGACGGCCACTGTAACATCGGCTTCCGCCACATCACTCAGCGTCACCGTTCCTTCGGGGGCGAATTACCAGTACATAACCGTTACCAACCTCACCACCAATCTCACGGCCTATTCGGCCAAACCCTTTGTGGTGACCACCAGTTGCAGCAGTACTTCCAGCTTTGCATCTGCCGTGAGCGTGCAGGGCGGCTCACACAACATAGAGATCTGCGATATGGACGGCGATGGAAAACCGGACCTTATCATTCCTGACTACTTCAATAATTACCTCACAGTTACGCGCAACACCAGCACACCCGGAACCATTTCCTTTGCCCCGAAGGTGACGATTGCCTGGGCTGCCGGCGGCCAACCCAATGAAGTTTCCATAGGTGACTTCGACGGCGATGGCAAACCCGATGTGGCGCTTGGCGGCAATGGCGGCGGTTCCATTGTTTCAGTTTACAGAAACACAAGCACAGCGGGCAATATCTCATTCGCCACGCGGCAGGACTTCACGGCATCATCCGGCCAGGGCAACGGCAACCGTATTGCTGATATTGACGGAGATGGCAAGCCCGACTTGTTATCAGTGCACTGGTCAGGCAATTGCCTGTGGGTACTGCGCAACACCAGCACGGGATCCGGCGTGATTTCCTTTGCATCGGGTGTGAGTTTTGCCACCACTGCGCAGCCGCACAAGATTGATGTGGGTGATCTGGACGGCGACGGCAAACCCGATGTGGTGATTACAGCTTTCACCAGCAATGCCCTCTCCATTTTCCGAAACATAAGTACCGTGGGCAGCATTTCATTCGCCACGCGCCAGGATTTTTCTCCGGGTACGGTGCCTTATTTCGTTCATGTGGGTGATCTCGATGGCGATGGCAAACCCGACATCGCCATAACGGATCGTGACCTGGCCATTCTCGCCGTGTACCGCAATACCAGTTCATCCGGATCCATCTCGCTCGCATCACGGCAGGATTTTGCCACCCCATCCGGAACCATGACACATTACGGAGTGGCTTTCGGCGACATTGACGGCGACGGCAAGCCCGACATTGCTGTGGGTAATTACACACTGAACAAAGTGAGTGTTTTCAGAAACAGCAGTGTGTCCGGCACCATCTCTTTTGACCCGAGAGTGGATCTTACATCCGGTGTGGCATATGATGTGGGCATTGATGATTTTGACGGAGACGGAAGACCCGACATCGCCACCACCAACAGCGGCACCACCGTTTCCATTATCAGAAACATCTGCACCCTTCTTCCCATCGAACTGATTTCATTTTCGGCAGCACCAAAAAATAACGGAGTGGAATTGCGATGGAGCACGGCATCAGAACTGAACAATGATCATTTTACTGTGGAAAGAAGCGGAGATGGTTTGCACTTCGAAAGCATCGGGGAAGTGAAAGGTGCCGGTACTTCCGTTTCTCAACTCAACTACCTCTTTTACGATTCGCATCCGCTGCCCGGAGAAAACTATTACCGCCTGAAGCAAACGGATTTCGACGGCAGCTTCACCTATTCAGCGGTTCAGGCCATTGACCTCACGGGAGAAACCGGCTCACCTGAAATTTTCCCCAACCCGTTCAATGAGGTGTTGATACTCCGCGGCACCTCGCCGTACGGCATGGCAAACATCTTTGACATAACAGGAAAAGAAATTCTTCGCACGCGCACTTCGGCCGGACAAACGATGCTGAATACTGCATCACTGCCTTCCGGCATTTACTATGTCGGCTATTCGTGCCAAAGCAGCACCAAAATTTTCAGGGTAGTGAAGTGATACATTTCGCCTGATAAGTAAAAAGTCAGATTAAGCTGTTGAAGCGGTTCTCATCCCGTCCACAAAACATCCGCGGCACCTCGGTTCATACACATCCTTTTCTCCAAGCAGTACCTGAGAGGTTTGATTGGTTTTGCGGAATGAATAGGAAGCCAGATTCCCGCACACAGCACAGATGGCGTGCAGCTTGGTGGCATATTCTGCTTTGGCCAAAAGATTGCTCATCGGTCCGAAGGGTTTTCCTGTGAAATCCATATCGAGCCCGGCAATGATCACCCGCATGCCTTTCGCGGCCAGTGTATCACACACGCGCGGCAACTCGAGATCGAAGAACTGTGCTTCATCAATGCCGATCACTTCAATGCCTTCTGACAAAAGCAGAATCTGCTCGGAGTGCTGTACCGGCGTGGAGGGAATGTAATTCTCATCGTGTGACACGATGCGGGTTTCATGATAGCGGGTATCAGTGGCGGGTTTGAAAATTTCCACTTTCTGGTTAGCGATCTTAGCGCGCTTCAGCCGGCGGATGAGTTCTTCGGTTTTTCCTGAAAACATGCAACCGCACACCACTTCCATCCAACCTGCACGCTGCTGCCTGATGTATGGTTCGAGAAACACGGGTGGAAATTAACAATGAAACAATTTCCGCAAGGCAACAAACGTTTTGATTCTTCGTAATTTTGATTTCCCTGTTGCCTGAAGAAGGAATGAACGAATTTCAGCGAATAAAGCAGCTTGAAGACAAGATGCACCACCTCATTGAAACGGTGGGCAGAAACGGCGGCCGCTTTTCTTCCATTGATAAAGACCTGCTGGTGGGTTATGTGCGTGAGTTTTATGAACTCACCGTAAGTATTCAGCCCGGTGTGAATCCACCTCCTTCCATACAACCGATCGTAACAAACGGAAAGGAAATTCCGCAGCCGGAGCAGCCTCTCACTGAAGAGAGCAGGGAGCACAACGGCGAACACAGCGAGAACGGAGTGAAGAAAAGCATCACGGAGATCTATGCAAAAAACGGAGCGGAGAAATCTTCGGTGAATGATCGATTCAAAAAGCAAACACCGGAAGTGGCCGATAAACTTAGGCAGACACCTATCAAAGATTTGAAAGCATACATCGGGCTCAACAAACGTTTCGCATTTATTGAAACCCTCTTTAACGACCGCGAACAGGAATATGAAGATGCACTTACGCGGGTGAACAATTTTAAGAGTTACGAAGAAGCGGTGAATTACCTGCGCGGCGACGTGTTGCCGAAGTATGAGTGGAATGATGAGGAGCCGCTCGTGAATGAATTCTTCACGCTGGTGATGCGCCGCTACCTGAAATGATTTCTTCGAGGCGCTGTATGATCTTCTCCGTGGCGCCGGTGTTTTGTTTCACCCACTCCCGGTTTCGTTTTCCAAATGAAAGGTTCTCTTGATTCTGATAAAACTCAAATGCTGATTGAAGCGATGAAAAATCATTTATTGATTTTCCTCCGCCGGTTTCAATGAGCCCAAGCGCTTCATTAAACTTGTGATAATTCGGTCCGAATAAAACCGGGATGCCATACACGGCCGCTTCCAGCGAGTTGTGTATGCCTGCGCCAAATCCGCCGCCGATATAAGCGATGTCAGCATATTGATAGACGGAAGAAAGAAATCCGATGCGGTCAACAATCAATACCGGTGAATCCCCATTCGGTTTTCCGGCATCGGCTTCCGAATAAAGCAGCGCAGTGGGAAAATATTTCTTCAGTTCCGAAATATGCGCATCGCCGATTTCATGCGGAACCAACACCAGGCGCCAGGAGGCATTGATTTCCTTCATCAGCTGTGCCATCAGTTTTTCATCCTGCGGCCACGTGCTTCCGGCCACCAGTAACCTTTTTTCTGCCTTGAAATTTATTATCACCGGCAGTTGCTTCGGTGATTGCGCGATTTCCCACACGCGGTCGAAGCGTGTGTCGCCGGTGAGTTCTCCGTTACTGAATCCGTGTTGTTGCAGAATATGGAATGAGTTTTTATCCTGCACAAAAATTTTATAAAGCGCCATCACCTGCTTTTTGAGCGGGGATGCAAGTGAATGAAACAGCCATTGGTCCTTGCGAAACTTGGCCGACACGAGCACGGCCGGAATTTCCCTGCGGTTCAGTTCAGAAAGAAAGTGATACCAGAATTCGTACTTCACAATCACGGCCAGTTGCGGCTGCACGAGATCCAGAAACTTTTTTGCATTTCTCCGGGTATCAGCCGGCAGATAGAAGATGTAATCAGCTCCGCTGTAATTTTTCCGCAGTTCATAGCCGGAGGGAGAGAAGAACGTGAGCACGATCTTGTGTGAAGGAAATCTTTTCCGGTACGCTTCAATCAGCGGCCTTCCCTGTTCAAACTCGCCTACCGAAGCACAGTGAAACCAGATGTGCTGTTCATGCGGGGTGAGTTCAGCATGAATTTTCTCAAAAAGATTTTCGCGGCCCCTGATCCACTGCCGCGCTTTGATGCGGGCAACGGATGCCATCAGGATGGCGAGCCGGTACAGGGCAATGCCGCAATCGTAGAGGAGTGAAAACAAAAAATTCACGCTGAAAAAATACGGAGAACGTAACTCAGTAGGTGTACATGCGATGTTCACCTTTGCCATAGAGGGGCAGTACCCAGGCCAGTTTCAGTCCAACCAAAATATCAAGGCGCTTGCTGTCGTCACGTTTCATCTGATCGAAATTGAAATTGCGCCGGTTTTGTGTAAACCCTTCAATGAATTCGACGCCCGCATTGAAGTTGAGAAGTTTTCTCTTGTCGAGCCGCAGGTAACCGATGTACTGATAGAGTG
The DNA here is from genome assembly GCA_018267315.1 of Bacteroidota bacterium. Taxonomy (GTDB): domain Bacteria; phylum Bacteroidota; class Bacteroidia; order Chitinophagales; family UBA10324; genus JAFDYS01. The sequence goes on along the minus strand of JAFDYS010000010.1, from coordinate 113,306 downwards.
CAAGACCATTGGTGAGCCGGTCATATCCTTTGGCATAATCGCCGGTCACATAAGGTACGGCGGCCTCGGGATCTTCAATCTTTATTTTGTGTTCAATAAATCCTGCGCCGCCCATTACCTGAAGTCCGCTGTTGGGATTGCCTTTTACCACTGGTATCACCTTTCCGAATTTGCCGATGAAATAATAACCGCGCTCGAATAACAGCACGGATTCAGCGATGCCGTTGGTGCCGATGAGGAAACCGCCGCTGGTGAAGAGGTAATCGAGCATGGTGTCTTCCTTAATATTTCCTCCGAAGAGAAAATTGGCTTCGGCGCCGAACATCCAATTGTTCTTCACCTTAAAACTGATGCCTCCGCTGATGCAGTTGTTGTTGCCGAAACGCTCACCCATATCCGCAAACGGAAACTGGATGGCATACCCCACCTGCAGCAGTGTGGCATTCACGATGGTGTCGCCGAGATTGTTCTTCTGCTGAGCAAATAGCGCACCGGTGGTGATGAAAAGAATAAAAATGGAAACGATCCCTTTCTTCATCGCGGCGAATGTAAACCGAAAACAGCGGAGGGGAAAAATTCCGGTGCATGAACGCGTCAGGAGATCGTCAATTCACCAGTTGCTTTTTTACGAAATCCCACCGCCGGCGGGAGACTTCAATGAGCGAATTATCAGTGAGCCGCAACTCATGATCGCCGGAGAAAGAAACAATGTACTTCTTGTTCACCAGATCGCCACGGCTCACACGGATGAATTGCTGCTCTGATAGGATTTCGTCAAATTCCTTGAGTGTGCGGGAAGCGATGAGCGGTTTCTTGTCTCTAAGATAGAAGCGCGTGTAGTTGCCGTCGGCTTCGCAGCGGATGATTTCTTCGGGCTTGTAGAAAAATGTTCCTTCCGTGGTGGAGATGGCCAGCTTATAATCACTTTCCTTTTCTGATCTGAGGTTGTGCATCAGATTTTCATAGAGTTCCTTCTGCTGGCTGTTGGTTCGTTTTGAAATGAACCGCTGTACGGCAAGCTTCAGCTCCTCCACATCCACGGGCTTGAGCAGGTAGTCGAGTGCACTGTACCTGATGGCTTTGATGGCAAAATGATCGTAGGCCGTGACAAAGATGACTTCGAAGAAATGATTGGGAAATTGCTCGAGGAGCTCGAAGCCCGACATCAGGGGCATTTCTATATCGAGGAAAACAATATCCGGCTGAGATTCTTTCAGCGCATGTAATCCGCTGGCTGCACCAATGGCTGTTTCGATGTTGCTGATCTCCGGTACGTGCAGCTGCAGCAGCAACTTGAGCACATTCACGGTGCTTTCTTCATCATCAATAATCAGCGCGCTGATCATGAAAACGAAGTAACATAAATCTCACAATATCATGAAGCGAGCAGCGGGAGAATAATTTCTACCCGTGTGCCTGCGGCTTCCACAGAACCATTGTGAATGTCAGTAATCGTGTAGCCGGTTTTGGGCTGTTGTGTTTTGCTTCGGAGAATATCGAGCCGCTTACGGATCAGTTCCATCCCCTTCGACTGGTGATTTTTTGTGGCTGCTTTCAATTCATATGCTTTTGCCCGGCCGATGCCATTGTCCTCCACCACGCAGTCGAGCACATCATTTTTTGCCTGAATGCTAATCCTCAATTCCCGGTCATCGGGCTTGCTGAGCAGTCCGTGCCAGATTGCATTTTCAGCAAACGGCTGAAGGATAAGTGTAGGCACCTGCACCTCTTCCGGAAAAATGTCTTCATCCACTTTGATCTCATAGCGGAACCCGTCTTTCAGGCGTAATGATTCCAGGTCGAGATAAAGTTTCAGCATCTGCAATTCCTTTTCAAGTGAGATGCTCTCATCATCGGCATGGAGCAGCACCATGCGCAGTAACTTCGAGAGCTTGGTGAGGTAAGCATTCGCTGCGTCAAGCCGTCCGGTGAGAATGCATTCCTGTATGGAGCTCATGCAGTTGAAGATGAAATGCGGATTCATCTGCGCCCGCAGCGCTTTTAATTGCAAAAGCGTGTTCATGCCGGAGATTTCTTCTTTCTGTTCCTCCAGCCGGCGGTTGAGTTCTTCCAGCATTTTGATGTTTTTGATTTTTTCCTGGCGGTTACGGTAAATGGTGAAGGTGAGAATGGAAAGCAGCAGGAGCAGAAGGGCAAATCCGGCAACGGCTGTTTGATTGCGTTGCAACTTGGTGGTGGCGATTTCATTATTCGATTTCAGCAGAGCGATCTCATTGTCCTTCCTTTCCGATTCAAACTTTTTCAGTTGCTCGGCAATATCAGCATGATAGGTACTGTCGGCAAATTCCCGCAGCTTGAGGGAGTAGGCATAGGCCAGCTCAAAGTTTTTTGATCCGGCATATGCTTCCATCAAAATGGAATAGATCTCATCACGGATGTTGAGGAAGTTGTTTTCTTCCATGATGGCTTCTGCTTTTTTGCATACTGCGATGGCCTGATCGTACTGTTTCATGTTGTTGTACAATTCGGCAAGCTGGTATTGCTGTTCGGCGAGCAGAAACGGTTGCCCCAGTTTTTCAGCTGCGCGTAACGCTTCCATGGAATAAGGGAGAGCTTCGCCGTAACGGCCCAGATCGCGGAGAATCATGCCCATGGTTTCACGAGTGCTCACAATGAGCGCCCGGTCGCCGGACTGCTCTGCGAGTGGCAGCGCACGGGCCGCGAATACGAGAGCATGCTCATAAACTGAATCAGGAAGGTTCCCTTTTTTTCTTAACGCATTCACCATGTTCGTGAGATCGGCGGCCTGCTTGGCTGAACGGTTAAGCAGACTGTCCATCCTATAGGCAGCCGTGAAATATTGATATGCTTCTTCAAAGCGCTCCATATTCAGAAAAGCAATGCCGATGCTGTTGTTGGTGGAAGCGATGCCGTTACTGTCTTGAATCTCCTCAAAATCTTTCAATGCCTGTATATAGTAATCTATCGCTTTTGAATAGTCGCCTTCGTAACGATAGTAGATTCCGATAATCCGGAGTGATCCGGCCTTTATTTTTTTCTGATCAACGGAAAGTGATTTGATTTTTCCCGCCAGCGCGAGAGCGGCCGTGGCATGCACAAACTGACTGTCCTGTTCTCCATTCTTCAGATACGACTGTGCCAAAAGAAAATGCAACCGCATGCGCGCCGAATCGGCTGATGTGCTCTGCAGCAGGTGCTTCATAGAATCAACGGGTGGCGTTTGTCCCACCGCGGATGAGGTGAAGCACCAGATGAGCAGGACAATGAGTACCCGTGTTCTCATTTAGAAGTTGTTGACATAAAAAGGGTGTTAAACACCGGTGCAACAAAAGTAGGAGGATGAAATGGGAATGCGCTTACCGCTTACTCATTCATTCATTCCGCTTGCTCAACGGATTTTAATGTGCGGTATCAACCCGGATACTTTTGACCGAAACTTTTCAATCACTCTAATTTCAAACACATGAGACGCAAACTTTCCTACCTGATCATGATTCTCTGGATCATGCTTGCATTGTTCACCATTACGCAGTTTTCCTACGGGCAAAATACTTTCCCGGCTACCGGAAGCGCCGGCATTGGAACTACCACACCCAATGCCTCATCATTGCTTGACATGGTAAGTACCACCAAAGGCATGCTGATTCCGCGCATGACCAAAACCGAACGCGATGCCATCGTATCGCCTGCGACGGGCTTGCTGATTTATCAAACGAACAACACGCCGGGGTTCTATTATTACTCGGGTTCCGTTTGGACCGCCATCTCAACAAAGGATGCCAATAAGACACTGAGCAACCTCACCTCGCCTACTGCCATTAATGTGAGCATGCTTCCCGCTTCAACCGGTACGCTCGACTTAGGCAGCTCATCGCTGAAGTGGCGCGATGTATATGTAAGCAACATCAAGTTTGCTGATGGCACCACACAATCAACAGCCGGCGGTGGCGGAGGAGGAATAGGTGGAAGCGGAACTGCCAGTTATATCCCGAAGTTCACTGCCGGTACCACCCTCGGCAATTCTACCCTATATGATAACTCCGGCAATGTGGGCTTCAACACCACTACCATGGTCGGCGCCGCGAACCTCACGGTGAAATCACTCAACACCACGGGCTATGGCGGCATGTATCTTGACATGGGCGGCAGCAGCGGCAGAAAACCATTTTACGGTTATGCAGTCGGCGGCTCAGCCAAAGTGTGGACCTATTATGATGAAGCATCCAATCAGTTTCGGATCTATAATGGTGGCGACCGGTTTGTAATTGATAACTCAGGAAACATCGGCATCGGCACCACGTCACCAACTACAAAATGCGAGATGCAAACTTCAGGAACCAGCACACTGCTGAAAGTGACAAAGCCCTGGACGGGCTCCGGCTCAACCAACTTCAACCTCGTTGAATTCAACAACATGTACACATTCGGTTACGGAACCGGCGTCTTCGCATCAGGCGGACAGATAGGAGCCAAGGGATATACAGCCAATGGGGCCAATGCCGGATATGGATTATATGGCGAAGCATTCGGTGCGACCGGTGCAGCATACGGCGTATATGGAACAGCATCAGCTACCGCCGCTGCAGCCTACGGCGTGTATGGAACCACCACCGGCGGCACCAGCGAATGGGCCGGTTACTTCAACGGCAAGATGCAGTGCATTAACGGCACCGATGCTTCATTAACCGGTGACGGCTATCTCGAACTCGGTTCCACCACATCCACCAATGTGATTATTGACAACAATGAAATTATGGCCCGTAACAACGGTGCCGTTTCAAAACTCTATCTGCAGAATGACGGCGGCGATCTCTCGCTCTGCTACACCAGCGGCAATGTCATGATCGGTGCCTCCGTTCCGGCAACCGGCTACCTATTGAGTGTCGATGGAAAAATCATCTGTGAAGAACTGAAAGTGCAGCTCTCGGAGAACTGGCCTGACTACGTGTTTGAAGATGACTATTCCATGCATTCCATTTCGGAACTTAAAGACTTCATCAAAGAAAATAAACACCTGCCCGGAATTCCGTCAGCTGCCGAAGTGGAGAAAGATGGCATTACCGTAGGCGAGATGCAAACGAAAATGATGCAGAAAATTGAAGAGCTCTCACTCTACATCATAGAACTGCAAAATCAGATTGATGAACTGAAAAGCGGGAAGAACTGATTGTTTCATGCCAATCCTAAAATCTGAAAAACATGAAACGATTATTTCTGAATTCGATGCTGCTGGCCTCTTTGCTCTTACCGGCGGTGCCAGCCGTGGCCCAGCAGCCACTCCCGCAGGAGTTGCTGCAGGATAAAAACTTCGGACGGTTTTTATTTCCTGACAGCAAAGTGGGCTGGATCAAATTCCGCAATGATGCTCCCTACCGGGCCAAAGAAATCTTCAGTCAGCAGCCGGAATTACTCGGCATGAAAGGCGGTGATGAACTGAAGTTGCTTCGCACCCGCACGGATGCAGCCGGCATCAATCACTACCGCTTTGCTCAATATTACAAGGGCGTAAGGATTGAATTGGCCGAGTATCTCGTGCATGAGAAGAAAGGAAGCGTGTACCTCATCAACGGCGATTTCATTCCCGGACTGAATCTCGATGTGAATGCAGCCGTGTCGCCTCAGCGGGCCATTGACGTCGCGCTTGAAACGGTACCTGCACAAAAATATATGTGGGAAGATCCTGTGGCAGAAGAGCGGTTCAGGTTGAAGAAGAAAGATCCCAACGCCACGCTGTATCCCCGGCCTGAGTTGCTGATTGTGCAGAAAGATCCGAAAGGCGGGCAAGAGGCCTCCAATTACGCGCTTGCGTATCGCCTTGCCATTTTCGCACGTGTCCCCCGTATCGCTGAATATGTTTATGTGGATGCGAAAACCGGAGAGATCATCAGAACACGCTCGCTGGAAATTTCCTGCAATTCAGGCACGGTGCAAACAACGTATAATGGCACCCAAAGTGTGAAGACCGACTACCGGACGGAAACCTGTCTTTATGATGACAATGAATCCACGCAGTATTTCAGTGTGGATGACTGCAACTCAAACACACCTATCTACAGCTGGTATTCTGATAACGGAATCATCAGCAACGAAGATTACCTCGTGTGTGATAATGACAACACCTGGGATGCAACAACCGGTTCCACCAAGATGACCATGAGCACCCTGTGGGGAGTAAAGAAGGCCTACTCCTATTTCTTTTCAGAACATGCACACGAAGGATTCGACGGATCGGGCGGACTGATTGATGCCTTCAGCAATCGCCTGTATTATGATGACAATGATGATGAGTATTGCACGAATGCCAACTATACCAACGTAATTGACAACCTGAATTTCGGATCGGGTGCTGATTGCTTTCCCGGAACCGATGATGATTACAACACCGATGATATTATCGGCCATGAGTTCACTCACGGCGTCATTGAATACGCGCATTTCGATGCCCTCGATTATTCCGGCGAATCCGGAGCGCTGAATGAATCGTTCGCAGATATTTTCGGTGAGAATGTGGAAAATTATGTGGAAGGCAGCAATGACTTTCTGGAAGCAGATGACAAATCCGATAATGCCATACGGTCGTTCATTGATCCCAACAGTTATAGTGATCCTGACACATACCTCGGCACCAACTGGGTGGATGTGAACAGCGATGCGGACAACGGCGGCGTGCATACGAACAGCAGCGTACAGAATCACATGTTCTATTTGCTTTCTGAAGGCGGAACCGGAACCAATGACCTCGGCATTGACTATAATGTAAGCGGCATCGGCTTCGATAAGGCCAGTGCCATTGCCTGGCAGGCCATGATGGAATACCTCGATGGCAGCGATGGTTACATCATCGCACGCAATGCATGGATTCAGTCCGCGATAGATCTCTATGGCAGCTGCTCGCAGGAAGTGATCAGCGTTGGTCAGGCCTGGATGGCGGCAGGCGTAACGAGTTACACCGGTTTCAATTTGGGTTCCGTTTGCGGAACCTATACCTCGCCAATTCCCGTTACGATTGATGGAGCGGAAGAAGTGAGAAACGCCACCATTTTTTTCAATGATTACCTCACCACCTGCACGGCCACCATCAATTCGCCGGCTATTGTTTCGCTAAGCAGCGGCAACGTGATTCAGCTCTTCCCCGGTTTTACGGCGAGCAATGGATGCACGTTCACCGCCCTCATTAATGAGTGCGAACTGAGCGACTATGATCCCAACAACCTGCGCGCCGGAGCAGAAAGTGCCGATGTGCATGAAGGTGTGGTACTGAATGCAGAATCGGCCTTGAGCATTTATCCCAACCCGGCCAGTGATGATGCCGTGATCGGGGTGGATTTGGTTACCGACCAACCTGTGAATTTGTACATCACGGATGCCACCGGCAAATTGCGGATGTCCGTCATCGATAATGAAAGACTCACCGATCAAAAATTCGTCCGCAACCTGCATACCGGTGATCTGCCTTCGGGCATTTATGTATGCATTCTGAAATCGGGCGGAAAGATTTTCACCCGAAAGTTTATGGTTCAGCACTAACATCTTCACCATGAAGCAAGCCGTTACAATTGTCTTATTGATGCTCACCGGTGGTCTAACCGCGCAACCGTGCATCACCGTAGATACGGAATGCGACGGCAGCACGAATTACTGCGGTCCCTATGAACTCTCAAACGGAATCTACCGCATCCCGTTTGCCGATGGAACGGATGTTACCGTTACCAATGATCATTTCAATCACTGCCCGCGGGGTCGTATTGACATGGTGGGGGATAACGGGAACACGATTGTTGCAGCTGCTGACGGTTGGGTTCGCTGGATCGAGGATGACAACAATACACAATGTGACTGCAGTCAGACGTTTTGCCTCAACAATTATGTATGGCTCGAACATCCCAATGGGGAATGGACCAAATACACCCACATGCAATATCATTCCGTTCCTAACTCTGTTGATGTGGGAGACTGGATTACGGCCGGCACCACACTGGGGACGGAGGGAGAAGTTGGCTGTGCCTCAGGAGTGCACCTGCATTTCGAAGTGGCGCAGCCCGTGGATACCAACACATTGGTATTCGATCCTGACGGAGGATACATTGACGGAGATTGGGCGAAGAACATGATTCCCGTGTTTTGCGATATCTCCGGAAATGTATTCGTTGACGGAAACAGTTACACCGCATTTCCCTGCGGCAGCTCATGCCCCGCCACGATACTTAATTCCTCCTTGACATTTGATACAGGCGATTATGATGCAGACATTGCATCCACCAGCATTGTGAGCACCGGAACGGTTTCGGTCAATGGATATTCCAGTGTGCTTTATCAGGCAGGCAGCTATATCAATCTGGGTGTCGGGTTCGTTGCGGCCATCAATGCCGATTTCACAGCGCGCATTGGTGGCTGCAACGATTTTCCACAGCGGCCGGAAAGTCCGGCTGGTGAAATTGATTCGCTGGAAATGGATGGTTCGATCGAAATCATTCCTGATCCTGCTGATGACTGGGCCACAATTCAGATAAATGGTGCAAATGCTGATGACATTAGACTCGCAATTATTGACATGTCAGGAAACAGGAATCTCGAATGGCAAATTCAATCAACAACAATCAGTACGCTTAACGAAAGATTCACGACATCAGCATTTGCTCCCGGAATCTATTTGTGCGTGGTGAAATTCGGCGGCGCATTTCTGAGTCGCAAGTTTATCGTGCAGCATTAACTTGATACCGTACATCACTAACTCCGATCGTCTTTGTGCCCGCTGAGTATTAGTGTTATCATTTGTATCTTGGTAAACGAGGCAGCATATTTTCTTGACCCTAAATGAATCGCAAACCAAGAAGGGGTGATTCAATAACTCTCATGCATAACGATTATGAAGAATTTTCTCCTGTTCCCTCTTTTCATCTAAGCGGGCCTTGCAGTTCATTCGCAAGCCATCGACAAAGGTTGCTTTTACCTCCAGGCATTGGGCTATTATCGCTACTTCAGCATCGTTCAAACGTATGATGGCGGTTATGCAATTGGCGGCCTGGAAATTGGGTTCGCCGGAAACAATGACCAGAACTTCTGGGTTTTCAAACTGGATGGCGGGGGGAATCTTTTGTGGTCAAGTTCTCTGGGTACCACTGCCCAGGATGCCTGTTACCGTTTGATTGAAACTTCGGATCATGAAATTGTGGCAGCCGGATTTGCGGGAGGTTCAAGCAACCAGGATCTCTTTATCATAAAGTACGATGAAGATGGCACGCTTCTCTGGCAAAAAAATATTGATCATGGAAGCGGAAGTTCTTATTTCTACTCAATCCAAGAAACTCCGGACGGCGGTTACATTCTGGCGGGCGTAATTGAAAGTTATGCTTTCCTGATGAAGACCGATGCTGATGGAAATAAAGAATGGAGCACGGCACTGGATGACAGTGGCGCCTTCTCCACTCCGGTTGGAGAAGATGTCGTGCTGTCACCTGACGGAGGGTATCTCGTTTCCGGTTGGGGACTTTCCGATGGGGCCTTCTTTGCAAAAGTGGATGACGAAGGAACGTTTCAGTGGTCGGTCACCTATGCTGCCGGGACAGGATTTGACGCCATTGCACTGACTGACGGCAGTTACTTATTGAGTGGATATGAGACAGGAGCAGGTCAGCCACATCCCAATGCATTCGTGGTGAAAATTGACACCACGGGTAATCAGCTATGGAGCAAAACTTATGGCGATGATGGCGCGGAAACTTTCTACGCGTTATATCCTACGAGCGATGGTGGTTTTATCGGGGCAGGAACCGCAGAAACAGGAGCGGTAATCGGAAGCGGTGATCAACGGGCGTTCGTAGCTAAGTGCAACAGTGATGGTGAGATTGAGTGGAGTAAAAAAGTGGGTACCGCCACATTGTTTGAAGATGTGATTCAAACTGCTGACGGCGGATATGCCGCCATGGGCAACGGCTTGGTGGTAAAACTTGATGCAGAGGGGAATTCGTGCGTCGAATGTCTGATCGAAGACTTCGGTTCATGGATGGAAGCAGGAAGCGTGGCTACTCATTCGATGTTTAATGTCGCACCTGATGATAACACATTTGCTTCCGCTTATACAGAATTCACCGGGGGAACGGAACATGAATTGTGCGTGGTAACTGCCATTGAACAATCGCCTTCGTCTTTTTTGCTTTCCATTTCTCCTAATCCTGCTGATCAGTTTGCCGTTTGCCGTTGGCCGCGCTCAATCAATGACAAAGTACAACTGAGAGTTTTTGATGGGGAAGGAAAAGAAATTTTCAGTTCAAAATCCGAAACTATAAATGTTTCTGATTGGCGGGATGGAATCTACTTCTGCGAGCTTAGTTTAGAAGATGGAGCAGCCCACACTAAATTTATTGTTCAGCATTAGATTGGGTTTGGCGCCCATTTCTAAGTCATCATTGCGGCTGGTTTATTCGTTTGGTTCAGCAGCTGAATATTTCTGCAAACACTCATGGAAGCCGACATGTCGGTTACTCTAGCAACCGGGCCATCGGATGCGCTCCATATTTGCCTTCCTCCATGACCACCGCCACCTCGCGTAAAATCGAAATGGTTGATCTGAAGGTGCAGTACCGCAAGATCAAACCGGAGATGGATCGCAGAATTAAGGAGATTTTCGTGTGCGTTTGACCGCTGATTAGGGAATTACCAACCTTTGAATCCGGTAAGTTTATCATTCGCTCGAACAATCTTGATTAGCAAATCCAATCACTTTTTCCAGCGACTGCCTGCCTATATTTGCGGCCTGAATGAGTACAGCCAGCATGCGCAAAATCGAAATGGTTGATCTGAAAGCGCAGTACCGGAAGATCAAACCGGAGATTGATCGCGCTCCTAAGTGTGGTTTGACCAAAACCGAATTCCTTATTAATGCCTATTCCCATTTTGTCACGAGTCCATCCTTTCCTATGAGATATAATTCGCTGCGACCATCAATGCATTTATAGATTCCGTAGGAGGGGACAATTTGTTTATTCTCATCGTAAGTGAGAGTCCACGTTACGCCTCCGTCTAGTGTGATAACATTTTCGGAATAGCTTGCCAAGGCAAACCCCTCCATCTCATTCTTGAATCGAATATCGATGAATGCCTGACCACGAATTTCTCCGGGATGGCGATTGATGTAAACGTTAAGCCACGTAAGGCCGCCATCAATGGAGCGATTGATTACAGGTTGTTTGCCTCTGCCCGGCTTGTCGTAATACCCCACAGCCCAACCGGTATTTTCATCGGTGAACCAAACGGCATTGATGAAATAATTTTCCTCACTAAATACATTACTCCATGTTAATCCGCCATCTGTTGTTCGCCAGATGCTTTGGTAGGAATCATCGTCATCTGCAGCGGCAACTCCAATTGAGGAACTCATGAAAAAAAAGTCATCGAAAGAGACACCTTCAGTTGAAACAGTTGTCCAAGAATCACCGCCATCTGTTGTTTTATATATCTCCCCGAATCCGCTAATAAAACCGGTTTGATTATCCAAAAAGTAAATCGACGTTCCGATTTTTGCCGGAAGGGAAAGTGTTGACCATGTAGTACCTCCATCCTTGGTTTTATATGCCGCATCCTCCGTAATTCCATACCCGAATTGTGCATTAATGAAAACGAGATTTAAGAAATTAATGTCAGAGGAAATCGAATTCCATGATAGTCCGGCATCACTCGTATGAAAGAGGGTTCCGGCATCATCTGCGATCCATCCTTCATTGTCATTGATAAAAGATGAAGCAACAAGAGTATTGACAGTGATGTTCGAACTTTCAAACTGAGCGTCGATTTGCGCATAGATATTTGTCAAGCACATGCAATTTATAAGCACGAGGGTAAGGATGGTAGCTTTCATGAGTTTCTTTTATTTAAAGGAAATTGTTTGATGTAATTCTATTCAATGGCGATTTTAACCGTGTAAGTTTCATGGTTCAGTATCACTTTCATGAGGTAAATTCCTGAATTCATATGATCACGATTTAGCGAGACGGTATGCATTCCGGCTTCAAAATTTTTATTGAGAACCGTTCTGATTTTTTTGCCCATCACATCAAACAGTTCGATGATGATGTCTCCATTCCCGGGTTGAGAAAATGAAATTATTGCCGAGGAAGAAAACGGATTGGGATAGACTGAAAATGAAAAATGCTCATCGGCAAGAATGCTCGCAGTTGGAATACCTACTGTGATGTCTTCACCGTTATCGCTTCCGGTTATCGGGGGATTCGAGCTCACCACACGAACCCTGTATTGAGTACCGGCTGGAGTTGAATCAGGAATGATTGCATCGATAGTTCCACTTTGGTCCAAACCCAGAGTTCCAATTGCTACCGGTGAAGCAAAATTGCCGGTAGCATCAGAGAGCTGAGCTGTAAAAATATTGCCGGAATTAAATGAGCCGGAAGCCGTGAAAGGAACATCCACTGGATCACTTGCTGAGTAAACAAGAGGGAAAATAGAATTCGTAATAATTGAATTTGCAAACACTGCTTCGTTAACTTTTACAATCCAGAAATCATTGCCGCCGTGATTGTATTGTGTTTTGTCACCGTCAGCCCATAGCGTGCCGATGCCGCCCAGAAGGTAATTACCATCAGAAGTTTGAATGACCCGTGACAGATGATCATCGTCAGAACCGCCAAATCGGGTGTCCCATAAAATCTCCTGTTGTGAGTTAATTCTGATCGCCCAATAATCATAATCACCGCGGCTGTCCTGAGTTTTGTTGCCGCTAATGTCAGAATCGCTTTCTCCCGCGACCAAAAAACCGCTGTCTGCCATTTGAACTACACTTCTTCCGTAATCAGAATTATAACCTCCGAATCGCTTATCCCACTGTTTGTTTCCATTTGCATCAATCTTCAAAATCCAACAATCTCCATAACCGGTATCGAAGCCAGGTTCAGACACTTCGTTGCCTGCCAAGTGGCCCGCTGTCCCACACAAGATGTATCCGCCGTCAAAGGTTGGTTCCATATTCGAGAACAGCGCACCTGATCCCACAGGTCCGCCATACTTCCGGTCCCATTCTTTCACGCCTTGTCCATCAATTTTCACCATCCAGTAATCATGTCCTCCAGTGGAATCAGTTACATCGCCACTAATTGGTGATCGCGAATAACCGCCGAGAAGATATCCTCCATCCGCTGTTGCAGCCATGTCAAAAAAATCTTCGTCGTCGTTACCTCCGAGCGTTACATCCCATTGTTTGATTCCGCTGGCATCGGTCTTCACGATCCAGTAGTCATCTAAAATGCCTTTGTTTTCTTCAGATTTATCAAAGCCCGCCGGCGAACGTGACTCACCTCCGAGCAGATATCCTCCATCGCTTGTTTGCAGGATCGAATAGAGATAATCAAAGTCACTTCCGCCAAAAGTTTTGTCCCATTGTTTGGCTCCGTTTGAATCAATCTTCACCATCCAGTAATCCTGAAACCCGCGGTTGTCCTCGGTTTTGTCTCCATTACTACCACCTCCGGAATAACCGCCAAGCATGTATCCACTGTCTGTTGTCTTTATCATACAAGTAAGAAAGTCACCGCCGTATTTGGTCCCGTAGCGAGCATCCCATTGCTTGTTGCCCGCAGAATCGGTTTTAATGATCCAGAAGTCGCAATCGCCTTCGTTTTTCAACGGTTGAGACACATCGCCGCTGCTGTCGGAGAATGTATAACCGCCAAAAAGGAATCCTCCGTCTGATGTCTCAATCATGTCAGAAAAATATTCACTCAATGTTCCGCCATACACTTTATCCCATGCAGCCGCCGCATAAGGACCTATGGTGATTGGCTCTTCATTCGTAGGGCAAACAGTTGGCGGATTTGAGGAGAGCACACGGAGATGATAATTTTCTCCGTTGAAAAGGGTATCGGGAATGGTGGCGGTAATAGATCCTGAAGCAGTGGAGATAATGGAGCCGATGGTATCACTGATGTCGAAGCTGCCTGAGTTGCCGGAAAGTATGGCGTAGAAAGTATTGCCGGGGTTGAAGGTTCCGTTTATATTGTAAGGAACCTCCAGGATGTTTCCTTGCATAAAGGCAGTGGAAGCAATGGGTGCGACATAAATGTTTGGAATTTCTCCCGGCACGGTGGTTTTTAACATCCAGTAATCAAATGTGGCCAAGGGAGGATTACCCTGGTTTTCATATGACCGGTCACCATCAATTCCCGAACCTGACATGCCACCGATGGTAAAGCTATGATCGGGATTTTCGAGAGCAGAATAACAGTAATCATCTGTGATGCCGCCAAAGCGTCTGTCCCACAGATAGTCTCCGGAAGAATCGGTTTTTACAATCCAGTAGTCAGCGGCCTGACCCCAATATGGCTGTGATTTCTCACCGGCGCTTGGGGAACCGCTGTAACCTGCAAGTAAATATCCTCCGTCAGCGGTTTGAAAGATTGTTGACAGCCATTCGCCATACCAATCAATGCCTCCAAAAGTTTTATCCCATTGCTTCGTTCCACCGCTATCAATCTTCACGATCCAATAATCATCCTTTTCGCGAGCGCTTTGAGACTTGTCATAGCTTATACCGGAAAATGAACTCCCGCCAAGAATAAATCCTCCATCAGTTGTTAGACCAGCACTATTGCAATAGTCCGTGCTGTCTCCGCCAAAAGTTTTGTCCCATTGCTTTATTCCAGTTGAATCGGTCTTCACAATCCAGTAATCGGAGTAGCCGTGAAGTTCTTCACTCTTATCGCCGCTGATACTGCTTGAAGAGGTGCCGGCAAGCAGGTATCCGCCATCAGGTGTCAGTGCAAGTGACTGCATCAGATCGGGCTGGTCGCCGCCGAAGCGTGCATCCCATTGCTTATTGCCGCTGGCATCGGTCTTTACCAGCCAGTAATCTTCGAACCCTTTTTTTGGCTGGCTCACGTCGCCGCTCACCAGAGAGGAAGTATAGCCGCCAAGAATAAATCCGCTGTCAGCAGTTTGGAATATTGTCGTGAGGTAGTCCTGACTGTTTCCGCCGTAGCGTTTGTCCCACTGCTTGTTTCCGTCGGCGTCCGTTTTTACGATCCAAAAATCATTCTGTCCCTGGCTGGGCTCTGATTTATCTCCTGAAATTCCCGACCGTGAATAACCGCCGAGAATGTACCCACTATCAAAGGTCGTTTCAAGAGAAGTCAGAAGATCATCCTCACTGCCGCCAAATACTTTATCCCATAACTTTACTCCATTAGAATCGGTTCTCACTATCCAGAAATCATCGCCTCCTTTCGAGGGTTCGGATTTACTTCCATTTGCATTTGAAGGTGAGAACCCTCCGACGATGTAACCGCCATCAGCGGTATGTTTTATGGCTCTCATCTGATCATGCTTCGTTCCCCCGAAAGCCGCATCCCAATCCTTGACCGGCAATTGGGAAAAACAAAGTTCCCTGAAAAACGACATGATGAATAAAAAGAAAGTGGTTGCCTTCATGAAACTCTCACTTTTCAATAATGATTAATTATGGTTTTTGCAAAACCAGTTTGGAGCAGTATGATTTGCCATTGACACTTACTCTTATCCAATAAAATCCGGATGGAAGAGATGTGACTGAGATTTGTTTGTCAGGAGTTCCGTTCTGCGATTCTAAATGAGTAGTGAATACTACTTTGCTTACCTGGTCGAGAATATCGATTGTTGCTACATGGGTTAATCCATCCGGATAGCCGAGGGAAATTTTAAATGCGCCATCGGAAGGATTCGGATAAACTGAAATCAAACCACGTTCACTTCCACTATCAGCAGCACCGATCTTGCAACCTGTCAAAACAAAGTTGTAGTTGCTTGTTACAAATGGACTGTTTTTGTTTGGCGAGCATCGCGCCCGAACCTGCCATTCGTATGTTCCATTGCCTAATCCTGAAATCAGATAGGGGCTGGTTACATTCTGAACTGTTGTCCATGATGTGGTTCCGGATAACCTGTATCGCAAATCGTAACTCGTCGCGCAAGGGGTGGAATTCCAGCGGAGCACGGCATTACACCCGGTATATTGTGGAGGCAACAGTTGCGGTGGACTGCAAGTGAGTTCAATAATTGCCACGTAAAAATCTGTAACGTTGGTTCCCCATTGTCCTGCGATTACTAACGAACCATCAGGCACCTGTTTGATACTGTACGCAATATCTGCTTCAGCACTCCCAATCGTTGCATCCCAATCCTTATCTCCATTGGCCTTAAGCTTCAATATCCAGATATCATCTTTATTGCTGCTCACAATGCAGCTTACATCGTTGTCCTGGAACCGGGCATTGCCCACAACAAGATAACCTCCGTCACAGGTTTGAACAGCCGCACGTCCATCGTCCTTTTTACTGCTGCCATACATTTTGCCCTCATCTAAATAACAACCCGGCGTCCATGCAGGATCAGGATCACCATCTATTTCAGTTTTTAATTCATACACTTCATGGTTGCCAAAACAATGACCGTCGGGATGTGTAATGCCGGACGATAGATAGCTATAAGTTTGAGCAACTGCATCGTAAACCTCGATCACATCGTATAACCCTTGATCATAACTGTTGGTGGGTATTTGATAACCAAAATCATTTTTCCATATCTGATCTCCATTCGGTTTAATTGTTACTACCATTGCCTGAAGCTTTTCATTCACGTTATCATCCTCGCAGGATTCGCAGAATCCTGATACAACATAATTCAGGTCGTGATCAATGATGATACTCCATGCCCAATCATTCTCGGTTAAGCTGTTCTGTACATTTTTATCACCGTGATATATCCTCTGCCATTCAATACCATAGTCACTTTGCCTTATTTTCAATACCCAGAATTCACCTATGCCACTTATATCAGACACAGGTGAGGCCAAATCACAGTCATTATTTGCACCAGTGGCTCCTGCCACTACAAAAAAGTTTTCATCCACTTTTACTGCAAAGCCATCTTCCTGCCCGCTACCACCATACACATGTTCGGAGCCGGCAACCATAGTTCCGTCGCTCAACTTCACTTTGAACAGCCAGACATTTTTGCTGCTGCCGCAACCGGAAATTCCTGATGCCTTCGTACCACAAACGACCAAATCATTGTTTGAGGTCTGATCTACTGAATAAGCCACATCATTTCCGTTGCCACCAAACAGTTGTGGCGAGACCCATGGCTGATAAAAAGTCAGATCAGAATTAAGCCTCACGACAATGGCTTCCTGCATTTTGTTAGTTGTGGCGGTAACACCCACCGCCACATAGCCGTTATTCTTGATGGCATCAGCATCACCATCATCAATGGGTATTACATCCCAGGCAACATCTTCACCATTGGCTGAACCATTGTACGTGTACGGTGTAAGAGTGGCTTCAAGCTTCGTCGAAGAGCATTGAGATTGAACATGCAGGGTCTGAAGAATACATAGTGCATAAGTAGAAATGAAATGGAGTGAAGGGTTTTTCATTTTTTGATGCAGGGTTAGATTTGGACGAAAAGGAAATTAACAACCATCGAATCTAAGAATTTTATCTGTTAAGAAAAAATCTTAAAAAGAACGCAAGCTCTATGGTTCCCATTCCGAGTATGAAAAGTCTGACAACCGCCTCTCATGATAACTATGGCTTTCATCTTGGCGCTGAGTTATATTTGCACCGATTTATGAGCACAGCATCGATGCGAAAAATCGAAATGGTGGATCTGAAAGCGCAATACCGGAAGATCAAACCGGAGATCGATCGCACGATTCAGGAAGTTGTTGATTCGGCCGCATTCATCGGCGGAAAACCGATTCAGGATTTTGCCGACGAACTGGAGGCATACCTCGATATCGAACGAGTGGTTCCCTGTGCTAATGGAACGGATGCCCTTCAGATTTCGATGATGGCACTCGGACTGCAGCCGGGTGATGAAGTTATTTGCCCGTCGTTCACCTACTTCGCCACGGTGGAAGTGATTGCACTGCTCAAGCTCACCCCTGTTTTCATTGACGTGAATCCGGAAACATTCAATGTGGAGGCGAACGAGATTGAGAAAGCCATTACACCAAAAACCAAAGCGATTGTGCCCGTGCATCTCTACGGTCAAAGTGCCAACATGGAAGAGATCATGGCGGTGGCGAACAGGCACAACATTCCGGTGATTGAAGACAATGCCCAGGCCATCGGCGGTGATTTTGTTTTTTCTGACGGAAAGAAGAAAAAGACCGGCACCATCGGATTGATCGGATGCACATCATTCTTCCCTTCTAAAAATCTCGGCTGCTACGGCGACGGCGGCGCCATGATGACGAATGATGACGCATTGGGCGAGCGACTGAAGATGATTGCCAATCACGGTCAACGCGTGCGTTATTATCATGACCTGGTGGGAGTGAATTCACGACTTGATACGATACAGGCAGCAGTGCTGCGGGTAAAACTGAAACATCTGGATGAATATATCGCTGCGCGCAGAAGCGCTGCCGGTTATTATGACAAGGCGTTCGCCGGTCATCCGAACATCAAAACTCCGTTCAGAGCGAAGTATGCGAACCATGTGTTTCATCAGTACACGCTCATTGTATCTGAAAAAAGAAATGAATTGGCTGATCACCTCAAGGCCAATGATATTCCTGCCATGATTTATTACCCGGTGGCCTGCGATCAGCAAAAAGCATTTGAAGGAAAAGGAAGAAATGCGGGAACGCTGGAGCATACCCGCTGGCTGAGTGAGCGCGTGATTTCCCTCCCCATGCACACAGAACTGGACGAAGAACAACTGGAGCACATCACTAAAACCGTATTGTCATTTTACACGTAATCCGGTTGCAACAACGGCATCCGGCAAACGTATCAGCAGGTCGCCTGCATTATTTATGAAATCAATCATCACAATTCTCAATTCAACTTATACAACCAACCAAATATGAATCTTGGAGTAATAGGAACAGGATATGTCGGTCTCGTTACCGGAACCTGTTTCGCTGAAATGGGTAATGAAGTAGTTTGCGTTGACATCAACGAAGAAAAAGTGCGTTCGCTTCGCAGCGGCAAGATGACCATCTACGAGCCGGACCTCGATGTGCTGTTTGAACGCAACCTGCGCCAGGGGCGCCTGCATTTCACCACCTCACTTGCCGAAGCGGTGAAGCATGCGCAGATTCTTTTTCTGGCCTTGCCCACACCGGAAGACGATGACGGCAGCGCTGACCTTTCTTATGTGCTCAATGCCGCTTTCGAAATTGGAAAACTGATCACCGATTACAAGATCATCGTGGACAAAAGCACGGTACCGGTGGGTACTGCGGAAAAGGTGCATGAGGCGATTGCGATGAATGCCAAAGCCGATTTCGATGTGGTGTCGAACCCTGAGTTTCTGCGTGAAGGGGTGGCGGTGGAAGACTTCATGAAACCCGACCGTGTGGTGATCGGCGTATCAAGCGATCGCGCCAGGAAGGTAATGGACCAGCTCTATGAACCTTTCGTGCGGCAAGGCAATCCCATCCTCTTCATGGATGTGCGCTCCGCTGAAATGACGAAGTACGCCGCAAACTCTTATCTCGCTGCCCGTATCTCGTTCATGAATGACGTGGCCAACCTGTGCGAGATACTCGGCTGCGATGTGGACATGGTGCGCAAGGGCGTGGGTGCCGATGCACGTATCGGCAAGCGGTTTCTGTTTCCCGGCATTGGGTATGGCGGCAGTTGCTTCCCGAAAGATGTGAAGGCGCTGGCAAAAACAGCGAAGGATGCCGGTTATGACATGAGGATCCTCAACTCCGTGATGCAGGTGAATGAACGGCAGCGGCTGGCGCTGGTGAGGAAACTCGACGAATTCTACGGCAGAAATTATGAGGGAAAGAAGATCGGCATCTGGGGCATTGCCTTCAAACCGAATACGGATGACATCCGTGAAGCGCCGTCGCTTTACATCATCGAAGAGTTACTGAGCCGCGGCTGTAAAATCTGTGTGTATGATCCGGAAGCGATGAACAATCTGAAGCGGATTTTCGGAGACCGTATTTCTTATTGCGAAGACATGTACTCCTGCCTCAACGGCATTGATGCCTTGCTCATCCTTACGGAGTGGAGCTTGTTCCGCACGGTGGATTTTGAAAAGATGGGCAGCATGATGAAGGAGAAGGTGATCTTTGACGGAAGAAACCTCTACAACCTCGATCAGGCGGAACAACACGGCTTTTATTACAACAGCATCGGCAGAAGAACCGTGGTGCCGAAAAACGCAAAAACGCAAACCACCCGATGAGCAAACGCATTCTCATTACCGGCGCCGCCGGCTTCATCGGTTCTCACCTGTGCGATCGTTTTGT
>JAFDYS010000010.1:81502-92931 GCA_018267315.1 Bacteroidota bacterium | reverse complement strand
GCTTCACCCGCCAGTCCGGTGGATTATGTGAAGTGGCCGATACAAACCATGAAGGTGGGATCACTCGGTACACACAATTGCCTCGGGCTGGCCAAAGCCAAAGGCGCGCGCATCCTCGTTGCTTCCACTTCCGAAGTATACGGCGATCCGCTCGTGCATCCGCAGACGGAAGAATACTGGGGCAACGTGAATCCCGTAGGTCCGCGCAGCATGTATGATGAAGCGAAGCGTTTCCAGGAAGCGCTGACGATGGCGTATCACAACGCCCATGGCGTGGAAACAAGGATCGTCCGCATCTTCAATACCTACGGTCCGCGCATGCGGTTGAATGACGGCCGCGTGCTTCCCAACTTTTTCTACCAGGCCATCACCGGCGAAGACATCACCGTGTATGGCGACGGCTCGCAAACGAGATCATTCTGTTACGTGAGTGATCTGGTGGATGGAATTTACCGCCTGCTCTTTTCCGATTATCACATGCCGGTGAACTGCGGCAACCCCGATGAGATCACCATCTCCCAATTCGCAGAAGAGATCATCAAACTCACCGGCACCAAACAAAAAGTGGTGTACAAACCACTGCCGAAAGATGATCCCAAACAACGCCAGCCAAACATTGACAAAGCACGAAAACTTCTCGGCTGGGAACCTAAGGTTTCACGAAGTGAAGGACTGAAGATCACCTACGACTATTTCAGGAAGGCGCTGGGGAAGAATTAGCCTCGCGTGATCTCAGCAATCCGCGAGCAAAAGCAGGGTTGGAAATCACTAAGTTTGCGCTCTTTCATGAGTGATCGCGTAAACTATTTTGCTCACCCCACGGCCGTGATTGATCCTGATTGTTCCATTGGGAAAGGAACGCGCATCTGGCACTTTTCCCACATCATGTCGGGTGCCGTGATTGGCGAGAACTGCAACCTCGGGCAGAATGTGGTGGTATCACCCGATGTGGTTCTGGGTAAAAATGTGAAAGTGCAGAACAACGTTTCCATCTACACTGGGGTCATCTGCGAGGATGATGTATTCCTGGGCCCGTCCATGGTGTTTACCAATGTGATGAACCCGAGAAGCGCTGTGGTGCGGAGAGATCAATACCAGAAAACGCTGGTGAAGAGAGGAGCAAGCATCGGTGCTAACGCAACGGTGATTTGCGGAGTCACGATTGGAGAATTTGCATTCATCGGCGCAGGAGCTGTAGTCAATCGCGATGTGAAACCCTATTCATTGGTAGTTGGAAATCCTGCGCGGCACATCGGGTGGATGAGTGAGTTCGGGCACCGGCTGCAGTTTGATGAAACAGGAAGAGCGGAATGCCCGGAAAGCAAACAACATTATGAACTAACGGATGGAAACGTGCGGCGGATTGACTGATGTCGTGCGGACTTATGACTTGTGGACGTATGACTCGCAGACGAATTACTGACGACTGCAGATTACTAATGAACCATTGAAACAGCTACTATTTACCATTGACTATTCACCATTGACTATTCACCATTGACCATTCACCTTTGACCCTGACGAATGACTGATTTCATATACCAACAACTGATTGACAAAAAGGCCAAGCTTGCTGTGATCGGTTTGGGCTACGTCGGACTGCCGGTGGCGCTGGCTTTTGCGAAGAAGATTTCTGTGATCGGATTTGACATCAGCCGCGAACGGGTGGAAATGATGAAGAAGCAGATGGATCCGAGCAAGGAGCTTCCGAAAGAGGCATTCGATAATTGTGACATCGAATTCACGGATGACATTGAAGTGCTGAAGAAGGCACATTTCTACATCGTATGCGTTCCCACTCCGGTGGATGATCACAATGTGCCTGACCTGGTGCCGTTGCTGGCTGCATCCAAAACCATTGGTGATGTGGTGAAGAAAGGAGATTACGTCGTATTCGAATCGACCACCTTTCCGGGATGCACGGAAGAAGAATGTCAGCCGGTGATTGAGCAATTCTCCGGATTGAAAGCCGTCACCGATTTCAAGATCGGCTACTCGCCGGAGCGCATTAACCCCGGCGATCATGACCACACCATCGAAAACGTGATCAAGGTGGTGAGTGGTTGCGACGAAGAGTCGCTCGTTGAAATAGCTAAAACCTATTCTCTCATTTGCAAAGCCGGTGTGCACCGTGCACCTTCGATCAAGGTGGCCGAAGCGGCCAAGATCATTGAGAACACGCAACGCGATGTGAACATTGCCCTGATGAATGAGTTGTCGCGCATTTTTCAGAAGCTCGGCATCAATACCTATGATGTGCTTGAAGCGGCGGCCACAAAATGGAATTTCCTGAAATTCTATCCCGGTCTGGTCGGCGGGCACTGCATCAGCGTAGATCCGTACTACCTCACATACAAAGCGCATGAACTCGGTTACGAGTCGGAAGTGATCACGAGCGGTCGCCGTATCAACGATGACATGGGGCCGTACATCGCCCGGCGCACCGTACAGTTACTCACGCAGCAGGGAAAGAATCCGGCGGAATCGAAAGCATTGGTGATGGGCGCTACATTCAAGGAGAATGTGGCTGACATCCGCAACAGCAAGGTGATTGATCTCATCAACGAACTGAAACAGTTTTCAGTGAAAGTGGATGTGGTGGATCCTTTCGCATCGAGTGAAGAGATGATGCATGAATACAAGGTGCCTTTGGCAGAAAAAATTGCGGGACCGTATGATGCGGTAATTGCGGCTGTGGCACACAGGCAGTATGTGTCGCTGGATGAAAACTACTTTCTCTCCATCACCAACCCCGGCGCTGTGTTCGCCGATGTGAAAGGCGTTTTCAGAAACAAGATCACAAAACTTCATTACTGGTCGTTATGACGGAGCAACGGAAAATTCTCATCACCGGCGGCGCGGGCTTCATCGGGTCGCATGTGGTGAGATTGTTTGTAAAAAAATATCCTGCCTACCGCATTTTCAATTTGGATAAACTCACCTATGCCGGCAACCTCGAAAACCTGCATGACATTGAAAAGTCACCCAACTATGAGTTCATCAAAGGCGACATCACCGATGCAGAATTTATAAACAGATTATTTCAGGAAAAGCAATTTGACGGCGTCATTCATCTCGCTGCGGAAAGTCATGTTGATCGCTCCATCGTTTCGCCGATGGATTTCATCATCACCAACATTGTCGGTACGGTGAATTTGCTGAATGCGGCCAAAATGATCTGGTTGAATCCCAACACCCAAATCACCAATCCGAAATTCTACCAGATCTCAACGGATGAAGTGTTCGGTTCACTCGATCAGGGCGGATACTTCACGGAGAAGACATCGTATGATCCGCGCTCTCCGTATTCCGCCTCCAAGGCCAGCGCCGATCATTTGGTGCGGGCTTACGGACACACCTACAAACTTCCGGTCCTCGTTACTCATTGTTCCAATAACTACGGTCCGTATCAATTTCCGGAGAAACTCATTCCGCTTGCCATCAACAACATCAGGAACAGCAAGCCGATTCCGGTTTATTCCAAAGGAGAAAATGTGCGCGACTGGCTCTATGTTGAAGATCATGCCCTTGCCATTGATCTTGTTTTTCACAAAGGCAATTCGGGCGATCATTACAACATCGGTGGTTTTAATGAGTGGAAGAACATTGATCTCATTCATCTTCTTTGCAACATCATGGATAAGAAGTTGGGAAGAGAAGCCGGCGCTTCGGCCAAGCTTATCACTTTTGTTACCGACCGCCCGGGTCACGACCTTCGATATGCCATTGACTCAACAAGAATTTCAAATGAACTGGGATGGAAACCTTCGTTGCAGTTTGAAGAGGGACTCGAGAAAACGGTTGACTGGTATCTGAGCAATACTGAATGGCTGGAGCACGTTACTTCGGGGGCCTATCAGCATTACTACGACCAGCAATATCACCATCGGTAGGTCTTCTAAGCGCTACCCTTAAGTTTGGTCTTCATTTGGTCGAAGGATGCAGCATGCTTGTCGATTTTTCTGTCATTTATCTGTTAAAGCTGCGTTTGACCGGATAAGAATATTAATGAACCTTGTAACTTTTCCGACGCAAATAGCGCCCATGTTAAAATCAATGCTATGAAATACCGTGCTCTCCTCTCCGGCTTTTGTCTGATGGCAGTTGTATTGATTACTTCCGAAACCATCCTGGCTTCCGGCAATCACAACAATGCCGTGGCCCGTGTGCGTACCGTTCCCAAGGAAACGAAGGATCAAAAGGAAAAGAAGAAAACCGAACAGAAGGCAGTAACTTCAAAGCAACTCACTACCAGCACCGCTTCGCTCATTACTCCCATGAACTACGGCGAAAAGATTCCGGTGCGCCCGTGCAGTCAGTCATTAAGCAATGTGGCTGAAAGTGTATTGGCTCAAAATGCACCGAAGTAACTTTCACACGCTTTAATAGCTGAAGGGTTGATCTTCGAATTCAGTTTGTCATGCTGAACTGGTTTCAGCATCCATTCTTTCAAGATTGATTCCGAATTAAGTTCGCTATGATGAATTTGGACGACGCATTTTTAGAAAGCCGCTTGTGTTTATAGTGGTTGCCGGCAGTGAAGCAAAAAAATGAGCCGGCATCTTTTCAGAAGCCGGCTCACGGCATGGGTCGATCTTAATTAGGGTTTATTCGAACATCAATTTTGCATTCAATTCTTTGTCCTTCACTCCTACCTTGACAAAGTAAACACCGGCCGTTAATCCCGCGCGGTAGATATTTGCCCGGTAAGTTCCGATGTTGCTTATCTCCCGCACCATTCTGCCCGTGACATCATAAATCTTTACGTAGTTGATGGTTTGGGATGGTTCATTGAGCTCGATGGTGGTGGCGTCAATGGCCGGATTCGGAAACATGGTTGCATTTTGGTTAAAGAGCATCACTTCATTGATGCCCACCATGCCGGGTAATCCCAATGTCTGAACAATTCTGGGCGCCAGATATTCCTGTATGGTATCAATGTAATTCAGCGCCTGTGTTTTTGACATCAGCGGATTGGTAAGCAAGCCACTCTTGGCAATTACTACCGCTTGTGCCGGTGAAACACCATAGAAAGGTGCAATCAATTTTAAGGCAGTGGTATCCCACCATTCCCATGGGCCCGCCTGCCCGTCGAAGGGATCGCCGGGAATGATGATTTGAGGGTTGGGCATTTGGAAAGGAAATAGACCTTCTAATCCGTCATTGATAGAATTGGCTCGAATCGTATAGGGATCCGTGGCATTGTCAGCATATTCATGCAGCACTGCATTGTTATCGTAAACATCATCCGCTTTTTCCATCACGCAATGGCTACCTGCTACGTTCACTACAAACTGACCGGTGGTTGGAACAATAACGGGACAACTGCAGGGTATACCGCAGTGACTGTTCACCACACCGTAAGGCGCAAAGGGATCATTCTCTACGTGGAAACACACCATGGGAATATCTCCGTCTTCAATCCATGAAGAATCGCCCATGGCGCCGCCCATGTTGAACATGAATTGAATGTTGCTGGTATAGCCGGGCCAATTATCATGGTTGAGTGTATCCACTCCGCCGAATCCTTCAAAATCACCCCAAATGTCAGTAATCACATAGGGAGCTCCCTGAAAAATACCGTACTCCGGAAACGAGGCCGTGGCGATAAATTTCAGCAACGTAATTTCTCCCGGATCATTGAGAGTCGCATAGGCGAGCGCAAGATATCCTCCGGAACCCTGGCCTCCCATGATGATTCTGTTGGTGTCAATCTTCCACGGATTACCCATATCCTGCGCCGTCATCTTAAAGTAACGTACGCAGGCCTTGGCATCCTGCAATGAACGGAATACCGCTTGCAGCAATGTTCCTGTTCTGATGTTCACATCGCTGCCGATCGGGTTCCATCCCACACGGTAGTCCATGGAAACGGCTGTGTAACCCCGGCGCGCAAACTGCTTGCACATTTCCACCGTGGCGCTGTCACGCATATCGCCGGTGGCCGTGCCATTAATAAGGATGGGTAGGAAACTTCCGGTATGCAGGTAAAGTACGAGAGGGCGTTTGGTTGCAGTGTCACCCACCGGTTCATAGATGTCCATTCTTAAGGAGTCAAAAACCGGCGAGCCCGTGATGAATTCGTAATTCGCTGCATAGGCCTTGTTGTAAGTGACATTGACACTGGTGAAGACTTCACTCAGGTACCGTTGCCCGAACACCCGGGTTGTGGTGATCGCCAGCAGTAAGCAGGCGAAAAGGGGTAAAGATCTTTTCATCATCAAATGATTTTGAGTTTGAGCGAATATAAAAAAGATTATACGAGGCGCTGGTAATTTTCATGCACCATCTATTAACGAACAGGATTGGCTGGGTGATTGGCTCAACTTATCAGGTCAAATCCGGTATAGCTGCGCAGTGCTGCGGGCATCCTGATTCCTTCGGGTGTCTGGTTATTTTCAAGCAGTGTGGCTACAATGCGCGGAAGGGCCAGGGCGCTGCCGTTGAGTGTATGCACAAGTTGAGTCTTACCTTCCCTATCCTTGAAGCGAAGTTTCATTCGGTTGCTCTGAAAACTCTCAAAGTTGGAAACACTGCTCACTTCCAGCCAGCGTTTCTGCGCGGCACAGAAAACTTCAAAGTCATAGGTGAGGGCAGAGGCAAAACTCATGTCGCCGCCGCAGAGCTTGACAATCCGATAAGGGAGCTCCAGTTTTTGCACCAGCGATTCAACATGTTTCACCATCTCTTCCAGCACGGCATATGAATTTTCCGGCTTCTCTATTCGAACGATCTCCACTTTATCAAACTGGTGAAGGCGGTTCAAACCACGCACGTCTTTTCCATATGATCCTGCTTCACGACGGAAGCACTGCGAATACGCGCACATTTTTTTCGGAAGATCTTCTTCTTTCAGCAACACATCGCGGTAAATGTTAGTGACAGGAACTTCTGCCGTGGGGATGAGGTAGAAACCGTCTTCATTCACAAAGTACATCTGTCCGTCTTTATCGGGCAACTGCCCTGTTCCGAATCCGGTGGCTGCATTCACCATCAGTGGCGGTTGGTATTCGGTGTAACCAGCAGCAATCGCGTTATCGAGTAAAAATGAAATGAGCGCGCGCTGCAGTTTGGCTCCTTTGCCTTTGTAAAACGGAAAGCCCGCACCGGTCACTTTGTTCCCGGTTTCAAAATCAATGATGTCATATTTGGCTGCAAGCTCCCAATGCGGCAATGCATTTTCAGGAAGCGACGGCACATCCCCACCACTGCGAACCACCACATTTTCCTCCGGTGATCTTCCTTCCGGAACGGAATCATTCGGCAGATTGGGAACCCGCACAAGCATATCCTGTATCTGTTCTTCGGCCTTTCTCATTTGCTCTTCCAGCACTTTTGATTCTTCTTTGAGTGCTGTGGACTGACTGCGCTTCTCTTCAGCTTCCGCCTTCTTTCCCTGCGAAAACAACTGCCCGATTTCCTTAGAGAGTTTATTGGACTCCGCGAGCTTCTGATCGAGTGCGGTCTGCGACTGACGGCGATCCACATCCAGTTTCAGAATTTCATCCACCAGATTCTTTGCATCAAAATGCTTCTTCTTCAAGCGGCTTACCACTTCCTCAGGATTCGAACGAAGAGTTTGTAGCGTGATCATTGTATAAAAATTTGCGCAAAGATAGAAGATGAATGTGCTGATGGAAATGACAAAACCGCGTTTAAAGTGAATAGACGGGGTTCGTAATTACAATGGAACCTTGCAAAAAATATTTTGGTTGAATGATTTGACTTGACGCATAACGCTGACGTAAATTTGCACTGATCATGTTTGTGAAAGTTCCCATAGCACACATCACATCTGAACTCCAACGTTCCGTTTGGGGCATGTCGTGGACTTGTTAGCCGCGACCATTTTCCGGTTCCCTTGTTAAGTAACATTCGATGACTGCAGGAAAGCTGCGGTTGATGGTTTAACCTCCAAACTTAATTACCATGTTCTCGATTCAAAATATTCTCACAATCACGCTCACCCTCTTTCTGGTGATAGACATTCTCGGCTCGGTGCCGGTCATTATTAGTGTGAAGCGAAATACCGGCGCCCTGAATCCTCTGATGATTGTAAGTTTCTCCGGTTTGCTGATGATCGCTTTTTCGCTCATCGGAAGTTCATTGCTGGAGTTGCTGGGCATTCAGGTGAAGTCATTCGCCATTGCCGGCGCCGTGGTGTTGCTGCTGCTCGCACTTGAAATGATTTTGGGTGCTACCATTTTCAAGAGTGAAGGCGAAGAAAAATCTGGGAACATAGTTCCGATTGCGTTTCCGATTCTGGCCGGTGTGGGCACACTTACCACCATCATTTCTCTGCGTACTACGTTTACCATTGCGGATCTGCTCATCGGGATCCTCATTAACCTCTTGGTGATTTATGTAGTACTTCGCTCCATGGATTGGCTGGAGAGGAAACTCGGCAATCAAACGCTCACGGTGATGAAGAAATTTTTCGGGATCATCCTGCTGGCGCTGGCGGTGCAGATGTTTATGAATAATTTGTAAGTTTTAAAATGGGCCGCCGCGCGTGAAGAGGTAATGCAATCCGGAATTCACATATTGAACTCCGAAATCATTTAATCTCCTGGCATAACTCCAGCAACACGCCGTGTGAATTCTTCGGATGCACGAAGCAGATCAGTTTATTATCAGCGCCGCGCTTGGGTTCCTGGTTGAGAAGCGTGAATCCGGCTTCATGCAGCCGCTTCATTTCAGCGCGCACATCATCCACAGCGATAGCAATGTGGTGAAGCCCTTCGCCTTTCTTCTCAATAAACTTCGCAATCACACCATCAGGATCAGTTGACTCAAGCAACTCGATCTTATTCGGCCCCACCTGGAAAAACGAGGTGTTTACCTTCTCGCTCTCCACCGATTCGATCTTGTAATGTTGGACTCCCAGTAGTTTTGCATAAGTTTCATTCGCCACTTCAATGCTCTTTACAGCAATTCCGATATGCTCAATTTTTTTCATGAGATTAGGTTGATAATCAGTTGAACTTTTTGGTTAGCCAAGGGTTTAGATTTGATCTAAATAAGCATTAACTTTGTCCGCCATGGTAAAACTACCGATCTATCTCGATAACAGCGCCACCACTCCGGTTGATCCGCGGGTGCTGGAACAAATGATTCCATATTTCTCTGAAAAATTTGGAAATGCCGCCAGCCGGTCTCATCCTTTTGGCTGGGTGGCTGAAGAAGCGGTGGATTATGCACGCGAGCAGGTAGCCAAACTGATTAACGCAGATCCGAAAGAAATCATCTTCACATCCGGCTCCACGGAGGCGAATAATCTCGCGCTCAAAGGCGTGTTTGAGATGTATCGCGAAAAAGGAAATCACATCATCACTGTTACCACTGAGCACAAATGCATTCTCGACACATGCAAGCATCTTGGCAAACAGGGAGCTGAGATCACCTACCTCAACGTGAATGATGAGGGTGAACTGAATCTGCAAGAGCTCGAAGCGGCCATCACGCCAAAGACGATTCTCATCTCCGTGATGTATGCCAACAACGAAATCGGGTTGATCCATCCAATCAAAGAGATTGCAGCCATCGCAAAGAAGCACAATGTGCTTTTTCATACTGATGCCACACAAGCGGCGGGTAAAGTTCCGATTGATGTGCAGGCGGAAGGAATTCACCTGCTGTCAATGAGTGCGCACAAAATGTACGGACCCAAAGGAGTCGGTTGCCTGTACGTTCGCAGAAAAAATCCGAGAGTGAAAGTGACAGCCCAAATGGATGGCGGCGGACATGAACGGGGCATGCGTTCCGGCACGTTGAATGTTCCCGGCATTGTCGGTTTTGGCGCAGCGGCAGAAATCAACCTGAAGGAAATGATTGATGAAGCAGCCCGGCTGAGCAAACTGCGGGACAAGCTGGAGTATGCGCTGATGGAACTGGAAGAAGTTCATGTGAACGGAAACCGCGAGCACCGGCTTCCGCACATCACGAATATCAGTTTCAAGTGGGTGGAAGGAGAAGGACTGATGATGGCCTTCAACAAAGACATTGCAGTCTCTTCAGGCAGCGCATGCACTTCTGCCTCCCTTGAGCCGAGTTATGTATTGAAAGCGCTGGGGTTGGGAGATGAACTCGCGCACTCTTCCATTCGTTTTTCACTCGGAAGATTTAATACCGAAGATCAGATTGATTTCACGATTCAGCGGGTAAAGGATGCAGTAACAAAGTTGCGCGACCTGAGTCCACTGTGGGAAATGTATAAGGAAGGGATTGACATGGCGACGGTGGAATTTAAGGCACATTAAAGATTTCGGATTTCAATGACAATTAACCAATAACAAATAACTTTCCTCAAATGGCATATTCAGAAAAAGTTCTCGAACACTACGAAAATCCGAAGAACGTGGGAACTCTTGACAAGAGCAAACACACGGTAGGAACGGGACTGGTGGGAGCACCGGAATGCGGCGACGTGATGCGCCTTCAGATTGAAGTGGATCCGGAAACGCAGACGATCATTGATGCCAAATTCAAAACCTTTGGCTGCGGTTCGGCGATTGCTTCTTCCTCGTTAGCCACGGAATGGCTCAAGGGAAAATCCATTGATGAAGCGATGACACTCGATAACATGGAGATCGTGGAAGAGTTGGCTCTTCCGCCTGTAAAGATCCATTGCAGCGTGCTCGCTGAAGATGCCGTGAAGGCCGCCATCAATGATTACCGGGTGAAGAATGGCATGGAGCCAATTAAGCTGGAAGAGAAAGTGGTTCATTAAAACCTTGCGTCATTGCGAGTCCCGCTTTTCGCGGGACGAAGCAATCCCCAAAAATCAGGAGGTTGCTTCGTCGCTTTGCTCCTCGCAATGACGATCAAACTTCAGATCATGATTACGGTAAGTGAAAAAGCAAAATCAAAAGTTGATGCACTCGCTCATGAGGCGAACCTGCACGATCCCTGGTATCTGCGCGTAAGCGTGGTGGGCGGCGGATGCAGCGGTCTTTCTTACAAAATGGATTTTGATGATGAAATGAAGAAAGACGATCAGCTTTTTGAAGATAGAGGGTTGAAACTCGTTTGCGACCTCAAGTCATTTCTTTACCTCTGCGGCACCGAGCTCGATTTCTCTGACGGGCTGAATGGAAAAGGGTTTCACTTCGTGAATCCCAATGCCACACGCACCTGCGGATGCGGCGAAAGTTTCGCTGTCTGATCTCCTACCAATTGCGATATAGCCGGAGAGTTGTTTTCTGGTCAGTTCATTCAAGTATAACAGCTGTACCGCTTGCCGTCACCATCAGCATGCTGTTGCCGGAACCCAGTGCCTCGTAATCCAGGTCAACCCCGATTACGGCATTCGCTCCCAGCTTCTCTGCATTGGCGATCATTTCATTGATGGCCGTTTCTTTGGCTTCACGAAGCACTTCTTCATAAGCGCCTGAACGCCCACCAACGATATCACGCACGGCTGCAAATAG
>JAFDYS010000010.1:36776-81488 GCA_018267315.1 Bacteroidota bacterium | reverse complement strand
CTGATCTTCTTACCTTCAACAGTGGTAGTGGTTGTGATGATCATTTTGTTTCCTCAAGTGTTTTAAGTGTGATGCCAAAATTAAATCATGTATGATCCTGCACTACCGAAAGTTTCTAAAACGCCTCATTGAAATCAAGATAAAATCCGGTGGACTGATACTTCCCGATTGCAAAGTCGAGAGTCACATTGGTTTTGGATTTTTTGCTCAGCATCACGCGCAGCCCGAGGCCCACAGCCGGATCAACATACTCAAATAACCCGATGCCGGCATCAGGATCATTCGCAGTTGATGCATTGGCGAAGAGCACGCCGCCAAGCAGGTCGGGCCATCTGTGAAAAATCACAGGGAACGGAAACCGCCACTCCAACTCTCCATACACGAGATCGTATCCGCGGATTTGCCCCTGCTTGTAACCACGGGCAGACCGGCCATACTGATCCCATCCCACGGCAGGAAGATCGAGATAAGGAACAGCACCTGAAGTAACCAGGTTTGCATACGTCCATAATGCAATCAGGTGTCGTGGTTTCGTTTTTGAAAGGCGGAAGTAGTCGCGATACTCGAGCCAGAGCATGGTGGAGTTTTTATCACTGCCTAAAAATGTTTCATTGATCCGGAACGAAGCCAGCGCATAATGCCCGCGGAGCGGAAACACAGGATTATCCCTGCTGTCATACAAGGCATTCAGAGAAATTCCTGACAACAAATAATGGGTGGGATTGAAGCCATTGGTTTCGCTGTAGAAATCGTTGCTCGTTTGCAGTGTTGAATCGGGAACCGGTTCATTGAATTTGTCTTCAATGCTGTAGTGCGAATCGAGATGATATCCGATGCCTGCAAAGAATCTCGAATCACGAAAACGTTTCAGTGCGGTTTCGTGAATACGGAAGAAATTAAAATCAACCTGCTGTTCATAAGGAATGGGTTTCACTTCAGGAGGGCCGGAACCTAAACCAAATGTTTCGGCCGTGGAAAAGAAGATCCGCCAATCACCCTTCAACACCCATTGATCATCGCGCAGAAAAATATCCGACTTGATGAAATTGATGGATTGCTTCTTAGTGGTGTAAATAGCGGCGGCTATCACATCAGACAATGTAGTAGTGGTCTTGTCACCAAGATACCAGCCGGCCGTGCCTGAGATTCCAAACATGAATCCATTAGCCGGCGCGGAGGCCACCAGCGGCAGGACCACAAATGCAATTTTCTTTTCCTTAAAAGATGCAGAAAGAGAATCCTGAGCGTAAGAAGAAACCGCGCTCAGCAACAGAACAACGAAGGAAATGTTGAGAGTTTGTCTCATTCCCGCTCTCAAATTTACCCATGTAAGTGAGCGTAATCAAGAACATTCGTCATTCAGCTTTAGTCAAATAAAAAAGCCACGGAATGATGAAACCGTGGCTTTCGCATTTAATGACCTAAAATGTCCGGCCCTAAATTTTTGGCATCTTCAGTTTCTTGATCTCACCGATAGTTTTGTCCGCTGATTTTTTTAACGATGAGTAATCTGTTTTGAGGGAGCCGGCCATGGCGGTTTGCTCAGTAACCGATGCTTTGGGAAACGCATCCAACTTCTGACCGAAACTATTAATCTGCCCATCCAAATCCTGCATGCTTGATTTCAGTTCAGGACTCAGCTTGTCCGCATTTTGAATAGCCATGTCTTTGTATGGCTTGTATTTGGTGACAAGCCCGTCATACTGACCTTTTACCTTGTTGTATGTCTTCATGAGACTGGCAGCATCAGCCTGTGCATAAGACGCGCTGATTCCTGTGAATGTGATAAAGAGCGTGATGAAAGTGATTTTTTTCATTGTGTTTGGTTTTGAGTTGCGTTAGTTAAAATGATTTATTGTTTTGAAAATTGATTGGGTTAAAAGTTGAGTTCTCCTTATTCAATTCCGAATTGGAATGCAATTCAAACTCGTCCAGGTCAGAGTGTAGCCGTGCATGGATTCTTTTTCATCAGCGAAACCAACCTCAGGTTTTGTTTTCACATCCATTCGAGTTCATATCCGGTTTACGCGCTGGAATCATCAATCCGCAGAAAGCGCACTCTGCGCTTCTTTCTCGAGGTCTAGGTATTGTGTTTTTTCCACAGTAACTCCTACACCCAGTATTTCGCCTCCTTTAAATTCTCCCGGTGTGGTATACTCTCTGCTCACGGCATCGCCGCTATCGAAACCAACACACAATCCGTCACCCGAGAGTGTGAACTTTCCGGGCTGCGTTTTCATAGGTCCCTCGGCTACCACCTTATCGTTAATGTAGAGTTTCATGGTTCCAATCTGTTCACCATGTTCACCCGTTTTTTCTCTGATGAATTCCATTCCAAGGGTGTACTTGCCGGGTTTAAGAGCCATACTGGAAACAAACTTTTGCTCGGGCTGAATGCCAAGGAAGTTGTAGACGTAATACAGCTTTTTGTTTTTGATGAAGAGTGCGTGCCCGCCGAATCGTGAGCCGTGAGCGAAGATCACTCCTGAAGCATTGGCATCTGTGATGACGACATCAGCCAAAATTTTATAAGAACGTCCGCGCACATTCACAGCCACACCCTCAGGCACGGGCGCTGTGTGAGGATAATACACATAACGCTCGCGTGGCGCTTCTTCTGACGGGCGTTCAATGCCGAGTATTTCTACAGCAGAACGGTCATCCAGCGGTAGCACCAGGTTTTTGTCCGCTTCTTCATTCCATGCCGCAATCAGCTCCTTCAGCTTCTCCGGATTTTCTTTCGCCAGGTTTTTTGATTCAGAACGATCGACGTCTACATGATACAGTTCCCATTCATCCTGATCAAAGTGACCTTTGCTTGTCAGCGGAGCGTGCACGGCAATGGCTTTCCATCCATCCTTCCAGATGGCGCGCGTGCCAAGCATGGCGTAGTATTGAACGTGTTTTTGAGTGGGATCATCAGGTTTGGCATCAAACGTATAGCGCATCGAAACTCCTGAAAGAGGATATTGCGCGACACCATGATAGACTGCCGGCATCTGCAGACCGCAGATGTCGAGAATGGTGGGAACGATATCAGTTGAATGATGATATTGATTGCGCACTTCACCATGTGCCTTGATTCCTTTTGGCCAGGAGATCACCAGCGGGTCGCAGGTGCCGCCTGCATAATTGCTGTACCGCTTGAACATTTTAAATGGCGTAGAGAAAGCGGTAGCCCATCCGGTCGGGAAATGTTCGTATGTATCAGGCCCTCCCAGAACATTGATCAGTTTTAAGTTTTCGGAAAGCTCATCAGGATAGCCATTGAAGAATTTGTTTTCATTTACGGAGCCGTTAGGGGATCCCTCGCCGGAAGCACCGTTGTCCGCAGCATAGATCACCACTGTGTTTTCCAGTTGCCCGGTTTTCTCGAGGTAATCAATAATGCGGCCTACCTGTGCATCCGTATACTCCGAGAATCCCGCATACACTTCTGCAAGGCGCGCAAACAGTTTCTTTTCATCATTATTGAGACTATCCCAGGGGCGGACATAGTCGGCCGGGTTTGATACGTTGGGTGGCAGCGGATTTATGTCAGTGAGTTGGGTTCCTTCCGGCATCACCCCTTTGGCAATCATGCGTGGTAAAACCCACTTGCGATACGCATCATATCCTTCGTCAAACTTTCCTTTGTATTTAGCAATGTAATCAGCGGGTGCCTGGTGCGGTGCATGATTCGCTCCCGGACAAAACCACATGAACCACGGCTTTGATGGATTGGTGGCTTTCTGATCGCGGATGTACTCCAAAGCTTTGTCAGCAAGATCTTTTGAAAGGTGATATCCTTCCTGCGGGCCATAGGGTGCTTCAATGAAATGGTTGTCTTCCACCAAATCAGGATACCATTGATTGGTTTCGCCTCCAATGAATCCGTAGAAGCGATCGAAGCCCATTTGCAGCGGCCATTCTTTGCGGCTTCCACCGGAAGAAACATCCTGCTCAGGCACATTATGATTCTTTCCCAGCCAGAAGGTGCTCCATCCGTTGTCCTGAAGTATTTCTGCAATGGTGGCACACTGTTCCGGAATTCTTCCATGCGCACCGGGGAAACCATTAGCACCTTCTGTGATGGCCGCGTTGCCGGTGAGGTGGTGATTGCGACCTGTGAGCAATGTCGAGCGAGTGGGAGAACAAAGAGCCGTTGTATGCCACTGCGTGTACATGAGACCGTTGTCGGCTAATTTTTGAAGCGTAGGCATGTTGATGGCGCCGCCGTATGGCGACCATGCAGGAAGCCCTGTGTCATCATACAAAACGAACAGGATGTTGGGTGCGCCTTCCGGCGCTTTCTTCGGTGTGTAGGGTCCCCAGTCAGCTTTTGAGTCGCGAACATCGAGTTGAATGTCGCCTTTGAAATTCTGTTTCCGCACTTCCCGTGGATCAGCCCAGGAATCTTGGTTCGAAGCGGTTTGATTCTGCTGCTGCATGCAGGAAATGCCGGCGAAGAAAACAATCGCCAGGAGGTAAAGGGATAGAAATGGTTTCATGAATTGAATGTTTATAGTGGGATTTATTTTCGAAATGGGGCCGTGAAGATATACAGGTCAGGCGAACCCGCTTCATCCCATCAGACCGGCTCACCCATTAAGTCAAACTCATCGGCGGAAATGATCTTCACTTCTGCAAAATCGCCGACACGCAGATAATTTTTTTCAGCATTGATCAGCACTTCATTGTCCACTTCGGGCGAGTCGGCTTCGGTGCGGCCGAGAAAGTGATTTCCTTCTTTACGATCAATCAGCACCCGTAACCTGTTGCCGATTTTTTTCTCGTTGAGTTCTGAAGAAATTTCCTGCTGCAGTTCCATAATCTCAGAAGCACGTTGCTGCTTTACTTCTTCAGGAACATCGTCATTCAATTCAAATCCTGAAGTTCCTTCTTCATGAGAATAGGTGAATACGCCAAGCCGGTCAAACTTTGTTTCACGGACGAAATCTTTCATCTCTTCAAAATCTTTTTCTGTTTCTCCGGGAAAACCTACGAGCAGTGTGGTGCGCAACGTAATGCCGGGAATTTTTTTACGAATGGTGTCAATCAGCTTAAGTGTCTCTTCTTTCGTGATTTGCCTTCTCATTCTTTTCAATACCGGGTCTGCAATGTGCTGAAACGGAATGTCGAGATAGTTGCAAATGTTTTCCCGCTCACGAATGACGTCGAGAATTTCAAGGGGGAAATTGGAAGGATAGGCATAGTGAAGCCGGATCCATTCAAGGCCGTCGATGTCAGCAATGCGGTTCAGCAGCTCAGCGAGTTTTCGCTCCTTGTAAATATCGAGGCCGTAGTACGTGAGTTCCTGTGCAATCAGCATCACTTCCTTCACACCGTTGCGAACGAGATTTTTTATTTCAGCAACAACTAGTTCCATAGGTTTGGAAACATGTTTGCCGCGCATGAGCGGAATCGCACAGAAAGCGCAGGTGCGGTTGCATCCTTCGGAAATCTTCACATAGGCGTAGTGTGCCGGCGTGATGAGCATGTGCTCACCAATGAGCTCGTGCTTGTAATCTGCTCCTAATTTTTTTAACAGTGATGGAAGCTCCAGCGTGCCGAACCATGAATCCACTTCAGGAATTTCTTTTTGCAGATCGTCTCGATATCGCTCACTCAAACACCCCGTGACAAAAAGCTTTTCAATCTGCTTTTGTTTTCTCAGTTCAGCATATTCAAGAATCGTGTTTACCGATTCTTCTTTCGCGCGGTCAATGAATCCGCAGGTGTTGATGATGACGATTTCTTCTTTCCCGTTTTCTTTTTCATGAGTCACCGGAAAATCATTAGCCCTCAATTGTGCCATCATCACTTCGCTGTCCACGATATTCTTGGAGCAGCCGAGCGTGATCACGTTGACCTTGGGTTTAAGAGCTGACTTAGTTCGCATGAGATCGTGATTACAAAAGAGGGTGATGATTATGATTTCTTAAGATGATCGCATCATAATTCATCTGCTTAATATGCGTCATCTGCGTGCCGCATTATTTGAATAGCGAATCAACAAACTCCTCTTTATTGAATGCCTGCAACTGATGGATCTTTTCCCCAACACCAATATATTTCACCGGGATCTTAAATTGATCTGCAATGCCGATTACTACTCCACCTTTAGCCGTTCCGTCGAGTTTAGTAAGTGCGATCGCAGTTACATCAGTGGCTGCAGTGAATTGCTTCGCCTGTTCGATTGCATTTTGGCCCGTTGATGCATCAAGAACGAGGAGCACTTCATGCGGTGCATCAGGAATTACTTTCTGCATCACGCGCTTGATCTTGGAGAGCTCATTCATCAGGTTCACTTTGTTGTGAAGCCGTCCGGCTGTATCGATAATGACCACATCCGAATCCTTTGATACGCCGGATTGAACAGCATCGAAAGCCACGGCCGCCGGATCGCTGCCCTGCGACTGTTTCACGATGGGCACACCGGCACGTTCACTCCAGATAGTTAACTGATCAACGGCTGCAGCGCGAAAGGTGTCAGCAGCGCCGAGCAAAACGTTCTTACCCTGCTGTTTGAATTGATGGGCAAGTTTTCCGATGGTCGTAGTTTTTCCGACACCATTTACACCCACCACCATAATCACATAAGGATGTTTTCCGGCAGGAATGGAAAAGTCTTCGGCGTTTTCTGAAGAACTTTCAGCAAATAGCTCAACGATTTCTTCTTTCAGAATACGATGGAGATCAGAGGCATTCAGGTACTTGTCACGGGCGACGCGCTCTTCAAGTTTCTTGATGATTTTGATGGTGGTTTCAACCCCCACGTCGGAAGCGATCAGTGCTTCTTCAATGTCATCCAGTGAATCTTCATCCACCGTTGATTTTCCGGCAACCGCTTTCGCAATCCTGGAGAAAAATCCCTCACGGGTCTTCTCCAGACCCTTATCGAGATCTTCCTTCTTTTCTCTTGAAAATATTTTGAACAATGCCATGAGATAAATTGACATCCGTTAAATCGTGATCCTTCTTTTAATAAAAAAAGCTTCCCGTTCACGAGAAGCCCTTTGGGTTGGTTTGGTTCTGAAAATGTTATTGACCCTGTGAAGCCAGAAACTCCTTCACCTTGTCTTTGTGAATGATTTTTTCTCTGAACACATAAGCGCCGGTTTTCTCAGAGCGCTCAGATACGATTACGCGAACATAAGCTTTGGATGCTGCTGACTGCGCCGCATCCTTCACGACCTTCGCGTTCTTTGATTGTTTACCTGCATCTTTTGCCATGGCTGATTCTGTTGTTTAGCTTGTTAACGGTTGAAGCGAGTGCAATGGTTCCCTGATTATTTGATTTCTTTATGAAGCGTCATCTTCTTCATAATGGGATTGTATTTCTTCAGCTCCAGTCTTGCGGGAGTATTCTTCTTGTTCTTGGTGGTGATGTAACGGCTGATGCCGGGCAACCCACTGTTTTTATGCTCTGTGCATTCGAGAATTACCTGAACCCTGTTTTCTTTCTTCGCCATGATATTCGTTTATGAACTGTGATCGTCTTGTTGGAATTAAACGGCAGCGCCTTTTTCTTTCATCTCTTTCAGCACAGTCGAAATGCCCTTTTTGTTGATGGTGCGGATCGCACTGGTTGAAATCTTCAGTTCCACCCAACGGTTTTCTTCGGGAACGAAGAAGCGTTTTTTCTGCAAATTGGGTTGAAAACGGCGGTTCGTTTTCCGGTTGGAGTGAGAAACCTTGTGTCCGAACATTGTTTTCTTGCCGCTTACTTCACAAACTTTCGACATGCTGATCAATTTTTAAAGGGGCGACAAAGATATAACAGAATTGTGTTCTGGCAAGAGTCCGTCCCAATCTTCTTTTATCCCTTTTGAGGGGCGTGTTCTTCCTGTATCCTGCGCAGATTGAGTTGACGCAACATGGGTGCGAACCAGGCCGTTATACCAACGATTAGGATGGTCATGGCGCCACCGAAGATAACACTAGGCACCAACCCCATGAACCGGGCGGCTGTGCCTGACTCAAAAGCGCCGAGCTCATTGGATGAACCGATGAAAATGCTGTTTACCGAACTCACCCGTCCCCGCATGTGATCCGGGGTGAGGAGTTGAACGATGGTACCACGGATAATGACGCTTACGTTGTCAAAGACTCCGGTGAGGAAGAGAAAGAAAACAGAGAGGTAAAAATTCGCAGACAAAGCAAAGAGAATGGTGCTGATGCCGAAGCCCAACAACGCCCACAACAGGTTCTTTCCTGCTTTCGCCATGGGCGGGCGGTGAGCAATAGCCAATCCCATGAGAATGGAGCCGGCAAAGGGTGCGGCCCTGAGAATACCAAGACCCTGCGGTCCAACATGCAATACGTCTTTGGCAAAAACCGGCAGCATGGCCACGGCACCGCCGAATAACACAGCGAACATATCGAGTGTGAGAGCGCCGAGCATGATCTGATTTTTAAAAACAAACCGGATACCGGCAGTTAGACTCTGCATCACGGAGTCATGATGATCATGAACGGGCAGTGGGCGGGATGCGATCATGCTGAACATGATGATGGCAAGTAACATGAGACCTGCTACCGTTGAATATGCGGGAATGATTCCAGCGAAGCCATAGATCAATCCGCCGATGGCCGGCCCGGAAACGGCAGCAAAGTGCCACACATTCGAATTCCATGCAATGCCATTGCTGAATAATTCTCTGGGAATAATCTGAGCAAAAAAAGCTGTGATGGCCGGCGCTACAAATGCCCGTGCTATGCCGGTGATAGCAATCACCACATAAATGGGATAAACATGTCCCCTACTCAGGAGATGAATAAAAGGCAGGGTAAAAAGCAGCAGGGTGAGTGCGCAGATGAAATAGAGAATCGTGAATGCAATCACGAGTTTTTTTCTCTCCACCACATCAGCTACATGACCACCATAAAATGACATGGTGATGAATGGTGCCACTTCTGCCAAACCCACTAGCCCGAGTGTGAACGGATCGCCGGTGTATTCATAAACCTGCCAGCCGACTATCACTCCCTGCATTTGCCAGGCCATGGTGAAGCACATCCGCGCAAACAGATAAAGTTTGAAATCACGGATCTGAAGGGAGGCATATGGCTGATGGCTCATCTGCTAAGGAAATCCGAAAGTCCGGCATCGCTTAATAAAAGCAGGGCGATGGGTTTTTCGAAAATTGTTATTCGGTTTTATTCATTCATTGTTTAATCATGAAACAAAAAAGCCCTCATCAATGCTGACAAGAGCTTTTCTACTGTTCTTTTCATCAATGTCAGATGTGCAGCTTGGCTTTCTTTTCGAGCAATTGTTCTTTTGTTTCAACATGTTCCGGATCCGGAACGCAGCAATCAACCGGGCAAACGGCTGCGCATTGCGGCTCCTCATGAAATCCTTCGCACTCGGTACACTTATTTGGTACGATGTAATAGATGTCATCTGAAATGGCCGGAAATTTCTGATCGGCGTCTGCCGTGGAGCCATCCAGTAAGGTCACCTGCCCTTTAAGTGTTGTTCCATCGGCCATTGCCCATTCTGCGCCGCCTTCGTAAATAGCATTATTGGGACACTCGGGCTCGCAGGCGCCGCAGTTGATGCATTCACTCGTGATATGAATTGCCATGTGTTTAGTTTTGCGTCAGCAAATTTAGGGCAGAAGGTTCCCCATTTCAAAATGATTAAGATCATTTTTTTCTATGAGAGTTGATGAGCGATTGAATGTGTTGCTTGAATTACATGATGTGATTTCAAATGAATCCGGTGATTTCCCTCAGGTCATCGACCGGGCTTACCAGCAGAATAAGTGGTTTACCGTGGAGAACATCCGCTTGGCCTTAAAGAATATCAGCGGGAAATTTTTGAATGAATCAAAACTGAAGCAGTGGATTTCCGCTTATCCGCTTAAGGATGCCAATCCAAAGACTATCGGCATTGTGATGGCCGGAAACATTCCTCTGGTGGGGTTTCACGATTTCATCTGCGCCTTCATGAGCAGCAACCGGGTAATGGTGAAACTTTCTTCAAAGGATGAAATGCTGTTTATGTTTTTACTTCACCAGATGTTGCAGAAGAATCCCCGACTGAAGGAATGGATTACCATAACACAGGTGCTTAAGGGAATGGATGCCATCATTGCAACAGGTTCCAATAACTCATCAAGGTATTTTGAATACTACTTCTCGAAATATCCCCACATCATCCGCAAAAACAGGAATGCCGTGGCCGTGCTTAAAGGAAATGAATCCCGCGATGAAATAGAGCAGCTCGGGTTTGACATCTTTTCCTATTTCGGCTTGGGTTGCCGAAATGTTTCGAAGATGCTCGTCCCGGAAGGATTCCGCTTCGATTTCTTTTTTGAGGCGATAGATCTTTATTCAAAACTCAATGAGCACAACAAGTATAAGAACAACTACGACTACAACCGGGCCGTGCTTTTACTCAACAAAACACCGCATGTCGCAAATGATTTTTTAGTTCTGAAGGAAGATGTTCAGGTGGCTTCACCCGTGGCCCTGCTGCACTACGAGTACTACAAGAATGAAGACGACCTCACACAAAAACTTGAACGGGATGCCTCCGCAATTCAATGCGTGATCGGAAAGGATTTTATTCCTTTCGGTGAATCTCAATCTCCTGAATTATGGGATTATGCTGATCGGGTAGACACGATGCAGTTTCTAACCACATTGCAGTAAATCAATACTTCATCACATTTCGCCTAAGCGAGGATCCTGTTATATGACCGGTGATTTCGAGTATGTAAATGCCTGCCTGAAGTTGATCGGTGGAAATATGAAAGCGGTTTTCACCCTGCGTGGCAATCATCGGCCAAGAGGATATTCGGTTACCGTACATATCAACCAAACTGATGTCAATCAATTCAGTTAACGGGGCATCGAGGGTGATATAAAACTCATCATTCGTGGGGTTGGGTTTGATTTCTGAAAGCGTCATGGAAGCAGCAAAATTTTCAAGCGTAATCACGTTCGAAAATTGAGACTGCCCGTCCAGATCCACCTGCATGAGCCGGTAGTAATTCACGCCGGGCACCGGATTGCGATCAACAAATTCATAGGTCTTGCCTTCTTCATTTCCGGCTGCATCTACGTTGCCAATCGGCGTGAAAGTTTTGCCGTCAACGGAGCGCTCCGGTGTGAAGTAGTCATTATTCCATTCAGATGCTGTTTCCCAATGAAGCAGATTACCATAGGCGTACCTGGTAGCTGTAAACGAAGTGAGCTCTATGGGTAAAATCACTGATGACTGGGCCGTTCCGAAGTCAGAGAAACCGAACATGCTGGTTCTTACCACCTGGTTGATCGTGCTGGTGGCGCATGTTCCGTTCAATCCCCAACCCGATCCGTCATTCTTTGTAACACTCCATGAAGTGGCGCCTCCTGAATTAGTATAAGTGCCTGTGGTGTTAAAAAGCGTTGCGGCGTAAACGCCACTGGTCATGGCAGGCGTAGCGGTGATTGTCCAGTAGCCGTTATCGAGTGAAGGGAGATTGTAATTCTTTCCGCAATCGAGTAGGCCCAAAGCCGGCGGTACAACGGAATAGGGCTGGAATTTGGCCAGTAAACTGGTAACATTGGTTGCGGAGGTGAAATTGATCCGCGCCAACTGGTATCCCTTACCCGATGCAAAATGCCCGACCGGAAAATCGTACGAGCCGGTT
This sequence comes from Bacteroidota bacterium, assembly GCA_018267315.1. GTDB lineage: Bacteria > Bacteroidota > Bacteroidia > Chitinophagales > UBA10324 > JAFDYS01. The sequence continues at coordinate 69,861 of JAFDYS010000010.1, read as the reverse complement.
GAGTTGACCGACCGTCGCAGGTTGCCATCCACATAACTTGTCAGATTGCCACCTGCAACAGAGGTAACACCCGCATTTGTCACACTCACTTCATAAGAACCTGTGGTGATTCTGCCTGAAGTAAGTGTCAGTGTTCCTGAAACGGTCATGTTTGCTGAAAGTGTAAGGGATGATGCAGTGCTTTGATTCATGAGGGCATTGTTCAGCGTAAGCGATCCGCCGGGCGAATAGGTCTGCGTTGTGCTTCCGTTAAATTCCATGGTGCCTGCCGCAGCATTCGTAAATGTGGATGAACCATTTGCATTAGAAAAGCTTCCCGCTACTTTGAAGTACATGCCGTTCGAATTGAAAATGCTGGTGCCATTAGTTGTGGTAAAATTTCCCGAGACGTCAATATTCTGATTCAGCACTACCGTACCACTTGATTTGGTAATAGTCAGATTTCCGAATTTGTTAGTGCCCGTAACCGTGCCGTAGATATTCTGTGTTCCGGTTCCCGCAAATATTACTGTTGAGTTGGAAGCGGCCGTAAATGTTCCGTTGTTAGTGAAGTCGCCGCACACCGTTAGCGACGCGCCGCTGCTAAGGGTGAGTGTCGCTCCCCCGTTGATGGTAAGGTTGCGGACCGTGACATTGCCTGATATAACAGGTTGGTTTGTTGTAATACTGACCACGGCATCCACCGAACAGGAAGGAATGCCGCAGCCGCTCCAGTTTGATGTGGTGGTCCATGAAGTGCCGGCCGTTCCGGTCCAGGTGGATGAGGTGCTGTTGCCGATACCACAGGTTGAATTGGAGAAATCCAGCGTGTAGGGAGTGAGGTTGGTGCTGTAATTGGAAATGGCAAGCATATAAGTATCGCCGGCGGTGACGGTAAGCGGCTGTTCAAAATTACCGGCAACTCCGCCGGGCGGCACAGTGGATTGCATGCCCGTCATGCCCAGCGATGAAGCATTCCAGTTACAACGCACCGGAGCGAGAGAGTTGCTCTTGATCGCGGCACACGATGATGAAGTGACATTCCACATTTCCCAGTCAAAAAATCCGGAGCCGGGTCCGCTTAATGTCCAAGCCAGCAACCCTGAGGTATTGATGTAGAGTTTGTACCATCGTATGTTATTCTCCGGCGGCGATGACAGGAGGCATCCCGAATTGCTGCTTGCTGGATTGGTTGATGGATTTGATACGGAAGGGGAATTGGGTACATCCACCACTCCGCCACAACCTAAAGAAGGTGTGGAGTTGGAATAGCTGGTTCCGCATACATCGAGCGCGCCTTCGCAATCGCCCCCGGTGATGCCATGCAGGGTTAGCGAATTGTCATCCACTAAAATGTTGAATGAACCGATGTAGTCGCCATAGCCATCAACCCGCAGGTAGTATGTTGTTCCTGCAGTGAGGGATGAGACGGTGGCGCCTGAACAGAGCATGGTCGTATAATCCTTGCAACTGCCGCTCACCAGGGAAAGACTTCCGCAGGAACCGGAGTAAAGTGCAATCTGCCCGTAAATGAGCGACCCGTTACTGAAGGCAATGTGCACCTGACCCGATGCAGGCGCTGTAAACGAATACCAAACTGTGTTCAGGGTACCGGCATACCAGCATGATGGCGCAGATGGCTCTGATGTACTTCCGGAACAGGAATTATCGCCGCTCATAACGGCGCCAATTGTAAGCGGTGTAGCATTGCAGGGCAGGTCATTCGAAGGTCCGCTTCCGAATGATGTGATCGAAATATCAAAGGTGACAGATGAAGGCGGGGCCCAGGAATCCACGATGAAGTAGTATGTGCCTGCTGAAGGCAGGGTAACCGTCTTGGTGAAATTGGCGCAGGCGCCTCCGGAGTTGGCTACACAAATTCCGGTTCCGCTGCCGGGGCAGGCATTGTAAATCTGGAATCCGGTATAACAGGATGAACTCATGTTCGACAAGGAAACGGCGATGCACTCAGGACCTGTGGCAGTGTAGGAATAGACGATGTCTTCTCCCGACTCATAGAGCGTTCCGCATGAGCCGAGCGTTGAATTACTGTAATCATTTCCATAGCAGGAAGTAGTTTGCCCGGTTGCGGTAAACGGCAGTGATGATATCACGACGGGATTACTGCAGGTAGCTCCCTGCAATGTCGTTGACGGGGCGGAAATGGAAATGTCGTAAGTAAAACAACTTGGTGAATTATATCCGTCAACCAACAGGTAATAAGTGGTGCCGGCCGTGACGGATTGGCAAATGGAATGACTGGTGCTGTAATTCTGATCATATGCGATGCATCCGGTACCTCCGCACAATGAAGAGGACGGGCAGGTATTGTACAGCATGATGGCCGAGTAGGATGAACTCGCGTTGGAAACGACAATGTTGATGCTTCCTGAAGAAGAAGGCGTGAAAGCGAATACCTCATCCTCGCAATAGTAGTAAATCGAACTGCCGCAGGTATTGGAATTCAGATCAGTCAGATCATTCACCTTGCCGCACGTAGTTCGCCCGGTGGAGGTATAAGGCAACGAAGGAACCGAAACGTATCCCGTACCCATGAGAGAAGAACAAGAAGGCGCAGATGCTGAAGAAGTGACTGAAATATTATCTATCGCCGCCGGCGGTTGATTCACTGTGGAGTTACCGTTGTTCTTCCACTGAAAAATCAGCCGCTTGGTAGTTCCCCCGATGCAGTTTGCACTGAACGTGATCGTTTGCCAGGCCGTGTACCCGCTGATGGTAGTGCCCACCTGGTATGATGAATTGATGACTGTGCCTGCGGCCGGTGTCACAGAGGTGGGTGCAACAAATACTTTCAGCATGTCATTGGTTTCGCCGTTGCATTCAACAGAGAAACTAATGGTGACATAATCTTCACCGGCCGGAATAATGATATCGCGCCACAGGTGGGTGGTGGAGCCCACGTTGGTGTAGTTGTGAATGGCGCCGGCCACATCATTGGAAATATATCCGCAGGCCGTGCCGGTAGTTCCGGCAGGCACACTGCCGCAAAACCATTTGTTGGTTTCTGTACCGTTAACTTCAGTCCACCCGTTTGCCGCGAAGGTGCCACCCAATTCAAAACCGCCGGCACCGTTAGAGTCGAGAATGGTAGTTGCACGCGAAGGCCATGCAAAAAATACAAGCGCAACAATCGCCAGTGTTTTAAAAGTCGCTCCCCGTATTTCGTATTGTTCTTTCACGTCACTATTCAGCGATTTCGTTCTTCAGTATCTGACGGAGTTGCGTGAGAGGTAACGGATTCACCCAATTGCATCATCACATCTTCCACCGTTCCTTCTTTAATGATGAAATGAAAATTCTTCGCAATCAGCAATTGCATCAACTGGTTCCGGTTCATGGCATGAGTATCTTCAAGCCGTATCAGCAGCATGTTCATGGGAGTGATTACGCCGGCAACATGCACACCCGGAAAAGCGGCTACATATTCATTAATCTCCTGGAAACGCTGAGGCGGGTGAACTTCAAAGGCCAAAATCAGTTCATCAGAATCTGAACTTTGAGCAAGTGACACAGCGGGCAATACCTGTATTGCAAAAACTAGGAGCAATGCCAAAGTCCTCATGTGTGAGAGTGGTGCTGTTTATCCTGAAAGTCGCACCAAAATAGGCCTTAAATGAAATAACCATCACTACTTTTTTTCTATTTAATGAACTGAACAGGGAAAACCCGCGGTTAAGCTTGAAGCTTACGCGATCGCTGAAGGCACGGGTACCAATTCCCGGAGCAAACCGACTACATAATCCACTTCCTCTCTCGTGTTGTACTTCGAGAAAGAAAACCGGATAGCCACCCGGTTGGGATCGGCCTGAATGGCTGTGAGCACATGCGAGGTTTCATTGCTGCCTGAAGAGCAGGCTGATCCTGATGAAGCACAAACACCGGCCATATCAAGATTGAATAGCAGCAGTTGTGTTTTGTTGTTCAATGGAAATGAAACGTTGAGTACCGTGTAAAGTGATTGTTCAAGGTCGCCGTTAATACGGATGTCTGCGCCTTCCTGCCCCAGCCGGTCGAGCATATAGTTCCGGATCTCTTTGATGTGGGCGCTTGTTTCAGCCAGCCGTTCATATCCGATCTCAAGTGCTTTGGCAAGACCGACAATGCCATACACGTTTTCAGTTCCGGCTCTCATATTCCGTTCCTGTGCTCCGCCGAAAAGCAGCGGCGGAATATGAATGTCATGATGAATGTAAATGAAACCCGTTCCTTTAGGCCCGTGAAACTTGTGCGCGGCACCGCTGATGAAATCGACCTTCGTGTTCTTGAGATCAAACGGAAAGTGTGCGACGGTTTGAACGGTATCAGAATGAAAGATGCCGTCGTGCTTTTTCACGATTTCACCTGCGGCATTCATGTCAAGCATCGTCCCTATTTCATTGTTTGCATGCATGAGTGAAACCAGGCATCGTTCGCCGATGGAACTCAACAACTCCTCAAGATGATTCAGGTCAATGCGTCCTTTTTCATCCACCCTCACGATGTGAACAGCGATTCCTTCCTGCTTCATTTCACTCACCGTATGCTCCACGCAGTGGTGCTCAATGGGTGATGAAATAATGTGCCGGAGGTGATACGCCTTTACAGCGCAGCGAATGGCCATGTTGTTGGCCTCGGTACCACCGGATGTAAAGAAAATTTCACCGGGCGAACAGTTCAGGTATTTCGCCACCGTTTTCCGGGCTTTTTCAATGGCGGCTCTCGTTTCCCTTCCATAAAAATGAATGGCGGAAGGATTTCCGAAATGTGATTCCATGAAGGGCAGCATGGCTTCAATCACCTCGCGATCAAGCGGGGTGGTGGCTGCATTGTCAAAGTAGATATGACGGGAGGGATTCATCAGCGCAAAAATAACGAATGCCTGTCCTCATCATGATTTTTGTCACGAACCCGCTGCACACGGAAACAGTACTTTTGGTATAACAATCCCACATTCTTCATGACCGCCGCTCACCAGCTCACCGCTATCCTTTTTGCAGACATCCAGGGATATACTGCGGTGATGGAGTCTGACGAAGAAAAGGCCATAGCCCTCCGCAGCAAATTTGAGCAGGCGCTGCATGCTGAAGTGACAAAACATGCCGGGCGCGTTCTGCAGCAGATGGGTGACGGCGCTCTTTGTGTTTTCCAAAGTGCCATTGAAGCCGTTAGGGCGGCTATCGGAATTCAAAAACAAATGATAACCGAGCCGCAGGTGCCACTGCGCATCGGCATACATTCCGGCGACGTGATCTTTGAAACGGACAATGTCTATGGTGATGGGGTGAATATTGCTTCACGCATTGAATCATTTGCCGTGGCAGGGGCCGTGTTTGTGTCCGGAAAGGTGTATGATGAAATCAAAAATCAAAAAGATATCAGTGCGGTTTCTCTGGGCAAATACGAACTGAAGAATGTGATTGCACCGGTTGAAATTTTTGCGATCACCAATGAGGGGTTGAAAATTCCCGATATAGAATCGCTGGAAGGTAAAGGGCGGCCAGTAACCGACCGGAGAAAAACCGGTCCGCGAATCCTGCTTCCCGTGATGGCCATAGCCCTATTGGCTGCCCTGGTATTTGTATTTCGCGATAGATTTTCGATCGCCCCAAAGAATCAAAACCAATCTACAGTACTAGCGGTGTTGCCATTCAGTAATCTCAGCCAATCAAAAGAAGATGAGTACTTCGCTGACGGGATGTGTGATGAAATTCTAACGCACCTCTCAAAGATCGGAGAACTCAATGTGGTATCCCGCACATCCACGCTTCAATACAAGGACACGCGCAAATCAATCCGGCAAATCGGCCGGGAACTGGGCGCCGATGTTTTGCTTGAAGGAAGCGTGCAGAAGGCCGGTGAGCAGTTCAGAATTAACGTGCAACTGGTAGATGCAAAAGACGACAAGCACCTCTGGGCGGAAACCTATGATCGCCCAACGAAAGATGTGTTTACCATACAGTCTGACATTGCAAAACAGATTGCCGAAGCGCTTGATGCGACGCTCACCGAAACGGAAAAGTCATTGTTTAACATGGCGCCGACCGGCAATGTGGAGGCGTATGATTTTTATCTGCGCGGAAACAAAGCCATCCAGGACTTCTGGAACTACTATCGGGGTGATGATGCCATGAGAGGAATTCGTATGTATGAAAAGGCCATCCAGCTCGATCCGCGATTTACGGCGCCTTACGATGCGCTGGTAGAGGGCTATGTGCGCGTATACTGGGAGAAATTTGTGATCAATAGTGATGACTATAAAAAAATGGCGAAGCAATGGCTTGACTCCTTGCTGGCTCTCAATATTGATGATGCTTATACGCACAATGCACTTGCATTTTATAAATTTAAAGGTGAAGGCGATTATACCGGCGCGCTGGCTGAGTTGGATGTGGTGGACAGCAAATTGGGCAATGGCAAGTCAACCTACCTGGTGCGTGCTGACATTCTTCGCCGCATGGGAGAGATTGATGCCTCCATCGCTTACTATAAAAAGCAGGCGCAACTTTTTCCCAGGCAGGCAGAAGGTTGGGCTGCCCTCGCCGAAACATACAAACTGAAAAGAGATTTCGATTCATCTGTTTATTTCATTAACAAGGCGATTGAACTGGCTCCCGATGTGCCCATATATTATTCAGCCAAATCCATGTATTTCGCCGAACTGAAAGGTGATGTGTCTTCGGCGCGCCGGGTATTGGCTGATGCAACCAGTTTGGTTGATCCCGCTTATTTCAAAAGCGATATCTACTATTTTCAAACACTCGAAGCCAAATACGATTCCGTGCTTCCCGGCCTTTCCAATGACAAAGCCAGTTTGGGACGGATGTGGCAGTTTGATTTCATGCCGGATGCGCTGGCTGCTGCCATGATGTACCGGATTCAGGGAAAAGATCAAACGGCAAAAACGTATTTCCAAACGGCATATGACATCACATCCGACTTGCTGAAGAAATATCCTGATGATTTCAGATTGCATGCAACCCTTGGTGTGGCGCTGGCCGGATTGGGGAAGAAAGACGAAGCGCTCCGCGAAGGAGAACTTGCCATCACCATGATGCCTGAAAAGAAGGACGCCATCCTCGGCGTTTCACCGGTACAGTACCTCGCACTCACCTATGTGCAGTTAGGCGAACAGGATAAGGCCATTGATTTGCTGGAGCAATTGCTGAATATGCCGTTCTGCTGGACGATGAGCAATACCGTTCCACTCTATAAACTTCATTACTACTGGAAGCCACTGAATAATAATCCGCGGTTTAGCAAACTGCTTCAGATGAAGGAGTAAATAAAACGGAAATTGTCTTCTGTATTTTCGCTGAAAGTATGCCGTGCAGAAGAGAGATTTGAAATTAAGTGTTTTGATTTTTTTCAGTCATGTTCAGTTCAATTTACATATTCAACTTCCGGGTTTTCTTCACCATCATTTATCAAAACCTGAAGCATTTCTCCTTCAGGAGGTTGCTGCTCACACCGGTTTTCATCCTCCTGTTTGTCATCCTTTTTGTATTCACCCTCCTACCGCGGCTGCTCGATGAAATTTTCTTTCCGAATTATCGGAAGAAAGTTGTGAAGGATCCCGTATTTATCATCAGTACGCCGCGCAGTGGTACTACACTGCTGCACCGGCTGATGGCAACGGATGAAGAGCGATTTACCTATTTTCTGTTGTATCACTGCTTTCTTCCATCGGTATTGTTTTACAAATTCATCCGGATGCTGAAGCGAATGGATCATGCGCTGGGAGGAACCATGAAACGATTCTGGGATCACGTCGAACGGGTGATCTTTAAAGGATGGAAAGGAATCCACAATCTCGGTTTCGAAAAATCAGAAGAAGACGAAGGGCTTTTTGTTTTCACCATGAATTCGCCGGCCTGCGGCATGTTCACCCCGTGGTTCCGGTCGTTCAGTGATCTGAATATCGGTGACCGGAAATCAGCGCGCTGGAGAAAATCACTAATGAATTTCTATTACAACACCCTGCAGCGTTTCCTGTTTGCCTGGGGCGGTGACAAGCAATTGCTCGTGAAGAATGTGATGTCCACCGGGCGCATTGAAATGATTCTTGAGAAGATGCCCCGTGCCAAAGTGATCATGATCATGAGGCATCCGTATCAAACCATTCCATCAGTCACTTCCATGTTTTCAAAAACATGGAAAGTGATGGCGCCCGATGTGCCGGAAGATTCACCGGAATTCCGCGCATGGGGAAAAGTCAACATGGATTTTTACCGGCATATCACTGCATTACGCCGCACCATTCCCGATAAACAACTGCTGCTGATCCAATATGATGATTTAGTCAAACACCCGGAGGAAACGGTGCTGGACATCTACGGGCATTTCGGATGGGAGCCGCATACTGCATTTCGCGCGAAGCTGAAAGAAGCGGCGGCAGCATCAAAAAAATATGAAGTGGGTCATCACTATACACTCGAACAATACGGGTATAGCAAGGAAGAAATTGACAGGGAACTCAAGGATGTCTTTGATGAATTTGGATTTGAACAAACGGAAATCCGGAAAATGGCTATTCCTTCATAAGCGTTTTGATGTCATCCATAATTTTCTGCGCCAGCAGATTGGAAGTGGTTTCATGGCGACTCTCCGAATAAATACGTATGATCGGTTCCGTATTTGATTTGCGCAGGTGCACCCAGTCGCCGTCAAATTCGATCTTTAATCCATCCTCTGTATTGATGGGCTGCTTCTTGTATTTCTTCTGCACGCTCTGAAGGATGCGGTCAATGTTCACATCCGGCGTAAGCTGGATTTTATTTTTTGAAATCACATAACCCGGATACTGGGCGCGCAGCACCGAGCAGGTTTTTCCGGAAGCGGCAAGATGAGAAAGAAAAAGGGCGATACCGACGAGAGCATCTCTTCCGTAATGAAGTTGAGGATATATGATGCCGCCGTTCCCTTCACCGCCGATCACGGCGTTCACTTCCTTCATTCTCGCCACCACATGCACTTCGCCCACGGCCGATGAAAAATATTTGCCGCCGGCTTTTTCAGTGATGTCTTTCAGCGCGCGGGTTGATGAGAGGTTGGAAACCGTTGCCGGTTTTTTACTGCTGTTGATTTCAGGCAGTTGTTGCAACACATAGTCCGCTACGGCCACCAGTGTATATTCTTCACCGAACATGCTTCCGTCTTCACAAACTATGGCGAGGCGATCCACATCCGGGTCAACGGCAATGCCAATGTGCGCTTTGTTCAGTTTTACCTGCTGCGAAAGTTCCGTGAGATTTTCAGGAAGCGGCTCCGGGTTGTGAGCAAATTTGCCGGAGGGTTCGCAGTTGACTTTGATGATGTCCGGTACACCCAGCGATTCGAGCAGCTGGGGAACAGCCACGCCTCCGGAAGAATTGACTGCATCCACTACCACTTTGAATTTTTTGCGCTTCACCGCACCGGCATTCACCAGCGGCAACCCTTTGATTAATGCAATGTGCCGGTCCAGCGCGCTGGCATCCGTTGAATAGGAACCGAGATCTTTGATGTCGGCATAGGAAACTTTGCCGGAATCGGCCAGCACTAATATCGCTTTGCCGTCGCTCTCAGAAATGAATTCTCCTTTTTCATTCAGCAACTTCAGTGCATTCCATTGCGCAGGATTGTGACTGGCGGTAATGATGATGCCGCCGCCGGCCCGGTGGTGCATCACAGCCATTTGCACTGTGGGCGTAGTTGACAGCCCCGTATCAATTACATGAACTCCGGATGCCTGCAGGGTGGCAGATACAAGAGATGAAACGATGGCACCCGAAACACGTGCGTCGCGGCCGATCACGATCGTATTCCTTCCGCTTTTTTTCATCGCCCACGAAGCGAAGGCGGCGGTAAACTTCACCACGTCTTCCGGGGTAAGGTTATTTCCCGCCACACCACCAATGGTTCCGCGAATGCCGGATATAGATTTGATAAGAGTCATAAACAGAAGAGCTATTCAAATTGAGGAGGCGCCAAAAATACGATCGAAGGGATTCTGTAAACTTTAAACTTTGGAAAAGCTTGCAGGGAGAAATAACTTTGCACATACATGATGAAGAAGCAAGAGTGGTTTGAAACTTGGTTTGATACACCTTATTACCAGATGTTGTATCAGCACCATGATGAGAATGAAGCCCGCCGGTTTGTTGATACGCTCGTTGCCCGTCTTCACCTGTCACCGGGAGCCGAAGTGCTCGATGCGGGCTGCGGCAACGGCCGTTATTCCATGCTGCTTGCTGATAAGGGTTTTCAGGTAACCGGCATTGATATATCGGCGGATCATATTGAACATGCCGGAACCATAGAACGCGATAATCTCAGTTTCCACCGCCATGACATGCGAGAGTTATTCTTCGTGAACTACTTCGATGCCATCTTCAATTTCTTCACCAGCTTCGGTTACTTCAAATCGGACAGGGAAGATCAAAAAGCCATTCGTGCTTTAGGTCATGCGCTGAAACCCGGCGGCAAACTGCTGATTGATTATTTCAACACCCGGAAAACCATGGCCGCACTGCCGCAGCATTCAGAAATCATCCGCAACGGAATCCTGTTTTCTATCAACAAGTTCATGGAAGGAAATGTGATTGTGAAGAAGATCTACTTTCAGGATAAAGGCCGTGAATTTCATTTTGAAGAACGGGTGCGTGCCCTGTCTTTGGATGATTTCAAAAAGTGGTTTGAAAGCTGCCGGCTCCGGCTCACCGAAGTGTTTGGTGATTACGCGCTTCATCCTTTTGACCCGTTGCATTCGGAACGCATGATCATGCTGGCAGAAAAAATCTGATGCTCATCATAAATACTTCCCGTTGATTTCCGCCCTTCTCCATTTTGACCAGCAAGCGTTTCTGTTCATCAATCAAACGCTGCGTAATACCGTATTTGATTTCATCATGCCGTATGTGCGCGATAAATATTTCTGGATCCCGCTTTACGTTCTCCTGGTAGCATACGTAGTGTATCAGTATCGGTGGCACAGTATCATCGTGATCATCCTTGCGGCACTCACAGTCACGCTTACTGATCAGGTTGCGAGTTCGCTTATCAAGCCCGCCGTTCACCGGTTGCGGCCGTGCAATGATGCGGTGTTGTCATCTCAGGTTCATTTGCTGGTGGATTGCGGTTCGGGATTCAGCTTTGTTTCGTCACACGCGGCCAATCACTTCGGCATTGCTGTTTTTCTGATTATTCTTTTCGGACGCAAATGGAAATGGCTGGCCCCGGCTGCATTAACCTGGGCTGCGCTGGTGGCCTTTGCCCAGGTGTATGTAGGACTTCATTATCCGGTTGATGTCACCGCAGGCGCATTGCTTGGTGTCGCCATTGGAATCTTTACAGGGCGCCTTTGTTTATATGCGTTGAAGAAACTGAACTACGCCGCCTGATGCCTCTGGTAACCATCCTCATCATTTTTATGGCGCCATTGCTCGGCGGGGTTGCAGCCCTCACTTTTCGTGAACAAGCCCGTGCCAATTATAAATTGGTTCTCAGTTTCAGCGGCGCATTTCTTTTCACCGTCATTCTGCTTCACCTTTTTCCAACTGTATTCCGGCAAATGCCGGGTGCCGGAGTGTATGTACTCATCGGCTTCTTTATTCAGATTATTCTTGAACAGATGACACGGGGTATTGAACACGGTCACTTTCATTCCAGTGAACACGGCGGCACCTATATCGGATCACTCATCCTCGGCCTGTCACTGCATTCTTTTCTGGATGGCATTCCGCTTTCGAATCAGGAACTGCTGCAGGAAACACACAACGCCCTGCTTTACGGAATTTCCATTCATAAAATTCCGGAAGGATTTGCGCTGGCAAGCATCCTCATCGTTTCGCATTTCAGTAATGTAAAAACAATGATCAGCGTAATTCTTTTTTCATTGGTGGCTCCGGCAGCCATCCTGCTTGGTTACTATTTTCAATCCGTGGATTCATCGCTGCTGCTTGCCCTGATTGCAGTGGCGCTGGGTTCATTTCTGCATGTATCAACCACCATTCTGTTTGAATCCGAATCCAAGTCTCACACCTTCGGCTGGAAGCGGATCATTTCCATTTTGCTGGGTGCCGGATTAGCTTTGGCGTTCAGTTAGCATCGTTTATTTCTGACATTTTTCTTCTTCATCAATCTCATGGTATGACATATGAATTCATTACGGTAAATCCGCAGGCACAAAAATTTGTTACTCTCATTCAGCTCAACCGCCCCGGTGAATTGAATGCACTCAACAGACAACTCATGACGGAACTGAGTTCCGCTCTTCGCGAACTGGATGCCGATGAACAGGTGAGAGTGATAGTACTCACGGGAAATGAAAAAGCATTTGCTGCCGGCGCTGACATTAAAGAGATGGCCGATGCAACAGCGATTGACATGGTGAACCGCGACCAGTTCGCTACCTGGGATCTGATCAGGAAAACGAAGAAGCCCATCATCGCTGCCGTATCGGGATTTGTATTGGGCGGCGGCTGCGAACTGATGATGAACTGTGATTTGATTGTGGCATCTGAGACGGCGCGCATCGGTCAGCCCGAAATAAAAATCGGTGTGATGCCGGGCGCGGGCGGCACGCAGCGTCTTACGCGCAGCGTAGGAAAAGCGCTAGCCATGGAAATGGTATTAACCGGAAGGTTCATCACAGCCGAAGAAGCACTTCGTGCCGGGCTCGTAAACCGCGTGGTGCCGGTGGAATTTTATTTGAAAGAAGCCCTGATGTGGGCGCAGGAAATCGCCCAACTCTCGCCGGTGGCTGTAAAGCTGGCTAAGGAAGCCGTGCTGCAGGCATTCAACACTTCACTGGATGAGGGATTGTTGCTGGAAAGAAAAAATTTCTACCTCTGTTTCGCATCCGAAGATCAGAAAGAGGGCATGAAGGCCTTTGTTGAAAAGAGAAAACCGGAATTCACCGGAAAGTAAAATCCGGATCCTTTCAAAATGAGGTTGTCTTCTATGGCAGATAGCTGTTAAGAATTCTGCGGAAATTGTATGCAACCGTTTCTTGTACGCTCGTTCACTCTCATTTATTTTTGACCCGTTACTCCTCCGCAAAGGGTACTGAGACTTCATCACGGAGTACATGAGTTCAACTTTAAGGTTTTTTGCTTTTTATGCGATGTTCATCGTGTGCCTGGCCGAAAGTGCATTTGGCCAGAGCACGGAAAAAATCATGACGTACAACCTGCTCAATTACCCGGGCAGTGATACAGCCACTCGCAATCCTTATTTCAGAACCATCATCGCCAATACATCACCCGACATCCTCGTAGTCGGCGAAATCAACGGGCAGCAGGGTGTTACAGATTTTTTGAATAAAGTGATGAACGTGGCCGTAGGCGGGTATGCAGCCGGAACCTTTATTGACAGCTATGACAGTGACAACGGCATCTTTTTCAAAACATCCAAGTTCACCTTTGTGAGCAATACGGCACATCACACCGATTTGCGCGATATCAATGAATTCAAGCTCACACACATTGCCAGCGGCATCACGTTCCGCATTTATGCCGTACACCTGAAAGCCAGTTCCGGTACTTCCAATGAAGCACAGCGTACCCTGGAAGTGGACACCTTGCGCAAGTACACCAATCAACTGCCTGATGGCAGCGATTTTCTCGTGTGCGGCGATTTCAATATCTACAAGTCAGGTGAAGCTGCTTACACGAAATTGCTGCAGGATAACCCGTCGGACGACGGTAACTTCATTGATCCGTATTCCTCAATCATGACAGGCACATGGAACAATTCCGCTTATGCACCATATCATACACAAAGTCCGCGTACCCGAACGTTCGGTGGCGGCAGCAACGGCGGCATGGATGACCGCTTTGACATGATTCTGTTTTCGAATGCGGTAAATACGGCCGGAGGCATGCAATATGTTTCAGGTAGCATGACTGCTTACGGAAATGACGGCAATCACTTCAACGATTCAATTAATCACATGCCGAATACAGCTGTTTCATCAGCCGTTGCCAATGCGCTCGAATATGCCTCCGATCATATTCCGCTTTATGCCAGCTTCACTTTTACTTCCACGATTCTTCCGATCACGCTGGTATCATTCACCGCTGTGCAAGCAGGAAACACGGTGCAACTTGATTGGTCCACCGCATCAGAAGAAAACAATGCGGGATTTGAAGTGGAGAGAAGCATTGATGCTGAGAACTGGACACAAATCGGGTTTGTAAAGGGAATGGGCAACACCGTTAATGAGACTCACTATCAATTCGCGGATCGGTCACTTACTTCTCAAGGCACTTATTATTATCATCTGAAAATGCCGGATGTTTCAGGAGTTGCGGTGTATTCAGAAACGGTATCAGTTGATTTCGTTCTGCAGCATGTGCCTGTATCGCTGCAGATTTATCCCATGCCGGTTACTGACCATGCAACGCTCACTGTCATCAATGATGAAGAAGAGCAAGTCCGGCTGACTTTGCGGGACGCCTGTTCAAGCGAGGTTCTGGAATTGCTTAATACAAACCTTCCCTGCGGAAAGCATGAAATTCAACAGGATTTTTCAGCACTGGCAGCGGGCACTTATTTTCTTCTCCTGGAATCGCGAAATGGCCGGGCTGCGTATAAAGTGATCATCATGAAGTAAAGCGTATCTCACCGTTTCACGTCGACCGGGTACCTGAGTTTGATCATGCCATACGATGATCAGTATTAGCTGAATTCAGTCATTGGATTGATCTTGCTCATGATTGTCATTTGAAGTGCGCGATAGTTTTGCGTTATCAAATTCGTCACTTCAAAATCAGTCGTTATGAAAAGCATTTTGTTGCTGTTGCTGGGTCTGCTTGTTTCATTAGCAGGAACAGCACAAAAAGGTTACGGAAAACGGAATCAGAAAAATCAATGCTGCATGGGCAGTGGTTGCTGCTACGTGGCAGCCACGGTGGATCAATCCTCAATCAATCCGCTTACTGAAAAAGAGAAATCCACTATGATGATGCTGGCACAGGAAGATAAACTCTCCCATGACACATACTACCGGTTCAATGAAACCTGGAACCGGCAGGTTTTCGATCACATCTTACAAAGCGAATCACAGCACATGGACGTCATGCAATCTCTGGAAACGGCTTATGGCATAAAAGATCCTTCCATGAAGAACAAGCGGGGTGCATTTGCTGATAATTTTTTTCAGCATTTGTATGATTCGCTGATTCAGGAAGGAAGCAAGTCACAGGTTGCTGCGCTGCAGGCAGCGGCTTACATTGAAGATCGCGATATCTTTGATCTGAACACGGCGATCTCTCAAACGAAGGAAGCGAACCTGCTAACTATTTACGGAAACCTCCGCGATGCTTCTGAAAATCACCTGAGGGCCTACATGAGAAATCTGCAGGCCGCCGGCGGCGAGTATCATCCGCAATTCCTCACTGAGGAACAGTTCAAAAAAATCACTGCAGCAAGCGGGGGATGTATGCTACAATAGAGCAATCCCCGGGAGCGAAGCGGAGATCATACGGCCGACTATAGCAAATCATTCCACCAGCAACCAGGCATTGCGGGTTCCGTATTCGTTCGTGATCTGATCGGGGTTGTCAGGATCGTCAACCCAGGTTCCGTCCACAACGAACCGGTACATATACCAGCCCGGTCGCAGATTCATCTCCAAAGCCCAACCATCAATAGTTTTCTGAAAGGTATCGGCATCTGTCACCCAGGAATTGAAAGTGCCGGCAACAGTAACCACTTTAGCATAAGGATAACCGTGCAACGTGACCCGGGTTTTAACCGGCGCACGATCATGGCGCTTGCCCTTATCCATTCGCTCCAGCTCATATTGAATCTGGCGGTTGACCAATTCTCCGTCCACGATGCTATGGCGCGTTACCTGCAGAATGTTACCACAGTAAACTGAAAATACACTGAGAAGGTTAAGGACCCGTGTATCTTTTCTTAAATCACCGAAGTTGAGCGGACTCAGGTTGCTCGCCGCCGAATCGATGAGCATCCGGTCGCTGATGAGCGGCAGCCATGACTGAGAGAGTATATTGATGTAAGCTATCTCCTGCTCGGTGAGTACGGCAAAATTTTCTTCGTAAACGGTAAAGAGTCCAAACCGGATATCAGGGTTGCGGATCAGATCGATACCGGTGGACTTGAAACTTTCGAAGGCACCGGGATGCGGAAAGAACCGCACGGTTGAACTGATGTTGAGGAACAAGTTGGAGATGGTGTCAGTCCAGGGTTGCGTTCCCATGCAATAGCGTCTTGCCGCATTAATTTCATTCAGGGATTGCCTGCGGAAGTCCGCCAGTGCATTCAGATTAGAAATATCGACGGCAAGACTTTGCTGCAATTGCTGCAGCAATACTTCCTCTCTGGCGTTCTGCTTTTTTCTCTCATGCAGGCTGCTGAGATATAAAGCCAGGAAAGCGCCGGCGGTAATGAGAGCAAGATGAACCAATACGGTAATGAAATCAATCCTGCGCACCACATCGAACCACCGCCCCATCGCCGAGGTTTCGCCGGTCTTTGGTCTCTTTCCCGGTTTTGCGCCAGCCGACATTTATGTTGTGCGTTTAATGAAAAGTTATTCTCACACTGTTTCATCCCTGCCGCGGGCGGCAGTTTCATTGCATTACTCACGAGGGAGAATCTGCAATGAAACTGCTCCCGTCGCTATTCACGAAAAATTCAGTTTACAGGCAACGGTTTTTCCTTTCGTTCCACAGGTAATTCAAACGGATCACTCATCACACCCAATCCCCTTGAAATCGCGCGTCCGAGATTGATATCCACCCGATGCCAGTGGTACAAAGCACGCATGACGATTTCATCTTTCTTGGGCCCCGTGATTCCGCTCATGGCTTTGATGATGTTGTTGATGGTATGGCGTTTTGCATTTTCATCCATCACATCGCGGAAGAGGATGCCGGGTTGCATATAGTGATCGTCTTCGCCATGTCCGTTCCGGTCATACCAGTCAGCGAGCATGCTGTCGAGGTGCATCGGCTGTTGCTTGTAATTGAAATCAGCAAATACCTGATCGAAGCTATTGGGCATGTAGTTGGGTTCGCTGCCGCCGTTTTCATCCACCCGCATCATGCCATCGCGGTGATAGTTGGTCACTTCAAACGGGCATTTGTTCACCTTCAACTGCTCATAATTCACACCGAGGCGATAACGATGCGCATCGGGGTAAGCGAGCAAACGCCCCTGCAGCATTTTGTCCGGTGAATAGCTCATGCCTTCCACCACGTTGGCAGGTGAAAACGCTGCTTGTTCCACTTCGGCAAAATAGTTTTCCGGAATTTCATTCAGCTCCATCACTCCCACCGGGATGAGCGGATAATCCTTATGCGGCCAAACTTTCGTGAGGTCAAACGGATTCCAGCGATACGTCTTGGCTTCCTCTTCCGGCATAATCTGAACCTTGAGTTCCCATTTGGGAAATTCTCCATTACTGATAGCTTCCACCAGGTCGCGCTGTGCATGATCCGGGTCTTTTCCTTTCATCACCGTGGCTTCTTCATCCGTGAAGTTTTTAATTCCCTGCATGGAAACGAAATGAAACTTCACCCAGAATTTTTCATTCTTGTGGTTGATGAAAGAAAAAGTGTGGCTGCCAAAGCCATGCATATAGCGGTGGCTGAATGGTGTACCGCGGTCGCTCATGAGGATGAGCACTTGATGCATGCTTTCCGGATTGAGTGACCAGAAATCCCACATCATTGTGGGACTCTTGCAATTGGTTTTCGGATCGCGTTTCTGCGTGTGAATAAAATCGGGAAACTTCTTCGGGTCTTTGATGAAGAAAACCGGTGTGTTATTGCCGGTGAGATCCCAGTTGCCATCTTCCGTATAGAACTTCACGGCAAAACCGCGTGGATCGCGTTCGGCATCGGCCGATCCTTTTTCGCCGCCCACTGTGGAGAACCGCACAAACACCTTCGTTTCCTTGCCGAAGGTGTTGAAGAGTTTTGCTTTGGTGAATGCGGTGATGTCATTGGTCACCGTAAATTTTCCATAGGCGCCTGTTCCCTTGGCATGAACCACCCGTTCCGGAATGCGCTCCCGGTTGAAGTGGGCGAGCTTTTCGTGCAGGATAAAATCCTGCAATAGCACGGGTCCTCGCGGACCCACGGTCATGGAGTTTTCATGTTCCGTGTACGGAATACCCGTAGCTGTAGTGAGTCTTTTCTTTTCATTTTTCATGATGCATCAGTTTTGAAGGTGAATAGGGATACACTTATTCCCTTCAAAGTTGGCAGCCATGCAATCGCTTCACACATGATGAGAATCAATTAAGGGAACTGACTATTGTCAGCGAATGAATCCATGAAGAGTGGTAACCTCTTTCAGCTTTCAGCTTTCAGCGGAGCGCGGCAATCACTCTTCGCACGTCACTGGTTTCGCGGAGGCGGATGGCAAGCAGCCCGGCATTCAAAACGATTCCATGGGGAGAAGCCACCGTGGCGGCGAGTTGCGCTATTTCCTCATCCTTTCGCGTGATGACTGCGGCACGATCGCCGTGCCCTGCTTCATTCAGTTCCAGAGCAAACTTCCACGCAGCACCGCGGGCGATTTTCATGCTGAAGTTGAGAATGACTTCATCGGCTTTCGCATTCACTTTATTGAGCAAACCGATCCAGGGTGAAACTCCGGCAAGTTGTGTTTCCACCGGTTGCACCATCTCGGCGAGAATTTGATTGATGGCATCGAAGTCCGGTTTTAATGAAGGCAACAATTCGCCGGGACAGGTTTTCTGAGCGGCGATACCCAGGTCGAGATTGATGTGTGCATTCATGCCGAGCAGTAAATGTTGAATGATAAGCGGCCGCCATGAACGGGTTGCATTGAATGCCGCCGCCCACGATGCTGTGGTCGGCTGACCATTGCGGAATTGCCCGTATGCTTCAAGATAGCGGTTGGCGAATTCCACATCGAGCCGTTCCATTTGCGCAGCGTTCAGAAAAAATCCTCCCGCAATCTGCTCCTTGACCCTGATGGTAACACGCCGGTACAAAGCGGCGAAATATCCTATGCGGCTTGCTTCACTGTCTGCCAACTCAATAATGTTTGTCAGATCGGTGATAACTTCATCAATCGTGTTGGCCATGATGCAGAAAGTGAAGAATCAAATATGGCGTTTAATATCTTCAGCTGTGATTCGGTGCTTCAGGAAACATGCGTCATCAACTCTTATGACGCATCTCATGAAGCGACAGTAAACAGTGATCGAATTTTATTTCCATAAAACGATCGTGTTATGCCACTCAATTTTGAAAAACATGCTTCTAAAGGAAATGAATTCCTGAATGAGCTGATGAAGGAACTGGGTACGCAAAATCGTGCTCAGTCCGGCAGAATGCTTATTGCATTTATGCGCACACTCAGAAATCACCTGACCCTGAAGGAAAACTTCGATCTTATCTCACAACTTCCAATGGCGCTCAAGAGTCTTTATATTGATCAGTGGGTGCCCGATGCCTATCACCAGCGCGTGCGGAATGTGGAAGATTTCATTCTGGAAATGATTGAGAATGACAGCGGCTCAGGATGGAGGGATTTTCATGGCCAGGCCGATGCCGTGAGCGCGATGAGAAAGATTTTGAAGGTGCTCAACCGCTATGTCACATCCGGGGAGTTGTATGATGTGGCGGCGGTGCTACCCAAACATCTCAAGGAATTTTTTCTCGGCGAAATCCGGCAGGATATTTTGAAGTGATGTCGGCGCTGCCATCGTTGTAAACTTATGACGGCAGATAAAAATTTCTATCTTCCCTCAAGCGGAATTCCTTTTGCAGAATAAAACCTGAACGGGTGTAACGGAATTTTCCGCTGCTGACCGGAATGAAAGTTCACAGGCATATAAGGACTTCGGTGCTGGTTTCTGTAGCCGCAGCTGTGGTGGTCTTGTCCGTTATATTTCTTATTGAATACCGTACGGGCAAGATGGTAAAATTGCTGGTGGAGCAACAGTCGCGCGGTGAATTCAGCATTCAAATTGCCGATATTGATTTTTCTCTCTTCCGGCATCAGCTCGGGCTGGAGTCGGTGGTGCTCCGGCAGATGGATACGTCCACGGCACGAACCAAAGCAACACTGCAGCTTCCGCATCTTTTCCTTCGCATCAATTCCTGGAGCCACCTTCTCTTTGAAAAGAAGGTGGAGATTGACAGTGTGATGCTGCGGGCTCCTGTATTTGAAACCTCGGTTGACACCGGCGCCCACAGGGTAGATATCAGTTTCCAGGCGGCGGAAATCATCAAAGGATTGAATAAGGCAGTGGCCGTGCTGAACGTGCGCGCGCTCCGCCTTGAAGATGGCACACTGTTGCTACATACGGCAAATGCCGGCCCGCCATTTCAGATCCGCCACATAAATGTTTTGATCAGAAATTTCGGACAAGCAGTAAATGCAGGCGATCCGCTCCATGCCGCCGGCGAGTTGGATCTGGAAATAGGTGAACAGCAATGGAACATTAATGATCTGATGATTGGTTTTCATCGGTTGCATTTTAATGGCAGCAGTCAATCGCTTGACATGGATTCATTCCGCTTCGCTTCGGCCGCAGTTGAAAACCGCAGCCATGCAGCCGGAAGCGTGGACCGTATATATTTCGAATCAGATTCATTGTCCCGTTTCTTTGAAAGCGGAGAGCTGATACTGGATACGCTACTATGCGTTCGTCCTGTGGTGCAGGTCTATTTGGCGGCCCGGCCCGATTCAGTTACGGAATCAACAGCTGTTGCCGAGGTGCTGAGAAATCTTTTTCCTGATGTGTACGTCCATCATTTGTCAGTATCCGGCGGACAGTTTTTTGCAGAAAGTTCTCACAATGGAAAGTCGCTCACGTATGCAACAAAGCAAACTGATCTGCAAATCGGCGACCTCAACTTTCGTCCCGGCGAAGACCGCTACCTCACAGTCGGCGACATCGGGCTTCAACTGAGGCAAATCACATTTTATACTCCTGACAGTTTGTACCAGCTCAATGTGGAAGAGTTCGATCTGTATAACTCTGAAATTGCATTCCGTAATGCTGTATTTAAACCGGCTGCAGGCGACGCGCCATCGTTTCTGCTTGCCATTCCCATTCTTTCGCTCCATCGTTTCAGTTTGCAGGAACTGCTGCAGGGATCGCTGGGAGCTGAGCGGGCGGTTATGAATAATGCAGTGGTCACCATTAATGCGGCCGGCGGTGTACAGAACGAAAAGAGAGGAAAAAAGAGGCGCGATGTTTTCTATAATGCTCTTCAGGGATTGAGCGAAGTGCTGCGTGTGCGTACACTGGATCTTCATAATGCCACCATCCATTACCGTGTTTCCGGCAATGACAGTCTCGAGGTGACGATGAATGAGTTCAACTCATCGGTTCAACTCAACCGTTTTTTGCAGAGCGCTACTGCCAGTGAGATCAAGCATTCATTTACCTTTTTTCAAATCGGCCAAATTGATGTTCACTCAAAGTCAATCAATGCCGCCATCACTGACTTTCACCTGCGGGGAACGGAACAGCACAATGGCATCGGACACATCCGGATTGCTTCATCGGGTGTAAACCTGGATGCCGATGATTTCTACTGGCATCATCTACTTTACGACAGTCTTCTCAGCAAACGAAAGATCATAGCCGATTCCATTCATGCGGCAAAGCTTTCATTGCAAATGACGCAAACAAGAAAGTCCGGCACAGTAACGCCCCGAGATTTTCCGTTCATACAACTGAGGATGGCGGCACTTGACAAATTCACATGGCATTATTCATTCCGTGACGGCAGTGAATTGTCTGCCAGGGGCAAGGATTACCTGCTCGCTGAGCTGACCACATCGGCACGTTCATTTAACTGGAGTGAAGCATCAGGCGAATTTACCAGTGTGAAGTACAAATCAGAAACCGTAACGGCTTCTGCGGATAAACTGAATTTGCATTCACCCGGAAAGTCAAAATTCAAAGACATAAAAATCAACTGGAGTGAAGGCGCTTCATCCTTCACGGCCAAGATTCCTGAAATGAAGCTGCTGTCGGAAATCACAAACACGAATCCCCAAGACATCCGGCTGCAATCACTGAATATTGAGAACCCCCAGGTAAAAATGGAAATGAAACAGGTGCCTGGTAGTTCATCACAGGAACTCAGGTTTCCCGTAGAATTATTTGCCGATGCGGTTCGCATTTCTGATGGAACGCTCCGGGCACTTATCATCGACGGAAATGATTCCCTCGCGGTCACTACGTCAGTTAATGTGCAAGCCGATTCACTTCGCTTCAGTACAGAGGATGATCTTCCTGTATCATTCGGCGAGGCAGATATAGCGCTGTCAGCGGCCACTATATCAAATCACAAGATGGAGGCGGAAGTGCCCTCGGCGCAAATGAGTATGAGTGAAGGAAAGATTTTGAAGAATCAGCAGGATGCCATGTTTCAATCCACGGTGCATGCAGCGTGGAGCGGTGCATCGGTAAAACTGAATGCGTTAAATGATGCGCACTTGCATGCATCGGAATTAACAGGAGAACTGAAGCCATCTTTACTTGAAATGAAGAGCGGCATCAAACAGGATTGGATATCGTGGCTCGACCGCCTCACCCTGAGTGACGGGCACATGCGGTGGCGTGATTCGGCAAATACCATTACGTTCCGGAACACGGTTTGGGATGGAGCCGCGCATTTCCTTCATGTTGATTCCTTCCAACTGCAACCCAATCTCACTGAAGAAGACCACTTCTTTTATTCCACGTGGCAGTCTGATTACATCCGTGGTACAGCAGCAGGAATTGATATAACAGGAATTGATCCGCAGGCATGGCTGCACGATTCACTCTTTCATGTTCATCGTATTGATGTAGAGAATGCGGGAATTGACGTAACGCGCGATAAGCGCCACCCGTTTTTTCACGGAACCGAAAAACAGATGCCGACGCAGATGCTTGGTGCAGTGAAACAGCGTTTCCGGATTGATTCCATTGTTTTCCGCAACAGCCGCATCTCATACAATGAGTATTCAAACCTCACCAACCGCAAGGGTGTTGTGCCGATTGAAAACATCAATGCCACATTGAAGAACCTCACCAACGATCACATTGACAATACCGACACGCTGGCATTGAAAGGCAAGGGCCAGATTTACAATTCGCATATCAGCAAATTCAGTTACAAAGAAGTGTATGATGATTCCCTTTCCGCATTCAGTCTGACGGTTAAGATTTCACCCACGGAGTTACGCGAGTTCAGCAGAATGACAGAGCCGCTCGCCGCCGTGGAAGTAACCAGTGGGCAGTTCGACACATTGCTTGCCCGCATCAGCGGAAACAAATATGCTTCAGTGGGTGCGATGCGGTTTGATTACCGCGACCTCAAGATCCAATTGCTGAATCCTGAAGACACGCTTTCAAAACGCCTCGGTCTGTCGTTTGTAAATTTTGTGGCGAACAGTTTTGTGATCAAATCAGGAAATAAAAAGCCAAGCACCATCTTTTTCATGCGCGACCGCGAGCGTTTTGTTTTCAACTACTGGATGAAATCAATCCTGAGCGGTGTGCTCACCAGCGCCGGCATAAAGCGAAACGGTAAATACGAGAATCAATACCGGAAAATGAAGAAACAATATCCGCTGCCGCCGGCTGATTTCTAAATCCGATTGCATGAGTAATAGTAGCGGATGAGCATTGTCATTGCGCCGGTTTGCAGTGGGAGCTAATTTTGATTTCAATTCATCTCATCAGTTAACCGGATATTATGGAAACGGTAGCAAATGATCTTCGCGTGGCGAATGCGCTTCATTGGATTGCCAGAATTCTCTGCATCACGGCTATTCTTTTCATCGGCATGTTTTCGCTGGATGTTTTTGAACCGGGCCTTCCGCTAAGGCAACAGTTACTCGGATTTTTCATGCACAATATTCCCGCATTAATTCTTGTCGGTTTGCTGATTGTGGCCTGGAAGCGGGAACTTATCGGAGGCGCACTCATTGGCCTCATCGCCTTATTGCTGGCTCCGTACATCTACTCACACAATTACAGCATGAATCATTCCGTGAGCATGTCGCTGAGCATTGTTGCCATCATCAATCTTCCATTCATCATCGTGGGAGTGTTGTTTATCCTGAGTTACTACATCACGCACAAGAGGCATAGTACGTAGTCAGCTGCTACAGACATTGATGTAGTTGCATCTATACCGGTATTTCTAATTGTAACCCACGAAATCCATTGCAGGTAAGAGATTTATATTACTGTAAACAGATTCCTGCAAAACCTGCCCGCCCGTGAACAATCAGGGGAATCCACACTACCTATGGTTGTTGCTTTCTTTTAGCTTTGAAATCAAATCGAAACTTATGAATGAAACCCATACAAATCTCACAAGGAAACTGAAACAATACTCTGCACTTGCAACGCCGCTGCTTGCTCTTGCCGGCATGGCTGACGCTCAGGTGATCTATCAGGATGTTGACCCCGATGTGGTACTTGCCGTAGGTGACCAGTATTCACTCGATTTGAATAATGACGGGGCAGTTGATTTTGCTTTCAAGGTGACCACCTACGGCACCGGTTGGTACTTTGCCGGGTTGATTCCTTATCCGCCTTCAGCATCCAATTACAATGCATTTGCTGGATATACACAAACCTTTGGCGGTGGACCGAGTATTTATGGATTCCCGTCCATGTTTGCCAATGGTGATCTGATTGATGAGAACCGGCCGTGGATCGGCATGCAAAACCTGATTTGGACTTCAAGCGGAAGTTCGTATTACTTCTATGCCGGCATGGTCTCCAATTATTATGGTGACATATTCGGACAATGGAGCGGGGCATCCGATAGGTTTCTGGGTATCCGTTTTTCTCCTGACGGTGAAGAACTGCATTATGCCTGGATCCGCTGCGACGTTAATGAAGAAGGCTCGCAACTGACCATCAAAGATTTTGCATATGAAGAATCGGCCGGTTTGCCTATTACAGCCGGCAGTGTCACCGGAGTTGCCGAAAACTCATTACCTCCATTCAACATTTATGCATTTGAGGGATATGTGTATGTGGCAGTGCCCGACGGGAATTATACCGATGCAAAACTATCAGTGGTGAATGTGCTGGGCCAGACGGTTATTCAAAATGAGCAGGTGAGCGCGGGAAGCCGCTTTAATCTGAATCCTTTTGGTAAAGGGGTGTATGTGGTAAGTGTTTCAAGAGGTGAAGAAATCTTCTCCCGGAAAATCACGTTCAGATAGTCGGCTTATCCCTGTAAATCTTTCTATCTTTTATAGGTTCTTTCTTCTGCCCGGCATCGCGATTGTTTACTAGTCAAAGCGAGCGGAGAGAATTTGTGCGGACATCAAGCTCAGGAAGCTATGGCCGGGTGATGGGCTTGCGCCCTCGTTAAGTCTGCTTTTACTACGGGAATCGTGCAAAAACCAACATCGGCATAAATAGGGTACATTTGCCGAATCAATAATTTTTTAAAAACAATTCTTAATTACAATGAAAAAAGGTAAAGTAAAATTCTTCAACAATTCAAAGGGATTTGGATTTATCAATGATGACGCTACCGGTCAAGACATTTTTGTTCACGTTAGCGGGCTTTCCTCTGATATACGCGAAGGCGACAGTGTCACTTTCGACGTTACCCAGGGCAAGAAAGGATTGAATGCTGTCAACGTGAAACTGGCATAACCATTCAAAATTCATTTTACAAAGAGTCTCCCGTAACGGAGACTCTTTTTTTCTGTGCGCATTCCATGTACCCGGAATACAATTCAATGAATGCTATATTTTCGATACGAAGAGTGTCGAATTAAATTCATCTAATCAGCAATAATTATGGCCCAATCAAAAGATACATTTAATAAGAAAGAGAAAGAAAAGAAAAGGGAAAAACGAAAAAAGGAAAAGGAACAAAGAAGGGAGGAGCGGCAGGCCAATGCAACCAAGGGAAAGGCCCTGGAAGACATGCTTGCCTATGTCGATGAAAACGGAAACATCTCCTCCACACCGCCCGATCCGAATAAGAAGAAACAAATAAACAGCGAGGATATTCAAATCGGAGTCCCCCGCCGGGAGGATGAACCTGCGGGTGCGCCCCGATCCGGCACGGTGATCTTTTTTAATGAGGCAAAGGGATACGGTTTCATCCGGGATGAAAAAACGCAGGAGAGCATTTTTGTACACGCAACGGGTTTGATCAATCCGGTAAAAGAAAATGACCGGGTAACGTTTATGCTTGAGCGGGGACCCAAAGGAATGAATGCTGTTTCCGTTTCCATAGTTTAATACCACTGATGCCTGACATGATCGGGCCCGCCCGTTGACCAGGTTGGTTTATGGAAATCTGAATCAGAAGAATTACGAAATTTGGAGAACGCTTATGATGGCTGAATTCACTTTTAAAATTCAAACCGTATGAAACCTCTTTCACTGCTTTTCATCCTACTGCTTGTGACAGTTACCAATAGAAGTATGGCGCAAACAGATGCTGCAAAACAGACGCAGGCACTTACCTACCAGATCATAGACTCGCAGAACAACACCTTCGGCTATGATGTGTACCGCGATGGCAAACTGATGATTCATCAGACCAGCATCCCCGCCATGTCCGGCAATGATGGGTTTAAAACCCGGGATGATGCGGCGAAAGTGGCCGAAATGGTGATGTACAAAATCAGAAAAGGCGAAATGCCACCTACTGTAACCGTAGAGGAAATGAAAGAACTCGGAGTAATTAAGTAGTTCTGAAATCCTTTTTCAAAGCCATCTTACCAGGACTATAAGAAGTGCTCGACCCGCAGGCACTCACTGGTTCGCAATAGTGGATCAATCTACTTTCTTTTTCTTTTGATACCAAGATCAATTCCCGGATTTTTTCCCGTGAATTCACTTCTGCACTTGATTAAAATCACGATGAAGAGCGATCAATATCATGGGTACCCGGTATAGGGCGCAGGTAGTTTTGATTCACTAAAATCGGACTATATGAAAAAGATATCTGCGCTTGGAATCCTGTTATTGCTATCAGT
Organism: Bacteroidota bacterium; assembly: GCA_018267315.1. Lineage (GTDB taxonomy): Bacteria > Bacteroidota > Bacteroidia > Chitinophagales > UBA10324 > JAFDYS01. The sequence continues at coordinate 42,921 of JAFDYS010000010.1, read as the reverse complement.
ACAGCTAATACGTGCTCAGGGTTTTACGGTAATTGAAAAAGGCACCATGCCAACTACGCGGCTTGGTCATTCTATCTTCTATGCAGGTGACCATCGTGCCATTGTGGCCGGGGGCCATGTTTCGGGTTTCGACATCACGGCTACAGCACTGGTATATGACATCCTCACCAAAACCTGGAACACGAGCGAGATGCTTTACCCGCATGATGGCGGCGGCATCGTTCGTCTTTCCAACGGGAACATGTTGATTTTCGGCGGGGCGGGAAGCGGCTCAGGCGTCGGTCAATCACCATATGCTGAAATTTACGACACTACATCGCGGCAGTTCATTGCAACGGGGCCAATGAATGAAGCGCGCATGTTCTGTAACGGAATACTATTAACGAATGGATCCATTTTGGTGGGAGGGAACTGGTATAACCAGGACGCCTACGAAGAGATATACGATCCCGGCACGGGTAATTTTTCAGCCACTAATCCGGTTGTTGTACAACGTTCATTGCCCCTGATAGTCCCCACTCAGGATGGAGGCGCGATGATTTGCGGAGGATATGATATTTATGGCAGCAGCTATTACGAAGAGGTGGATTACTATGATGCGGAATCAAATACCCTAAACTATGTTTCCACATCACTGGATATGAGCGATCCGGGATGGTCGGTTTCCTGGATTGGCCAATATGGCGATATCGGAGACCGGAAAATGGCCGATGGCAATTATATAGTCGTTGCCTCGCGTACGATAGCCGGTGTTTCGCAGTTTCGTTTATGGACATTCAATCCGGAATCAAAGCAATTCACAATGATGCACACAGTTCCGGAAATACCTGATTACAATGACGTGCCTGAGCATAGCTGGCTCATCACCGGATCACTCATGCTTTCGAACTCCGGAGAAAGGGTATATCTAATGGTACTTGATGCGGCCGCCTACAAAATGGCAGGCATTGCAACAATTGACCTTATAACCGGTAAGCTTACCTGGCCCACCGAACTATATCCTTTCGGATATCACTGGTATGGGGGATCCTCGCTGGTGCTGCCGGGAGAAATTGATGAAATCCTGATTACCGGAGGTTCGGTTGACGGATCCAATTTCTCCGTAAGTGACAGCTTTTATATTATCAGACCGGAGTTTGAAACAGCCGTCCCGGAAATAACTGCGGGAGGGAATACCCTTCAAGTGTATCCGAATCCGGCATCAGACCAAATCAATTTGCTAACGAGTGATGGAATGAAGCCCGGTGAAATACGCATTATGGATATGAACGGTCAGCTTATGATGGTGCAGCAGTTTACGGATGCAGCTCCCATAACCCTGCTTACCGATATGCTGCCCGCAGGCCAATATGTGGCAGGAATAAAAAACAAAACCACGGGTGCGTGGATACACGTAAAATTCGAGAAGCAATAACATCAGCAATAGCCACCACATCGGTTGTGCTCCAAAGTAAAATGTCGTTCCTGCCGGTTCACATTCAGTAACCACGCAGTAACGACATTCCTTTTTATCCCGTACACGTCTGAATCGAAATTTCTTTTTCCTGAAATCATGCTCATACCTTCAGTTCATGTATTCAATGAACAGGAATTTGTCTGTTACAGAATTTGAAATCTGCCTGAAAACAATTTCTTTTATGACCGAACCGGCAGCACCGGCAACCGTCAGCCGGCAGCTAACAACTAAAAACTGACAACAGACAATTTCACACCATGGCAGAAAACGGAAAAGACTTTCAACCTTACATCGCGCCAGAATCAGCGGTAAAGGAATTCACACCACGCGCCATCATCCTCGGCGGCATCTTCGGTATTCTCTTCGGCGCCGCGACGGTTTACCTCGCACTGAAAGCAGGTCTCACCGTTTCTGCATCAATACCCATTGCCGTGCTGGCTATTTCACTCGGAAGAAAATTACTCGGCACCACCATTCTCGAAAACAACATCATTCAAACCACGGGCTCGGCGGGCGAATCCATTGCCGCCGGTGTGGTGTTCACGCTTCCTGCCTTTCTTTTTCTCAGTACGGATGAAACGGGTAAGAGCGTGGGCTTCGAGTATTTCAGTTACTGGACCATTCTCACATTGGCCATCTTCGGAGGCATCCTCGGTGTGCTGATGATGATTCCGCTGCGCCGCGCACTCATTGTGCAGGAGCATGGAAACCTTCCATACCCTGAAGGCACGGCTTGCGCATCGGTACTCATTGCGGGAGAGAAGGGCGGTGATTTTGCGAAACCCGCTTATCTCGGTCTTGTGGTTTCAACTGTGTATGCTGTGCTGCAACACATCACGCACATCATTGCGGAATCACCATCGTGGATCACCAAGCAAACGAGTAAATATTTTCCTTCCGCTCAGGTGGCCGGCGATATCACACCGGAATATATGGGCGTGGGTTACATCATCGGACCAAAAATTTCCGGAGTGCTTGTAGCCGGCGGTGTGTTGGCCTGGATGTGCATCATTCCGCTGCTCGCTACACTTATCTCGCCGGACCTGATTGCGCTGCAACAAATCAAACTCGGATTTCTGAAAGACCTTGCCACACCCGGTGGTTACGGCGGCTGGGATCCGGAGACACACACATTCGATAATCCTGCCACGGCGATTTACCGCGCCTATGTAAGACAGATTGGTGCAGGCGCTGTTGCTGCCGGCGGTTTCATCACACTGCTTAAATCTATTCCTACCATCATTTCCGCTTTCAAAGGCGGCATGGCGAGCATGAAAGAAAAAGGAACAGTAACCCGCTCGCGCACAGAGAACGATCTCAATTTTAAAGTGGTGATTCTGGGGAGCATTGCCCTGGTTGCCATCATGGCTTTTCTGCCGCAAATTCCCGGCACCAATATTTTTTACAAACTCATTCTTGGACTCCTCGTCATCATTTTCGGTTTCTTCTTCGTCACGGTATCGAGCCGCATTGTGGGTCTTATTGGCTCAAGCAACAACCCCATATCGGGAATGACCATCGCTACCATCATGGGCACAGCGCTCGTGTTTATTGCCGTGGGTTGGACCGGCAAAGTGTATGAACCGATGGCGCTGGTGGTGGGCGGCATGATCTGCATTGCCGCAGCGAATGCAGGCGCCACTTCGCAGGATTTGAAAACAGGTTATATCGTGGGCGCCACACCGCGCTACCAGCAGATTTCACTTTTTATCGGCGTCATTGTTTCGTCATTGGTGGTTGGCTTCACAGTGGCATTTCTCGACAAGCCCACCAGCGACCAGGTGGCGCAGGGCATTCAGCACCGCATCGGTTCGGAGTTCAATGCACCACAGGCGACATTGATGGCAACGCTCATCAAAGGGTTACTCTCTTTCAACCTCGACTGGCAGTTCGTGCTCGTGGGACTTTTTATTGCCATCGTGGTTGAATTGTGCGGAGTGAAATCACTTTCATTCGCCGTCGGACTTTATCTGCCTCTTTCCACAACACTCCCCATTTTCATTGGCGGAGCCATCAAAGGATTGGTGGATTACCTGATGAAACGCCGCGGTGAAAAGAAAGAAGATGATGAACTGGGCAAAGGAAGTTTGTTCGCCACGGGGCTGGTTGCCGGCGGTGCCCTGATGGGAGTGATTGTGGCTTTCATGCAGGCATCGGATTCCATCAATGGATGGCTTGGTAAAATAAGCCGGGAGGAATCGCTCACACACCTGCTCGGCGCCAACGGATACAACATACTTGGCGTGTTGTTTTTCGCCACCATGGGTTCCATCATGCTCCGCACTGCTTTGAAAAAGTAAGCGAGGTCTGCTTTTATTTATCCCGAATTCAGTCGGATTCTTCCCATGAACTGACCGGTGATGTTTTCACCTGTTGTTTTTCATCGGGAAAAGCGTACATCATATAGTTCGTTTTTTTATCTGCATCCGTTACGGCATTTCACCCGAAACATGTGTGCCTGTTCCGGCGTAACAATTCCTGCGGTGATTTTTCCGGCTTGCTGACTCCCCGTTCATCATCGCTCCGTTTTCAGCCAAAACCAAAAATCTGTATGCGATACGCAACGCTACTCCGCTTGCTGGCCATTATCTTCTTCTTTTCCATCCGGCAATCTTTTGCTTACCAGGTAACGGCACTTACTGCTTCATACCGCAACGGGCAGGTGTTTCTCACCTGGACCAATCCTACGGCCACCAATTTGAAATACCGTGTGTACCGGTCTTCGTCCAAAATCACATCATCCACACAAATTGGTTCGGGAATTTACCTGGGATATGTGATGGATAATTCAGCGAAGAACGTTCGCAAGTCGAACGTGAAAGGGGGCAACATCTATTACAAGATTGAATCTACAGGAAGCGCGCTTGCGTCCACTCAGGGGTTGTATGTGGTTACCTGCACCGATAACCAGAACTGGTATTATGCAGTAACCGTGGAAGATCTCACCACGCATGTGGAAGAAAAAAACATTACGCTAGGTCAAAACAGTTTGCAGAACAGCGTATCGGAATCCGTGGCCGCGGTGCAGCCGGTATTGCAGGCGACCGTTAATGATCCGAGCGGCGATGTGAATTATGAATATGTTGTTTTCGGAAACAATCAGAATACAACCGGCCTCCCCGCTTTCAACAATTGCGGCAGCTACGGATACAACTTCACTTATTTCCAGCATGCATCGGGGAGCATTCCGCTGTATGTATGGTTCCAGGATAACGATCCGTTCAGTCACTTCACTGCGCCCACTCAATGCGGCACATGCAACATGCTCACCATGGATGACTGGTTACCGAATGGTGAAACCACCTACTGGTTCGGATATAACGAAGCATACGACATCTATTCCCCAACCGGCAATACCGCCTTCACTACCGGTGTTGTGCGCGGCTACACACAGGCACAGGTAAAGTGGATCATCAACTGGGCGCTATCTAACTATTCACTTGATGCCACACGGGTCTATTCATCGGGTACCTCTCATAACGGGTTCGGGGCGTTTCTGAGCAGCATGGTCAATCCGCAGATGTTCGCCGCCACATGGGGAACAGTTGCTCCTCCAATGGTGAAGGCATTGCCCGGAAGTCTCTGGGAAAAAATTCTGGCCGCATCCGGTTCAAATCTGCCGACTGACATCCTGAATCCCAATACCGGTCTGCCGATTAACATCTGGGATGTTTTCGACTGCAGGGATATGTTTCGCATTAACAGTTCCATTCCGTATTTCGGTGCCGTTCATGGCAAGAAGGACACAAAAATCGGTTGGGTGCAGTCCATCAATTGGTATGATTCCGTGAATGTAATCCGGCAGGGCGGAGTTTGGTTTTGGGATCAACGCACGCACACCGGAACCGGGAAAAACTTCACAGATTCGGAAGCTTCCATTAACTACAGCCGCTTCAGCACGAATAAATCTTACCCGGCATTTTCATACTGCTCGATTAATCAGAATCCGGGAAACGGAACTGTAACGAATGGTGATCCATATGGCGCACTCAACGGCTATCTTGATTGGGATGATAATTCCATCAGCGATCAACCCTGCAGTTATGCCATCAAGTGCTTCATCAAAGACATGACCGTGAATGGTGTGCTCCAGACTCAATATGACACCTGCACTTCTGATGTTACCTTCCGGCGTATTCAGAATTTCCACCCGCAGGTTGGAGAAACCATCACATGGACCAATTATGGAGTGAATAACAACCTGCTCCAGTCGGGCAGCTTCACCTATAACGGCGGGGTAATTACCCTCACCGGAATTAAGATCAAGAGAAGCGGATCCACCATCACCCTGCAGAATGGCACGCAACTCACCACCTACTACGCTGATACAGATGGCGACGGATATGGCAATGCGGCAAGTTCCACACAGGCATGTGTGCCACCAACTGGTTATGTAACCAATAACGGTGATTGCAATGATGCGAATAACGCTGTCCATCCGGGACAAAGTGAAACCTGTAACGGTGTGGATGACAATTGCAGCGGTGCCATTGATGAGGGAGTAAAAACCACGTTTTATGCAGATGGTGACAGTGACGGATATGGCAATGCCACTGTAAGTGCACTTGCCTGTACTGCACCAGCTGGCTATGTGCTTAATAATACCGACTGCAACGATGCCAATTCACAAATCAATCCCGGTATAACAGAGATCATCAATGGCATAGATGACAACTGCAATGGGCAGGT
>JAFDYS010000010.1:0-36714 GCA_018267315.1 Bacteroidota bacterium | reverse complement strand
GATTATTCGCAGCCAAGCGGATATGTAAGTGTTGCCGGAGATTGTAATGATGCCAGCGCTGCCATTCATCCCGGTGTAAATGAAATCTGTAACGATGTTGACGACAACTGTAGCGGCGCCATTGATGAAGGAGTCAAAATCACGTACTATGCAGATGCTGATGGCGACAGCTATGGTAACAGCACCGTAACAATGCAGGCATGTTCAGCCCCGGCAGGATACGTTTCGAACAACAGCGACTGTAATGATGCCAATGCAGCGATACGCCCGAATGCCATGGAAATATGCAACGGGGTTGATGACAATTGCAGCGGAGTTGCGGATGAAGGAGTGAAGACAACCTATTACATCGATTCCGATGGAGATGGCTACGGTAACCTGAATGTGACCACTCTGGCCTGCACTACGCCTTCCGGTTATGTTTCTAACAACACGGATTGCAATGATGCCAACGCGGCTGTTCGCCCGGGAGCGACGGAGCTGTGTAACAGTGTCGACGATAATTGCAACGGCCAAGTAGATGACGGTGTAGTTTCATCAACCGTAACCCCTTCCGGAACCGTGAATACGTGTTCGGGATCCAACGTTTCTCTCCAGGCAAATACCGGTTCAGGACTTACTTACCAATGGAAGAAAAACGGAAACAATATTTCGGGAGCCACGCTCTCAAGTTATTCGGCAACTTCAGCAGCAACCTATACTGTGGTGGTGACTAAGAGCACTTGTTCGGCAACTTCTACAGGCACCACGTTGAACGTGATTACGGTTCCTGCTCCGGGTATCAACACGAGTTCCGGTAACAATACCTTCTGTTCAAACAGCGGTGTTTATTTAACTACTTCAAGCAGTGGCTATACCTATACCTGGCTGAAAGGATCCACCGTGCTCAGCGGGGCCACAGCGCAGAATTATACACCAACTTCCACCGGCAGTTATAAGGTAAGGATTACCGATGCCAACGGGTGCTCGGCCACTTCGTCAGCATTATCTGTGACCGTAAATACAGCGCCCACACCCTCCATCAACGGTGGTACAGCTATTTGCGGAAATCAGTCGGTGACTCTCAGTTCGGGATCAACGTACTCATCTTACTTATGGTCAACCGGCGCAACCACTTCATCTATTAACGTAAGTATGGCCGGCACGTACTCTCTCACAGTTACCGATGCGAACAGTTGCACCGGCACATCCTCACCGGTGACTACCACTGCGTATCCGCTTCCTGTACCCACTATTTCAGCAAGCGGCGCGGTGGAATTTTGTGATGGCGGCAGCGTGAATCTTTCAGTGAACCAAACCTACAACGCATACAGTTGGTCTAATAACAAGTTCACACAATCGCAAACGATCTCAGCTTCAGGAAGCTACTACTGCACCGTTACTGACATTAACGGGTGTCAGGGAATTTCCAATACGATTACTGTGAATGAACACATTCTTCCTTCCGCCACTGTCACCACCAGCACTGGCGCAACAACCTTCTGTTCTAACAGCGGTGTTTACCTCACCACTCCGGTCACGGGTTATTCCTATCTGTGGTATAAGGGATCAAACAGCCAAAGCGGGGCAACCAATCAAAATTTTACGCCAAGTTCGGGGGGTACCTACAAGGTTCGGCTTAGTGATGCACTCGGCTGTACGAAATTCTCAAGTACCCTAAGTGTTACTGTCAATACAGCGCCAGCACCAACCATCACCGGAAGCACTTCGATCTGCCAGGGAACACCCACAACACTCAGTGCCAATTCAACGTATGCGCATTATCTATGGTCTACCGGTGCAACCTCGCAATCCATTTCCACTTCCTCTGCCGGAACTTACACGCTCACGGTAACAGATGCAAACGGCTGCACCGGCACGGCCCCATCCGTTACCACTGCAGTTTATTCATTGCCGGTAGCCACTATTTCTGCTTCACCGGGATTGGAATTCTGCGACGGCAACAACATTACGCTCACGGCAACAGCAGCCACTTCTTATAGCTGGTCAAATGGAAAATCATCACAGTCCATCACCGTTTCATCCAGCGGAAATTATTCCGTTACCATTACTGATTCACATGGCTGTACTGCTGTTTCATCGGTTACTGCCAATGAACACATTTTGCCTGATCCGGCAGTAATTACCGTAGGGCCCACAACATATTGTATTGGTGATGCTGCCAGTTACCTTACCACATCAGCAAACGGGTATTCATACCAATGGAAGAAAGGATCCGCTGTTGTTTCCGGCGCAACTACTCAGAACTATCAGCCCGCATCCAGCGGAACATATAAAGTGCAAATCACGGATAACATCGGCTGCACCAAGTTGTCAGGTACCGGCAAGAGTGTTACTGCCAATTCATTGCCGACCATTTCAATCAGCGCTTCCGGAAGTCTCAACATTTGCAATGGGGAAACCAAGGCCATTACCGCCTCAGCCACCGGTTCGGGCATTACATACCAATGGCAGAAAAACGGAACCACCATTTCTGCAGCGACTTCTTCGACATACACGGCAAGTGTTGCAGGAACCTTTACTTGCATCGTAACGAATAACAACGGATGTACCGCAACATCCAATTCCATAGTGATAACTGCCAACTGCAAACTGGAAGATGGGGATGAAACTACCGGTCACGCATCAAGCAGTGTGAAACTCTTCCCCAATCCGGCGTACAGCCATATTCATGTTGCTGCACAATTTGCCGAAGAAACAAATGGTAACGCTTTAATTGAGATCAGAAATCTCCTGGGCGAAGTGGTTTACCTCGAACGCATTGGAGTAAGTGATGGCATGCTTGATACGACCATCCCCATTGATGGACGATTTGCCAACGGGTCATACTTCGCGCGTATTTGCATGAATGATGATTGTCTGCTCCGTAAATTCATCATTGCCGGTGCTGGCCAATAACAAATCCTGAGTCGGTAGAATACCTCTGCACGTGTAATGAAACTCAGAAGCATGGTTGCCAGAAAATAGCTAACTGATTTCACATATCCTATCCATCATTCAAGTCCTTGAAGAACTTACTCGTCAATTGTCCTGGTTAAGCCGAGTGCTAACTGGTGGAATCCCCTAATTGAGTGAATCACAAAAATTTATTCCGGGTGTGAAAAGTAAATTCTCTATATATGCTTCATGATTTTTAATTTCATTTTAACTATGAGTACTTATTTATGGTTACTCATAATTAAAAAATGATGTAGCATTGCTTCACAGGCTTCGGCTCACAGAGGGGGATGCCGGATACCTGTAATTCAATAACCACCAAAACCCAACTCGACCCATGAAGTACTTTTTACACGCTACGTGTATGCTATTCCTGATAGCATGGACGCAAATCGCTCTTGCTTACAAAGTATCGTCGCTTGCCGCAACCTATAAGGATGGGCAGGTTTTTCTCACGTGGACCAATCCCGCGGCCACCAATCTGAAATACCGCGTGTACCGTTCCACTACACAGATTACGACTTCCAGTCAATTAAGTAGTGCGCAGTACATGGGCTATACCCGCGACAATCCGGGTAAAAACATTCGTAAGTCGAGTTTAAAAGGGACCAATGTCTTCTACACAATAGAAGCCACGTCAGGTCCTCTTTCAGACAGCAAAGGACTTTATGTGATGACTTGCACCGATAACCAAACGTGGTACTATGCAGTCACTGTTGAGAACCTTTCAACGGGCTCAGAAGTGAGGAATATTACACCCGGGCAAAACAGTTTGACCACAGGAGTGCAGGAATCAGTAGCGCCTATCAAGCCCATTTTACAAAGCACGGTGAATGATGCAAGCGGCGATGTGGTATATGAATATGTAGTTTTCGGAGACAACCATGGAAACAGTTTCGCTCCGGCTCTCAATAACTGCGGTTTTTACGGATATAACTTCAGTTACATCCACCACACCGATGGATATGTTCCACTTTACATTTTGTATCGAGATACAGATCCCTTCACGCGCGTGGCAGCGCCTGATGAATGCGGTGAATGCAATACACTGTTGATGGATGATTGGCTTCCGAACGGAGAAAACACTTATTGGTTCGGCTACCATGAGAACTATGATATGTACAGTAGTACCAATTCAGTTAACAATAGCGGAACCATCAGGAGCTATACGCAGGCGCGCGTCAAATGGACCATTCAATGGGTTGAGAATAACTATGGGCTGGATGCAACGAGGGTTTACTCTTCAGGTTTTTCGCATAACGGATTTGGCGCGATGCTTACCGGCATCATGTATCCACAGCTAATTGCCGCTACCTGGGCTAATGTGGCACCCATTATCATCAAAGCACTTAAGGGTTCCACACGCGAAAAAATGTGGTGCTCGCCATCAGTAAATCTTCCCACCGATGTTTTGGATCCTAATACCGGAACGCCGATTAATGTATGGACACTCTTTGATTTCAGGCAGGGACTTGTAACCAACAACTACGTGGGTGTTCCCTACTTCGGAGGTGTACACGGAAAAAAGGACGTAACAGTCGGCTGGGTGCAGAGTCTCGGATGGTATGATTCCGTTGAAGATTCACGGCAAGGTGGCGTTTGGTTCTGGGATCAAAGGAATCACAATGGGGGAGGAAAGAACTTTACCAGCGATGAAGCCATGATTCAATACAGCAGGTTTTCGACTGCAAAATCCTATCCCGCATTTTCATATTGCTCCATCAACCAGGATCCCGGAGGAAGCAGCCCTACCAGCGGTGATCCCTATGGCGCTATCAACGGGTATCTTGACTGGGACGATAATTCCATCGTTGATCTGAACTGCAGCTACACCATAAAATGCAATGTAAAAGACATGTATGTGAATGGCGTGCTGCAGACTGCTTACGATTCCTGTACCACCGATATCACACTTCGCAGATTGCAGAACTTTCATCCGGTTATAGGCGCCACAATAAATTGGAGTGTGATGAACAATAGCAACCAGATCATTCAGAACGGATCATATTTATACGATGGTGAGCCACCCACCATTTATGGTGCAAAAATTTACCGCGCTGGTTCCACAATTAATTTCCAGGTTCAGAATTGTTTCGGAAAGCAGAACGCTTCGTCCGGTATTCAGGATCCAGTTAATGTTCAATATTTCAAAACATCGGATGGCTACAGAGTCAGCGTTGAACTGCCTGCATCGGCAATGGCTCAGGTGCGACTCATGGATCTGAGCGGAAGAGTTGCCGAAGACAAGACCATTCGTATGGCGGATGGAATAAATGAATTTGAATTGACTGCTTTTTCGGGAATTTATCTTTTACAGATGCAAATCGGCGGCAAGAACATTATTCGCAAGCTGGCATTCTGATCTTTTCAATTGATATATAAACCGGCACTCCTGCCCGAGTGCCGGTTTTTTTTGTGCCTGAACAATCAGGTTAAGAAATTTTAATTCAAAATAGATCGGTCGCAAATAGGTTGGGCAGAGTCTGGTTAGATTTTTGAAGAGGGAAACTCGGTTTTACACCCCTTTCAGGATTACATAATGATTCTTTTACCCAAGCCCACTCCAAAAACAAATGCCAACATTTCGACCCACCCGGGGACGCACCATTTGTGTGTGTCTCCTCTTCGCGTTTAGTATTTCCAAAGGTCAGACCGTGACCCAACTCCAGGCAACCTTTCAAAGTGGACAGGTCTTTCTCACCTGGAAAAATATTTCATCGTCAAACAAACGCTATAAGATTTATCGCTCAACGGAAAAAATCAACTCTACCACCAAACTGGACTATAGCACATACTTAGGTTATGTGCTTGATAACTCGTCAAAGAATGTGAGAAAGAGTCAACTGAAGGGCTCCGATTACTATTTCAAAACAGACCCGAATGGATCGCCGCTGGCTTCGGGCACCGGGCTCTACGTGGTAACATGTAACGATAACAAAAAATGGTACTATGCGGTTACCTCAGAAGATGTGACAACGGGCGTGGAAACCAGGACTATTACTACCGGTACTAACAGCCTGACCACACCTGTTCAGGAACGGAAGACAGCACCGCAACCCGTGATGCAGGCAACCATTGATTTAGGTGATGGAAAAACCTCTTACGAATATGTGATATGGGGAAACAATCAATCAGCATCCACCATGCCAGCATTCAACAATGTGGGAAGTTATGGTTACAACTTCACCTTCATCCAACATAGCCAAACACCCGGTGGATTGTATGTATACTTCAGGGATGATGACCCGTTCAGTGATGCCTCGCCTGACAATTGTGAAAACTGCAACATCTTGCTGATGGATGATTGGCTTCCCAACGGTAAGAGTACCTACTGGTTTGGCTACAATGAAAACTACGATACCTATTCGCTAACCAATCCTGTGCAGTCCACAGGCACTATCAGGGGTTACACTCAGGCCCGGATCAAGTATATTTTGAATTGGGTGACGAAGAATTGTCCAGTGGACCCTTCCATGGTTTATGCCTCCGGCTTTTCACACAACGGATTCGGCGCATTGCTCACAGCAAACCTCATCCCCGAAATGATTGCTGCTGAATGGCTCAATGTGGCGCCTCCGCTGATTAAAGCACAAAACGGGAGTGACTATGAAAAACTCTGGTGTGACAACGTTGCCAATCTGCCTACTGACGTGCTCAATCCGCAGACCGGAGCAGCGATGAATGTGTGGGATGTGTTTGATATGCGGACGATGTATGATCTCAACACACTAAGAGGAATTCCCTTCATAGGCGCCATTAACGGAAAGCAGGATAATCAAGTGGGCTGGATTCAGCAAATGCACTGGTATGACAGTCTGGAGTACAGCCGCGAAGGCGGCGTGTGGTATTGGGATCAGCGGCAGCACAACGGAAGCGGCAAACAATTCCTCGATGATGAAATAAAATTTGAATTGACAAGATTTACCACAGTAAGATCATATCCGGCATTCTCAAATTGCTCCATTAATCAGGATCCAGGCAATGGAAGCAAGACAAGCGGCGATCCGTATGGCGCCATCAATGGGTATCTTGACTGGATGGATGCATCCATATCAGATCTCAAGTGCAGCTATTCCATTAATTGCTTCATCCGCGACATGTATGTGAATGGCGTGCTGCAACCACAATATGATTCATGCACTACGGATGTTACGTTTCGGCGACTTCAAAAATTCAAACCAAACATTGGTTCAACCATTACATGGACCGTGCAAAAAAGTAACGGCAACATCGCTGCCTCAGGAACTTATATCTATGACGGGGGACCTATCACACTCACGGGCATTCCCATTTACAATAGCGGTTCAACCATCAACCTAAACATAAACTTCTGTAATAGGGAAGATAACCCCGAAGCGATCGGTTACTCACCGGAGTTTGATTTCCTGAGAAGGGAGAACGGCTATTTGATCCATACCAATCTGAGTAAGGATGCCGGTGCAACCATCCGGCTGTTTGATATGTCAGGCAGAACCATCATGGATCAGCCGGTTCAATGGCACTCTGGTGAAAACGAATTTCTGGTTAGCCAACCGATTCAGGGAGAATTTTTGCTTCAAATTGTTTCAAACCAATTTGTGGCGAACAGAAAACTCTTCTTCTGAATTCCGAAACAACCCGGCTGTAATTGAGTAAATGTTTGACCAAGTCGGACGACTGAAGCATTGATACTGAATGCTTACTTTTGCGACACCTTATTAAAAGGTCGGGTGGCCGAGGGGCTAGGCAGAGGTCTGCAAAACCTTTTACAGCGGTTCGACTCCGCTCCCGACCTCCACTTCACGTTTCCACAGCCAGCCACGCTTCCAACAGGGAAAACTTTCTCTCCAGTATCATTTCGACTGATGCAGCAATTCTCCGTCATTGCTTTGTCATGATTTCGACCCTGTGTTACCGCGCACTTACATGGCATTAGTTTCGTTTATCAGGTAACACAGCAACGGCAAGTTCTACTATTTCTTTTCGTTATCCGAACTTTGTATTATGAAACGGCTCTTCACGATCCTGTTTCTTGCCATGCTGTTCCGGCAACCGGCGAATGGTCAGGAATACTTTGGACAGAACAAAGTGCAGTATGACCTTTTTCACTTTGCCGTGTATAAGACGCCGCACTTCAATATTTACTACTACACGGAAGAAGCTGATGCGGCCAAAACCATTGCACAGATGGCCGAAGTATGGTACGACCGGTTATCATCCGTTTTGAAATTTGAGTTCAACCAGCCCAATCCCATCATTCTGTATGCAAGCCCCGAACATTTCGCGCAGACGGATATTATTCCCGGAATCATCGGAGAAGGAATTGGCGGAGTAACAGAAGGAGAACGTGACCGGGTGATCATTCCGCTTTCGGCCAATTGGAGAGATAACAATCACGTGCTGGGGCATGAGCTTGTCCATGCATTTCAATACCGTATGCTTTCATCGGGTGACAGCACTTCCATTCGCAACGTGGCCAACCTTCCGCTGTGGATGATTGAGGGATTGGCTGAGTATTTATCCATCGGTTCCTATGATCCCAATACCACCATGTGGCTTCGTGATGCCCTTGAAACCGACCACTTCCCCACACTTCAGAAAATGACGGTGGACTATCACTACTTTCCATATCGCTGGGGTGAAGCATTTTGGGCTTATGTGGCCGGAAGGTGGGGCGATGGTGTGATCTCTCCGTTATTCCGTTATTCATCCATCATGGGATTTGATTATGCCATACCCCGCGTGCTGGGCATCACCACAAGGGAATTCAACACGCAGTGGGAAGCGGATTGCAGGGCGGCTTATAAAAATTATTTGCAGAGCTACACCGGCGGGCTCAGTGCGGGTAACGAAATGTTTGAAGACCGAAAAGCCATTCAGGAGCAGGATTTCGCTCCGGCCATCAGCCCCAACGGCAAATACGTCGTGTTTCTCTCAGCAAGAAACATTTTCAATATTGATCTGTATCTGGCCGATGCCCGCACACGTAAAATCATCCGCAAACTGAAAACGCAGCGAAGCGATGCGCACGGTAATGCACTGCGCCTGATTGAAAGCGCGGCGGCCTGGTCACCGGATAGTAAGTCAGTGGCGTATTTTAGTTATGAAGGCGGAGAACATTACCTGCGTGTGCAGGAAGCCGAATCGGACAAGAACACCCGGAGAGTGAAGCTGGAAAAATTTCAGGCCGTGCTCAATCCCGCCTGGTCGCCCGACGGAAAGAAAATTGCTTTCGTGGGCGTTTCACAGGGAAGCAGCGATCTGTATGTGTATGATTTCAGGAAAGAAGAAATCACGCGGCTAATGGATGATTCGTTTTCTGACCTGCAACCATCATGGTCGCCCGATAGCAAATCACTCGTATGGATCACTGACCGCTATTCAGGAACCAACCTCAGTAAATTGCAGATCGGAAACTTTGATGTGGCACGCATCAATGTATCCACAAAAGAGATGCGGCAGATTCAGCTTTTCCCGGGCGTGAATCACATCAACCCGCAATACACGCGCGACAGCACCCTGTATTTCATTGCAGCACCTGACGGAGCCAACAACATTTACCGGGTTAATTCCAAAACGGGAGAAATTGAACGCGTTACCCGGGAAGCCACGGCAGCGGCCGGCATCACCGATATTTCGCCGGCCATGTCCATCGCTATTAAAACCGGCGATGTGATTTATTCTGTGTTCAAAAAATCCGGTTATCAATTATTCGCCATCCGCCAAAAAGAAATAAAGGCAGTGCCGGTTTCACGCAATGAGGAATTCAGCAAAGATGCCGGCATGTTGCCGCCGTTACAGAACCGCGATGATCAAAAGGTGATGGAATACACCGTAGCACCACAGAACCGGGTGATTGCCGATTCATCCATTATGAAGGCCCCATATAAACCGCAACTGGCATTGTCATCCATCAGCAACGCAGGAATCGGGATCGGGGTTGGACCTTACGGTGCAGGCCTTGGCGGCTCGGTGAATATGATCTTCAGTGACATGCTTGATGAACATATCGTATATGGTGCGATTGCCGCCTCAGGAACCATACAGGACATTGGCGGTATTGTTGGCTATCTCAATCAGCGGCATCGTTTATCATGGGGACTTTCCCTTTCTCATATCCCATACAGCTACTACAATTACTACGCTTCATATACAGTTGACAGTGTTGACGGCGTGCCCACCCTGCTTTACAATCTTGATAATTACGTGTTGCGCGAATTCAATGACGCCGTTACTGCAATAGCATACTATCCGCTTTCAAGAGTGTACCGCATTGAAAGCGGCTTCGGCGTCACCTTCCTGAATTACAGCTACGTCAAGTACCGCGATATTTATGTTGCCGACGCAACCGGATATCCGCTATATCAAATTGACCGGCAAAAAGAGAAACTGCCTGCACCGGGGGGTTATCAATACGGGACCGCTTCACTTGCATTTGTAGCCGATGATTCGAAATACGGCTTCACCTCGCCGCTCGATGGCTATCGTTTCCGGCTTGAAACAGATGCCATTTTCGGAGATTACAAATTCACCTCATTGCAGGGCGACTTCCGTGCATACAAATACGTGAAGCCCGTTTCATTTGCCGCGCGTTTCGCGCACTACGGCCGCTACCTTGGTCAGGCAAATGATTCCCTCACCATCGCACCACTCACCATCGGAACGGATTACCTCATTCGGGGGTATAACTACTATTCCATTGATTATGCCGAGAGCCCAACGGTGGGATCCACTTCCCCCACAATTGACCGCCTGTTCGGAAGCAAGTACACCATCATGAACCTCGAGATCAGATTGCCGCTTTCAGGCCCGAGAGAAATTGCACCGATCAAAAGTCTGGCACTGCCTTCCACCCTACAACTGTTCTTTGATGGCGGAGTTACATGGGGAAGCAGCGGACCCACGCTCAAGTGGACAACGGACTATGAAACGCTTGCATTCAATCCGGCCCACTTCCCGGTTTTCAGTGCGGGAGCATCCATCCGTGTGAACATACTTGGAGCCATTGTGCTGGAAGGATACTATGCGATTCCGTTCCAGCGACCACTGCATGATCCGTTCAATCACCAGCAGGTTGTAGTACAAAACCGGCTTTCACGAGGGGTATTTGGGTTGCTGCTATATCCTGGCTGGTAAATTCATGTGCAAACAATGCAGGGCTGAGGGGTGAATCACTCGCTGCTTTTCTCGGCCGGTTTCGGCAGGTAGAGTTTCGCCTGCCCATTAAGAACCACATCATCCAAATGACCTCCAATAGAGTGATTGTGATTCACGAAGTGGATGTGCATGTTGGTTTCTTTATGCGCCAGCACTTCATATGATTCGCGGGAATAGAAACCTATTGCGGTGATGTCCTCATTCTTCAACTCACCATGCAGTCCCGACTGAACGGTCTTCTTATAAGTGATCACCTTGTCATTCGGATCCCAGTCCACCACACGCCATTGCGCGTCCTGCACCACCCCTTTCAAAAGAAAAGGTGACACGCTGTTTTTTGGAATGCCAAACTTCACGGCCTGGTCGCCGATAAACTGCTCAAGCTGCTTCCAGGTTTTCACCTCAGCGGGTATGTCAAATTCCTTCCATGCATTTACATATGTGTACAGAAAAAGCGTGGCGTCCGCATTATTGGAAGAATCAATCTTAAGTGCGCCGTCGGCAACACTTGCGATGTAACTGTTTCCATCAATGATTTGTATGAAACCTTTCAGATCCGTCACGGATCCGATGGCGTACAGGTGCGGTGTGGTGGTGTAATCTTTCAGATGTGCATGTGTTTTCATGTCACCTTTCTTGATAAGGTCTTCCAATTCACCAATCCGGTTGACCTCTACCGGTGGTTTGTGACTGCATGCTGAAACAAAAACCGTGAGTGCAATCATCCAGTAATAAGATTTCATATAGGGGGTATTAGTTCCGGCTGTCAAAATTAGTTGAAAGGAAATGGAATCAGGTATTACACCAAATGAGAATCAAATCTTCAATCCATAACTTACGGCTGAAGGGTTTTTCTTTGCATAAAGATCATAATCATGGAATACAGAAAACTCGGGAAAACGGGATTGCCGGTGAGTGCGCTTTCACTTGGCTCGTGGGTAACGTTCGGAAACCAGATTGAAGACAGCATGGCCGAGAAACTGATGGACTGCGCCTATCACAACGGCATTAACTTCTTCGACAATGCTGAAGCATATGCGCGCGGAAAATCAGAGAAAGTAATGGGGAAAATTTTCAAGAAGATGAAATGGGACCGTGACTCCTACCTTGTTTCCAGCAAAGTTTTTTTCGGTTCAAAGAAAGAAAGCCCGTTGCAGAAGGGACTGCATCGCAAACATGTGATGGAGGCCTGTGAGCAGGCGATCAAACGACTGAATGTGGATTATCTCGATTTGTATTTCTGCCACCGCCCCGACCCGGAAGTGCCGATTGAAGAAACGGTATGGATGATGCACACCCTGGTGATGCAGGGCAAGATTTTGTACTGGGGCACAAGCGAGTGGAGTGCCGATCAAATCACCAAAGCCCATACCGTAGCTGAGAAACATCATCTCGTGGCCCCTTCGATGGAGCAACCACAATACAATCTGCTCACGCGAAACAGATTCGAAGAGGAGTATGCTGTGCTGTTCGCCCGTTACGGCATGGGCACTACTATCTGGTCACCGCTGGCTTCGGGAATGCTTTCAGGCAAGTATCTCGATGCACCGGCAGATGAAACACGCATGAGTCTTGAAAATCTGAAGTGGCTCAAAGAGCGCTGGCTGAACAATGAAGTGGCCTTGCAGAAGGTGAGGAACCTGAAATCCATTGCAGATGAATTGGGCATCACGCTGGCGAAAATGTCAATTGCCTGGTGCCTGAAGAATCCGAATGTAAGCACTGTAATTCTCGGTGCCAGCAAATTGGAGCAACTCAAAGAAAATCTCACAGCTATGGAAGCGGTGCCGTTGCTGACAGAGGAGGTGATGAAGCAAATTGATCAGGCCGTTTCCTGATCGGGAATTAATTACCTGCTTTCGTGAGAAATCAAATCGCTGATCTGGTCGAGGTGCTGTTTGTTTTCTTCGCTGGGATTCAGTTGCACTGCCTGTTTCATAGCTGATTCCGCTTCTGCCAATTTCCCCGAATCCCGGTACGCCAGTGCAAGATTGGTATAGTACACCGGTTCGTCCTTATTTATCGCGATCGCCTTTTGATAGTTTTCAATCGCATCCGGTAACTGCTGCTCATTAAAATGCATAAGCCCGATCAGGTTGTAAACTCCGTCTTTCTTTTCCGCTTTTTTAATCTCATTCTTGAAAACATCCCGTGCTTCGCTGTATCTGCCCGCAGCCATGCAGGCCAGCGCGAGGTTGTCAAATAACACCTGCTCTCCTTTACCGTATTGAATGGCCATTTTGTAGCTGGCAATGGCCTCACTGTGCTTTCCGTGATTGTAATAAAGCACACCGAGTAAATAATGGTAGGTGTAATTCTGTGGATCGAGCCGGATGGAGTTTTGATAGGCCTGCTCTGCTTCTGCAAACTTATTCTGGCTCTGATAGGATAAGCCGAGGTTATTGTAAAGCACTGCTTCCTGCGGACTCAGTGCAATCGCTTTGAGATAGAAGTCAATGGCTTTGTCCTGCTCGCCGCTGTTGTAATAGGCGATGCCCAATAAATTAAAGGAATCCTTTGTGGGTGCCAGAGAAGCACTTTTCTCATACGCCACAATTGCATTGGGCCAATCATGTAGTGAACTGTATGACAAGCCAAGATTTTGCCAATAGACTGCTGAAGATTCACTTATCTCAATCGCGCGCTTGTAGTAATTAATAGAATCACTGTATCGACCGCAATTGAAAAGAAATACTCCGAGCTGGTTGAGGTATCCATCGTTCTCCGGTTCCGCTTTAATAGCTTTTAAGTAAGCATCCTCAGTTTCGCTCCACCGGTGAAGCTTTTCATATGCCAGTGCTGCATTTGCATACAGCACGGCCTCACCCTTTCCATATTGAATGGCCTTGGTGAAATAACCCAGCGCCTTTTCAAAATCACCGTTGAATGAATAAAACACACCGAGGCGGTTTAGAAATGTGTAATTCTCCGGTTCGAGTTTCAGCGCATTAAGGAATGCTTTCTCGGCTTCCTCCTTTTTTCCCAACTGATCATAAGCCAGCCCCAGGTTGTCATAGAGAATAGGGGTGGAGTGTTCCAGTTCAATAGCTCTTAAATAATTGGCGACGGATTTTTCATTTTCTCCGAGCCGGTAATAATTAATTCCAATATAATTGTATGCACTCCATGCCGGGGCAAGGGCTACCGCTTTTTCATAAGCCGCAGCAGATTCGCTCCACCGCCCTAAATTAAAATTAGCCAGCCCGAGGTTCTCATAATACACAGCAACATTTCCATTTTGCTCCGCAGCATGCTCATAGCAAGCTTTTGCATGTTCAAAATCACCCTTGCTGTAATACAGGTTACCCAGTTTGTTGTGGTATACGGCGTTAAACGGTTCCAGTGTAATGGCTTGCTCATATGCTTTGATGGCCGTATCAATATCATTCAGTTTCTCGCTTGCATAAGCCAGATTAGTATAATAAAGTGCTACACGCGGATTAGACTGTATAGCGAGTTGGTAATAATTCTTTGAACCTGCATAATCTCCCATGTTGCCGGTAAGCACTCCAATGTTGTTGTTGATAATGGCAGCAGCTGCAGGCCGAACTGTTAAGCATTGCTTGTTGTATTCAATGGCCTGTCCTAAATCATTGCTCTGTTCAGCAAGCCAGGCCATCCCATTCAATGCATCATAACAGGATGAATCTTTCTCTAAGGCCGTTTGAAAGCATTTTTCCGATTCCGCATATTTCTTTCCGATGCCCAATGCATACCCCAAATCAATATAAGCTGTCACCCATTCGGTGTGAAGCTCAATTGCACGGCGATAGCAATCCTGCGCCTCTTCCCGCATATCATTGGACGAATACAAACTGCCTGCATCCCGGTAGGCATTATAAACGACGTTGGTGTACGCGGTTTCGGGTTCCAGCGATTCAATGGTTGTAAGCAAGGCGCCCATCTCCCCGCCTTTTTCCTTGTACTTCGCAGGATCGCCATAGATGCTCATCACTTTCACATACGGATCGGCTTTCAAAAAATTCACGTTAATGGCGTCGCGATACCATTGCTCGGCAATCTCCAGTTTGCCTTCATCACGGTAGGTGTCACCCATGAGGAGGAAATTCTCAAGATCGTTATCATCATTGGCAATAGCGAGGTTGATCATCTCACGGCATTGAGAAACATCGCCGGTCTTTTGATAATACTCCGCGTAAGTCCGGAGCACCCGTGATGTTTTTCCCAGCACTTTCTCTGCCTCCTGGAAATGCCCGAGTGCCAGATCAGGACGGAGCTGATGAAACAATTCAATTTCTCCGAGCACGAGGTGAATGGCGGCACGCTGCGCTTCATTCACCCCCTGTTGGGCCATCAGCCATTCATATAGAGACTCAGCATCCAACCACCTGCTTTCAAACACGAGCCGGTTCAGCTTTTTTAACTGCTGCACGCTGAGTTGCTTCTCGGAAGAAAATGAGAAAGGATATTCACAGAGCGGGCCGAATATTTCCCCGTTCCAATAAATCAAAGCATCGGTATAAAGGGAAATGAACTGCTCCCATCCTTTCACTGCGGACTGCTCAAAACCCTTCTGAATTTCTCCGGTGATATTTTGAAGGAGTGCCTGCTGATATTGTTTCCTTAACTGTAGCAAAAGCGAGCGAATGAACGGTCTGTCAAGTGCGGTGCCATTGAGCGTAAAGGAATTCCATACATTCATCGCATGTTCCTGCATGAAGGGAATGCGAATCGTCTCGAGCGCATCGGTCACCAGGCGCATGTCCGCTTCACTGTCCAACGCCGCACGGTGATAGGCATCAGCCAGTAGTTTCCTTATTTCTTTTTCAACGAGCATGCCGGGTAGAGACGTTATTTGTTTTTCTGCAACGGATCAAGCTGTGCAGACGATGAGGTGGATGCGGCAGCATCACCTTTCTTACTCAACTCGAGCGCTTCTTCTTCACTGATGGAAACCAGACGCCCGCCGTCGCTTTCATGTACGTGACCGATATAATTGGTAAAAACCTGATTGCACCGGATGCACAGTTTATATTTTGCCGTTTCCTCTTCCGATTCCTGCTTTTTGCGCTCGCGCAAACTAAATGGTTGTGATACGGAAAGAAACAGCACGGGAGTTCCGAAAATATTATTGGAGTAGTGTTGCTTGCGCGCACTTTTGTATGCACAACCGAGAAATGTGCGCCCCCTGGTAACCGCTTCCGCCACATCGTCACCATCAATGAGTGACTGGTACACTTTGCGGATGAAGGCAAAGGAATCTTCCTCCGTTACATCATTCTGCATCGCCACCACGGCCGGTATGCCTTTCATAGCAAGACAAACGCCTACGCCCCGTATTTCATCTTCCTTTTCCGACTCGCCGCTTTCTGCAAAGCTGGCGATCTGGCCACTGGAACAGGCCTGCAGCAGAGCTACGTGAGGCAACCGAAGATTCTTGCTTTCAAAAAAGGAAGCGAAGGTGCGATCATCAATCCATTTGGCTTTTTCACCATCGCCTACAAACGAAATCATTCCGCAGTTAGCTTCAATTTTCGAATGACCGAAGTAATGAAGTATGTAGGGTTCATCAAAGGAGTCAATAATTTGCCGCAGGCGTGAGACGAATTGATATTCGTTGGCGGCATCATCAAAAGCATCCGTCGGCTGCTCGAACTGATGAAATTCTATGGCACCGGGATTAGAGCTTTTCAGTTCACTGCACCAACTGTCCAGCCGGCGGTCTTCGTCAATGTTAAACGGTCCTTCATTATTAGCCGTCACCAGCACCACATGCATTTTTTTTACCGGAGCAGGCGCTTTAAAATTTTCATTGACGGGAAAGGAACGGATGAGATCGAACTTGGCTTCTTCATCTGCAGCGAGATAAATGAAATATTCTCCCTTGTCCTGTATGTCAAGTTTCATCCTCAGGTATTCCCAGGGCAACATGGCCACGCTGCCTGCATCGGGCTGGAACTCGAGGTAAATGCGGCAACGGGCCTGCGGATCGAGGTGAGTGTTCCGGAATGATCGCATCAGACTTTCCAGCGCTTTTCGGTTCTGCTCGCTCATTTCATTCTCGAACAGAATTTTCGAAAGCGAATTGCCGAGAATCTTGTAGTCATTTTCCTCAAAGATCTGCTCATTGAACAACCGGTATACATTCAGCACACGGTGAAAAATTCTCGCAATGGAGAACTCCAGTCCTAATCGGTCTTTAGCGAAGGCAACGGCGGGTTTGCTGACGGTACCGACCGAGAAACTCACCTGTTTCTTATCCACTTTAATTCGGGTCTCTACTACTTCAGTCATGCGAATGCGAAGTACAACTTTTGTTACTGGTATAACTTTTTACTGAGCCTCTCTATTTTGCTCTTCCACTCATCCGGCGATTTTCCCGCGGCATGCTCTTCACCGCTCAGCGCATCGCGACGCGCAATTTCTTTTTCCAGTTTAGCAGTGTATTCATCCAGCAGTTTGTTTGCCTGCGGCTCAGTGAGATCGGGGCTGAACATCATTTCAGTGCCCAGTCCGAATAGCTGGCCACGGTAGAGTTTCTTTTCATCATCCGTGAGCTTGCGGTATATCTTGCTGAGGGAGGAATTTATGTCTTTCCATGCCTGAAACATCGGCAGAGTTTCCACATCGCGCCGCTCTGTTTCGCTGCGCAGACTGTAGAGCACGTAATCATCAGAGCGGAAGGGCTGGCATGTGGCCATGTTATTCCCATAGTGCAGTTCTTTTCCTTTCACGAAGAATTTATTCTCATCAAAATCCTGATCTTCTCCGTTGACTAAAGCAAAGTAGCCGGGCCTGAGGTCATCATTACCGTATTCATCCCGTATGCCCACAATCGCTTTCACCTCATCTGACTCGGTGAGTATGTCCATACCCTGCAGCACCACGCCGGCAATTTTCAGATAGCCGCCGGCAATGGCCTGAAATTCTTTGCTGAATGTACCCGATACTTTCTCCACCACGTTCAGCACTTTCCTCAGCGCATTATCTCCCGGCAGCCGGTTCAGCACGAGCGTAATGGCAATCGCGTTTCCTTTAGCGGGATGCAGGCCGGCCACGGTGGTGTTCTTGAAGAGGAAGCCCTGCCCTTCAGGCAACTTTTGTTTCTTATCAGAAATGAGAGCCGGCCCCACAACAAACGGCATCGTCACTTTTTCACCTGCATACTCAAATTCAGTAGTGACAAAAACCATGGGATCGTAGGTGGTGAGCCACTTGCGTTTGTAGGAGAGATACATCTCATTCACTACCACTTCAAAGTATTGCTGATTGGAACTGAATGGTGAATAGAATTTGGAATCTTCATTGGTATTCTCAGGCTTGATTCGAATGTAGGCCGGTTTAAAAGAAGGCGACTGTTTCGCGCTGTTCAACCAATCGAGTAGTCCCATGCGTTGTGTTTTTAGGATAGCCGCTAAGATACTCAGTTAATGCATGTGGGGTTGCACAGGTCAAAGCTTAATACCGAAGCCTCCAATAGATTACCCCGGCAACCGAGACGCTTCTGTTGCTTTTTGATATTTGCTTACTTTGGTTGCCTTCATTTGTAAGGACATATGATGGTGCGATTCTCCCCGCTTAAATCAGAATTGATATGGTTCATGTTGTTGCTTTTCAACTTCACCATACCGTTTACAAGTGTGGCCCAGGTCACCGATTCCTTCACCGACGGCGATTTCACATCCAATCCCGCATGGAGCGGTGATGACGCCAAGTTTGAAGTGAATGCGGCCAAGCAACTTCACCTTAATGCACCGGCAGTTACTGACACGGCCTTTATCTCCACTTCCAACTCACTGATGAATGATATCGAGTGGGATTTCTTTTTCATCATGGATTTCTCGCCATCAAGCAGCAATTACCTCAAAGTTTTCCTGGCTTCCGATCAGCCAAACCTGAAGCAACCGCTTAACGGATACTTTTTAAAAATGGGTGAAGACGGCAGCAATGATGGCATTGACCTTTATCTGAAACAAGGATCAACGGAAACGCTGCTCATCTCAGGCATTGACGGACACGTATCGGCCAACACCAATTCCATTTCTGTAAAAGTGACACGCGATGCTTCGGGCAATTGGGCCGTCTACTCCGACATCACCGGCGGAACCAATTATTCACTCGAAGGATCGGCAACAGACAACACCGTCGCCACCACAGCATGGTTTGGTTTCATGTGCAAATACACAAGCACCCGATCCACCAGTTTTTATTTCGATAATATTTACGTCGGTCCGCCGGTAGTTGATGTAACTCCGCCTGAATTGGTTTCCATCACTCCCCTTTCATCCACACAACTGGATGTGCTTTTCAGCGAAGCGGTGGAACAAGCAGGTGCCGAAAACGAATCCAATTATTTTGTCAGCAATGGAGTAGGCAATCCTTCATCCGCTATCCGCGATGGATTGAATACCTCATTGGTTCACCTCACATTTAGCACTCCGTTTCCCAATGGAACTGAATGCACCTTCACCGCTTCCAGCATCAGCGACCCGGCCGGCAACATCCTTTCGTCCGCATCACTTCTTTTCACATTCTACCAGGCGCAGGGCAATGATGTGGTCATCAATGAAATCATGGCCGATCCGGACCCGGCAGTGGGATTGCCCGCTGCTGAATTTGTGGAACTGTACAACCGCTCGCAGTTTGCCGTTGATCTCACGGGCTGGAATTTCAGCGATGCTTCCACCACACAAACGCTTTCATCTTTTACGCTGCTGCCCAACAGTTACCTGATTTTATGCGATGATGCCACCGCCTCGCAGTTCACCTCGTACGGAGATGTGATGGCACTCACCTCTTTCCCCTCGCTGAATAATGATGGTGACGACCTCACCCTCACCGATGCCACATCGAATATTGTAAATACCGTGAGCTATAACATTTCGTGGTACCAGGATGATTTGAAATCGAACGGCGGATACACACTCGAACTCATTGATCCATTCAGTGAATGCATCGGGAAGAGTAACTGGCATGCATCCGTTGCATCTGCCGGCGGTACTCCGGGCACTATAAATTCAGTTGTGGGAAACCTGAACGATACCCTTCCGCCGCAAATAGTGAGAGCGACGGTGATCACCACTTCAACGATTCAATTGATCTTTGACGGAACACTTGATGCAGCATCGGCAGCAGTCACTTCCAATTATGCTATGGAGCCCGGCATCACCGTCCTGTCGGCACTGGCAACCGGCGCAGAGCTCTCCACCGTTGATCTTCAGATTACACCGGACATTGACAGCAATACGGTGTACACCATTACTGTGAACGGACTGCTTGATTGCGCCGGCAATGTTATGACAATCGTGGATTCAGCAGAGGTAGCCATTCCTTCCCCAGTCAGCACAGGCAGCATTCTCATCAATGAAATTCTCTTCAATCCCACGAGCGGCGGATATGATTATGTGGAGATCTACAACCACACTTCAAAAATTTTTGATCTCAAGGATTTGAGAATCGCCAACACAGATGATTACGATTCGCTGAATACGGTAGATGAGATCACACCCGACAGCTATCTTCTCTTCCCTGATCAGTATGTCGTGCTCACTGAAAATTCAGACTGGCTGCAAAAAAATTATTTCGCTCAGCATCCTGAATGGATCCTGCAGCTTGCGGATCTCCCCACGTACAATGATGACGAAGGAACCGTGGTATTGCTTAACAGCATGAATCAGCGTGTGGATCAATTTCATTATTCGGCCGACTGGCAATTTGCTCTTATTGACAATGTGGAGGGCGTTTCACTCGAGCGCATTGATCCGGACCGCCCCACGCAGGATTCCATGAACTGGCATTCCGCTGCTTCTACGGTAGGATTCGGCACGCCCACCTATCGCAATTCACAATACAGCATTCCGGAAACGGGCAATGAAATCACTCTTTCACCGCAGGTATTTTCACCCGATGGCGACGGGTTCAATGACGTCCTCAGCATCTCGTACCTGTTTGATCAGGCCGGATATACGGCCAACATAAAAATCTTCGATTCACAGGGGCGTGAAACAAAGAACCTTGTGCATAATGCCCTGCTTGCGCAGACCGGTACGTTCACCTGGGATGGCATTTCAGAGAATGGCGATAAGGCGAGAATGGGGACGTACATTGTTTTTGTGGAATTATTTGATCTGTCCGGAACCGTAAAACGGTTTAAGAAAGTGTGCGTGGTAGCTTCGCGGAAATCTTAGCCCGCTGCCGGAATCTTCTTTTTTCTTACCCGGTTTTATCCTTTCACTCCCCGTGGGCGTAGACCATTTTCAAAAGCCGTTGTAAAGAATGTGCTCCATACTATGGCAAGATATTGACATATTTATTATTCTTGCGTAGGACACGTTTTTCACTTTAAATAAACACGACTTTGTCACACACGCTGTTGCTCGTCGACGACGACATTCCTTTCGCCACCGTGGTCAGGACATCGCTGGAACGTGAAGGTTACAATGTTTTGTACGCCAATCACGCCAATGAGGCCAGAAAAATTCTGGACCGGCAGCATGATGATATTGAGGTAATGCTTCTTGACTGGAGTATGCCCGACATCACCGGCATTGAATTCCTCCGCACCATCAAGCAGGAAAAATCATTTGAAGACATTCAGGTAATCATGCAAACCATCATGGGCAGCGCCGATGACATTCAGCAGGGCATTGATGCGGGAGCATTTTTTTATCTGGTGAAACCGGTGAAGAAGGAGCTGCTCTTCTCAACTATTCGCGCTGCCATTCGCGATGCCGAGCGAAAGAAGGAGCTGCTGATTAAACTGAAAGAGAGTGAGCACTCATTTAAGTTTCTCACGGAAGGCGAATTTCATTTTCGATCCGTAATGGAAGGCGACTCGCTGGCCATACGCATTGCGAATGAATGTCCGCATCCGGAAGAATCTATTTTGATTTCGGAGCTTTTTGCCAATGCAGTCGAACACGGCAACATCGGGCTCACTTACGAGGAAAAAACAAATCTCATAGCTGAAAACCGGCTCAATGAAGAAGTGGAGCGCCGGCTCGGTCTTCCTGAAAACAGAAACAAGTTTGTACATGTCACGTATCGCCGGCTGCCCGATCGCATTCAGGTTACCGTAGAAGACATGGGCAGGGGATTCGACTTTGAAAAGTTTCTCACGTTCGATGACAACCGGGTCTTTCACAACCATGGCCGCGGCATCGCCATACTCAACGCCATGTATCCGCTTCGCTATACCAAGGGCGGAAGCAAGGTAACGGTGGAAATTCCGCTCGTGAATACAGTGCTTTACAATTGAATATTTCTCTGCAGTAAATCGGCTACTTTTATCGCATTCACTGATTCGAAGTGCCGTACCGGTTTTTCTTCCTGCTTTTGATGGCTTACGTGGTTACTGCCTGTAAAACCACATTCGATGGTGAGCTGAATAGCAACCGCGAACCGGAAACTTTTCTGGTGGTGGACACCATCATCAGAGTGGATGGTGAACGGCTTAACTCGCAGGTTGAAATCAACTGGTGGGGTGATGATCCCGACGGATTTATCAACGGATACGAATTCACCTTTGACAGTATCATCACTGCCGCCACCGAATGGCAATTCACCTATGCACAAGACAGCATTTTTCTGCTGGCCACGCCACCGGGTAAAGACACGGTTGATTTTCCGTTTTACATCCGCGCTATTGATAATCTCGGCGCTGCAGACCCTACGCCGGCTCATTTGATTTTACCAGTTAAGAACTCGCCGCCCTCCGTGAAGTTTGTGTATGCGGAGAACAACCCGACAAAGTCATTTCCGGTATTGCGGTTCTTTTGGGAAGGAAGTGATCCGGACGGCACCGCCAACCTGAAACGATTTGAACTATGCTGGAACGATACTTCACAGGTTCCTTATTCACTCAGTGTAACTGCAGGAAGCGCCGTGTTCGAAGGAATCAACCTCCAGGTTTCAGCAACTGACTGCCGCGTTTATGTAAACAATAACTCCGTCGCAGAAGATGCGAATATGACCGGACTGCTAATCAACAGCAATAACACACTGTACTTACGCGCCGTTGATAATGCCGAAGCCGTTTCACCGTATGTGGCATCTGCATCGGTGTTTGTAAAGAAGGTGTCGTCTGAAATTTTGATGGTGGATGGCTATTCATCAAACGGTGCTGCGGTTGAATCGTTTTACACACAGCAATTGGCCGCTGCCGGTTTCAGCGGGGCAGATACCCTGCAATTGTTCGCCAAACAAAACAATGCCTACACGCAACAATCGGCGGACAACTTCACCCAATCAAAAATATTTGCCTTGTTCAAAGGCATTGTTTGGTACACCAATGATGCGTCTAACTCACTCTCCATCGGACAACGGGCGCTTAATGAATTCTTCGACGAAGGTGGAAAGCTGCTCATGTCCGTTTATGTTTCATCGTTGTTTGATGAGCAATCGGGGTTTCTGGATTTCACTCCCATTCAGTCATTCGTGGTGCCGCAGGATACCACGCTTCTTCTCACTGACACGTCAAAAGTATTCAGCCAGCAATCCGGCTTTCCTGATTTGAAGAGCACTTCGTTTATTGGTGTCGTGCGTCCGTTCATTCCTGTGGCGGGCGCTGAAGTTTTATATGATGCACAACTGATTGCGAAAGACAATAACAACCTGTCACTTTCCAATTGGCAGGGAGAATCAGCCGTGATGGCCAAAAAGAAGAACGGATCGGGCGAAACCAACTTCATTATTTCCACGCTCGAGCTGCACAAGCTGGATGGATTTTCGAACATGACTCAGTTTTTTGATGAAGTAATGCATACTGAATTTGGGTTCTGAATGAAACGCATCGCCATTTTTGCTTCAGGCACCGGCACCAATGCCCGGAATATCATCCAGTATTTCCATGCGAATCCGGATGTATCGGTTGAGTGCATTGTGTGCAACAATGAGCATGCGAAAGCCCGCGATGTGGCCAATGAGGCCAACATTCCGTATTACCTCATCAGCAAAAAAGATTTACATGAAACTGATCATGTGGTGAAGCTGATGCGTGAAAGTGAAATTGATCTCATCGTGCTGGCCGGTTTTCTGTGGCTTGTTCCTGAAACGCTGCTGCAGGCATTTCCAAAACGCATCATCAACATTCACCCCGCGCTGCTCCCCAAACACGGCGGCCCGGGATATTACGGCATGAAGGTTCACGACTCGGTGATTAAAGCCGGTGATAAGGAAACCGGTATCACCATTCACTACCTCAATGAGAAGTACGACGACGGACAAATCATCTTTCAGAAATCAATTCCCGTGGAAGCCGGTGACACACCGGAAACGCTTGCGCAGAAAGTCCACCAACTCGAATATGAGTGGTATCCCAAAATCATCGGGCAGCTTCTTGCTTCATGATCTTGTTGTAACTGCGTTTCGGGTTGTTGAACGCATTGTACCTGGCATGCTTCCACCATTGCTTCCGGTAAACCAGGGTGATTAGTGTGAAATCAAGCCGATCTAAATCGACGGAATAAAGTTTCCCTCCTTTTCCAAAGCGTCGTTCATCCGTGACAAGCAATTCCCGATTAGATGAAAAACATATGGCTTCCTTCTGCGTGAGTCCCCTGATGGGAAACTGAAATGCGCTTCCGCTGAAAAACTGCCTGCCCGGAAAATCCCTGAAGATCCATAGGGAGAAATAGGTCAGCAGCACAACTGTTTTTCCGTCAGCAGAAACTGCAGCACCTGTTACCGGTTCATGAACGCAGAAGCTGTCAACCGGTTGCGCACGGTAAGTTCCTTCCCGGTCCGGCAAGCGATAAAGTTTGGTGAAACCGGTGGTGGGATTAGAATTGTTTTTTGAAAAAAGATAAAGTGAATCATCGAGGTGAAAGAAGGCCTCACAATCGTAATTCCAGTTACCGGGTTTGGGGGGGAAAGCAGTTTGATCGGCAAATGTGAATGAAATGATTTGTGGCATGAAGTGATCGGAATCTGAAGCGGCTGCACGGGGAAATTTGTAAATCGCCAGATCGCGTCTCCGGTTTGCATTGTTGCCAAAGTCACCTATATAGAGGTAGGCGGAATCACTGGTCAAATCTTCCCAATCATGATTCTGCGTTGCATTCAGTAATAGTGTTTTCAGCAATTCGCCCTGCGAGTTTACCAGGAAGATGGCATTTCCCCCGCCGCTGTCATTCATCGTCCAGACAAGATTGCTGTCTGCAACCACAATACCGGATGATTCGGAAATTTCATGAGGAAGTTTCGCAATTACATCACATTTAATTTTTTGTCCTGCGGAGTGAAGAGGAAAAATGATAACCAGCAACACACACAAGCGCAAACCAATCATGAGAGATTTTCTAGCCGAAAATTATTTGTTAATCCGATATTGGTAATTGGTCACTACTTTTGGCGCTTCTTATCAAGAAAGACGGAGGGACAGGCCCTTTGATGTCTTAGCAACCCATCCAGGTGGGTGCTAATTCCTGGTTCCGGCAGGCATGCCGGGATGAAGATAAGCGGACTGAAAATTTTCAACGCGCTTTCGAGGTAAGAGACAAAACAACTAAGAGCAACAGGAGTTGTAAGATTTTTTACTCCTAAAACTCCTATTACTCTTAGTAAAAAAACAAAATATGGAAATCAAAGAAACTCTCGAACAGCGAATCATGATACTTGACGGCGCCATGGGCACCATGATCCAGCGGTACAAATTGAATGAGGCAGACTACGGCGGCCCACAATTCAAAAATCATCCGGCTTCACTGAAAGGATGCAACGATCTGCTCTGTCTTACCCAACCGCAGATCATACGCGAAATTCATGAGCAATACCTCAGCGCCGGTGCTGACATCATTGAAACCAACACGTTCAATGCCACTGCCATTTCCATGGCTGATTACAAACTGGAGGAATACGTGTATGAAATCAATCGTGCAGCGGCAACCATTGCCCGACAGGCAATTGAAAACTTTGATCCACAAACTGAAATTCGCCAATCAAAATTTGTGGCAGGTGCCATGGGACCCACTAATAAAACGGCTTCCATTTCTCCGGATGTGAATGATCCCGGTTTTCGCGCCGTCACTTTTGACGAACTGGTGGTCGCATACACAGAACAAATTCGCGGCTTAATGGATGGCGGCGTGAATTTGCTGCTCGTTGAAACGATCTTCGATACGCTCAATGCAAAAGCAGCCATCTTCGCCATCAAAGAATATTTTGAAAAGACGGGAAAGGAAATTCCGATCATGATCTCCGGAACCATCACCGATCAAAGCGGGCGAACGCTGAGCGGACAAACGCCAGAAGCATTCTGGAATTCGGTCGCGCATGCTGAACCGCTGAGTGCGGGATTGAACTGCGCGTTAGGGGCTGAGTTGATGCGCCCTTACATTGAAGAGCTTTCCGGAGTGGCCGATTGTTTCATCAGTTGCTATCCCAATGCGGGACTGCCGAATCAGTTTGGTGAATATGATGAATCACCGGAACACATGGCGAGCGTTATCCGGGAATTTGCAAAAGCGGGATTTGTAAACATCGTTGGCGGTTGCTGCGGCACTACACCAGATCACATCAGGGCGATGGCGGATGCTGTGAAAAACATCTCACCCAGAAAACTGGAAGTCGGTGTTGAATAGTAACCCGGGAGTAATAGGAGTTGCAGGAGTTTTTACTCCTATTCACTCCTATGACTCCTAGTTAAAAGAATAAATTGGGAGTAACAGGAGTTGCAGGAGTTTTTAATCCTATTACTCTTAGTTAAGAATAATATGAAAAACCACAACCTCCATCTCAGCGGACTCGAACCGTTGAAGATATTCCCGGGAAGCAACTTCATCAACATCGGTGAACGCACGAATATCACCGGCTCCAAAGAATTTGCGCGTCTCATCCTTTCCGGAAATTTTGAAGAAGCCGTGAACGTAGCAAGGCAGCAAGTAGAAAACGGCGCACAGATCATTGACGTGAATATGGACGAGGGAATGCTCGATGGCAAACAAGCCATGGTGAAATTTCTGAACCTCATTGCCTCCGAACCCGACATCAGCAAAGTACCCGTGATGATTGACTCATCAAAGTGGGAAATCATTGAAGCCGGATTGAAATGCATCCAGGGCAAAGGCATCGTGAATTCCATTTCTCTGAAAGAAGGTGAACAAAAGTTTCTCGAGCAGGCAAAGAAAATCCGCCGCTACGGTGCCGCGGCCGTAGTGATGTGTTTCGATGAAAAGGGACAAGCCGACACATTTGAACGCCGGATTGAAATTGCGAAACACAGTTATGATTTGCTCACCAGAAAAATTCATTTCCCGCGGCAGGATATCATCATTGACCCAAACATTTTGGCCATTGCCACCGGAATAGAAGAGCATGCTAACTATGCAACGGATTTCATCAGAGCCACCAAATGGATCAAGGAAAACCTGCCGTATGCGAAAGTGAGTGGCGGCGTGAGCAATCTCTCGTTCTCATTCCGTGGCAACACGCCTGTGCGTGAAGCCATGCACACAGCCTTTCTCTATCATGCCATTCAGGCGGGCATGGATATGGGCATCGTGAATGCCGGTATGATCGGCGTATATGATGAGATTCCGAAAGACCTGCTTGAACTCATCGAAGATGTTTTGTTCAACCGCCGAAGCGATGCCACTGAACGGCTGGTTGCATTCGCAGAAAATGTAAAATCCAAATCCAAAAACCAGAAGCCGGATGATGAATGGAGAAAACTGAAGGTTGAAGAGCGGCTGAAACATGCGCTCGTTAAAGGCATTACGGAATTCATTGAAGCAGACACCGAAGAAGCCAGGGTGAAGTTGCAGCGGCCCATCGCAGTAATCGAAGGCCCGCTGATGGATGGAATGAATGCGGTGGGCGACCTGTTTGGCTCCGGAAAAATGTTTTTACCACAGGTGGTGAAGAGCGCCCGCGTCATGAAAAAAGCCGTGGCTTATCTCACACCATTTCTTGCTGCCGATCAATCACAATCAGGTCCCAAAAACGCCGGGCGCGTTTTGCTCGCCACCGTCAAAGGCGACGTGCACGACATCGGTAAAAACATTGTGGGCGTAGTGCTGGGCTGCAACAATTATGAAGTGATTGACCTCGGTGTGATGGTTGCTGCAGAAAAAATTTTGGAGACGGCCAATAAGGATAGCGCCGACATCATCGGGCTGAGCGGATTGATCACCCCTTCTCTCGATGAAATGGTGCACGTGGCCAAAGAGATGGAGCGGCTCGGTTTCAAAACACCATTGCTCATTGGTGGCGCCACCACATCCCGCATTCATACCGCAGTGAAAATTGCGCCGAACTATGGTGCTCCGGTTATTCACGTGCTTGATGCATCCCGGAGCGTCGCTGTCGTTTCTTCATTGCTGAACCGGGAACAGAAGGAAAATTTCTCTTCCAAAATCAAAGCCGAATATGATGACCTGCGCGAACAACATTTGGGAAGAAAGCGCGACAAGAATTATGTGAGCATTGAGTTTGCAAGACAGAACAAGTTTCAGATAGACTGGAAAAACTATTCGCCTCCTGTTCCTTCATTCCTCGGCAATAAAGTGTTCGATGATTTTCCGCTGGAAGAAATCAGAAAACGGATTGACTGGACTCCGTTCTTTCAAACCTGGGAGTTAGCGGGAAAATACCCGGCCATTTTGAGCGACCCGGTAGTTGGAAATGAAGCGCAAAAACTCTTCTCAGATGCAAATAAGCTGCTTGATGAAGTGGTGAGCAGGAAACATTTAAGAGCAAAGGGTGTGATCGGTTTTTACGAAGCAACCGCCGTGAATGACGATGTGGAATGGAAGAACGAAACAGGAAGTCAGCACGGCACTTTCCGCTTTCTCCGCCAGCAATCTCGGAAAGGGGCAGGGCAACCCTACTTGTGCCTAGCAGATTTTGTTGCTCCCAAATCTTCATCACTCAAAGATTACATCGGATTGTTCGCTGTGACGGCCGGTATCGGCATCGAAAAACTCATCGAGCGATTCGAGCGGGATCATGATGATTACAATTCTATTCTGATCAAAGCAATTGCCGATCGGCTGGCCGAGGCATTTGCTGAAACGATGCACGAGTTGGTGCGGAAAAAATATTGGGGCTATGCCTGGGATGAAAACCTTTCAAGCGAACAACTGATCAGGGAAGAATATGCAGGCATCCGTCCGGCTCCGGGCTATCCCGCCTGTCCTGATCACACGGAGAAGCGAAATTTGTTTGAAATGCTTGGTGCAGAAGACACCGCCGGAATTCAACTCACGGAAAATTTTGCGATGTATCCTGCAGCTTCCGTCAGCGGATTTTATTTCTCTCATCCGAAGTCAAAATATTTCGGAGTAGGAAAGATTGAGAAGGATCAGGTTGCAGATTACGCCGGGCGAAAAGGAATTGCTGTGGAAGAAGCTGAGAAATGGTTATCGCCAAATTTGGCTTATGGCATCTGATCCGGTGCCTTCCCGCGTTTCCGATTTTATTTCTAATCTTGCTTTCATGGGGAAATGGCACACACTTCTTTCGCTGCTGGTGATTTCATTCCGACTGTCAGCGCAGAGTTTTGAACTGGAGCAATTTTCAACCGGCTTTACCGGACCGGTTGACATTGAAAACTGCGGTGATGGACGTCTGTTTATTGTACAGAAAAGCGGATACATCTATGTCTGTGATTCGGCAGGAAATAAAAACGCCACACCGTTTCTCGACATACACACCAAGGTGAAAACATCCAGTGAACGGGGACTGCTTGGACTGGCCTTCGCTCCTGATTATTTCATCTCCGGTTACTTCTTCATTTACTATTCACCTCTCGGTACCGATTCCAACGTGATCGCGAGCTACCGGGTTGATCCTTCCAATCCTGATTTGGCGGATGTAAACAGCGAGCAATTCGTTCTTAAAATTCCTCATCCTGATTATGACAATCATGACGGTGGTTGCCTCCGATTCGGGACTGACGGGTATCTCTATGCCGGCACAGGAGATGGCGGCAGCGCATGGGATCCTGATAACAACGGCCAAAACAGGATGAGTTTTCTGGGAAAAATTTTGCGTCTTGATGTAAGTGTTGATTCAGGATATGCCGTGCCGCCCGATAATCCGTTCGTAGGCAATGCCACCTTCGCACCCGAAGTGTGGGCGCTGGGCATGCGCAACCCGTGGCGCTTCAGTTTCGACCGGCTCACGCACGATCTCTGGATCGGCGATGTGGGACAGGGAACGTGGGAAGAAGTGGATTTGATTACTGCACCCGACACCGGCGGGCAGAATTACGGATGGGATTGCTATGAAGGACTTGCAGCAAATGAAACGGCACATTGCGACAGTGCCGGCGATCTCACCTGGCCCATCCACGTATATCAGCACAGCGGAGGTGATTGTTCTATCACGGGTGGATTCGTGTACCGGGGCGCTCAGTTCAAAAATTTATACGGTAAATACATCTTCGTGGATTACTGCAGCGGCAAGTTCAGGATCATGGAGAAAGACAATAATGGCAACTGGAATGCGACGCAGGTTCTGGATGGGTCCAATTACAATTTCACTTCATTCGGCGAGGACCGCTATGGCGAGTTGTATGTTACCGGGTATGGCAGCAGTGACGGAAAAATTTATCACATCGTGGATTCCCTGTGCGCACCCGTTGCGCAGATTCTTATTGACCATGGCAACGGCAATCTGTTCATTGATTCCATCGTCTGCAGTCCGTTCACATTGCAAACACCCTATGGCACGGGGCTGACGTATCAATGGTATGCTAACGGAGAAGAAATTTCCGGCGCCACATCAAATGTATTTCAGCCGGCGGGCAGCGACAGTATGAACTACACCGTGCTCGTCACTAACTCCAATGGCTGCACCACGCTTTCATCTCCGGTGCTTGATGCCAGTTCGCTGGAAGCCGCCGTTATTTCAGGACTTGATTCTTTCTATTGCATTGATCAGGCAAGCGATACCATCAACGCAGTGCCTTCCGGCGGAACATTCTCCGGCGATGGCATATCCGGAAATGTGTTTGACCCCGCAACTGCCGGAGCCGGAACGCACACCATCAGCTATTCGTACACCAATTCGTTCCAGTGCGAGGTAACAACCACCATCGGAGTCACTGTTGATTTGTGCACAGCTGTGAATGAAACAGAGTTATCCCGAGCTGTATCGCTGTTTCCCAATCCATCCGGCGGTATGGTCACAATAGTGTCGAAAGACCTGAGCGAACAGTGTGCTCAGATCATCGTGCGTAATTTAGCGGGGAAAGAAGTTTTCAAAACAACCAACCGCTACCTGACAAACCAAACCAATTCCGTTTCATTCGATTTTTCATTTCTGCCTGATGGTATTTACACCCTGGAAGTACAACTGGAGAGTCGTCCTGAAATGCTGAAGATGGTGATCCATCACTGAACATTCAACGCATGCGTTTTTTCCGGAAGAGCCGATTCATATTCGCTACACTCCTCTTCGCCCTGGCGGCGAATCCTGCTATTTCCTTTTCGCAGCAGAAAGATCATGTGCCGGGAGATTTGCTGGTGATGCTGAAAAAAGGAATTGACATAAACGGATTAACAAGGGCCTTCTCTTCGCTGGAAGGCAAGCCAACACAACTCGCTGTTGAAAGAAACCTCTCGCCGTATCTCAACATCTGGCTGTTGCATTTTGATGATGTTGCTATTGAAGAAAACAAAATGCTCAGTTCGTTCAAACAAAGGGATGAGGTAATTGCTGCTCAATTCAATCATTATGTTGAACTGCGCAACACACCCGATGATGCCCTGTTCAGTCAGCAATGGAACATGCTCAACACCGGGCAGTCCGGGCAAACTATGGGTGCTGATATTGATGCTGCTTCCGCCTGGGATTTAACCACCGGAGGACTCACAGCCGGCGGAGACACCATTGTGATTGCCATAGTGGATCAGGGTTTTGATTTGAATCATGAAGACATTCACTACCATAAGAACTATCACGAGATTCCCGGCAACGGTATTGATGATGACGAAAACGGATACATTGATGATTATGACGGATGGAATTCACTCGACAACAACGGCAACATCCCCAGCGATTATCACGGCACGCATGTAACAGGAATTGCAGGAGCCAGGGGGAATAATTCAGTGGGCGTCGCAGGTGTGAACTGGAATGTGCAGATACTTCCGGTGAAAGGATATTCCGGTGTGGAATCCATTGTGGTGGCCGGCTACAGTTAC
Organism: Bacteroidota bacterium; assembly: GCA_018267315.1. Taxonomy (GTDB): domain Bacteria; phylum Bacteroidota; class Bacteroidia; order Chitinophagales; family UBA10324; genus JAFDYS01. The sequence continues at coordinate 4,534 of JAFDYS010000010.1, read as the reverse complement.
GTGCTTGACATGCGGAGGAAATACAATGAAACGAATGGTGCTGATGGCGCCTTTATCGTTTCAGCCAACTCCTCATTCGGAATCAATAACGGACAGCCCGCCAACTTTCCGCTCTGGTGCGCGATGTACGATTCAATGGGAGTCTATGGCATCCTGCACGCAACCGCTACCGCTAATTCAACGGTGAATGTGGATGTGGTGGGTGACATGCCTACCGCCTGCCCGAGTGATTACATGATCAGCGTAACCAACACAACCGCTACTGATCAGAAGAACCCCACAGCAGGATATGGCGATTCTACCATTGACCTGGGTGCGCCGGGAACAAATATTGTTTCGGCGCTGCCGGCCAATACGTATGGTGCAAAAACCGGAACATCATCCGCATCGCCTCATGTGGCGGGTGCAGTGGCATTGATTTACTCGCTGCCATGCGAAGGATTAGTTGAGGATTTTCGGACTGATCCGGCGGGCGCGGCGCTGCGGATAAAGAACTTCATCATGGAGGGAGTGGATTCACTCGATGATCTCACCAACAATTTCCCGACCGTGAGTGGTGGCCGCCTCAATGTGTACAACAGTCTCATGCTGGCGGCCGCGTATTACAATTGCAATGTCGGCATCAGTGAAGTGGATAATTCTCCGCATAACATTTTCGTTTATCCGAATCCCGCCGGTGACTGGCTTTACGTTTCAGTGAAGAATCTTCCGCTGGCAGGATCCACCCTCAGCGTGAGGAATATGCTGGGACAAATATTGATTTCAGAGAAACTTTCCTCATCAGTTAAGGCCGCGGCTATTGATGTTTCTGAACTGAATGCCGGCGTCTATCTGCTGGCCGTTGATTCGGGTAATCCCGCAGCCGTAATCAGATTTGTGAAAGAATAACTGTCATTTAGCATCCGTATCGCATTTAATTATCAGTTGTTCCACTAACAAATGTCATTCTTTGTCCTCACAGACTGCTGGTAGTTTTGCGCATCACCGGATCATCAAGAAACTGGGTATGAAAACAATTATTTCCATCATGCTGTATGCCTGCCTGCTGGCAGCTACACACATTGCCACGGCGCAGGATCGTTTGCATCACGATCTGATTCAGTCGGAGATGAAAGCCGCTACATTTAGTATGAATGCCTCGGCTGATGTCCGCGACATCACCACCTACAACCTCGTGTACCACCGCTTCAACTGGATTATTGATCCGGCTGCATACTACATCAGCGGTTCAGTAACCAGCTATGTTGTTCCGAATGAAGATTTATTTCAGCTTGAATTCAACCTCTCCAAAGTGCTTACGGTGGATAGCGTAACCTATCACGGTGCTGATGTAAACTTCACCCAATTAACCGGCGATTTGCTTGACATAAATTTTTCTACCGCACTTCCGGCAGGCGTGATTGACTCCGTTACGATTTTTTATCACGGCGCACCGCCCAGTACGGGCTTCGGTTCGTTCAACCAGGGAACCCACGGCAGTAACAAACCGATTGTGTTTACGCTCTCTGAACCTTATGGCGCTTCAGACTGGTTTCCCTGCAAGAACTCACTCGTTGACAAAGTGGATTCGATGGATGCCTTCATAACGGTTCCATCGGGCAACACCGGAGTCAGCAATGGCATCCTGATTTCTCAGGTAGAGAATGAAGATGAAGTGACCTTCCATTGGAAACACCGCTACCCGATTGCTACGTACCTCATTTGCCTGGCCGTTTCTAATTTTTCCACGTACAATGATTATGTGCCGTTTGACGGTGATACACTGCTCGTGCAGAATTTTGTTTTTCCCGAAGACCTGAACAATGCGCAGAACAACACGCCCGATCTCATTCCCGTTATTCAGCTTTATGATTCACTCTTTAAGAATTATCCGTTCAGTGCAGAGAAATACGGGCACTGCGAATTCCTGTGGGGCGGCGGCATGGAGCATCAAACAATCACGTTCGTGGTGGGTTTTGATTTGTTTTTACTTGCTCATGAATGCGGACATCAATGGTTCGGCGATAATGTCACCTGCGGAAGCTGGCAGGACATCTGGCTCAATGAAGGATTCGCTACCTACTGTGAAGGCCTCGTCGAAGAACATCTCTTCGGCGTCACTGATTTTAAGCAGTGGAGAAAAGACCAGGTGAGTTACATCACCAGTTGGCCGGATGGCTCCGTGTTTGTGGATGACACCACCGACCTCTGGCGCATTTTCGACGGGCGGCTCAGTTACTCCAAAGGCGGCATGGTGCTTCACATGCTGCGCTGGGTGCTTGGCGATTCACTCTTCTTTGAAGGAGTGAGAAACTACCTCAGTGATGCTCAGCTCAATTACGGATTTGCCTACACGAGCGACCTGCAGGCACACCTCGAAAATGCAAGCGGCATGGATCTCACCGAATTCTTCAACGACTGGTATTACGGTGAAGGATATCCGAAATATGATGTCACCTGGGAGCAGGATACGGCCAACAACCTGTACGTGATCATTCATCAAACCACATCCGATCCGTCGGTTTCTTTCTTTGAAATGCCGGTGCCCATTCGCTTCAGCAGCGATACACAGGATACGATTGTGATCTTCAATAATCAATTTGACGGACAGGAATTCTCCGTGCCGATTTCATTTGCCGCCAATGCCGCCAAGGTCGATCCTGACAAGCAGTTGATTTCGTCCGACAATGACATTGCAGTACTGATCGCTTCTGTTGAGAAAACAAGAAATGAATTTCAGCTCTTTCCTAATCCGGCAACGGATGTGCTACAGATTCATTTTGTGAATGGAAACCCGAATGAAAAAATCATCCGTGTGTTGAATGCTCTCGGGCAGGAAGTGATGAGCGGGAGCTGGCACAGCGACTGCGCGCTCAACATCAGCAATCTGGTTCCCGGTGTTTACCAGGTGATCATTATGGAAGGAAAGGAAAACAATTCGCAACGCTTCGTAAAACAGTAAATATCAAGTTGCATCTGCCGCCTCGGCATACACCACCTGCAGCAAGGTTTGCCCCACTGCCTTGAGCGTATTCTTATCAATAATGTTCATGTTGTCATCCTGCGTGTGCCAGTGCCTGGCAAAACCGGATTTCGAAGAGCGATCCAAATTGATGATGTCAATGGTAGGCGTGGCGTTGATGCGGTTGATGTACACGTGATCATCAATGATGCCGGGCGCTTTTTCATAAACAAAATAATTGCTGTAGCCGAGTGAGTTGGCCACGCTCCACACTTTGTCAAGGATGGACGGAGCGTATTGCAGCGAAGCTCCTTCCTGCAGGAAGCGGGCATTCTTCGCGCCCACCATGTCGAGCAGAATACCGTAGTAAGCGCGATAGTCCGGTACGTGCGGCGAGCTGGCCCACTCCTGCGTGCCGAGGCAGTAGGCCTGAATTTCGGGATTACGCGATGCGGGGTCCCATTCCGGCGGGCCATAATCTTCCACATCGAGCAGCAGAATATCCACGCCCACATTAGGAAGTTCCGTGCTCATGAGCCGGGCCATTTCTATCAGCACACCCACACCGCTGCCGCCGTCATCTGCGCCGTCGAAAGGTTTTTTTGGATTGAGTGAATCACGGTCGCTCCACGGGCGCGTGTCCCAGTGAGAGCAAAGGAGAATTCGTTTCTTCTGCACCGGGTTGAATGATGCGACGATGTTTTTACAGGGCACTTCCTGATGATTCCACAAACTCACTTTGATGTCCTGCACGATCACAGTGGGCGTATAGGTTTTAAGTTTGGCTATGAGCCACCCGGCACATTTCGTTTGAGAGGGTGTTCCCGGTATGCGCGGCCCGAATGAAACCTGCTTCGCAACAAAGGCATAAGCCGAATCCGCATTGAAATCGGGTGCGGCGACCTGTGAACCGTGATTGCTGGTTCCTGCTTTAGCGGAAGTATCCTCTGTGGTTCCGTTGTTCACCGTTGATTTCGGTTTACACTGTGAAACCAAAAAAGAAATTCCGCCCAGTACCAATACAAGGAGCAGGATTACGGAGAAAGTTTTGCTCTTATTCACCAATTGAAAATTGAAATTCCGAAATCAGTATCTCACCCATTTGATCATTTCCTTCAGGGAAATTTTCTTTCCGTACATCAAAATTCCCGTGCGGTAAATTTTTCCGGCTATCCATACCAGCAGCAGGAAACCGAGTATTAGACAAACCATGGACAGAATAATTTCAATCATCGGAGGTTCGTACGCGAGGCGAGCCGGCATTACAATGGGAGATGTGAGCGGAAATATGGAAGTGAAAACGGAGAGTCGGCTGTTGGGCGCATTCATGGCATTGAAGGCCAGAAAGAAGGAAATGATGAGCGGCATGGTGGCCACAAAGGTGAGCGACTGATCGGCTTCATCACCGGAGGCCGCACCGATGGCGGCGAAGAGCGATGAATACATCAGGTAGCCAAACAGGAAGAAGAACACCACGCCGAAGACGATGAGTCCCACGGGTAGCGAGCTCAGCGATTCATTGAGCGTGGTAACCATCTGCGTCATGCCCTGCTGCGAACCATTCATTTGCTGCAACTGCTGCATGTTCTGCTG